>JACRFZ010000085.1 GCA_016212515.1 Candidatus Melainabacteria bacterium
GCCCCATCCTCGGTACCACCCTCTTAATGCTCTGCAATGCCAACGGCGAAGATCTAAATTATTGTTTGCCGCCCAACCAGGTCTCCAATTACTGGCGCATGTTTGCGCCACGACGCACGGACAAAACCTGGAAATTGCACTTCGAGACTTCCGGCAAACTGAGCAGCAGTTGCTGGCCTTTGCAATCCAACTTCAAGCTGGAAGCGCACAGCATCGCACTTTTCGAGCTCTCCGATAAAGAGACCAATTAAGTCGAAACCGCTGCTTACTGGGCTTTCAAAATAACCATGGCCAGAGGCGGCAGGGTCAGATTGAGCGATTCATGGCGCCCGTGGTGCCAGTACTGGTCGGCATAAAGCCCGCCGTTATTACCCATATTGCTGCCGCCGTAAATGCCGGCGTCGGAATTGAGCAGTTCTTTCCAGTAGCCGCCCTCCGGCACGCCCACCCGATAGTTATGACGGGGCACGGGGGTGAAATTGAGAGCGACAAGCACCGACTTACCATGCTTATCTTTACGCAAATAGGTGAGGATACTCTGCTCGGCGTCCTGGCAGTCCACCCATTCAAAACCATGACCGTGGCAATCCAGCTCATAAAGAGCCGGTTCGTCGCGATAGAGTTTGTTGAGATCGGCGGTAAAGCGCTGCATGCCCTGGTGGGAAGCATACTGAGTCAAATGCCAGTCGATGCTCTGATCCTCATTCCATTCGATCCACTGACCGAATTCACCGCCCATGAACAAGAGCTTTTTACCGGGAGTGGTGTACTGATACCCCAGCAAGAGACGCAGGTTGGCAAACTGCTGCCACATATCTCCGGGCATTTTGGAAAGCAGGGAGCGCTTGTAATGCACCACTTCATCGTGACTGAGAGGCAGAATGAAATTCTCGGAACTGCTGTAAATGGCGCGGAATGTCAGTTTATCGTGGTGGAACTTGCGATAGACCGGATCAAGCTGGAAATACTTGAGGGTATCGTTCATCCAGCCCATGTCCCATTTGAGACCAAAGCCCAGACCGCCCAGATAGGTAGGTCTGGTCACCTGGGGCCAGGCTGTAGATTCCTCGGCAATCATCATCACGGAAGGATACTCTAAATAAACCTTCTCATTGAGGCGGCGCAAGAAATCAATGGCCTCAACGTTTTCCCGACCGCCATACTGGTTGGGCAGCCAGTCGCCGCCTTCCCTGGCATAGTCGAGATAGAGCATGGAAGCAACGGCATCGGTGCGCAAGCCGTCGATATGATACTTGTCGAACCAGAACATGGCATTGCTGAGCAGGAAGTTGCTTACTTCATAGCGACCGTAGTTGAAGACATAGGTGCCCCATTCCCGGTGCTCGCCCTGGCGGGGATCGGCATGCTCGTACAAATGAGTGCCGTCAAAAAGACCGAGGGCATGACCATCCCTGGGAAAATGCGCCGGAACCCAGTCCATAATCACACCGATGCCGGCCTGGTGTAGCTTATCGATCAAGTACATGAGGTCGGCGGGGGTACCGAAGCGACTGGTGGCGGCAAAATAGCCCGTAGTCTGATAACCCCAGGAACGATCCAGGGGATGCTCCGAGAGAGGCAACATCTCCACATGGGTAAAGCCCAGTTCCTGAACGTAGGGAATTAGTTTATCAGCCAGTTCTCTATAGGTGAGGAAGCGGTCCTGCCGTTCAACGCCGTCGGGATCAAAAACCCGCATCCAGGAGCCCAGGTGCAGTTCGTAGATGGAGACCGGGGCTTCCAGGTGATTGGTTTTCTCGCGCTTCTCAAGCCATTTCTGGTCTTGCCACTGATAGGTATCGAGGTCGAAGACGCAGGAGGCCGTGCGCGGTCTGGTCTCGGCGAAAAAGCCGACCGGGTCGGTCTTTTCAGCTCTCACACCGTGTTTGCCGACCACATAATACTTATAGAGGGCGCCTTCCTTCACACCGGGCACGAAGCAGGTCCAGACACCGGTAGAGCCCTGCATCTGCATGGGGCATTTGGCGGCATTCCAGTCATTAAAGTCGCCTATTACGGCAACTGCCTCGGCATTGGGGGCCCAGACGGCAAAATGGGTGCCCTTCTTGCCGTCCATCACAATTTGATGGGCGCCGAGTTTCTGGTAAATACGATAATGGCTGCCCTCTGAGAAAAGATGAGCGTCAAAATCGGAAAAAAACGAGCGGGTGCTGGTGGTCAACGTAAGCCTCTGGCATCTATCTGGAACTTGACTATTTAGATTAACAGAAAGCCAGGGAATAAACTTCCTATGAAAACATTTGCAATGCTGCTGGTAATAATGGGGGTTTCCGGCTCCGGGAAAACCACAATAGGGAGGGCTCTTGCGCAGAGACTAGGCATAGATTTCGCCGACGGTGATGATTACCACAGCCTGGCCAACAAAGAGAAAATGGCTGCCGCCATCGCTCTCAGCGATGCAGACCGCCTACCCTGGCTGCAAGAGCTGAATAAGCTTCTGCTCAGCTATCAAAGAGATGAACGGGGTCTGGTTCTGGCCTGTTCCTGCCTTAAGAAAAATTATCGAAAACAGTTAAGCTCGGGGCTTGAGGCGGTACGCTTTCTTTATCTGCAGTTGTCCCTGGAAGAAGCGACAAAGCGGCTGGCCGGACGCAAGGACCATTTCTTTAATCCAGCCTTACTTAGCAGTCAATTCGACACTTTACAGGAGCCCGGGGAAGAAGAAGCCTTGATCATTGAGAGCCGGGCGGACTCGGAGCTTTGCCTGCAAGGCATAATCGACAGACTGGAAAAATCGGTACCGCGCTAAACCATGAAGAAACTCCTGAATGTAAGCCTTGCACTACTGCTCTCAGCCGGCCCGGGCTGGCAACAGGGAACACCGGCCCGCGCCTCCGAGAAAAAGAGCGGCAGCGAAACACATTACGCCCCCTGCATGAGCTGGGTGAGCAAGACCGGCCGGGCGGAAGCGGTCTTTCTCTGCATCCACGGACTCGGTCTTGATGCCACCACATATAATGCCTTCGCCCAGGCTATGACCGAGAATGGCATCACTTGTTATGCCCTGGACGTGCGCGGATTCGGCTCCTGGGCCCGCTCGGCCGGTCATGAACAGGTGGATTTCGCCAGTTGCCTGGAAGATGTAAGAGTAGCTTTGAATGCCGTAAGAGCGGCAAATAAAGGTGTTCCCGTCTTCCTGGTGGGCGAATCCATGGGCGGCGCCATCGCTCTGAGAGCGGCCTCACTTTATCCGGAATTGATTGACGGAGTAATCTCTTCCGTGCCTGCCTCGGAAAGGTTTCAAGCCGGCCGCACCGATCTGAAAGTAGCTCTCTCCTTCCTCAAAGGTCCGAATAAACCCTCTTCGGCCGGCGCTTCCATAGTTGACCAGGCTACTCACAATGAAGCCCTCAAGGCTGAGTGGCAGTGCGACCCTTTGAGCCGCTTCGACCTGTCGCCGCACGAACTAATTCAATTTCAGCGTTTCATGAATGAAAATCATGAAGCGGCAAAGAAAGTGGTCTCACCGCTTTTGATGTTGCAAGGTACCCAGGACAAACTGGTGAAACCGCAAGGTTCCTACGATCTATTCACCAGGATCAAATGCCCCAACAAAATTTTCATATCACTTCCCAGCGAGCATCTCATTCTCGAGATCCAGGATACCCACAGCAAGGTCTTCGACCAGACCGTGGGAAACATGATTACAGGCTGGCTCAAAGCTCAAAAGGCAGTGCTGGAAAGCCGTCCGCCCGATGACTCCCGCTTAGTAAAACAGATAGAGGAGCAAACGCCTGCCGCTCCCAGTGCTCCCATGCCGCCCGTGGCTCTAGTGGAGAGGGAGCAGTCAGCCGAGGCAAGTGGGGATGCCGATCCCATGGAGAAGGAAATGACCCTGGCCTTGAGGTCAATGCGCAATAGCAAGTTTCAAGAGGCCCGCAAGCTTTTCGAGGCCATCGTTTCCGCCGAGCCGCTCAATAGCGACGCCCATTACTGGTTTGCTCTCTGCCTGGCCCATCTGGGCGACAACAGCCGGGCCCGGGAGGAAAAGGCACTTGCCCAGGCCCTCATGAAAGTGAATCCCGCCCCCAGACGTAATGAAAACTATGTGCTGGGCAGCCGCGGCGCCGCAAGCGGTACGACAGTGGCAGTGAACAGACAGCAACTGACGGAAGGCAAACCCACCGTGGTCATCTTCCAGGCTCCCTGGTGCGTGGAATGCCAGGGCATCGACGGCATTATCAAAGATGTCTACAAAAATTATGGGGAGAACCTTAAGGTGCTCTCCTTAGATGTGGACGACCAGGCTAATGAAGGGCTGGTCAAGTACTTCAACACCGGCCCAATTCCCTCTTTTGTCTTTCTGAACCGGGACGGCTCTACCTCCAACACCATCATCGGCAGAGCCTCCTACACTACACTCGCGCGGGAACTGAAGAAAATCGTCAGCGTGCCCTGATTGTGCCGCAGGAACCCGACAACTTTACAATGTGAGCAAGATCACCTTTTTTAAAAACAGCCGATATCGGAGAATATTTCCCAGGGTAGCGAAGAAAATGGCAACGAACGAAGAAGACCAGGCAGAAAGTACTTTCACCGGACTGGACGGTATAGCCACCGGCGCCGGTCACGTCTTGCATCAGAATATGAGCAAGACCTCGCTGCGCCGGGCCATCGGGCTCTGGGTGCATCCTTTTACCCGCTTTCATCAAATCCCTGTGGCCAGCCGCGTCTGGGTATACCTGGCCATCATGAGCGTCTACTGCATCTTCGTAGAATGGTTCACCGACAAGAGTTTCAACAGCAGGGTTATGAAAGAAGCAGGGGCTGCCGCTTTCAGCAGTGCCGTCCTGGGCTTGCTCTTGGTCTTCCGTACCAATACCGCCTATGAAAGATGGTGGGAAGGGCGCAAGCTCTGGGGGCAACTGGTCAACGATTCCCGCAACCTCTGCCTCAAGGTGGCGCATTTGCATGGTCTGCCCAACATTGAGAAAGTCAAATTGGGCGAACTGGTGATTACCTTCGCCTATTCCCTCAAGCATCACCTGCGCGGCACCAAGCCAAGCCGGCGGCTGCCTGGACTGCAAGATCTGCCTACGGAAGGTCCTGTAAATGTGCCGGTCTTCGTGGCCAACAAGATGTTCAATATCGTCTACGAATGGCAAAACAATGAGCGCCTGGACGGCTTTGCCAGACTGCAATTAGACCCGCACATGCGGGCCTTCATGGATATCTGCGGCGCCTGCGAAAGAATCAAGAATAGCCCCCTGGCCCTTTCCTACCGAGCCTTTATGCGCCAGGGTATCGCCATCAACTTAATCGCCCTGCCCTGGTATGTGCTGCCCGAATTCTCCCTGCTCTGGAGCCTGCCTCTCATTCTCATCGGCTCCTACTTCCTTATTGGACTGGAGTTGATTGCCGAAGACATAGAAGAGCCCTTCGGCAAAGACGGAGACGACTTGCCCCTGGATACCATATGTAATACTATTCAAAATACGGTATCGGACATTTTGCCCGTGAAAGAATCTCTGGAATACACAACCAGTCTCAAGGCTCTCCGCATTGATCCCCTCAAATAGTAAATCTCCCAAAAGCCTTCTTGGTCCAGCCCTGCTTGCGGCCTTCAGTCTTGTTGGTCTCTGCCATGCTGCTCTTGCCCTCTCCGAAGCCGACCGGGAAGAAGTGCTCACCTCTTGCGAGGAAAAACTACGCACCTCCTGGGCCAGGCTCACTTATACTAAAAACGCCTCCGTGGCCGTGCAATTCAGACTCCTGCCCGACGGCGGTTACGCTGCCCCGGTGGTCTTCGGATCATCGGGCGACAAAGGGCTGGATAACTGCGCCATAAACGCCATCGACGGAGCCGTACCCTTTCAGAAATTCAATGACCGCGCCTTCGACGTAATTGCCCACTTTGATACCGCCGGTAAGGGCGATGTATCAGTCTCTCCGGTGGGTGGAAGCAGGGGTCGCTCGGTGGCCGAGCGCAAAATTGCCGTGCACAAGAAGTATCATGAAAACGCCATCAAGATCATGATCGACCGCATCAGCAAAGCCGAAAAGGTTCTGGGCAAGGATAATTTCAAACTCTTTGAAAGCGTGCGTTTCCTGGCTAATGAGTACAAAGAAGCCGGTGATTTTGCTAAGGCGGAAGAGACCTATCAAAGGGCCCTTGCACTGGCAAAGAAAGCCAAGCCCGAAGAAAGTAGGGAAGAAGCTTCAGTTCTATTGGGCATGGGAGAGCTATATCTGGCTCGGGGCGACAGAGCGAAAGCAGATGCTTCCTTTCAAAAGGTAGTGGACATGAAAATGTCACCTACTAAAGAAACTGCCCTGGCCTTAGAAAATCAAGCCAAGCTGCTCTACAAAGACGGCAAGCAAAAAGAAGCCGATGAGATCTATAAACGGATCCGCACTTTAAACATCAAATAGGCGAAACCCTAAAGATTGTGCAGTTTGTAATCGCGCTCGAGGCGCAACCGCAGCTCCTCTTCCGAGAGTTCCCGGCGAATCTTCTCGATTTCGCCGTCTTCAGCCTTGAAGAGCCAGCCGAAGATCACCATAGCCGAAAGCGCCCCCAGTAACTGAAAGACCACATAGGCCGCTACGTCAGCCGGACAGATGCCGGTGAGAGTGCCGGTAAGGGTGCGGGCAATGGTGACAGCCGGATTGGCAAAACATGTGGAAGAAGTGAAATAGATAGCTCCCGCCACATAGGCGGCCACAGCAGCCGGAACGGCTTCAGGGCGATGCCTGGCCGTACCGAAGATGGTACCCAGAAGTCCGAAAATGGCGATGAACTCTCCCAGATACTGCCCACTTGCATGTCTTGCTGTTTGAGAAACAGTGACTGCCGGCAGATCAAACATCAAATTGGCCATGACCACGCCCAGACAGGCCCCAAGAATCTGAGCAACTATGTAAGGCAAAACCAGAGACCAGGATAGTTCACGCCGAAAGGCGGAGACAAGGGTGACGGCCGGATTGAAGTGAGCCGAAACCCCACCCAGAGAAGTAATCAGGGCATAAAGCACGCCGCCGGTGGCAAAGGCCACACAGAGCACCGAAAGGGCCAGATTGGCACCGCCGTTCAGCCTGTCGGCGAGGATACCGGAGCCCACCACCACCATAAGCAAAAAGGCGGAACCGATAAACTCGGCGACCAGTACTCGGGCATGTTTCATTGCCAATATCTCCCGGTGAGTAACAATTTAAGCGCAAATTAAGCGTAACTTAAGCGTAAAAAAGTTTACAGGTACTTGAGCCGGGACACCTTAAATGGATACCTCTTCTAAACTAACGCCATCGGCAAATGATAATTTGAGAGGTTTAATGGTAGTCAAGAAGCAGCCTGACGGGAAGCGTCGTTACTGGCTCATGAAATCGGAGCCCACGGTCTTTTCCATAACAGATCTGGAAAATGCCAAAGACAAGACCACTTACTGGGACGGCGTGCGCAACTACCAGGCCAGAAACTTTCTCAGAGACGAAATCAAACCAGGAGACCTTGTGCTCTTTTATCACAGCAACTGCGAGCCCTCGGCCATAGTGGGCATTGCAGAGGTGGTAAAAGCAGGTTACCCCGACCACACCGCCTTCGATCCGGAAGATCCTCACTACGATCCCAAAAGTAAGAAGTCTGAGCCCACCTGGTATATGGTGGACATAAAGCATGTGCAAACATTCAAGACCCCCCTTGATTTGAACCTGTTGAGAGCCGAAGCCGGACTAGCCAAAATGGCTCTATTACAAAAAGGAAGTCGTCTGTCGGTGCAGCCGGTAAGCGAGAGCGAGTGGAAAATCGTGCTCAAGCTCGCCGACCGAAAATGATCCGGCTCGAACCTTGTAACTAAGTAACGGAAAATGCACCACAAAAGTTCAATGGAAAAAATCTTGCCTGTGGTCCTAATTGGTTACGGCACCGGAGGCTCCATTTTTCATGCCCCTTTCATAAATGCCTGCCAGGGAATGAAGCTTGCGGCCGTGGTGACAAGCAACAAGGAAAGGCAGGAGGCTATCGCCCGCACCTATCCGGGAACCAAAGTCTATGACGGCATGGAAGCCATGCTGCAAGACCGGGAACAGTTTCAACTGGCCGTAATTACGACGCCAAACCATATGCACCACAGCCAGGCAAGAAGCTGCCTGGAAGCCGGTCTGCATGTAGTAGTGGATAAGCCCTTCTGTCTCACGGCCGCTCAGGCCGAAGATCTAATTGCGCAAGCCCAGGCCAGCGGCAAAATAATTTCTCCCTACCATAACCGGAGATTCGACTCGGACTTTCTCACACTTCGGAAAGTGCTTGAAGAAAACCTGGTCGGTACGCCCTTTCGCCTCGAATCAAGAATCGAACGCTTCCGGGCTAGACCAAAGCCGGGCGGCTGGAGAGAGACGACTTCCGCCAGCGAGGGCGGCGGCGTACTCTACGATCTGGGCAGCCATTTGATCGACCAGGCCATAGCCCTCTTCGGACCCCCCGACGATATTTACGGCAAATTGCAAGAGAGGCGCGGTCTGGGCGTCGAAGATGATCTCTTCCTGGCCCTCGATTATAAGGAAACCAAACTGCAAGTGCATCTCTACGCCTCCATGGCTTGCCTCAGCCCGGGACCGCGCTTTACTTTGAGCGGTTCCACAGGAGCCTTCATCAAAGAAAAGGGCTGTCCCCAGGAAGATATGTTGAAAGCGGGCGTATCACCTCTTGCGCCTCACTTTGGGCAAGAGCCTGCCTCTGATTGGGGCAGCCTACTTACGGACGGCGGGGAGAAACATAAGGTGGAGACGGTGGCGGGCAACTGGCTGACTTACTATCAGACCATGCGCCTGGCCATATTGGACGGTGCACCACCGCCGGTGCCGGCCCGGGCGGCCTGGCAGGGCTTAAAACTCATGGAGAAACTGAGGGAGAGATGCTAAAAACAAAACTACTGGCGCTGAGCCTGCTCTCCTCTCTAACCGCTGCCCAGGCGGCGGAACCGCTATTTACCACCTTCTTCGAAAGCGGACAGAAGCAATTGAAGGAAGGTCGCTATCAACAGGCCGAGAAACAGTTCGAACTCGCTCTTGCTAATAGCGAACATCTCTCAAACGATAGCGAGGCCCGGGCAAATTTATACAAGGAGCTGGGCACGGTCTACTGTCGCCTCGGTAAGCTGCAAAAAGCGGAAGATTATTTGCAACAGTTTCTAGCCTTGCGCCAGAAACAAAAGCCCCACTCCAAAAAGGCCGACGAAAACAAAATTTATATGTACGAGCCCACTCTCATGCTGGGCACGGTCTATCGAAATCAGGACAAGTTTCAAGAATCGGAAAAACTGTATAAGGAATCTTTGCAGGCCTTCAGCGGCAATAGTCCCATAAACTTGCTCTGTCAGAGTACCGTACTCTTTGCTCTCGGTACACTCTATCTGGAGATGTCCAAACCGCAAGAAGCAGAAACCGTACTGAAAGCGGCTCTGGCCACAAGAGAGAAAACAAACCTCAAAAGATACATTTCTCTAACAGGTATCTACGACTCTCTAGGATGCGCATACAAAATGCAGGGGCGACTGGAAGAGGCCAAGGCCACCCTGACGGAAGCTCTCGATTACGCCGTCAAAGAAAAAAGCAGATCCTCGGAAGCCTTCACCAAAACCAATTTAGCCCTGACATTAGTTGCCATGGGCAAGTACGACGAAGCCAACAATCTCTTGAAAGAATCCCTCAACACTCTTGCAGCGGACATGGGCGAAAACAGCAACAATGTGGCTAGCTGCTACGCCAACCTGGCCAGAGTGGCCACCGAACAAGACCGCTACGAAGAAGCGGAAGCACTCTTAAATAAGGCCATTGAAATTCACAAGGGTTTGCTGGGAGAAAAACATACCAACCTGGGCGGCGACTACACCAGAATGGCCAGGCTCCTGCAAAGCCAGGGCAAATACGATCAGGCGGAAGAATACAGCCGCAAAGCCCTATCTATTTTTCTAGAAGCCATGGGTGAAAACTCGATTCGCACCGCTCAGGCAAGAAAAGACCTGGCCGCGCTTCTTATCGACGAAAACAACGGCGAAAAACTCAAAGAAGCGCAGACACTCTTAAATCAGGCCAGCACCACCTTCGAACTGGAGAGCCTGTGTATGGAGAAGTCCGAAACCAGACTGCTTCTAGCTCAACTGGAGAGCGCCCGGGGCGAAAGAAAGGCAGCCGAACAAAACTTTCAACTGGCCATAACCTCTATGGAAGCAGCAAAGGATAAAAACAAGCCGGCGCTCTTAAAGGCTTACAGCGCCGCCTCCGACTTTTACCAGGAAGAAAAGCAATACGAAAAAGCCCTCGACTTAGCCAGAAAAGCTCTCACCGTCAGAAGAGAACTGGCAACAAGCAAAGCTCAACTTTTGCCGGCCCTGACGCGAACCAGACAGCTGGTAGAAAAGCTCGGTCGGGGTGAAAGCGCCGAGATTAGCGCACTGAGCAAAGAAATTGATGAAATACTGGTCGCCAGCCCCCAACTACAGGTAGTGGCACAAAAACCAGCCGGCACCGCAAGCAACTTGCCGGAGCGGGCGGTGAGAAACAAGTGGGCTCTGGTAATAGGCATAAGCAACTTTGCCGATGCCGACATCAACCTGCGTTACGCCGCCAAAGACGCCATCGATTTTGCCAATTATCTGGTTAAGGATGCTCGTTTTCCGGCCCAGAACGTCAAAGTTTTGACCGACAAGGACGCCACCAGAGAAAATATCATCCGCCAACTGGGAGAAGCCTGGTTAGGCAAACGAGCCGGGGTTGACGATCTGGTCGTCATCTATATTTCCAGCCATGGCTCCACCTCGCTGGAAAGCGCCGATGGCGTAAATTTCCTGGTGGCACACGACACTTCCCCTTCGGCCTTACTCTCTACCGGCATTCCCATGCAATGGCTTTCCCAGATGATCAAAGAACAGGTGCATGCCGGAAGAGTAGTACTGGTCCTCGATGTCTGCCACAGCGGCGCCGCCTCCCGGGGCGCCAAGGGGCTCAAGCGCGAAAACTCTTTCAATATAAATAAACTGGACGCCGGCTCAGGCCAGGCGATTATCTGCTCCAGTGCCCCGGAGCAGGTTTCCTGGGAGTCTAAAGTTTATCCCAACAGTGTCTTCACCCGCCGCCTCATCGAAGCACTCAAGCAAAAGCAGGGAAGGGTCGATCTGGCTACTGCTTATCAGACTATGAGGGAAGAGGTAGCCAGAGAAGTTCTGCAAGACAGGAACCAGACCCAGACTCCGCTCTACTTTGCCGGCGGATGGCAGGGACCGGCACCGATTCTCTCCGTATCCGTATCACCGCAAGGCGAGGCGAAAGCCGCCCCGGCCGTGAAGTCGCCGCCTGCCAGGAAGAAAAAATAGGCTGGCGCAATTCTGAAGTTTGCCTCGAAAAATGCTGCTATGATTTGCAGCGGTTAAAACGCATCCATCTCCATCCAAAGCAAGCTTAAAAAGAGCGAGGATATGAAAGAAAAATCGCACTGCTTACTAACATCACTAGCGGCATTCACGCTCTTGTGCAGCAGCTTTACAATGGTTGGCTGCGGTCTACAAGAAGACCCGAAGGCACCGGCAGTAAATATAGTTTACGCTACAAGCGATCTGAACAAAGGTGACCCGGTTACGGAAGAAGATGTGGAATTGAAAGCCCTGCATATAGTCAAGCCGCCGCAAGGGGCCCTCACCTCTCTTGAGCAAATCGACCTTAAGTGTGCCAAACGAGCCGTCATGATGGGCGAGATATTGAAGGCTGAGGATCTGGAAGACCTCTCGGAACCACAAATCAAAGTAGAAATTTCCGAAAAGCTGGCCAGGCAAGTTGAAAAACTGGCCGCCGCCGAACACAAGACACTGGAAGAATACACTGTACAGTTGCTTAAAACAGACTTGCTCTCCTCCAAAAATGCAGAGCCCCGGCAAAAGTCAAACGGCAAGAAGAAAGGGAGTGAGAAATGAAGCACAAAACACTGGCAGCAGTACTCGCTCTGGCTTGCATCCTCGCGTTCTGCGCCCGCGTCAAAGCCGAAGACAGCAAAAACGACAAGGGCGTTGTGGTCTATTTCAAAAGAGACCTCAAAGCAAATGTTGAAATAGGCGCAGGCGACGTGGAAGAAAAATTCATCCCCATAGACAAAATTTCGGCCGACGCCATAACTTCAGCCTCACTAGCCGTAGGTCGATGCACGGCAGCCGACATGAAGGCCGGACAGATGGTCTTTACCGAAGATTTGAAAGCACAGAAAAGCCTGGCTCTAATTCTTAAATTGAGCCGCGAGGAAATAGCGGAACTGCGCCGACTGGCTGAGAGCAAAGAGCTTACACTCTCCGAGCTGATTGACGAAACTCTAAGAGCAAAAATAAACCGGAGCAAAAAAAGTCACAAATGATGATCAACGGCCCTTCACGGACCGGGCCAGAAGTTCCCCATACTTTTGTTGCAGACTGACATAACGAGGATCGGACGGTTCCATGAACTTGCGTCCTATCTCCAGGGCTTCTTTATAGGAAAGCAGGGCATCGCTCATTTTACCGGTGCTGATGTAGAGGGTACCAAGGCATTGCAGACTATCGGCTACCAGGGGAGCGGCACCGCTACCTTGCTGCCGCCGCACTGAAAGCGCCTTCTTATAGAGGTCTTCAGCAATGGGATAGTCCCCAGATAGCTGATAGGCCTGGGCCAGATTATTTTGCGCCAGTGCTACTTCCAGACTTTTCTCACCGGAGGTGGCTTCGGCAATTTTGAGGGCGTCCCGCAGTTGATTGAGGGCTTCTTTCAAACGTCCCCGACGCATGTTTAAGTCACCCAGACCGGTGAGGGCCTCGCCTATAAGCTTGTCTCCGGGCTTGAGTTTCTGCAATCGTATGTCGTAACCTTCCTGAAGCACGGTTGCGGCACCTTCATAATCTTTCAAAGCTGCCCTCGCTCTACCGAGGGGAATTGCCACAGCCGCCAACTCCAGTGAGCCCGGTTTACCGGCCTTGATAGCGTTGTAAGAAAGCTCCATATTGGCCTCGGCATCATCGTAATCACCCTGGGCATACTGAATCTGCCCGAGCAAATAGCGACTGCGATAGTCCCTAGGCAAGTTATTGTCGTCTTCCAGCTTGAAAGCACTTCTTATGCTCTTTTTGGCTTGAGCATACTTACCGCTGTCATAGTCTTTAGCGGCCTGCTCTTGTAAGGCAGCGATTTTCTTTTTGGCTTCGCCACTGCCGGCTGAGTCTGCAAACTTAATAAGATAGAAAAACAGAACGATGGCAATTGCCACAACAGGTACGGCAACGACAATGCGCTTCTGCCACTCTAAATCGACGGCTCTGCGAACAGCAGTCTGAGACTGCGCTGCTTTAACCGGCACCGGTGCGGGCAATACTTCGCTGACAGTGGGCACATCCTGAGCCAACTTATTTTCAGCTACCGTTTCTTCCCCAGAATGGGTGATGGAAAGTACGGACTCGACGGCATCGCCACTACTGGCAGTACCACCGCTCGGTGGCACAGTCCGGCTTGCCGCCTCCACTTTCACCGCCGGCAGATCCACCTTCGAATAAGTGCCTGTGTATCCACCCGGCTCCAATACTTCCATGGCCGCCCGCATTTCCTGCATAGTCTGGAAGCGCTCGTCGGGGCTCTTAGCCATAGCTTTGAAGACAATCGCCTCCAGTTCGGCCGAAAGGGGCAGTTCCGGTGCCACCACATGGAAGGGCTCGGGCATGGAGTTGACGTGCTTATAAAGACATTCGATCAAGTCACCACCGGTGATGGGTAACTGCCCGGTAAAAGTCTGATACATGACACAGCCCAGGGCGTAAATGTCCGAGCGCCCGTCCACTTCCTGGGCCCGACACTGCTCAGGGCTCATATAGTGCGGCGTACCGAAGACTTCGCCGGTACGGGTCAAATTGTCGATACTGCTCTCCGATGGATTAAGCTGTTTGGCAATACCGAAATCAAGGATTTTTACGAAAGAATCGTCACCATCGAGAGTGACAAGCATTACGTTGCTGGGTTTCAAATCCCGGTGCACCACGCCTTTATCGTGGGCATGAGCCAGCCCGGCACAGACCTGCTTGAAAACATGAAGTCCGTGACTCTGGGGCAGATGCCCTTCGTCCTTGAGAACATGCAGCAATTCTTTGCCCTGCAAGTAGTCCATGACCAGATAGGGGCTGCCGGTCTCGGTTACCCCGAAATCGTAAACCGTCAAAATATTGGGATGGTTGAGGGCACTGGCCAGTTCCGCTTCCTTCTGGAAGCGCCTCAGCGCCGACTTACCGGAGATGAGCTGGGGATGCATCATCTTCACAGCCACCTGACGCTTCATGAGCTTATGGCGAGCCAGGTAGACGCGTCCCATGGCACCATCACCAATGGTGTCCAAAATCTCGTACCGTCCGCCCAGTACGGTTCCAATCAGGGAATCACTGGAAAGTGAGGTCAACACTGTACCGTCTGCCGGACAGGTGTCTATATCGCTTTCAAATTCGGCGTTACAGGTCAGACAGACCTTCTTGATCTTGACCGAGCCTGGCGAGCTATCGGCTGCGCCATCCACGAGTACACCCCTTTCAAAAGCTAACCTGAATAATCATTAGACCCAAATATCTAAGATTATAACGTTCCGGGAAGACTTACAGAGGAATGCAAAATTTTGCCGGGTCGAAAGGTATATAGCCGGGTTCACAGGGAATTAAAGGGGAGGTGACTTGTCAATCTAATAGAAAGGGAAGCGAAATTGGACACGGGAAGTGAAGAAAAGAAAGCCGGTGCCGCAAGCGGTACCACAGCGTCCCTCCATGACAATACAATCTCCCCCAGGGACGACCGACGGGACAGGGGCAAGATCCTGCATGAGGCTATCCCCCATGCCAGCCACAGCAAATGGCTGAAGCCGGACGGACGACCCAGCCCTGTGGACATCATCGAGAAGACCCATGAAGGACGTATTGCCGAGCTGGCTCCCTTGCGCTGGGGTCGCATGCTCATATCGCCTTTCACCTTCTATCGCGGCACCGCCGCCATCATGGCCTACGACCTGGCCACGACACCCGCCACAGGCGTGCGGGTACAGGCTTGCGGCGACTGCCATATGCTCAACTTCGGCGCCTTCGCCACTCCGGAGCGCAACATCATCTTCGACCTGAATGACTTCGATGAAACCCTGCCTGCCCCCTGGGAATGGGACCTGAAACGCCTGGCCGTAAGCTTCGTGCTGGGGGTGCGGGATAACGGTCTCAAGGACAAATACGCCCAGGCCGCCGCCGAAGCTGTGGCGAAAGCCTATCGCAAAAAGATGGCGGAATATTCCAAGAAAAGCATTCTCGATATCTGGTACGACCGCATCGACTGGGAAGCTGTCATCCAGAAGACCTCCGATCCGGAGTTGCAGAGGAAGATCAAGGCTAAGACCGAAAAGTCTATGAAGCGCACCATACAGGGGCACTATTTCCCCAAGATGTCCGAGCTTCACGATGGCCGTTATATCTTCAAAGACAACCCGCCTGCTCTCTACCACCTGAAGGGCGAGGAATCGGAAAAATTCAGAGAAGATACCCTGGCGGCCTTTCAACAATACAGAAGCAGCCTGCAAGATGATAAGCAGCGGCTCTTCGACCGTTATAAGCTCTCGGATGTAGCCATCAAAGTAGTGGGAGTCGGCTCGGTGGGTACCTGCTGTGCCGTAGCGCTCATGCTCGCCCCCGATACCGAACCTCTTATTCTGCAACTGAAAGAGGCCAGAGCCTCGGTGCTTGAGCCCTATGCCGGCAAGAGCGAGTTTGAAAATCACGGACAACGAGTAGTTGCCGGTCAACGCATTATTCAGTCGGCCAGCGACATCTTCCTTGGTTGGACAAAGTTTTCGGACGGGCGCCATTTCTATCTGCGCCAACTGAGGGACGGCAAGATAAAGCTGGAGCCGGAACTCTGGGATGGTCCCCGTATGCAGGAAATCGCAGAAGTGATGGGCATCGTACTGGCCAGGGCCCATGCCCGCTCCGGTGATGCCGCCGTCATAAGCGGCTACCTCTCGGATGAAAGCACCTTCGACGAAGCAATCGGCAGCTTTGCTATGGCCTACGCCGATCAGGCCGAAAAAGACTATGAAGAATTCGCTGCTGCGGTGCGTTCGGGAAGATTGCCTGTGGCAGAGGATCTGGGCCTCTAGCCGGTAAAGTTTCCTCAAGACTGATAAGGGTGAGAGCGGCCGGCCGCCCCCTGGATGAAAGAATAAACTTCTCACATTCAGGTCTCAGCCTTGCCAAAGACGGTCGAAACAAACCCCATAGAGCTTGAGAAAGAAGCAGCCTTTCAGGAGACACCACCCTTTAGCGCCGAAAAAACTCTAGCTTCGCAGGAAGGACTGGCCAGAGCCTCCGGTTATCTGACGCTGATTGCCGGTCTCAACGGCGGCTGGCTAGGTCCGCTGATTCCATCCATTGCCGCTGCGCAGAATTTGCCTCTAGAACAGGTGGGACTTATAACAAGCTTCCTTTGCGGCGGCGCCTTCCTGGCTCAACTGCTCGGGCCGGGGCTGATAGCACGCCTCAGTGGTCGCAAAACACTGATTTTAGGCAGCATCCTATTGGGTCTGGGTATGCTTTCCCTCGGGCAACTGTACGGACTCTGGGCACTTCTAACTGCCGCAACAATCCTCGGATTCGGCACCGGTCTCAACGGCATAGCCGCCCATGTCTCCATCCTCACATACTTTCGAGAGAGAGCCGCCAGCGCACTCAGCAAACTCAATATCTTTTACGGCTTCGGTGCCCTGGCCGCACCGCAAATCGTACAACTATGCGGAGCCAGTAAGGGTGACGGTTATCGCTATCTGCTCTCTTTCGCCGCCGCCCTCAGCATTTTGGTTCTGTTCAGACTTTTCAAGCTGCCTATAGAAGAAACAAGACAAACCGAGAAAGCAGAGAGCGGCCATGAGCGAAACGAAAAGATCTTGACACTACCATTGATACTACTTTGCCTGGTCATTTTTCTATATGTAGGAACTGAGACTGCCACTGCGACCTGGCTTTTCACCTACATTCTGAACTGCCAGACTAAGAGTACCAGCCTGGCCGCTCTTTCAGTAACGGCTCTCTTCGGTGGTCTGACGGTAGGAAGACTTATCTCCATCAAAGTTTCCTCAATTTTCTCCGCAGCACGGGTGACAGTAACGGCCATGCTGGTCATGGTGGTATCGCTATTTTTACTGGCTGGGCTAAGAGACTCGGCGCTGCCGGCGCTCCTCCTGACCTTCGGGGCCGGTCTCGGTTGCGGTCCCGTTTATCCCCAGATGATCGCGCAGGCAGCCAAACTCTCACCGGTCCCTACATTGGTTCCGAAAGTGACGGCCTTAGCCATCGCCACTGGCGCTATCGGTGGTATCATCATGCCGGGAGCGGCCGGGCAAGTACTGGCCCGGGTGGGGGTCAGCCAGACCATGCTTTCCATAGCACTTCTGGCACTATCTATGCTTTCCCTTTATCTATTTACCCTCGCTCTTGCAGGCAAGCGTAAAGGCGAACCTAAGGCCGAACAGGTCTGACTGTAGTTGACTATTTCCAGTCAAGCACCTAAGATGCATCGATAAAGCAAAATTGAACCGGTCAGTAAATGAGCGATTGAGCTGGCGGCATGCACGCTTGGTGCATATGCCCATTTCAACGCAATCCGACCGGTTCAAGTACTTTTCTCTGACATCCTGGAGGATCCATGGCTCGTATCTCAACACTCGATCTCGACAAAGCAGAACCGAAAGCAAAAGAAATTCTCGACGGCGTAAACAAAGCCCTCGGCACTGTTCCCAATGTCTTCAAAACCTTCGCCCATTCACCGGCAGTTTTGGAAGCTTACATGGGCTTCAGCGGCGCCATGGCTAAAGCCAAATTGCCCGCCACCGTAAGAGAGCAGATAGCCCTCACAGTCGCCGGCAAAAACGAGTGCGACTACTGCGCCTCGGCTCACACCGTGCTCGGCAAAAAAGCCGGTCTCGATGAGAAAGAAATTCCCCTCAACCTGGACGGCAAAGCCACCGATGCCAAATCGCAGGCTGTTCTTGACTTCACCCTGAAAGTGGTAGAAAAGCGTGGTCAGGTCTCCGACGCCGACGTTAAAGCCATCAAAGAAGCCGGCTTCAGCGAAACCGAAGTTGTTGAAATGGTGGCGGTCATCGCCCTCAATATCTTCACCAACTACTTCAACCACGTAGCCGATACCGAAATCGACTTCCCGGTTGTTAAAACCAAAAAAGCCCTCGTCTAAATCTGACTAAACCAGACCAGACAGGCTTAGAACTGCGGAAAGGGCTCCCGAATGGGGGTCCTTTTCTCTTCACAGAGGCAGGCTAAGCCGATATAAAGTCTTAATCGACCTTTATTAGTAGAATAACCCTTTACGGTATCCCGAGAGCAAGTATCCAGAGCAATAATGATCACAGTCAACCAAGTTTCTAAGGGTTTCGGCACCAGAACCCTGTTCGACAATGTTTCCGTCAAATTCACACCTGGCAACCGCTACGGTCTGACCGGTCCCAACGGGGCAGGCAAATCGACTTTCATGAAGATACTCACCGGTGAAAGCGAACCCAGTAACGCCGGAACCATCACCAGACCCAAGAAAGTCGGGGTACTCAAGCAGAACCAATTTGCCTATGACAACGAAAGAATCATAGACACTGTAGTCATGGGCAATGAGATTCTCTGGCAGGCTTTCAAAGAGCGAGACCAACTCTGCGAGAAAGAAAATCTTTCGGAAGAGGACATGAACCGCCTGGGCGAGTTGGAAGTCTGCATTGCTGATGAAAACGGCTACAGCGCCGAACTTGAAGCTGCGGAAATTCTCAGGGGCATCGGCATTCCCGATGAGCAGCATGAAGACCTGATGAAGACCCTGCCCACCGACTATAAGTTTCGTGTACTCCTGGCCCAGGCACTCTTCGGCGAACCTCAGGCACTGCTTCTGGACGAGCCCACCAACCACCTGGATCTGGAGTCCATTCACTGGCTGGAGGAATTTCTCGCCAATTACGAAGGCACCCTGATCGTGATTTCTCACGACCGCCACTTCCTCAATGCAGTCACCACCCATATCGCCGACATCGACTACGACACCATCATCGTCTACACCGGCAATTACGACGATATGGTTAGCCAGAAGATACAGGCCAGGCAAACCATCGAATCGGCCAACCGCGACAAAGCCAAGAAAATCGCCCAGCTACAGGAATTCGTGGCCCGTTTTGCGGCCGGACAGCGCTCTTCCCAGGTGCAATCAAGGAAGAAAGAAATGGCCCGCCTGGCTCCCCAGGAACTGAAGAAGTCAAATATTCAAAGACCTTTCATTCGCTTCGAACAGGAAAAGCCTTCCGGCAAAGAAGTGCTGATCGCCAGAAATGTTAGCAAAGGCTTCGATGGCCACACCCTTTTCGAAGGTCTGGATCTGGAAATTCTCAGGGGCGATAAAGTGGCCATCATCGGCGCCAACGGTGTCGGCAAGACTACGCTCTTGCGCACCCTGATTGGCGAATTGCCTCCCGATCAAGGCACCATCAAGTGGACCGACTCCGCCAGCTGGAGCTACTATCCGCAAGACTACCACGATGAAATCAAGCCCGGGCTCACCGCCCTGGATTGGCTCATGCAATTCATGGTCGACGAAGGTCAACAGTACGTGCGGGGCATTCTCGGACGCATGCTCTTCTCGGGAGACGACAGTCTCAAGGCAACGGAAGCCCTCTCGGGCGGCGAGGCCGCCCGCCTGCTCATGGCTCGTATGATGATGCTCAAGAATCCGGTTTTGATCTTCGACGAACCCACCAACCACCTCGACCTGGAGGCCGTGTCGGCCCTGGCCGAAGGTCTGGCACAGTTTCCGGGTACAGTCTTTGTAGTTACCCATGACCGCGACCTGGTATCGAATGTGGCCACAAGAATACTCTCCTTCAAAGACGGCAAACTGATAAACTTTGCCGGCACTTACGAAGAATACTTGCAGGATCATCCACTGAAGGAGCTGGCACGCAAGCGCTAGACGATAAATGAATCCAGAGGAAACCAATCCCATTCTCAGTGCGCCGGAGGCCCTCAGGCTGGCGCTGGAAGCCCTCGAGCATCCAGCCAGCGAGATTGCCGAAAAGAACTTCAAGATAATCGTCATGGCTATGGAAGCCCGTCACGGTGAAAATCAAAAGGAAGTAGCCGGGGAACTGCAAAAACTCTCCAAAGAGATCGAAGCCATGAGCAGCCTCGAGTCGGCCATGGAATTCAAACAACGCTCCACGGAAATGATGCTAAAACTGGGGATGGAAAGGCGCCGCGCCAGACAATCAGGCTCGGGTATGCCCGCACCGACGGTAGTGGCGCAAACGCAGAATACCGTCACCGGTACCACCAGTTCAATTGCACCGCCCAGACCTCAGGCACCGGCCCCCAGAAGACCGGGAGACAGCACCGCCACAAGACTGGTGCGCCATACCCATTCGTCTAATACCGGGCTCTTTCAGCGTCTCATTTTTATGGTGCATACTTCCACCAGTTATGACAGCGATCTCAATCTCTACACCCGCACCATGGGCGGTAAGGTAGACTGGGCACTGGACAGCGGCGGCAAACGGTATAGAGCGGTAATGTTCGCCCAGGAACCGATTATTCTACTGGTAGAAAGCGACACCCTGCCCAGGCTGCTTCCCATTTTTGCCGTCACCGATCTGGACAAGGCCAGGCAGGAGTTGTCCGAGCGTGGACTGGTTGAAAAGGAAACCCTGATTTCGCCCCTGGGAATTTGCCATATTTTCAAGGCCAATGTGGGAATCAGTCTGGGCATCATCCACCAGGAATAAATCTCTATGTCCAGAAATCTCTTTCGTGCCTATTGCCGGAAAAACGGAGATGCCACACCACCGGTGGTATCGTCCCAAACCCTCTTACTGGCCTTTGAGGAGAGCGGTATCCTCCATGACGACAAGCGACTCTCCAAGTTCTTCGCCGCCCTCAAAAAGGCCCCGCCCGAACTAACCGAAAGTCAGTTCGAAAGCCTGCTTGAAATTTCGCCCACCCTGGTAGAACAGGTTCTGACAAAGCAACTGGCTATTCCACAGTTTCAGGACTTCTGTGGTCACATCTCGGACATCTTCGCGGAAGTGGAAGAGAACCGAGGCGGCAAGCTGGCCAATTATATTCCCCAACTGGAAAAGGTAGACCCGGAAAAATTTGCCGTCTCCGTCTGCACCGTAGACGGGCAGCGCTTCAACCTCGGTGATGCGGAAGACTATTTCTGCGTGCAGTCCTGCTCCAAACCTATCACCTAGTGCCTGGCCCTGGAAGCCCGAGGTGAAGAAGAGGTGCATAAGTACGTCGGTGCCGAACCGAGCGGCAAAACCTTCAATGAACTGACTTTGAATTCCAAAAGCCAGCCTCACAATCCGATGATCAACGCCGGCGCCATCATGTGCGGTGCGCTACTGAAAAGTGAAACTCTCGATGCTTCCGCTCGCTTCGACTATGTCATGAAGCAATGGCGCGAATGCGCCGGACAAGAAAAGGTTGGCTTCGACAACGCCGTCTACCTCTCGGAAAGACAGACGGCCGATCGCAACTTCGCCCTCGCCTACTTCATGCGCGAGAAGAAGGCTTTCCCGCCCGGCGTAGACTTATTGGATGCCCTGGAATTCTACTTCCAATGTTGCTCCATCGAAATCACCACCAGAGCCATGTCTATTGTGGCAGCCACCCTGGCCAACGGCGGCAACTGCCCCCTGACCGGGCAACAGGTCTTCAAGCCCAACCATGTGAAGAACTGCCTCTCCTTGATGTCCTCCTGCGGTATGTATGATTTCTCCGGCGAGTTTGCTTTCCGGGTGGGTATACCGGCCAAAAGCGGCGTCTCCGGAGCAATCATGCTGGTAGTACCAAATGTAGCCGGCTTCGCCATCTGGTCACCGCGCCTGGACGAACTGGGCAATAGCGTCAGAGGGGTGCATTTCTGCCGCAAACTGGTGGAGAACTTCAAATTCCATACTTTCGACTCCACCTTAGGCTTACTAGACCAACGCATCGACCCGCGCCGCAATCTTTATGAATCAAGGTTGAGCGGCGTGGTGGCCTTCTGTTTTGCCGCCGCCGAAGGCGATGTGGGAGAAATGCGCCGCCTGGTGGCAAAGGGGGTAAGCCCCGATCAGGCCGATTACGACGGACGGACGGCCCTGCACCTGGCCGCCAGTGAAGGCAAACTGGAAGCGGTGAAATATCTGCTGGATTTGCAGGTAAACAGAGCTGGTCTGGACCGCTGGGGCAACACCGCCCTGGATGATGCCCGCAGGCAGGGACACCAGGACGTTGCCGCATTGCTTGCGGAGAGTTGAAATTTCGCACAGCCTCTGTAAAGCTGCCATAATGCAAGTACAGAACAAAAACAGAGATTATGGAAAGCAGCAAACTAAAAACAGTATTCGTCTGGGGCGTTTTCCTCGTTTCCCTGGCCTTTCTCGGTCTGGCTTACTGGCTGCATGAAACGGCGCTGGGTCAGGACCCGACTGCCACCATCGCCTGCTATGTGCTCTTTGCCGTAGGCTGTGTCTGTTTCATTTTCGGCATAGTCATTTTCTTTATTCGTCACGACCTCGACATATAAATAGATCGGACGGAAAAGCCGCTCAGAAACTTTTTTATTAAACTTATAGCGGAGATTGAACTTTTTCAGTGGAATCTTCGTTTACTTCTTTATCGGCGGTGAAATGGGTTGCAAGAGCTAACAATGAGCAGTTTCAGGTCTACTCCAGACAGAAAGCGCCTCTTGGGCGCCGGCCTTACCCTGGTTCTACTGGCACAGGTGACCCTCCCGGGGCTTGCCTCCGAAGATGAAGAAAAAGTCGCGCATGTAATCAGCCGCCTCAGCTTCGGTGCCAAACCGGGTGAAATAGAAGCGGTGGAAAAAGAAGGGATAGAAAACTACATTCGCAGGCAACTCCATCCCGATTCCCAACCCTTACCGGCAGACCTGGAAAAACTGGGACAGTTGGATGCCCTGGCCAAAGATCCCGTCTATCTCTTTCTCAACTATGGCAAGCCGGCCATCAAAGCTCTGGCCAAGAGTAACGGGCAGGGCGATAAAGACGACAAAGAAGCCAAGAAAATTATCGGCGAAACCTACCGCCGCATGTATCAGGAAGCAGCTCTGGCGAGAGTGCGGCGGGCAGTAGAGAGCCCTAGAGAATTACAAGAAGTTATGACCGACTTCTGGTTCAACCACTTCAACATTTCCCAGGAAAAAGGTCTCGATCACGTCTGGATCGGCTCTTACGAAGAAAGAGCAATCCGCCCCTATGCCCTGGGGCGCTTTCGTGACATGCTCGGGGCTACAGCCCACCATGCCGGCATGCTTTTCTATCTCGACAACTGGCAAAACACTGCCGCGTCCTATAAGGAAGAAAGAGTAACACCGGCCTTCGCCGCTAGATTCAATAAAGACCAGGAGGCAAAACTGCCGGCCAGAAGGAACCGCTTTCAAGGCATCAACGAAAACTATGCCCGAGAACTTATGGAACTTCATACCCTGGGCGTCGACGGGGGCTACAGCCAGAAAGACGTGCAGGAATTGGCCAGGGTTTTAACCGGTCTGGGTCTACCGAAAGGGGCAGGCGGAGGCCGGGGTTTGGGGGGACCATCCGGGCAAGAGCAAATGATGTTCACTCAAAATCAAGGTGCCGGTGCGGGTGTCGGCACCCGCCGCAGGGGTATACGTGGCGCCATTATTAGAGAATACGGCGGGGCTGAAACCATTGTCGGCAATCGCGAACTGGGCTATTACTTCGACCCTTCCAGGCACGACCAGGGCGAGAAAGTGCTGCTCGGAAAAGTCATAAAGGCCGAAGGAGAAGCGGAAATCGAAAAGGTACTCGACCTTCTTGCCCGTCATCCTTCCACGGCCCGCCACATCAGCTTCAAACTGGCCCAGTACTTCGTGGCCGACAAACCACCCCAGACCCTGGTAGACAAACTGAGCAAGAGCTTCAGCGAAAGCGACGGCGACATCCCCACCGTGCTAAACACACTCTTCCACGCCAGTGAGTTCTACGACAAAAACTACCGCGGCAAAAAATTCAAATCGCCCTACCGCTATGTAATCTCCAGCTTACGAGCCACAGATAGCCGCGTGGAAGATGTGAAACCACTGCTAAACTTCCTCAAACAAACAGGGCAACCGCTCTATCAGTGCCTCACTCCCGACGGTTACAAAAATACCAAAGAGGCCTGGCTCAACCCCGACAACTTAATCAACCGCCTCAATTATGCCACCGTCCTCGGTACCAGCCGCTACCCCGGCATCACCACCCGGGTCAAAGACCCTTCTCAAGTCGCCGATGCTTGCACAACCGACCTTTCCGCCGCCACCGTAAGCGCGGTAAAACAGGCGCCCTCGCAACTGAAAGCAGCCCTGGTCCTCGGCAGTCCCGAATTTATGATGTATTAGGAGCGCTCATGAAACGCAGAGAATTTCTAAAAGCAGCCGGACTAGCGACCCTGGCCGGTGTATTGCCCGGCTGGGACAACTCCTTCGGGATATCGGCCTTCGCCTTAAATGAGCGAAAAGCTCAAGACGATCACAAGCTGGTGGTGGTCTTTCTGCGCGGTGCCCTGGACGGACTCTCCGTGCTGGTTCCCTACGACGATGCCCGCTACTACTCGGTGCGACCGAAAATAGCCATCCCCAAACCAGGACAAGAAGGCGGAGCCATCAAACTAGACGGCTCCTTTGCTTTGCACCCCAATCTGGCGCCGCTAATGCCTTACTGGCAGAACAAAACTCTATCTTTCGTGGTCAATAGCGGCTCCCCCGATCCCACCCGTTCCCACTTCGATGCCCAGGACTACATGGAAAGCGGTATGCCCGGCAACAAAGTAGTGAGCACCGGTTGGCTGAACCGGGTTCTCAAAGAACTACCCAACAACGGTTCACCGGTGCGAGCCCTCAATGTCGGGGCCACTACCCCTCGTATCCTGCAGGGTCCCATTGCCTGTGCCACTTATGCCCCCACCGCCAAAAATCGCATGAACGCCATGGAGAGCCCCTACATCGCCAGGGCCTTCGAAAAAATGTATAGCGGTAGAACCGATGATCTGGGCGTGGCTTTTGCCGAAGGCATGGAAGCCCGGGCTACCATAAACGAAAAACTATCCGACCAGATGACCGCCGCCGACCAGGGAGCCCTGCAGGCAAACAAATTCAGCGGCTTCGGCAGGCAAGTCGGTCGGCTCATCAAAGAAGAGCCTAAAATCCAGGTGGCCTTTGTCGACCTGGGCGGCTTCGACACCCACGTCAATCAGGGCGCCAGCAAGGGACAACTGGCTAACAACCTGAACGTTGTCGGCAAGGGTCTGAGCGAGCTGATTTCATCCCTGGGCAACACCTACGAAAAGACCCTGATAATGGTAATGTCCGAATTCGGCCGCACCGTGAAAGAAAACGGCAACGGCGGTACCGATCACGGTCATGGCAACTTCATCTGGCTTCTGGGCGGCAACGTTGACGGCGGTAAATTGCACGGCAACTGGTCGGGTCTGAACGACCGGGCCCTCTACGAAGGTCGAGATCTACCGGTTCTAACCGACTTCCGCTCGGTTCTCACCGACGGCATTTCCCAGCATCTTGGTCTTTCGGCCAAACAAACCGATGCCATCTTCCCCGGCTACAGCCGCAAAGGCGCACCGCTAAAAGTTCTCAAAGGCTGATGGCAATGCCCTAACCCAAATAGAAAAGTGAACCGCCGCCATAGCTGCGACCATCTATAGCCTGAGCCGCTGCATGGCTCAAAACCCGGTTGGCATCTTGCACAACAGCCTCAACCCTGAGCATGTAATTGTGCAAGGTGGCGTAATCCATCTCTTCCTTTGAAAAAAACTGACCGGGAGCCATCAGGGCTTTAACGGAAACGTCGGTGGTATCAACAATGAGAGCACCGGGGGCCAGACTATCTTTCTCAGGGTCTTTACCCAGGCGCGAGCGCCTGTGCAAGCCTGACGAAACCAAAAGCAAGTGGTCGTTGCGATTGAAATAGACATGCACTCTCTTAGCCATTTTGGCCAGTTTTCCCAGACCGCCGCTCTCGTGCAATGCCCGGTTGTCTACATCGGCAGCCATATGCAAAACTTCGTGGAAAGTGGCATCGGTATCACTTTCCAACTGCCCCAACTGCAAGACTCGCTCAAGCAAGTAATTCCCCATGGAAACAGCCATGAGATTGACCCGATCGAAAAAAGAACATCGCTCTTCCTCCGTCAGGCACTGCCTGGCGAAACGTCGAAGCTCCAGAATAAATTCCAGGAAGTGCGCGCATGATGTCTCCACCACCTTGCGATCATAGGCATAACGGCTGACATTGCCGGCTGAAGGCCAGGAAAAGACCAGCACGTGCTTGATGGGCGAAAGCGGATTCTTGACATAGCGGCGATGAAGGCGAGCAACAGTGCCGGTCAGCTTTTCAAAGGAATGGCTGTACCCGTGAATGAAGAGCAAGAGTTCGGAACCGTCTTTAAGCCTGTCGAAAAGCAGCCTGAAAAAGAGCGGATAGCCGGAAAGCTGCTCTTTTTCAACATCGAGACAACCTGCAAAATTCTCACCGGGACGGCACTTGGACATAAACTGATAGTCCACGCCGTCGTCGTTATCTCCCTCACCAAAGACCCGTCCGAAACTAATGACGGCAGAACCGCTCAGATCTATGGCATCGCCGCCCAGCTCATAACCCGACTTGAGGGTACTCAAGGGCCTATCGGTAAAATAGAGATGCTCAAACACCTGGTCAACCAACCTCTAGTCGAAATCCCGGCTCTTCCATGCTTCAATCATAGCGACTAATTGAGGCATGCTCTCGGGAAGAAAACAGTTCACAGACCGTTATGCTACCATCCACAATATAAACAAGTCGCAGGCCGCGGCCAATCAATAAAAAACCCGGCTAAGAAACCCAAAAGAATCCCAAAAGAAACCCAAAAGAATCCAGGAAACCCTTAACCATCTCTTGAGCTGAGGTAATTATGGGCGGAAGAATCATCATTGTGGGCGGTGGTTTTGCCGGCGTCAAATGCGCCCGCACCTTAAGAAAGCTTCTGCCGCCGGAGTGGGAGCTGGTGCTCTTTAACCGCGAGAACCATATGGTCTTCCACCCGCTTCTGGCCGAGGTGGTAAGCGCCACAGTGCAGCCCAAAGACGTGGGTGCCCCCCTGAGGCAACTCCTGCGGGGCGTAATTTGCCGGGCGGAGGAAGTGACTAACATACTGCCTGAAGGAAAACGCCTCTTTTATGAAGGCTATGACGGTCAGGTGAGACCGATGCACTATGACCACCTGGTACTCACCTGCGGCAACACCGTCAACCTCTCACTTATCCAGGGCATGGACGAGCATGCTTTTCCCCTCAAGACCCTGGGCGACGCTCTGGCTCTGCAATCACATATCATGGAACAACTGGAAAAGGCAGAGGTTTGCGAAAACGCCGCCACTAAGGCTTCCTACCTGACCTTCGTGGTGGTGGGCGGCGGCTTCAGCGGCGTGGAGGTAGCAGGGGAGATAAACGATCTGGTCAAGAGCAGCGCCCGCTATTTTCACAACTTCAAAGCCTCCGACATTAAAGTAGTGATTGTTCACTCCGGCAAGGCAATTCTGCCGGAAGTGGGAGAAAACCTGCGCCAGTTCGCCCGCCGAGAAATGGAAAAGGCCGGAGTGGAAGTAAAACTGGAAACAGTGGCCGCCAAAGCTACCAAGGAGGGACTGCGCCTCACCGACGGTAGCTTGATGAAAGCCGCCACCGTGGTCTGCACCATCGGCACCACCAGTGTGCCGCTCATTACCAAATTGAGCCTGCCGAAAAATCGTGGACGTCTGGTAACCCAGCCTGATATGAGTATCGAAGGCATGCCCGGGCTCTGGGCCTTAGGCGACTGCGGCGCTGTTGTAAACAGCCTCGACGGAAACCTTTGCCCGCCGGTGGCACAATTTGCAGAAAGACAGGGCTACCAGGCTGCAAAAAACATTGTCGCCACCATCCACGGGGCTAAGACCACCCCCTTCCGCTACAAGATGCAGGGTCAACTCTGTTCCATCGGAGGACGCTCAGCCGTAGCTGAGATTATGGGTTTCAAACTCTCCGGAAGGTTTGCCTGGTTCCTCTGGCGCGGCATCTATCTTATGAAACTGCCTTCCTTCACCCAGAAAGTAAAAGTAGGCATCGAATGGGCCTGCGATCTGCTCTTTGGCCGCACCCTCGCCCACCTCAAGGCCGATCGCACCAGAAGGGTGGGGCGAGCCTACTTCGGCTCAGGCGACATCATCTTCAAACAAGGTGACCCGGCCACCGAGTTTTTCGTCATCGAAAAAGGCGAGGTGGAAATCATTGCCGAACTCGCCGACGGCGGCAGCGAAACCATAGCGATTCTTGGACCAGGCGACTTCTTCGGAGAATCCTCGCTTCTGGAAAGAGCCCTGCGTACGCGCACGGTCAGAGCCCGGGGCGAAACCGTTTGTATGGTCCTGGGGCGCAACGTCTTCAACCAGATTTCCGCCGCCTTGATCCCGCTGAAAGACGCCGTGGCTAGAGCCGCTCTGCGCCGCACCAGCATGTGGCATAACGTGCCGGAAGTGAGAACCATATTGAGCAAGCTCACCCTGGCACACTTTCTGGAGCCCCTGCCCATGCCGCCGGTAAGCCTGGAAACATCGGTGGAAACGGTAATCGCCGACATGGAAAAATATACGGCCGATGCTTGCTATGTGGTAGACAAGGAAGGGGCCCTGGCCGGCATCATCACCCGCTCCGACCTGCTATCAGCCCTGGAAAAAGCCCCCCTGGCCGATCCCGAAAGCGACCTACCGGTCACCGAGATCATGGTCATGCACCCGGTAGCTATGGAAGCGGATGAGCAAATGACGGCAGCTATAGCCACCATGCGTGATCATGATCTGAAACAACTACCGGTAATAGACAGCGCCGCCACAAGAAAACCGCTTGGCCGAATCAAGATAGAAAAGGTAGTCAGCTATGTGCTAGCGGAAATGGTGAGCAGGAAAAGCGACAGTCAGGAACCTGAAAGTGCGGAAAACTTGCACGGCATAAGCACCGGGGTAAAGGTCAGAAGAACCAGAGAACTAACCAGCCACGCCAGAAAGACCCTGGAAATCTAGTTATTTCTCAGTTTTTTCGTCATGTAAATAGCGCGAAGGCGTATCAGGCACGGGCAAAATATTCTCTTTTAGAAGCAGAAACATGGTGGGCTTGATTCGCAGCTCGCCGCTATACGGATGGCTATATGCAGATAAGAGCCAGATATTGAGAGCCATGGCCGTAGCCACAAGAGCTGTCATGAAACCCTGAATCTTGGGAAACTGCGAGGCGAAAATATAACTCAAGGCGATAGTTATGACGGCGCCAAGGCCCACGATGCACCAGAGCGCCGGCTGCATACCGGTTTGAGCCAGAAGGATACGAGCACGGCGGTGCTCACCCAGGCTCTGCATGGAGGCAATCAAGCCCTGCTGCAAGTTGCTCTGCCTGTCATTCTCCGGCACCACCGCCACGGTGGCTTCCCAGAGTTTCTGGTAGGTCTCCCAGCCGTGGTTGATCTTTATGTTCTTCTCCATCTCCGGCCACTCAGAATTAATGACAGTATCCACGTATTCCCGGCAAAGCTGTCGAATACGCGGTCTGTCTATATCGGAGAAGCCCCTGGCGACGCGGAAGACGCTGGCTACATTGCTTGCTTCCTGCTCGTCGTGCATGCGGGCATCGTTATATTTATCCATGGCCGAAGCCACCATAAAACCGAGCAGCACGGAAAAAAGCGTACCGACCACACCCATCATGGCCTCACCGGCACTGTGATGCAGTTCCAGCTCTTCATGCTTGACGAAACGGTTTACCAACCACTGACCAAGCAGAGCCAGCGATACGAAAATGACTGTGAGAAGAACGGCGTGTCCCAGTGTGTACATAGCCTAAGAGAATAGCAAGAATGCCCCGGCACCGCTACCGTTGCCCTACCGGTCGGACCAGGGCAAGAACTCCTCCCGGTCAAATTCTCGATTCCTCAAGAAGGCAGCAGGCCGCCAGGCCAGCTTTTCTTTCAAATCCTTTATCTTGCTCGTCTCAACTTTGACGGAAGTAATTTTCATCTGCTTGGAAATGCCGCTCAGACCTAGTTTCCGTCCCACCAATGAGGGCGTCCCCACCACTATTTCTTTCACTCGCCTGCACATGACTGATGTTCCGAAGATTCAGCAACCCTACAGCTTCCACAATTCCAGTCTGACACCGGGCAAAAGGAACGCCCATCCACACTTTTACCTATTTTCAAGGGCAATTTCAGAACCGCCCTCGGTCATTTGACCGATGCCCAGGCCTACCCTCAGGAGAGAAGCTATAGCGATGCTTAAGGAAGCTGCGCCGGGCTTGGTCTAAAATCAGGTTTTCAAGTAACTTTTCAAGTAACTGTGTTTGCTTTCAAGCACTATAAGGGGCAGGGAAATTGAAAATCGTAATATTCGGCGGCGGCTTGCAAGGGCTGGTCATAGCCAACAATTTAAGGGCCAGAGAAGAAAAACCGGAGATTATCATCGCCGACATAGTCAGACCGGCCGGACTTGCCGAGGATAGCCCCATAAAATGGGTGAAGGCCGATGTACTCCAGGCGGATCAGGTCAAAGCTGTAGTCAGTGGCGCCAGTGCCTGCGTACTGGCTGTGCCGAGCAGTATTGCCCACCAGGCTCTCGCTAACATCATCGCCTGCGGAGTGCCGGTAGCCGACGTCAGCTTCACTCCCGATCCGCCCCTCAGCCTCTCGGATGCAGCCCGCAAAAACGGCTCCTGCTGCATTGTGGATTGTGGCGTCGCCCCGGGGCTGAGCCACATTCTGGTGGGACACGCCTACAAACAATTGTCCGGTCTCGATAAAGTCACCATCCTCGTCGGTGGCATGCCCCAGAAGCCCCCGGCCGTCTTCCATCACGCTGTTTATTTCAACCCCTGCGATCTCCTGGCCGAATACGTGCGCCCGGCCAGAGCCAGAACAAAAGGCAAGGACATCGCCCCCCACCCACTGGAGGCCCCTATCGAGCCCTATCATGACAGCGACCTCGGTGCCATCGAGTCCTTCCTCTCGGACGGACTGCGCTCTCTTGTCACAAGCTTTCCAGACGTACCCTGCATGGAAGAGCGTACTTTGCGCTGGCAGGGACACCTGAGAACCATGAAAGACCTGAATGAACTGGGCTTTTTCCTGGAGGGAATGCTGCCCAACACAGCCCAGAGCATAAACAACAAATACCCTGGCAAAGACTTTCCCGATTATCTGCTCATGGTCGTGGAAGCCGAGAAAGGCTCCCGCAAACTGGCCTGGCGCCTCCTAGATAAAGAAACCGACGGTGTTTCGGCCATGAGCCGCACCACTGGTTTCACCACTGCCGCAGTAGCCATGGTCTTAGCTCGTGGACAGTTCAAAGAACCAGGTGTGCACCCGCCGGAAGTACTCGGTCAGAACGCCGCCATGGTCGAACTGATATTGGCCGACCTTGCCGAGCGGGGCGTCAAAACCAAGGAGCTGGTGAACACATAGATTGAAATAGCTCTTTCACAGCTCTTTCACAGCTATTTCACGCTCAGCCCTCTAATCTCCCAGGTGTTACCACCTTTTCTACACCGGGAGCGCGAGCATGAGCAAGCCTGAATCCCAATCTTTAAACGCCGCTCCGGAACAAGCCCTGAGAGCTGTCGACGACAGCCAACAAAGAAACAGCCAGGACGGCATGACAGACTGGATGAAGCACTTTGCCGGTCAAAATAGCCCTCAGATCATGGAAAGTACGGCTCTCACCTCAGCCATGGTGCAGGCGAAACTCTTGCCTTCCATGGAAATTGCCGGCATGCGCAAAGACATGAACTTCCAGCCGGGTTTCATGATGGCCGGCATGGGTAACGACAGAGCACCATTGCCCTCTCTCAAAATAGAAGGCATGGCCGATAACAGAAGCAGCGGCAATGGCAACACTGCCGTTGAAGGGCAGGGAAATCCGAGCAGTCAGATCGAAAAATCCAGAAGTAAACTGCTCGATGCTAATGCCAGCCCCCAGGAGCGGCTCTCCGCCGCAAGAGACCTGGTCAAGCAAAACATCACCCAGATTGATACCACCGATGCCACTGGCAAGAAAAGCAGTCTGCGCCTGGAATCAGAAGCAGTAGGCGGCAAGAACAAAGAGATGGTGCATGTCTTTGTCAAAGACGGCTCGCAAAAAGAACAGGTGGCATTGCGCGGCAACTTCTCAGGAGATCAACTGGAGAAGCAAATTAGAGACGGCAAATCAGTCAGCCACGAAGGGCGCGGTCTGACTCGCTTGAACCAACTACAAACCGGCACGCAGAGGGAAGCGGAAAGACCGGTTGAAACTAAGAGACCCATGGAAGTAAAAACACCTGCCGAAGTTAAGGCGCCGGTCGAAACTAAAACACCGGTAGAAACTAAAGCTCCCATTGAAGCAAAAACTCCAGTTGAAACTAAGGCACCGGTCGATACCAAAGCGCCGGCAGAGCGAGAGCCGCAACAAACAAGTACAACCGATAAGCCCCCGCAAGTAAAAACCAAACAAGGCAACAAGCCCATAGTGGTGCTCGATGCCGGGCACGGCGGCAACGACACCGGCGCGGTGGTGCAAGGCGTCAAGGAAAGCGAAGTCACCCAGGCTCTCACAAAAGACCTGGCTCAGGCTCTGCGCGAGCGCAACGTATCGGTAGAATTATCCAACCCCCACGGACTGCAAGGTGGACCGAAGATGCCATTAGCGTCCCGCGTTTTCTTCGGCAACAGCCAGTTCAAATCCAATGAAGAAACCAGACTGGAAAGAGCCAACCGGGAAGTGGGCGGCATCCAGCGCCGAGACAAGGAGAAGGCCTGCTATGCCGACGCCTTTGTCTCAGTGCACGCCAACTTCGAAGGCGGCAAAGGTAATGGAAACGGCAGCCAGAGAGGCTTTGCCACTTACATGTATAAAGGCAAGGAAAAAGATGGAACCAGAGAACTGGCCAACAGCATTCAGGGAGCCGTTGTGGAGGGACGTAACAGCGGTCTCGATGTAGTAGACGGCAAAGTAAACGACAGGCAAGCCTTTAAGGTGATGCGCGAAGCCCAGGCACCGGCAGTGCTTCTGGAAACGGGCTACCTGACCAATAACCGTGACCGCGCCAATCTCTCCGATCCCGAGTACCGCAAGCGTCTGGCCGGTCACATGGCCGACGGCATCGCCCGCTTCCTGAACGGCAGACCGGAGCGCTGTTTCAATAAGTAGCCCTTACAAAAGCGCTTCAATATTCTCGGTGGGCCGCCCCAGCACAGCGCGGTTGCCTTTCTCGACAATGGGGCGCTGCAGCAAATCGGGGTGCTTGACCATAAGCTTCACCAGCTCACTGTCGCTGTGACTACTGCCGGAGAGTTTCAATTCCTTGTATACGGCCTCGCCGGTACGCATGACATCACGGGGCTTGAGCTTCATCTTGGCAAGCAATTCCGTCAGCTTGGCTTCACTCAAAGGTTGGGTGTAATAATTTACCTTCTGGAATTCCACACCATTATCGCGCAGCAACTTGGCGGCTTCTCTGCATTTGGAGCAGGTGGGTTTCTCGTAAACAGTAATTGTATCTTTAGCCATGGCAACCTCTCGAACTTGACGGCTATTTTACCAGCCGCAAGCTGATTTTATTGCTGGCTCATACCGCCGGTGGCACTTGCCGTACCGACACAGCTCATGGTGCCCTCCGCTTTGGGACCAAGGCCGGTACCAACGTTGAGCCAGAGTTTCACCCGACAAACCGAGGGCAATTCATCAGCGGCAATGGTCTCGAAGTTACCGTTTAAAATTATGCGGGCGGGGCTGATAGTCTTCTTCACCGGCGCCGGCAAACTGCTGAGGCGAAAATGCAGATCGTTATCACTGCCGGGCAAATGGGCGTCGATATCATGCTTGTAGAGCTTCATACCGCTACCGACAATAAAGTCCTGAGCCTTATCATGATCAACAAGATCATCGACAACCATGAGCGCTTCCACGTTGGAATCCACCTTAGCGGCTCTACCGCACTGCCAGCCGGAAAGGGAGGGAGCCTCCACCTTCATCCAGGGTAAGAACATGGCATAGCTGCCCTGCACCTGGACAAACTTATTGAGCACGGCGTCCTTAGCTTCCTTGCGCGCCACCACGGCCAGTTGCAAACGCTGGCTCTCCAGGGTCTTGGCAGAATCTCTTGATTCATCCAGTAACTGAGTGGCAAGATCCTTGAGTCCGGGCGCTTTGCTGACGCACTCATCCAACTGCCGCCGACCGGAAAATACCAGTTGTCTGTTTCTGGCAATCATATTATTCATCTGCCCGATGCGATCCATATCGTTGAACTTGCGCGCACCGGCGAGGGCAATCTCATTGGCGGAAGCCTGCAGGCGGTTATGTTCAAAGAACAGACCACCATAGGAATAGCCGATCAAGACTGCCAGAGCCAGAAGACCCATGACCACCGAACCCAGAACTAAGACCGAGCCCCGCTTCCTATTCATTGACGTAATACTCCTGAGTGGCAGGATCGCGACCAAAGTTTTCCCAGGGAGAAGCGGCTTTCAGTCTCATGGTGATGGGACTGGTAAAACCAGGCAGTCCGGGTGTGCACTCCACAAAAGGAGCGATAGCACAGTCGGCCGACAATTCCATACTATAAAGATTGGGTGCCTTGGCTCCGTCCGGCAACCATTCGGCAGGAATGGTATCACCGGCTGAAACCACCAGTTTGTCCGATGGCTCCTTGCCAAAAATGGTGAGAGTAAGCTTCGGATTGGAAACAGTGACGCCGCACTTAGAAAGAAGTGACTTGGACCAGACCGAACCGTCGCCGGCAAACATAGCTGAAGCCTCTGAACGTTTGTCGCAGAGCACCACTCTGTGGGAAAGCTCATTCAAGACACCCTGAGCCATCAAATAGCGTACCGGAATAATACTAATATTGAGCAGTGGCATAAAAATGAAGGAAATGAGCACAATTAGTGCCGCGGCAAACTCGCTCATGGCATGACCTTTTTGATTTCTGGCGCCCCTTCTTGGTCCCGGTTTTTGACTTACTTTCATATGCGTTCCTCGCTGATATTCATCTGACCGCCATGGCGAAATTTTTAGGACCACTCCGCCTTAAGCCGCTGCAAAAGAGATAAAACCACTCTAATTCCGCAAAATTTCAGGCAAAACCCCGGGCAATTCCCCTAAAAACAGCGCCGCCCCCGTGGAGGCAGGATAACGGGGAGAAAACCATGCTAATAAAAGTACGCAACAAGAAAGGACAGGGAGCGGCCGAACTGGTCGGAGCCATAGTTTGCCTGGTACCTGTAATACTGGTAGTTATAGATCTGGGAGTAGTGGCCATCGGTGCCGGCATCAACGATGCCGTCTGCCGCGACGCCGCCAGAGCAGCCGCCTCAGGACCCCCCAGCGAACTGACCCTGGCGGAAAATCGAGTGGTGACAGCCGGCAAAGCCCCCCATGAGAGAGCCATGTCGGTAATTAAGAGACTCTACGCCACCAATGTCCCTGCCAAGTTGCGCGATACTATAGAAGCGGAAGAAAGCGTGCGGGATATTCCCCCTGCCCCTACCGGCGGTGCCGTGGACGGAGAAGTCAGCATCAAGACAACCATCGATATCTACCCGCCTTTCATTGTCGGCGCGGTAGTCGGCAATAGTGGAGTATCCTTGAGTTCCAAGCACTCCGTGGCGATCACCTATGTGATGCCGCCGAGCGGACCCTAGTGACGGCAAGGGCGATAACCTGCATAAGCCAAAAGCTTTGCTCCTCCACCACAAACAACTTTAGAGATGTATGGAGATGAGTACAAACTTGCAAACCTCTGGCATCCCAATCGGACTGAGGCAGGCAAATAAGCATAATGCCAGAAAGCTATTTTAGAAACTCCGCTCGGAGAACTCTCCAGCCCTGGTCAAATTGCTCACGAATGAATTCGCCTAACCTGTCTAGCGACTGCTCGCTAATTTCAGCGGACTCTGTGAATTGCCTCCTGATGCGGCTCGTGGCACCAGATTGGAATACTTCAACAACTGTGCACGCTTCTATCATGGGTAACTCTTCCGCACTTACAGGCTCTCTATAGTTAACTGATACGCTCAATCGATAGATCTCTGGCGGCTCTGCCTTTTCTTGAATCAGTTTTTTGCACCAGGAAAGACGGGGGTTCTTGTAGTGGTATTCGGTCGAGTCCCAGTTCTCTAGACGCAGTTCCATGTCAACCAACTGAGATAGAGCGTTAGAGAAGGCACCATCTAGCCGTAAAGCGTTCTCTTGAAAAATCGATTCAATTTGAGACATGCGCTCAATCCCATGCAGCTATCCTAACCGGGACAGTATATCAGGGTGTAGGATGTCGCTAAGTTCTGAATGGACCGATTCGGCAAACAATGCAGACGCCGTTAGAGACATTGATAAATGTTCATGCTATGCAGAGCAAAAGTGCAAGAGCGAGTTTAAGTCGCAGATCGCAGTTCTTGGTCCCTGACGGAAGAACTCAACATATCCCGGATCTGTTGGACTGTGTCTCCGCAATACCAGGCGATTGTACCGTCCAGAGCGGTTTTTGCAGCCCCTACTAGATATAGAGCACCTTCTTATTGCCATCCGGCTCCGAATAAAGGAAGAGCGTCAAGTTCGAGCTATAAGCACCGTCCTCAACTCCTTCCGGAGCCACTTGCATACCAAGGGAGACAAGGTGGTTGGCAATATCGTTGAAAGTCTCTGCCGGCAGTCTTACCTGTACAATGGGATTCTTGTTCAAATAAGTATCAAGGGCCAGGCGCAAAATGGCATTGGCTGCGGCCTTGTTCTCACCCTCTGTGGAACTGCCGTTCATATGGCTGACACGAATGGCCACACCTTCTCCCTGGGGCAGGTCGAACTTGCGCTGCTTCTCCATGCCGAGAGCCTTGCCGCCGTTATACCAGAGATATTCGTAAGCCGTTTTGGTATCGGCGTCCTTGGCCGGATGATACTCCACCAGCACCTTTTCAATTTTCTTGAGGGTAGAACCCTGATATTCAAACTGACGAGTGAGGGGCTTAGTCTTCAGTTCCAACACCCAGTCATAAGGATAAGAGACCATGCCGTCTGCGAAGGCGGGAGCGAGGCTGGTCATGGCCCCAAGCAATGTAGACGCAATGATCAATGCTCTTGCCTGAAATTTCACTGGACTATACCTCGAAAATTTTTCTACTATCAATCAGATAACCGTCTAAAAGGTTGATTTCAGCCTCTGACAAGGATCTAAAACAGACAGAGCCCCGGAATTAGGACTGTCTCTTGCAATAAGTAAGAGAGAAAATGAGAGAAGAGGAGCCTTTTGAGCTCCTCTTCCATCCCTTACCTAATCTGGACAACCATTCTAGAGACCGAAAGTAGCCAGGTCTACCGCTTTCTTAGCGTCGGGCATGCCCCAACCGAAGTAGGGGTTCCAACCAGGAGTGGAGTTGACACAGCTCGCCTTGAGGATGCCTTCTACAGCGACGTTGGGCAGAGCCGGGTTCTTACTCAAGATGAGGGAAGCTACGGCAGCCACAATCGGGCATGAGAAGGAAGTACCATTGACGGTGGCATCTACTCCATCGATATCGGTAACAACGATGCCTTTACCAGGGGCGGTGAAGTCTACGATGGTTCCGTAGTTGGAGAAATCAGCCAGGTTGCCGGAGGAATCTATGGCGGAAACCATGTTGATGTAGGGGCAGTTGGGTGTACCGTCGAAGATGGCGTCATTGCCGGCAGAAAGGAAGATCAGACCCTGTCTGGCATAATAGTATTCCATAAAGATCTTGTGCAGGGGTCCGTGAATGACCGGATTGTGGAAGCCGTAGTAGGGTCCGCCGTAGCTGAGATTGACGATTCTGGCGCCAGAGGTGAAGACTTTGAACATGGCACAGGCTACGGAGAGGTCATCGGTCATAGCCGTGCTGCCTTTGGCGGCATCGGCAATCCGAATGGGATAAACAGTGGAACTGGGAGCTATGCCGGCAGTCACCTGACTGTTGTTCATGGCTGCCACCGCCGCCGATGCCACCCAGGTGCCGTGACCATTCTGGTCGGTATTGGCTCCGGAAGAGGCTTCTGCCGCAATGGCGCCGGCCAGGTCAGTAACGCCGGGCAAGGAGCCGGAGGCCATGAGAATGCCGCCCAGGGCTTTAGCAGCCGGAGTATTGGCGTCAAACCCTTTCTCTACTTTACCGTTCAGGTCTGCCACACTGGCCTGGCAACCGGAATCCAGCACGGCAATCTTGGCGCCGCCCTGACCTTTATCCCAGGCTTTGGGACAGTTCATGGCAGTCAAATGCCAACTTGAGGAAAACTTGGGATCGTTGGGAACTACGTTGGCAGCGAATCTATAGTTGCGACCGACAGCGGTGAAGTGTTTCTTGTCGGCGGTAAGTTTCTTCTCCGTCTCGGCCATTTTGCCTTTCTCGCATTTGACCACAAGCATCTTCAGGCGTCCATCACCGAGGGTGGCAACTACCGTGCCATGCACGTCGGAGAGAGCATCTTTGACTTCATCGTTGTCGGCCTTCATGTCCGGCGTAATAAGAAGAATGTCTTCCTGCCAGGTGACTTTCGGCACATTCGGTCTGGTAAGTGGTCTGTTGGTAGGACTTTTCAGCTTCATCTCGGCACTGAGAGCAGGCGCCTGCGTAGCTCCCAGAAGCATCAAGCAAGATAGAGCCGTAGCAAATAGTCGTTTGCCTTTTGTTTGGTTGCTACTCATTTGTTTAACACTCCTTAGTTTCTAGGGTTTCCCCTCACATGGAGCATCAACAGCAGACTGCAAATTTTTAGAGAGCTGGAAGCAAAATTTCTCAAAAGAGCCGCAAATTGCTCATTTATATAGATTGCCGTGAGCAGAATTCTGAGACGCCCTTAAGTTTGGGGCGCCTGCATGTCCCTGAACATAACAATAGGATAGTTGTTACGCTGTGCCACCATCTTGGCGGCCTTGGCGGCAGAAACCAGAAGACCCATGTCCCGACAATCATCGGGCATGGAGGCAATACCGAAAGCCATGGCCAGACTATCTACACCAGGTAAAAGAGCCGAACCTCTCACTGTTTCCAATATGCGATGGGCTAGCATGGCAGCAGCCGGTCCTTCGGTACTGGGCAGAAGCAAAGCATAGCTGAGGGTTTCGAAGTGAGCCAATATATCAAGAGAGCGAATAACAGTATTGATGCGGCGAGCGGCTTCCTTGCATGCAGGTATAGAAAGAGGCTCTAATTTATTCGGCAAAAGCATGCGCATCTCAAAGATGACGAGAGTGCAGGGCGTGCCGTACTGCTGAAAGCGCTGCGCTTCTTGATCTAAGAAATAGTGAAAAGACGGATAAGACATAATGCCGGAGTCAGGTCTCGACAAAAGAGAGCGCACGCGCTCTACAGCGTTACTATCAATGGATACCGATTCGAGGAAGGCAGTTTTATCAACGCGCGTGGGCTTCTTGGAAATAGTAATGAGATCGCAGTTGACCAGGTTGAAGGTGATGGAAACCCAGTCCTTTTTGACCATGGGGCGCTTGCGCAACAGATCGAAGAGGGTGGAACAACCATCTAATTGCAAGTAAAAAGCTTTTTGCTCATCAGGAGGTACAGGCGCTCCCTGAGCCACTTTTGCATCGAACTCAGCTTCCGACAAATTGGGAAACTTCTTGTCGAGATAAGATTCCATGGTAAGACCACGGCTGAGCAAATACTTGCTTTGATCCAAGAGGGTGATGCCTTCCATGAGAACGGCATCCAATCTTCGTTGAATCGTGCGTTGTTCGGTTTTCTCATCGCGATAGAAGTAGAACTTGCCCTTCTCCCAGGTCACCAGTTCCATCAAAGCCTGATCGCCCACCACATCTACAGCCAGAGCGTGCACGAGATTGCCGTCCAAGAAGTACAATTCGGAGGCGGCCTGACCGGTGTCGACAAATAATCTACCGGTCATCTTGCTCATGGTAATCGACTGAAGCAGGTTCGGCACGGACATGTCGGTCAAGTCACCTTCCATGGTGGCATCACGACTGCTCTTGCTGGCGCTAACCACCGGATAACGAGTACCGGAAGTAGCCTGAAGACCTAGCAAAGAGGTGCTGTAAGAACTGGGGGTATTGGCCACGAACTTGGAAATGGCTCCGCCGCCAATGGAATTATCGGACACAGCCGACACTTCGCCGGTACATTCGGCCATAACCAGACTGTGAATCAAAACCGGGTCACCGGAGGCATAACGCCAGATATCGCGCATCTGTCGGAAGGTACCTTCGCTGAACTGCCAGATTGGGTCGCCCTGCTGAGGCTGATAAATAACGGAAAGAATCATGGAGATGTCGGCTTCGAGCTTCGGCCAGGTGATTTCGACCATGCGCCCGGCCGCTTCCCGGGCCTGCTCCATGGCATTAGAGAGACAATCCACATCCGGCATCCTCGACAGGGGGTCGAGTCTGATGGGCGGAGCTGGCTGTTCCTTCTTTGGTCGATACATCTATGCCGGGTGAGAACCCTCTGCCTTTCGCGAACGCTACCTTGACAACCTTCCGTTTATTAATTGACGCCAAACCTTTACTAAACTTACCCTGAAGACCAGACGGTCAATCACTAAAGTACTAAGCATACGGCAATTGACGACGAGGGAAACAAACAAAGGCAATCTTCAGAAATTTTAAGCGCTCTCTACCAGGCTCTACGACTCTTTCAAGAGAGAAAGGGGCCTTTAATTTAGCGCTAAAGCTTCCTGCCGGGGGTTAAAAGCCTAGACCATGAGGCATAGGGTCATATGACCGCTACAGTCGCGAAAGAAGGAATAAATCGAAGGTCGCCGCAGCAATCGACCATTGCGAAGGTCAAAAGTCAGTGCAGAAACCCCCAGGGGTGATTATGGGCAAAAACGACAAAGATAAGAAGCCTGCGAAACGTTCGGACAAGCTTGCGGAGATTGAAAAGCTCCTCAAGAACTACCGCGTCGAAGACGGCAAAAACTTTCGCTTGAAAGACTTTGATGCCGGCTCCACCGCCGGCTATCCCCAGAAGCGCAAAGAAGAAGGCAAAGAAGAAGCAGACTTCATCCTCTCCAGGGGCGTGGAGTGGCTGGCTGAACTGCAGGACCGGCTCTATGCGCAAGACCGCTATGCCTTACTTTGCATCTTTCAGGCCATGGATGCAGCGGGAAAGGACGGCACAATCAAGCATGTGATGTCCGGGGTCAATCCCCAGGGTTGTCAGGTCTATTCCTTCAAGCAGCCTTCCTTCGAAGAACTCGACCATGATTTCATGTGGCGCTATCAGCGGTGCCTACCGGAGAGAGGTAGAATAGGAATTTTCAATCGTTCCTACTATGAAGAAGTGCTGGTGGTGCGAGTACATAATGAAATTCTCGCCGCTCATAAGCTGCCGGAAACACTTAAGACCAAAGCCATCTGGGACGAACGCCTGGAAGATATGGCCGCATTTGAGAAATATCTGTCCCGCAACGGTATCATGGTACTCAAGTTTTTCCTAAATGTAAGCAAAGCAGAACAAAAGAAGCGCTTCCTGGCACGCATAGACATACCGAAGAAAAACTGGAAGTTTTCCAGCGCCGACGTAATTGAGAGAGGTTACTGGAATGACTATCAAAAGGCTTATGAGGAAGCAATCAAAGCTACCGCCAGTAAGGAGGCACCCTGGTACATCATTCCGGCTGATAACAAGTGGTTCACCAGACTGGCGGTGATTGCAGCCATAGTGCACAAACTAGAAAGCCTGGATCTCCAGTATCCGAAAGTGGACAAGAAACAGAAAGCGGAACTGGAAAAAGCAAAAGCTCTTTTACTCTCAGAAAAATAGTTTCTCAAGGAGAAGGAAGTAGATGTTCGATCGTCTCATTAACATCATCAAAGCCATGTTCAATGCCGGTGTAAGCAAAATGGAAACACCGGAGATTCTAGCCGAGCAGGCTCAGATGGAATTAGAATCAGGAGTCAAAAAGGTACAAGAGGCGCTCACAGCATCAATTACAAACGAAAAGATGCTCGATCAACAGATCAAGAAGACTGAAGAAGAGAGACTCAACTGGGAGCGCCGGGCGGCTGTTGCCGTCGGGCAAAACAACGACGAAGTAGCCCGGCAGTGCATTCAAAAGAAAGTAGATCTGACCCAGCACAAAGAAAGCCTGACCAGTCAGTTGGAAGAGCAAAAGAAAACCACAGCAGAATTAAAGCGCCGCTACGGTGAAATGGAATTGCAACTGAAAGACTTCCAGCGCAAAAAGGCTGCCATGACGGCTCGGGCCAAAGGCTCTGAAGCCATGGCTAAGGCCAATGAAATTGCCGCCGGTACAAGCACTTCCAGCATGGACAAGTGGGAAGAGAAGATAAAGGCCAAAGAAATCAAAAACGAAGCTTTGCTTGAAATACGCGGTGTCACGGCAGCCATTGAGCAAGTCAAGGAAATGGACAAAGCCGGACAGATTGATGATGAACTGGCCCTGCTCAAGGCTCAGGTAGCGAACAAAAGCAGCGCCGCCGGCAGCAGCCCCAAGCTGATTGTACAAAGTCCGGACGAAGACGCCGTAGACGCCGAAGTTGTAGACGAGAACGTACCTATGCTTCTAGACAACCCCAACAAAGAAGGCAAGTAGCTTACTTACCCTGGGCTGAAGCCGGTTTGCCTCCGGAGTATTCACCGAGAGTAAGAAGATAAGCGACAATCTTTTTGGCATCGCTCAGCCCAATAGCCTGGTGCGGCATCAGGCTCATGGGTTTGCCGCTCCTCGGATCTTTCAAGGATTCTTTCAAGGATTCTTTCAAGGGATCTTTCAAGGGTTCTTGCAAGGGTTCTTTCAGGGGCTCGCCCTTGGCTCCCTTTCCATACTGAAACAGCTCAGGGAAGTTACGCACTTGCTCTTCTGGATTCAGCAGGCGCGCCGTCAACCACTCACGGCCCCGATGGGCGCCGATGGCGTCCAAAGCCGGTCCCAGGCTACCGCCCTTACCAGCCACGGTATGACAGCCGGCACACTGATACTTGGCATAAAGCTTTGCCCCTTCAGCACTGGCTTTGGATGGTGCGGCAGGCTGATAGCTGTCTACAGGCAGGGTGAGCAAGTAATCCACCAGCTTCTTGAGCTCATCTTTCTTGAGCTTGAAGGCCGGCATCTTCACAACGGGCGGGCGTCCTTCGCCGGCTTTGACGGCAGGCGCCGGAGCGGCCATGCCCTCGATGCGAGCGGTCAGGTCGGCGCGGCTGAGCCTGGCTCCCACGCCATCAAGGGGCGGTCCCAGATGGCCGCCAAAGCCCTGAACCTCATGGCAGGCCAGGCAATTATTGGCTTTGAAGAGCAAGTAACCAGCCTTGCTGGAAGCAGTAGCAACAGCCGGCTTAAATGGCTCCAGTTTAGGCTTACTGCCGCTTTCCCTGGGGGCGTGTGAAGCCACAAGCACGCCCTTCTCCGGCTCAGGCAGGGTAAGCAGATAGCGAGCAATCATTCTTGCCGCCGCCGGATCAACATGAATGTGGCTCATGCTGCGGCTTTCAATCAAACCCACCCGGCGCCTGTTACTGATCCTGTCAATAATATTCTGTTCGTTGCGATAAGCCCCAATACCGGCAAACATGGGAGCAGAACTGCCACCGGTCAGGCGACCATCCTCTAGAACGGCATGGCAACTGAGGCAACCGCCGGCGAGCACCTGTTTCTTACCGGCCTCGGAGTCTAAAGTAGTGGGCGCCGGCTTGTAAGAACGAGGCGGTATAAGCACATAGCCAGGCAAATTTTCAAAATCACTGGGGGGCGCAGGCAGGGCCCGACCGGCTTCAATTGTAAAAATACCGGCACTAAGGGCAAGCATGAAAAGAATGCCGTTTCGAATAGAAGACTTGTGCAATTTAAACCCCGATGCGTACATGAATTGGTGCCTACAATGCCGATAGGAATAAATGGTTCCGGGCATTTCGTGCCATAGGATCTTGCCATAGAAAACACTAGCTTAAACAATGGCTGAAATTAAAGCACCTATCTTGTAGAAAAAGCACGGCGGCACCTCCCAGTGGTATCCTTTTGGCTCACAAACCATCCAGGGCAGACTGCCGGCCCCTGAAAATCCGCAACAAGGAAACTTTCGTCACCATGCTCAGGCTCAAGCGCCCATTACTTTCCACCTCACCAGCATTGAACCGGCTAAAACTGGTCCTCTTGCTCGCCTTAGCCCTGGCGGCTCCCTGCCGCGCCCTTGAAGTCACCGCCGCTTCAGAACAACTCCATCATGAAGGCTTCCACAAAGACTTCTCCAATGCCCAACGCTGGTCCCGCAAATTTGACGACAAAAAACGCGATAGCTGGCAAATGCCAGACCAGGTCCTGAAAGCCCTCAACCTCTCCGGGCAGGAGAAAGTAGCAGACCTGGGCGCCGGCACCGGCTACTTTTCCTGGCGCCTGGCTAAACTTTTGCCGGAAGGCAAAGTTTATGCAGCCGACAGCGAAAAAGACATGGTCAAATATCTAACCACCCTGGCCAGAAAACGAAAACTAGCCAATATGCAGGCGCTGTCCGTAGACAGTCATAACCCTGGCTTTCCCGAGAAACTGGACCTGATTCTGGTAGTAAACACCTACCACCACATCGACAATCGACCTGAGTACTTCAGCAAACTGAAGAGTTGCCTCAACAAAGACGGCAAAATAGTCATAATAGACTTTAAGAAAGACTCCCAGATAACTGATGGTCCACCCCAAAACATGCGCATCGACTCTAAGCAAACCGAAAGCGAAATGCAGCAAGCCGGCTATAAGCTTAAGTCCAGCCTGGATTTCCTTCCCAGGCAATACGCCTTGATCTTCCAGGAGGACGGCGCAAAATGAAGATTCTGGCAGCCATAGATCACAGTGAACAAAGCGAAACACTGCTTACCACCGTCAAGAGCATGAACTGGCCGGAAGGCACTGAAATCAATCTTTTCACTTCCATCAAAGGGCCAAAACCGAAAGAAGGAAGACCGCTGCACAAGGAAGAACAGCTCGTCATAGACCTTCTCGGGGAGAAGGCCCAACGCCTGCAGAATCTACTACCCCACTGCCGCATTTTCTATGATATCGCCCATGGTGAGCCCAAAGAAACAATAATCAAAGAAGCCCGGCGCTGGTCGGCCAACCTGATCGTTCTGGGTACCCGCGGGCACAGGGGGCTGGAATTATTGCTCACCGGTTCCGTATCTCAACACGTCATGCTTCACGCCGGCTGCCCAGTAATGATTCTCAAGCCGCACCTGAAAGACCTGGCTCAGGAATTGAACGACGGCTTTGAAAGCGTACTGATACCGGTAGACGGCAGCATCTTCAGTAGAGCAACCGTTCAGTGGCTGGCCAACCTGGGCTTTGCCAGGAACACTCGCTTTAAACTTGTAACAGCCGTCAAGGAAGTTTCCGAAACAATGCTCAGTACGGCAGACTTCGCCTCGGTGCACTTGAGCACAATGGCCCAGGTAGAACTGCAAGAAATGGCGCAGCCTCTCATCGAAGCCTTCGGTCGAGAAAATGTCACCACCCAGGTGCACGACGGCACCCCCGATGAAGTCATTATGGCAGTGGCTGAAAACTGGCAGGCCGACCTGATAGTGCTTGGCTCTCATGGTAAAACCGGCTTTACCAGACTTCTGATGGGCAGTGTCTCGCAGTCAGTCGCCGGTCGCGCACCATGCTCGGTGGCAATAGCTAAAGGCGTGCTTTCACAGGCCGAATACGAGGCCCTAGAAAAAGAGATGGAGCAGCCCAACAATAAAGATGAAGGATACGGAGACTATCGCCCCCATGTGCCTCCTTACATAGGACTGGGCTGAATCTTCAAAATTTTCCCAGACCGCTTATTAGTTCACTCATGCCGGCATTTTCGATGACCGTCTCGTAATTCACACGGCAACCATCCGGCAGATTACTTTCGATTCGCCGGCGCACAGATTCGGATAGGCTATCTTTAGACAACAAGAGTATTCTCAAATTGGATCGCTTCAAAGCCGGCAGCAGTCGCTCCACCTGAGAGTCGCTCAATTTATTGGCAGAAAGATCCAGATAGTTCAAATTACTCAAACTATCAAGCAGAGCCGGCAGACTGTCCTGGTCAATCTTAGAACCATGCAAGTTAAGGCGCCGCAACTTCTTCAAGCCTTTCAATAGTTCCACATCGTTAGCAGTAATACTGATGTCGCTTATGTCGAGAGCCTCAATCACAGAAGTCTTACGCAACTCCTTCAGCACCTCGGGCAGACCCGGCAGCGAATCCATGTATAACGTCTTGAGATTTTTGAGATTGGGTAGGCTCTCCAGGTGAAAAATGAGCGTATGACTGACATCTAGAAATTGCAACTGGTCAAACTTGGCTATAGTAGTAAGAGATGCATCGGAAAGGCGAGTAAAGTGACAATTGAGATACTTGAGGTCTTTAAGATGATCGCTGTATCGTAAATTATCATCATCCAAAAGTTCGTTGCCGGTGACCCCACCCCGAGAACTTGAACCAGGCCAAGTAGACGATTGAACAGATTTAAGTCATAGTTTCAATCAGTCGGGAGAAGGTAAAAATGAAAAAGAGTCGATTCACGGATGAACAGATCGTCGCGATTCTCAGAGAGTCA
>JACRFZ010000082.1 GCA_016212515.1 Candidatus Melainabacteria bacterium
CTACGGTGACGGCTTGAATGTGCGCGACTGGTTGCAGGTGGAAGACCATTGCAGCGCCATCGACCTGGCTTTCCACAAAGGTGTTGCCGGCGAAGTCTACAACGTGGGTGGCCACAACGAACGCACCAATATGTACATCACCAAATTGATCATCTCCGAATTAGGCAAAGGAGAAGAGTCAATCAAGTACGTACAAGACCGCCTCGGACACGACCGCCGCTATGCCATTGATTCCAGCAAAATTCAAAGAGAACTGGGCTGGAAACCCAAACACACTTTCGAAACAGGCATTCGCGAAACCATCAAGTGGTACACCGAGAACACCGAATGGGTAAAAGCCGTCACCAAACCCCATGCAAGCAGCGCGGGTAAGGCAGAGGGCACGAAAGAGCTGGTTAAAACAGCTCAATAGTAAACCCTTCTGGTTAGTGTAAGGGACAGACTTAAATGCACTTACGGTGGTAGATATCGTGGCTCAAAAGCAGGACGCAAGCAATTACACCAGCGAGCGGCAGATGAAAATTGTTGTCACCGGTGCTGGTGGCATGCTCGGAAGAGCACTGACACCCTGCCTGGAGAAACGCCGCCATGAGGTAATTGCCCTTCCCAAGGAAGAGCTAGATGTCACAAACTTCGCAGACGTCCGGTCCACTTTGCAGAAAGTCAAGCCGGACCTGGTGATTCACTCAGCGGCCTATACCAAGGTCGACCAGGCTGAGTCGGAACCAGGTCTGGCTTATCTCATAAATGGCTATGGCACGGAAAATCTGGCGGTGGCCGCCGGAGACCTGGATATACCGGTGCTCTATGTAAGCTCCGACTATGTCTTCGACGGCGAACAGAAGCAGCCTTACACTACCTGGGACAAAACCCGCCCCCTTTCCATCTACGGTAAATCGAAGCTAGCCGGCGAAGAAGCCGTTCAGAGACATTTGAATCGCTTTTACATAGTGCGCACAAGCTGGCTCTATGGTCCCCACGGCTCCAATTTCGTGGACACCATCACCCGCATGGCCGGCGAGCGCAAACAACTGCGAGTAGTCTCGGACCAGGTCGGTACACCCACCTGCACTCTCACTCTCTCGGAAGTAATTGCCGACTTGATCGTCACCAACCGCTGGGGCATCTACCACGCCACCGATGAAGGAGTGACCAACTGGTGGGAGTTCGCCCGGGAAATTGTGAAGGGAAAAGATGTGGAGGTAGTGCCCATCGAGACAAAAGACTTCCCAAGACCAGCCACCAGACCGAAGTACTCGGTGCTTGACAAAACCACGCTCATTTCCACTATCGGACGGGAATTGACTCCCTGGCAAGATGCGCTGCAACGTTATCTGGCCCTCAACGTAGAAGGCAAGAAGGCCTTGAGCCGCTAGTGTTATAATTGCAGCGTCTTCGTTAAACACCAAAAATCAGGCGACAAGAATTAACAGCTAATAATTTATGCTTATGTTGAAACCACTTACACAAGAAGCCATCGGCCACGACTACAACAAAGAACTCTCAGTGCAGGACTATTCCAAAAAGCCTGTCATTGATGGAGTACAACTGATCAATCTCAACATGTTTGTAGACGACGGCGGCTCCCTGGCAGAAATTGTACGTTTTGACGACAACGGCAATCTGCAGATCTTGCCTGATTTCAAAGTTAAGCAAACCACCTTCTCGCAGATGTTGCCGGGCGTAATCAAAGCCTTCCACCTGCACTACAACCAGGAAGATGTCTGGTTCATCATGCCTTACGACAGACTACTGATCGGCTTGTTCGATGCCCGCAAAGATTCCCCCACCTACAATCAGACCATGCGTTTCGTCATGGGTGCCGGTCGCGCCCAGGCCCTCTACATTCCCCGCGGTGTAGCCCACGGCCTCGCTAATGTCTGGCAAAATCCGGCCAACATGATTTACTTCGTCAATCAGTGCTTCGATGCCAACGAGCCCGACGAAAGAAGACTGCCCTGGGACATCCTCGGCGAAGACTTCTGGCAAATTCGCAAAGGCTAAAAGCGCAGCAATAGAATATTCTGAAAAGATGCTTCTTCAACAAGAGGCATCTTTTCTTTTGCACTCTAAAATCAAGACAGCGCCGCCCTCACAGCCGACTTTCTCAACTTCCAGATACGCGCATCGGCGACTATATGCGCAAACTGAGCAAGGCAAAATACCACTGCTACTGCCGCTCCCGAGGCGGCACCGGCAGCCAGGCCCAAGCTCTGCATAAGGAGCGGGAAGCCGGCAAAGACAATAACGGACAAAGCCAGGGCCAGCGGCCAGAACACGAAGGAAAGAAATTCCCGCGTATTTCTAGTGCGACTATAAACCAGACAGAGATACTGGCTGCCGTGAAAGTAGGCCGGCGCATAGAGCCAGAGTTCTCCCAGAAAGGGCTCCGGAATCAAAAAGAGAAACAAGCCGGAAATGAGCTGTAAACTGCCTGGCCAGGACGCCCGCCCGGGCCCGGCGACAAAGTCTGCCACCATAATTGCGGATAAGAGCAAACAACTGCCCAGCGAAAGCAGATAAAGGACAGCCGGCACCACATCGGGCAAAACACTCCAATCAGGCAGCTTTTGAAAGAGAAATACCGGCGAAGGGCTCGACCAGTGCGATAGTAAAACCGCAATCCAATAGAACATAACGATACGGGTAGTAAAGAAAAGGAACCAGCGGCGAAAGCCTGCGCAGAGCGAGTCGGCTCTTAAACGATAAAGAAGATAAATGCCCCGACTCTTAGCGATGAAGTGCTGAGGCACAAGTAGCAGATAGATCTTAGCCAGCACCGCCGGCACTACCACAAATTGCAAACAGAGCCCGCTCAAGGCAAACACCAGAAGGAACAAAAGAGCCGGGACAAACCAGCTCGAATGCCCAGAGAAAGGAAGAAGCCGATTCAGAGGCGCCCCTATATCGGCTCTGGCATTATCGCTTTCACCGACCAGGAAAAAGGTGCTAATAGTGTGGGCCTCCGCCACAAATAGAACGCCAATGATGGAAATATTCTCTAGGAACTTTAGTTGATGCAAATTCTCAGTCTGGCAAAGAGCAAAGGCATGCAGCCCAAAAAGCAACCAGAGAAAACCGCCGCAGATAAAAGCCAGATCTATAAATGGCGATACTAACCATGACTTAGAATCTTGAGCACGTTCAATCTCATTGGAACAAATTTGCATATCGCAGACCTTCCCAAGCTCTGTTAATAGCCCCCGGTATATTCACTCCCAGAGTAAGCAAGCCAACACCAAGGAAGGCCTGCCACCCAATAGAGCCGGTGAAATTACGCTTCAAGCAAATGAGGCTCGCACCGGCCGGAACATCATGGGTGCGCATGGCGCGGCGCCTGCGATAGAGGGCGGTCATAAATAACAGAGCACCAAAGGCAATCAGTAAAATCTCTATGCCGTTAACATAAATGTTCAGCAAGGCCTCCAGCATGGCTAGATTATTGACTCGCACCGAGCCTGTCTGTGCAACACCACTAATAACTGTTTCCATCAAAGCTCTCCCGACCAAGAAAAAAAACAGACTAATTGAAAAGGGCACAATCACGGGCAAAGGCAACCAGCCAGTTAAGGGCCCCGGGTACGGCCAGCCCCAGGCCGATCACGGCTCCTCCGGCATAGAGCCTGGTTGTGCATAGACGCCATGGCAAAATGGCCACAGTGGCAGGGCGCAAGCGACTGGCCGCTACCTGACGAGCACGGTACATCTGGTGAAAGGCAAAAATAATCAGCAAGACACCGCAGGCGATCATCAATAGCTCCGTGCCGTTAGCGAACATGTTCAACAAGTTCTCCAGATTGGCAAGCATATTGACCCGCACGGTGCCGGCAGTATTCACCCCCTGTAAAATGGTATCGTCCATTTAAACCTCCTTCCCCAAAGGAAACTACGCGGTCGGCTCATTAAATGAGGCTTCCGGCAGAAAACAGCGCTGGTAAATCGAACAACTTTCACACCAATTTAGGTGAGCGCCGGTCCTAAAACAACCGGGTTTTCACTGAAGGGCTCTCAGGGCTAGGAGAATTACCGAACCCGGGGGAAGTCCTAAAATAGGCATCACTCAGCCAATAGAACCAAATCCTTGAGGTGCCATCTTGAGTATACGAGCCTTTCTTACCGGCTGGCTCACAGCCTTCATAGTTCTGCTTTGCCCGGCGAAAGCCCAGTCCAAGGAAGAACTGGTTCTCACCGACCGCTCCCAGGGCTGTACCGACAGCAAAAGTTTAGTGACCACTTTCAACAAAGTCGGTGACAACTATATAGAAGCTAACAAGAACGGCAAAGGCAGAGTCCTCAGTCGCAAACAACTGCTGGACCTTCTGACCGCCATTGAGGAAGCCAAAAGCCAATCAACTTTCAATCCAGAGAGCCTGGGAATTACACCGCAGTCGGTAAACTTGCATACCATAATAATGCAAAAGGCGGCTTGCCACCAATCGAACAGCGATTATTCAAAAGCCCTGCAAAAACGCAAGGAAGCCTTTCAGTACCCGGCGGTGGTGGAAGCGGCCAGGCTGAAAATGAGCTTCCGCGACTGCGGCACACAGCACGTCCAATACAAACTGGTGATTAAAGATCCAAGTTTGCATGCCGAGACTATCGAAGTATCGAGCTCTCATGAATGCCCATGGATGCTGCCCTGGACAATTCGAACAGGAGATACAAAATGCTCGACTTACTCCACTACTCTTCCACTCAAGCTTAAAGCTCTGGACCCATGCGTCAAGGGACCCAATCAGAATCTTCTGGACGGTGCAAAGTACTGGCAGCAAGACTTCTGGAGCGACCGCCTGCTCTGGTCTTACCAGGTGGGTTTCCAGCTTGACCAGGCCCTGGGCATCGAGCTTCTAGAGGCCCTGCCCGGCGCTCTTACCGTCGGTAAAAACTATACGGTGACAAAATGCTCCTTCGCAGCCGATTTGAGTAAACCGCACTTCCTCTTAGCAGAACTGGCACCAGTGGACAGAGGAGCGATTGACTGTCTGCTCTGGCAGAATCAAATCAATCGCGGCCAACCGGTTTTCACCTGGGAGCAATTGCACGACAAGTTCAAGCTCTGTCAGGCGGCAGTAAAAGAGCACCCCTGGCTGGAAGAGTGGCGAAAGAGCAATAGTGAAAACCAGATCGTCTGTACCGTCACAGGCCAGTCTTGCGTACTGGAACCGGGCAAGAACATCGATGAATTCATACTACCTGCCTGGCGTGACGCCCGGCTTTCAGGCAAACCGGAAATAGAGGTAACCCTGAGGAGGGGCCGCTTCACCTGCGGTATCATCTACCTCAGCCCACTGGAGAAGAAGTCTCTGGTGGTGCTGGCAATGCCGCAGGCAGGCGGCAAACACTGGTTCGACCAGGAAAAGCTCTCTTTCCACCCTCGCAATCCCTCTTACATGCTGGTCTTAGCGGACGGCACAAAAGAGCGCCGCGCCATGAACCCCCTCAGCCCGAGCCTGCCTCAGTGGGCGCGCCAGGACAATAAGAAATACGGCATCGAGAAGGATGATTACTGATGAAGCGTCGCCATTAGAACCAAAAGACTCAAGAGGCAGTGTCACAAAGTCCGCGCCTCAGTTCATAAGCGCTTACATGGCAGTAGGCAGCCTGCAACACAGGCACAGACAGTTCTTTAGCCTTTGCCATATGGATAAAGTCTCCGAGAATTTGCTTTCCTTCCACTCTATTGCCCCGCTCCATATCGCGAAGCATAGAGGCCGTGAGAGTAGAAGCAGGATCGACCAGACGCGAATAAGTGGCTTCCACAAAAGCCGACGACGGCTCAAAATCGTGCGCTTTCAAAATGGCCAGACATTCAGAGGCCAGTTGCTCCGCTATCTCTTTTCCAAAGGGAGCGCGGGCGATATCACCGACCGTAGCCCGCATCAAGGTTGTAAGCGCCGCCAGACTGGCAATCAAGACCCACTTTTCCCACATATCCTGAACAATGCTAAAGCTAGCTTGGGAAGTGAAATTACAGGGGGCGATCACCTCCTCCAACTCTTGCATGCGCTCACTCATGACACCGGATAATTCGCCATAGCGCAGGCTGTGGTTCTTGTTGAGGTGGATAATTCGCCCATCTTCAGACAGTTCCGACGATATGACGCAACAGCCTCCGAGAATATTTTCCTCGGCAAAGCGCTTCTGCAGAACCGGCAGGTGCTGCATACCGTTGAGCAGAGGCAAGACCATAGATTCGGCTCCCACAGCCGGTGCCACCGCCTCCATGGCATCCTCTAAATCGTAAGCCTTGCAGGACAATATGACTAAATCAAAAGGCTCTTGCACCTTCTCTACTAAAGCAAGATCGCGAAGATGCAAATTGCCGTAATGACTTTCGACAACGAGCCCCTCCCGTCTCAGCCTCTCAGCCCGCTGCGACCGTACAAGGAAGGTCACATCGGCCCCGGCTTCCAGCATTCTGCCGCCGAAATATCCCCCGGTGGCACCGGCTCCCAATACTAAAATGCGCATCGGCTTCGTAATTCTCCCCCTAAATTCAAGAATTCATTCAACATTTACCGCCCGGTGAGTTATAGTCATTTTTACCACCAAATCGCAAGGGAATCCGAGCTATATCTTGCTAATACTCACCTGCCCCGAGGAGTAAGAGCAATGGGTTCTAACTTATTCGAAAACCTGGAGTCCTCGCACGGTACAGACAATCAAAACGGACAGTCATTCAAACTGCAGCAAGAAGCATACATGGCCATGGCTGTTGTTGGAACAGCAGCGCTTCTCTATGCCAGTAAAGGACAGAACCCAAGAGCCCTGGCTTACGTAACTGGTGCCGCCGATGACATCGGTATGGCTATCAGCAAGAGGGCCGGCAGCTTTGTAGACGACCTTGGCTTGAACTCTTTCAAACCGGCCGCTAGTTTCTTTAAGGGAAATGAGGGTGCAAGCACACTAGCCCAGGTCGGACGACAATTGGACGACAGCGCCGCCAAACCACTCACCAGTATGTTCAAAAGAGCCGACGGAGAAGTAGCCGGCGCCTTCGACATGGCAAAAGTAACCCAGGGCACGGAAGCCCTCAAGCACAACTACTCGGTGGGAGCCGTACCCGGTCTGAACTACGCCCAGAGCATCAAAGAATTGCATCCTTCTCAGCTAGGCTTTCTGCAGCGCTGGGTTGTACAGGGCGTCAAAATGACCGACGACGGAGTTGATCTTTATCTCAATAAACAAGGACGGGATATCGCCCTGCAGCACTTCACCCGCCCGCCCGGCATCAAACCGCTGGATGTACTCAACACCGAGGTCAGTTCAATTAGAGTGACACAGGGTCAAACTATAGCCGGTCAGGCCGGTGAAACTACCACCAGGCTCTGGCTGGAAATGGGCAAACGGGAGCCTATAAAGCTAACCGGTAACATAAAAGCCCTCGACTTTGTACCGGGCCGATAAGGCCAGCCGCCGGTTATCCAAAGCCCTATATATTGGCCCGGCAGAGGGAGCCAAAGGAAACCCGGAAAAGATCCACATGCATTTTGAAGACGCCGTCGTCCAGCTGCTCGAATTTGAGGTGCTGAGGGTCATCAGGCAGGCTGAAGCGCTGCGAAGACCGCCCATGGGGATTGCGCACTGTCACCATGCCGCGAGCCGGTTCAAAGCCGATTACCGTATAAGCGTGCCCTTCGATAATTGGTGCGGCAATACTGGTATCACGACCGGATGTACCCGCCGTGATGGGATTCTGAGAGCTGACGGCGCCATAGATAAAGGAAGACACCTCCTGAGTGGAGGCCTGCCCCGGCTTGATCAATTCGGCCCGGCTGCCCGTGATGCAGCTAAGGGCCGTCTGCAAGCGATGCTGGTCCGAATAGGCACCGGCCGAGCCGGCATTGTCTGGAAACTTCTGCCTCTGCGCATAGTCGATGAGTGAGGCCCAGAGAGCTTTGCAACGGACGCCGGAATTGTGCAAGTCGCTCATGGAAATTTTATATTCAACTCCATCGCCAGGAAACCTGACAATAAAACTCTCACCGTCTCCATAAGTAATCATCTTGGCCAAGAGCCTTTGACCGCGAGGTAACTGTGCTAGCGAAGAGACAGTGGATTCAAACCAACAATTGGGAGCGTTGGTCTGATCAACTCCGTGGGCGCCATCACGAGCAATATCTTCGGCACTAAATGGGAAATCGCCCTTCTTGTGAGGTCTGGAAAAAAGCTCTCCGGCAACGGCCGAATTGCTGCCTCTGCGCCCGGCGGCTTCGCCGGAGCGAACAGTGCTGCCCGAGCCGGCGGTAGCGGTCTGCGCAGCGGCATTCCCCCCGGGCAACGCAGAAACAGCCGCCGCTGCACTTTTTCCACCGAGAGCCGCCGCCGAAAGAGAGGCTTCAGGAGAGTTGGGGAAATTTTTGGCCACGTATTCGAATAGCTGTCCGGCCCTTGCAGTTCGCTTGGCCTCGCGGTTAGCCAGTGCGGCATAATAATACAGCCTGGGGGAAGGCGGCGCCGAAGCGAGGGCCCTTTCGAACGTAGCGGCTGAGGCCTCAAACTTCTTACTAGTGTAAAGGCGCCAGGCATCAGTGACGGAATCAGCGCAGGCGGGCTTTGACCAGGGTAAGAGAGTACCCTCCAGACCGACAACAACTGCAAAAACCAGCGCCCAACGCATCTTCAGCCCGCCCCACTTGCCGGCGCCAATCAGGCGCCCGGTATCATCATCCATTTCATGTGTTCACTGCTCCTTGTTTAAGGGAACTAGAGACTGCCCAAAATTCTATACCACGAAAGGCGGCACTCAAAAATAATCAAGCGGATTAATTAGATAGGCGCCAGAAGCGCAAGGAATAGTCGTTGCTGCCCGTCAAGGCACGATCTCCGTCCTTCGTGAAAGCCAGGCACCACATACCGAAGCTGTTCATGGTAAAGGAATCCTGCTCGGCGCCGGTAGCCACATCCCAGATGCGAAAGGTTTTGTCGAGGCTGCCGCTGGCCACCTTGGTATCGCCGCTCACAAAAACAGCATTAGAGACCCAGTCACCATGACCCACAAGTTTCTGCAATTCCGAACCGCCGGCCAGATCCCAGATGCGAATGGACAAATCGCGACCGGCTGAAAGAATCTTGCTGCCGTCAGCGGATACACTGAGGCTGGTGATATCACCCTTATGACCGGTAAACCGACGCACTACCGAGCCATCTTTCAGACGCCATAGAGTTATCACCCTGTCACTACCGGCGGTGAGCAACTGCTCGCCGTCAGGGGTGAAGGCCACGCAGCGCACGGTACCAAGCTGTCCCTGCAAGACCTGCAGCTCCTTGCCGGTCAGTACATCCCAAATACGCACCGTGCCATCGTAACCACCGGAGGCGGCGCGATTTCCGGAAGGTGAGAAAGCCACACTGAGGACTATGTTGCTGTGCCCTTCAAACTTTTTCAAGCAAGCCCCGGTCTCCAGATCCCAGAGGCGTACTGTCTTGTCGGTGCTGCCGGAAAGTGCCGTGTTGGCTGCAGGAGAGAACACTACGCTGTTGACATTGTCGTCATGACCGTCGAAGCGCTTCAACTCCTTACCGGTCTGCAAATCCCAGAGACGCACTGTGTCGTCATCACTGCCGGAAATGGCCCTCAGTCCGTCACTGGAGATGGCCACGGACTTCTCCCAGCTTATATGGCCGCTCAGTTTCAAAAGCTCAACAGCCTTTTTCACGCCCTGACCGACCCGTAGTTCACCGTCTATGCCTCGACTGGAGGCAAGCACCGGTGCAGAAGCAGAGCCGGTACCGGCGACAGAAGTAGCAGGGGCACTACTGGAGGCACTATTTGACAGGGAAGCGCTATTTGACGGGGCACTGCCGCCCTCTCGGCGCAGGGTCTTGTCCCCGGAGTCGGTAGAACCATCGAGAGCAGGAGCGACATCTGCATTTTCAGGTCTGGAAGCGGCTTGAGTCCGGGCGGGCGAACTGTTGTCGGCAGGTCTGGAGGCAACATCAGCCTTAGGCGCCATATTCTCAGACCTGGTACTAACTTCGCCGCTTGTAGCGGGGGAGGTCTCGCCTCCGGCTTCAGAGGCGCCCAGAGTAGAAAGTCGCTCCGCCACCTGAGCTGCCAGAGCCTGCTTATCGAGAGCAAGATAGACTTTGCGCAGGAGTTTCAAGCTGGCCACCAGCTCCGGTCCGTCTTTACTGAGTTTTTCCGCTTCCTTAACGGCGTTGAGCAGGCTCTTCTCGGCCCGTTCATAATCGTGTTCATCATAGAACTTGCTGCCGCTGTCATTGAAAGCCTGCCAGATCATCTGCTGGCAAGAAACAGGCGGCGCCAGGAGCAGGCCAAGTGTAAGGGCAATCAAAACGCTCTTAAGCCGTGGTACGGCGGAGCCTCCAGACTTTCTGCCTTCGGACTGCTTCTTAGAAGTGTTCATTAGCTTTCCCATACTGGTTTTAGTGCAAAAAAATGGCTTTCAGAAAGACTTTCTGGAATACCGTCAGCGGCGCTTACCCCGGGCGCGGCCGCGACCGCCGACACTGTGGCCCGCCCCGGAAGAAGCACTGCCGCCGCTTATGGTAGCAGACTTTCCGCTGCCTTTTGCCAACTTAGAATCCACCGCATCAGGCAGTTCTATATCACCCAAACCGGGGGAAGGCTGTGCCGGCGTCACGCCGATGATCAAATCGGTGCCGCGCCATTTGCTGCGCATAACCGGCGTCTGCAGGACGCCCCGATCGCGCAAAACTTCCCGCTGCACTTCCGACTCTAAATAGGCATAGGCATCGCCAAGTTTGGTTAGCTTTCCGTTGCGGCGCAGCCCTTCCATCAAATACTTGGTAAAGACGCTGCCCTCATAACGACTGCTCTCCCAGGATCTCTGATCGGGCTTGCTGGAGGAAATCACCAGCTGCCCGGTGCCCTGCACCACTTGTTCCACATTGACGTTAGCGGCACGCTCCATGCCCTTGCCGGCAGCCGTAGACGGACCGGCCACACCGCTATGACAGGCATCAAGAACAAGCATAATGCGATCGCAGTGCACCCGCCCTTTGATGATTCGGGCCAGATCTTGCATGGCAATGCCAGTGGCATAGAGATCGTTTGGATCGGTGTCATGAGCGACAAGATAATTGACGCCGCCCACATCAAGACTGGAGGGACTGCCGTGGCTGGAAAAATAAATTACCACCAGATCATCGCGCTCGGCCACCCGCGGCAACCACTTGCTGCCCAGAAGGGAAAGAATGTTAGCCCGGGTAGCAGCTTCATTGGTGAGAAGCTGAATATGGTCGGGGGCGAACTCTTTCTCCTTGATCAGGAAATTGGCGAAGTCTTCGGCGTCCTTGGCCGCATACTTGAGATTGATACGAGAGTCTTTGAAGCGCCCCGTACCGACTATCAAGGCCCATTTATCGCGAATGGGCCGGTTAATTTGAATCTGTTCCTCAGCGGAGCCGGTACCTTCTTCCCCGGCGGAAGCGCTGCCGGAAGCAGCCCGGCGCACCAGATCTTCCTGCCGATCGTATTTTCGCTTTTGCTTATAGGCTTCCACCGCCTGCTCAGCTTTGCGCGACATATCGGAAGAGAAGGCGTTCTCGGTCAAACCGGTTGTAGCTCGCACCAGGCGAGTATCGGACAAAATCGAACCGGCTTCTTCCATACTGGAGGCGGCAATCAGCATTTTGGCACATTCTTCCAGGGAAAACACGGCATATTTCTGCTCACCACTGGCGGTATTACGCAGCTTGTTGAGGGCGATGCGAAAGAGCGATTCCGCTTCAACGAGAGAGCGCTTCTTCATATACACGTTACCCAGAAGCAAGAGGGCATAGGCATTCTGCGGATCCGAGCCGGAAAGCTTTTTCTCCCGGGTCAATTTATCCAGAATAGAAATCGCCTGCCTGGCCGTGCTCTCCGCCGAATCGATATTGCCACAGGCGAGATCGAGCAGGGCGATCTGCAACAGCGTGCCGGCCTGCAATTTCGCTGTTTCCGGCTTGCCTGATGCAGCTTCCAGTTTTTCCGCCACCTCTTTCTGTTTTCGCCCGATGAAAGTGGGGCTAAGTTTACTGGCTTCCAAAATGTCCTGTATACCGCCACCCACATCACCGATGGAGAGCCGAACCATAGCCCGATCCGAGAGTTCCTCGGGGCTACGGGACAGAGCCAGAGCCTGATTCAAATCGGTGAGAGCCGCACCGAAATCACCCTGGCTGCTGTATATCTCGGCCCGGTCCACAAGGGCTGGATGCAATTTGGGATCGAGCTTGAGAGCCCGGTCCAGTACCTTCAAGGCCCCTTCATTGTCCCCCAGGCGGTATTTGAGGTGCCCCAACTGGTAATTGGCCTGGGCGTCGTCGGCCAGAAGCGCCACGCCGCTTTCCAGGTCACGCAAAGCCTTTTCCTTTTCGCCCAACTGGTAATAGGCCATGCCTCGATAAATGTAATCGCCGCCCTTCTTGGAAGAACGAGACAGTTCACGAGTGTAATGCTGCACCACCAAATTAAAGTGCTCGCTGCCGGCTTTTTTATCACCCTTCAGTTGCAGCGCCTCTCCCAGTTCATAGTGCACAGGAAAGACTTTGGAGCCATTTTTCTTGAGGAGATATTCATAGTCGCTTATTGCCTCGTCGTATAACTCCAGATGCGACTTACAATCAGCCCGCTCTTTGCGGGCCACCACATTGCCCGGCTCCACTTTCAAAACCTGGTCTAAGTCCTGAACGGCCCCGGCATAGTCACCGTTTTTATGAAGCACCTGCGCCCGTAGAAGACGAGCTTTACCGTCCCGCGGGCTGAGGCGCAGCGCCTCCGAATAGTCGGCAATGGCAGCCGTTCTGTCACCCAACTTCAAGTACAGGGCGCCTCTTTCCAGATAAGACTCGGTGGCATTGGGATTGGTCTTTATGGCCTGCTCATAGTCTTTCAGGGCACCGTCTACGTCCTTCAGCTCAGCCCGGGCACCGGCTCGCTTCAAATAGGCCTCATAAACAGTCGGATAGTCTTTCAAGAGGCTGGTAAAACAGCTCACGGCATCTTCGTAGTCGCCCTTCTTAAGCTTTCTGACGCCCCGCTCAAGCTGCTTGACATAAGGGGCCTCGGCCGCGCTCGCCGCGCCGATACCAAAGGGCTGACCGGCCACCGCACTCAATAGTAACCAGGTGCAAAGACTTGCCTTGAGACTGCGCGATAATTTCACTTATGACAACTCCGGATTTACCACCCACCTTACCACTGAACAGGTAAATGGATTTAGGAGCATTAGTTTTACACTTAAACCGGCCTTTCTCAAGCCGCCTCATCTGCTTCCTTCTGCTTTTCCGCCCGGGGCGCAAGCAAGGACTTGTGCTGCCCGGTGTTGATCATCCAGACCGCGGCAATGACCACAACCGCAGATATCAGGGTGCGGGTGGTGACGGCTTCGCCGCCCAGAAGCCAACCCAGGAGCACAGCCACTACGGGATTGACATAAGCATAGGTAGCCACCCGGGATGGTGAGACATTCTGCAAAAGATAGACGTAGGCCGAAAACCCGATGATCGATCCAAAAACCGCAAGATAAAGTAATGACCAGAGCGACTTTGCAGTAATGCCCTGCAGGTCGAGGTGCAAAAACTCACCGGTGGCAAAAGATGCAAGCAGAAGAAATAACCCGGCAAAGGTCATCTGCAAACCCACCGAGTAAATCTTGCTTTGATGAACCCTGGCCACGCGAGTATAAAGGGCACCGCAAGCGGAACCAAAGGCGCCAATCAGCACCCAGGCCGCGCCGGCCAGATCAATTTTCTCCGCACCGAATATAGTATCCAGATCGAGCAACAAAGACAGACCCATCACTCCGAAAGCAAGACCGAGAAGCACTTTCAAGCTGGGAACCCGCCCCATACGGCCCGGCAAAATCCACTGGAGCAGCACTATGTAAATAGGCACGGAGGTGACCAATAGCGAAACCAGGCCCGAGGGCACGGTGCGTTCGGCAAAAACCACACCCATACTGCCGAAGACCAGCAAAAGCATGCCAAGAACGGCGGCCGACCGCAGTTGCTCAAAGGTCGGTCGGGGCTCCTTGCGTAAGACGGCCACCAGGCACATGAGCAAGCCGGCACCGGTAAAGCGCACCGCCCCCAGAAAGCAGGGCGGCATGGTTTCAAGGGCAAACTTGATGGCAATATAAGTGGACCCCCAGATAAGTTAAACGGCCAGAAAGGC
>JACRFZ010000083.1 GCA_016212515.1 Candidatus Melainabacteria bacterium
CCCAGTCATAATTGGTAAAGATAAAATTCACAGCCGTAAAGCCACAGCAAGACATACTGTAGCTATAAAACTGACTACAAATCTAGGTAAACTCTGCGAGCATAGCCAAACTAGCGACTTCTGAAGTGGTACTGAATTCTGGCAAAAACATTTCAGTATCGACAGGGCAGTTGTTCACCAGTCCGGCGTATATGCTATCCAACTTGAGCGGCTCAAACTCACTATTGCAAAACACTGAGATTTCGATTTTCTGCTTCGCTTCGCGCGTGAAGATAGCGCGATGTGCCTCAGGGTTGGTGGCAATATGTTGAGCTATTTCGCAAAGAACGGTGTACCAAAATATCTCAGGCGACAGCACAATCTTCGAGTGTGAAGCGTATGCCTGAGAGAGGTAGCCCAAATAGTTCTGGTGGAACATCAAAGCAGCCTCTGGAAGGCCCATGGCAAAATGTTGCTCACCGACAGTCCGCTGCCGGCGGCGCCAATCATAGCTGTTTGCACCGGGCGAAAAGGTCGACTTAAGCAAGCTGGAACGCTCCTCGCGATCTGAAACTACTTCAACCGGAGTAAGTGAAGAATCGAGAATAATGATCTTAGAAGCCATAATTGTCTCCAAACTTAGTGAGTCCCGAAAACTGAGGCTCCACAGCATCGACAACTGCCTTCCCAGCAACGCGACCAAATTGGTTGCACAGTTTGTGCAAGATTGGGAACGCGAATGGTGGCAATAATTCAGGAAGTGGGAACCGCTATCAGAAGTGGGATAAAGAAAGATGCTAAATACTTATCAAAAGCACTGCGTCACTATCAAAGACGCTGCAGTGGCGGAGGCCGCCGTTCTACGTTCAATCCAACACAGTAAGCAATTCCCAGATGGGGAGCCGTTAGTACTAGGCTCCCGCAAGGAGGCAGAGGCTGAAGTCATTCAGTTTTCCAGACCTAGCGTGATCGCCGCTACCGTATTCTCATCCCTATAACAAACCTGACAGACTCTTGCATAAGTATGAGGACCGAAAAGCACACCAAGATTGATTCCCTCGCAGCTCTTCCTGCCGTGACCGCCCAAGCCAGATTGCAGCGCAATAGTTCGAAGACTAAACCTGAAAGCCTGGCGACAGGTAATTCTAAGGCATTCTGTTCAGCCGAGCTTTCTGTATCGCAAACCATTCTCAGACACAATGGGAGATTAGTGATCTGAGACTCTCTCGGGTCAAAGAGAAGTATCTCCCATTCCATTCCAGTCATTTGCTCTGCTTAGATTCCTTACTTGAGGGTAAAAAATAGGTAGTCTCAAAATGAAACCCGGTTGGCAGGAATTCCCACCACTGATTTAGGCACAGCCTCCAACCTTTGTTCTCGAAACCCGATATCCATGGCATCTCCCGGAATCCGATTAACTGCTTGTTTAGTTTGGATAAAGTTAGCTTGGATGGACAGACTATGTATACATCTTCCCCGCCCAGGGCTGTAAGACGGACCGTACTAGGTATCGTGTGCAGTCCCGGCAGCCACACAACCTCCCAGCTTGAGGATTGGTTGAGCTGCCACTACTCGGAATACGCATTCAGTTGCGTAGGAATTCAGCACGAAAGCAATGAAGCCTTTATAAAGGCAAGCGAGTGCTTTATTCTAGGCTCAGGAGAGAGTCTCATTGGTCTGCTCGTGGCCAGAGCCAACTTGCCGCCCGGTACCCTTGAAGAGGTGCAACAGTTGGCCGACAAATATCAGTTAAAACTTCTGGCAGTATAGAACAGACTGTACCGACCGGTCTATTTTCCAAATGGAGAAAAAAACGGGTTTGAGCCCGTTTCTCAGAGTCAATCTCCGGTCTTTCTAGTTTCTAGTTTTTGCCTGAGAGTCGGTCAAGCATTGCTCTGGCCGCACGCCAGGCAGACACGCAGGCCATACCAAGCGGTTGAAGCACGGTGGAAACAAGCCTCAAAGCCGTTGAAAATGCCCGACGAACTATAGCAAAAGCAAAATCTAGAACTCTTCTAGCCAGATCAAGAACTGGTCGGAGAAAATCAATAAAGGCAGCTAAGGCATCAAGCAAGTAGCGCCACGCCGATTTGTAGGCTCGCCAGACAAGATCGGTAAACTTGGAGACAATCGGAGCCAACCAGGGAGTGATAACCCCCTTTGCCAGATACCGTAACCCCAAATAGGTAAGTGGAGCAAGAACAGCCGATGAAAACAAGCAAGCAAACACACACACAATGAAAGATGAGAGTTCGCTGCCGGTGGCAGCCATGGCAGCTTGCCAGGTAAAGAGCGCGGCACCGCCACCGGCACCGACAGCTAAGGTCTCGGCACCGTAATGACTGACAAATCTATCAGTGAGGATAAACAAGTTGATGCCCACCAAGATGAGAGTCAGCCACGAAAGTGCACCGCCGAAGGCAAAATCTGTTAAGGCGACTGCCGAGATTTGCCAGGTAGACCAGGCGGCGAAGGCGAAATTCAGACCATGCCCCAGTAGGGGAGAGAATTCCGAAGTATCGCCAAAGGCCTCTCTTTCAACTCGCCGCAGGGCGCTATAGCAAAAGTCGAGAACATTAATGCTCCAACTGTGCAAGCGCTTAAGGTAAGTACCCAGGATCTCGGCGCAGCCGGCCAAACAGACCTTGAGTGCTTTGTAGAGCAGCGGAAAGAAGAGGAAACTGTTGAGCAAAGTTCCGGCGATTACTGCCGGAACCAGCCACACACCCTGCACGGCAGCCAAGCCTGAAAGCCAATAGGCGCTCAAGAGTGCCAGACCCAAACCAATCAAGGCGTTTCCGGAATCGGCCTCCAAAAGGTCTTCACTACCCTTGCTATAAGCAAAGAGAGCCGCCAAACTTGCCAGAGGCAGACTGACAAAGGGGCTGACCGTCATCTGCAGCAGTACCGATGCCACTACATAACCAAGGCTACCGGCCAGAACCAGGTTCATCGAATGATGGTAGAAGCGTCGATAACTGAGATCGCTGTCGTTATATGTCAGCACAAGCAATTCGTCCCAGGCCTTGAGCACGCCTTCAACCCAACCGCCCTGCAAAACAGCTACAAACGATGGCACTACATAGCATACGGAAAGCGGAAAGGAAACCACCGCAGCACCAATCGCATAGTGCCCCAGAGGCGCGCTGACAAAATAGAAGACTGCACCGCTCAGCAGAACGGCATAAACAACTACAGCCAGAGCCTCGTCGCCCTCATCCAGCAGATAGAGCAAAGCTGCCGCCAGGTAATAAAACAAGGCAAAGGCTAAAGACGCCGACAAAACAACATCCAAGTGAAGGAAGGTGAGAACGCTAGCCGATGCCAAAGGCAATAGTGCCCCATAGAGAGATAGACCAGGCCAGAGTGCAAGTAGAAGCGCACACAGCAAAAGCAGTACTTGCAAGAACCTGATGCCCCATCGCTTTCCACCATCCTTGCCCTCAACGATGCCCCAGAGTCTCTCGGCACCGGGAGCCTTCCTCAGGAGCAAGGTGAAGGCAAGCAAAACCGGCTTGACAAATTCTCTGACAAAATGCTCGCTGCATGAAAGCAACCAATTGCAGAGCTTGAACAAGGGCTTGATGCAGACCAGATAAATGACCGGCCAGACATGAGTATTGGACAGAAGCAAGACTGCGGCCGAGGCCGGAAACCAGGCCAACAGAGACCAGGTCAAGGTAGTGGAGAGGAACTCCACAAAGCTTGCCGTGGTAATCATTGAGATAAGAAGGCCGGCCAGACCAATGACCAAATTCGACCACCAGCCTGCAGTGTAGGTCTTCTTCTGAAGCCAGGAAGCACTCTCCCTGAGCGACAAGTAAACTAAGGCAGGTAAAAACAGTATGGCTTTTAGAATTGACTGCCATACTCCAGTCTCTTGATTGTTCATTTTCCTTTTTTGCAACTAATGGGACGACTTAGCTTCCGGACTATCTTCCAAAAGCATCAAAACTCTTGCCACAAGCTCATCGGCGAAATTCTCATCCGTAGCCTGGACAATACGATACAGTTGCCTGTCAGCGGCACTAATCATGCCAGTGGCGCACAGTTTGTCGTGGACGGCATCCAGCCACTCATACATTTCTCCGACGGCATAAATGGGCATCACAGGAATTAGACCAACCTGCATCAAGCATAGAATTTCATAAAACTCATCAAGGGTACCTAAGCCCCCGGACATAAAGACGAAGGCCCGGGCATAGCGAGCAAAAGCATACTTTCGTAAACCCATGAAGCGACTGAATGATAGAGAAATTTCCTGGAACTCGTTGGGCTTCTCTTCATGGGGTAATCTGATATTCAGACCGACAGTGGTGGCAGCATCCTTCACGGCCTCCAGACCGGCTCGCATAACACAGGGACCACCACCGGTTATGAAGGCGAAGTCGGTCACACCGTGGGAGAGAAAGGCATCAGCAATCTTTCTGGTCACAAGCGCGGTCTCTTTGTAGAGAGGATGCTCCTCCGTACACCGGGCCGAGCCAAGTACGGCAACGCCTACCCGCACTCCGGATAGGCTCTTAAAGGCGGTCTCCAACTCTGCCACGGCAGTAGTGATGAACTCACGTTCCGCGGCGGTGAGGCTATCTGAGGGAAGCAAGACCGAATGAGATTTATCCTCAAGGGATGGAGAAGAAGACATACTAAGAATCCTCAATAATATAAAGTGAATCAGCGCAAAAGCTGATTCTGAATTTAACGCGAAGCCAGACGGCACCGCTAACTCATGTGACTTACGGGAGAGAGCAAGCAAGTCAACTAAAGCGAGTTTGATGGGCGTTTTCTAAACTAGCTGCACACAGCGTTCCAGACTTCTCTGATAGACAAGCAACGCCCTGTCAATATTGACGGCATTACGCTCAAAGCTCTCCAAAGTCTCCAAAATAGATGCAATATCTGCATCAATATCAGGACCAGGCTTAAATCGAGCCCTGACAGCGCCGTCTGTGGTGAGAAGCCACCCATAAGTCTTCGAGATGAGGATGCGGTGCAAATTCAAGAGCTTCCTCTTCAGAAGCGCCAGCCTGCGGAGCTTTCCTCTCAAACAGAAAAGCTCAAAGGAGCCAACCTGTTCAGACTGCCCCACAGCCAGTGGAAAGGAACCGCTGGAAGCAAGCGCCACTCGTCTAACTTCCTGACTGCTGATTGATGCCATGGACGGGAATCGCTTTCGCCACTCGTCCCAGGAGAGCACATGCACACGCACAGACTTGGGTGCCACCTTTACCTTGACCACACGCCATTCCGGTCCCCAGGTTCCATTCACCCGATAGCCCCTTATGGTGCCGGCACGCAACCGTCTTGAGAGGATACTCAAAGGCAGTCCAAGTGCCGAGGAAGCTTCGGCGAGCGTCCAATCCCTGGCAGATACATCAGGTAACTGAAGGTCCGGCTGCGATCTGCGCACCCGCCACTCATCTTTGGTCAAGCCAGTCCCAGAACTGGGAGCAGGAATGATATAACCTTGCATGGCGCCCCTCTGCAAGCGCCTGAGCAGCGTCCTCCGGCTTATGCCGAAATAGGTCACAGCTTCAGGGAGACTGAGAGTGTCATCGTCCAATTTTCGTACCGAACTCACATCCATAATGCTATTCCTGGTGAACGAAGGTTATCTGGTCGGGCGCATCCAAGCGATAAAACAGCGAAGAGAGCCTTGAGAAGGGATTGCACTGACTGCCTGTTCCTTCCATCCGCCCTCTTGCACCGCTGCATTATCTCAATCAAACAGCACAGTTCACCCCCAGATAAAGCAGGTTGTAAGTTCCGCAAGCAGGCGTCGCTAGCTCACGCAAGAAGCTTCCATAACCAGTCATTACTTCCGCAAATGATCCCGAAGTCGCTCAGTAGCCAACTCCAAAATCTGATCTTCGCTCAACTTGCCGGCATCAAAATCGACAGCCCGCAAATATTTATCCAGAACCGACGCAGGAATCTCATCGAAGCTTCCATCACGTATCTGCTCGACAAATACGCCAAGTTGGAGGTACTGCTTGCCGTCCTTATCAAAAGAGTAGGCAGTATCAATTTCATCGGCAAGCGGCAGTGGCGCAGCATCCAGAGCATAATCCGGGTCGGAAGCGATGGACACAAGGGCAATCTTGACTCGGCGGCGATAGGCGCGGTTGAAAAATCGCTTGTCCGCCTTCTCACTGACTGCCGTTGTATTACCAGTGAATGGGCTCTTCTTGAAAGACTTAGTCATGTTTGAAACAGGTGCGTATGCAACTGCATTATCAGGGTATTTGTCCTCGAACAGCGTGCGAGTAAGGCACTAATCCCAGTAATCAGACGGCAGGGCAAAGGGATTGGCACTGCGCTCCTGAAGCAATACTGATACAAGACGGGAACCACGATGAGGTTGAAGTGCCTTCAAGGCTCTAAGCTTCTCTCGAAAGGTGGACTCCCGCGACAGCACTGCCAGGGACTCATCATTAGCCTCAAACTCAAGGCTCCTGAGCAAGCAACGGTAGGATCGCGGGCAGGAAACAGCTGCGCAATCCAATGCTTTCTCTCCACAATTTAATTCCTTCATAATTCTATGTCTGGCTGATAGCCAGTAACTCATTTTCCTTCAGCCCCAACTAAACGAGACTGAAATACTTCAAGCAGCAAAACTCAGGTCGGAAATCTCAAAACAATATTCATATAGACAACCAAGTCTGCTCAACTTGAGCAGGCAAAGTCAACGTCTCGAAAGCAGAGCCCCCATGGAAGGCGCAAAAAACTTCCAGCCTCGCGCTAGCTATACAGCCAGCCTCCAGCGCAATGAATCGTTGTTAATCGAGCCTCAAAGCACCACCATCACGCCTTGCGAATGCTGCACTGACACTACCCAAGCGGCTTCACGCTTACGCAGTTGCAATCGCACCGGTCTTTCTGCAAGGCTGTCAAGTATTCATCGTTTCTACTTTTTGCAGATACAAATTCTCAGCCTAAAAACTTTCAAACACCAGCCAAACCAACTCAAGAGAAGGGCCTTGCCGCTCTATGTCTAATGTCGACTGAAACACCATTTACCTCAACCTCCATAAGCCATGATTAGTTCAGAGTACATTCAAACCGCCATGCAAGACTGGAATGTGCCCGGTCTGTCAATAGCCGTCGTCAAAGACGGTAAAATCCTGCTGACTGCGGGCTTCGGACAATGCAATGTTGACCGGCCGGCACCAGTGAATGAACGCTCCCTCTTCACCATCGGCTCCTGCACAAAGGCCTTCGCCACCACGGCTCTGGCTATCCTTGTAGAAGAGAAACTTCTTTCATGGGAAGACCCCTTGAGAAAATTCATACCGGGATTCTCTCTTCCTTCTGATTCAGAAGGCTCTGCTCTCACCCTGGCGGAAATCGTCTCTCATCAAAGCGGAGTCGAAGACGGAGCCATCTCAGACTTGCCCTGCGCCACCTTAGATGAAGCCCTGGCCCATCTCCGGCAGATCAAAGCCCAGGGCAAGCGGGGTGTTGGCATGACTTACAACAATACGCTCTTCGCATCACTGGCCTTAGTTATTGAGAAGACCACCGGTATGCCATGGTCGGACTTCATGCATGAACGCATCTTTCAGCCTCTGGCTATGAACGACTCCTTTAGTATGGAAGCTGACCGCTACAAAGGAAATGAACACAAGTGCAATCAAGCATTTCC
>JACRFZ010000084.1 GCA_016212515.1 Candidatus Melainabacteria bacterium
TGGCTAGAGTTTTCGATCAACTGAAGGCCATACCCGATGAAGCCAGACAGAAGAAGTTCGCCGAGAACTTCCTCAAGAGCCAGGTACCGGCTATGGAAGCGCGTGGCGGCAAAGTGCTGGCCATCAAGGATGAGAAGGTTCTGCTGGATGCCGGCGAAGGCTCAGGCCCCCTGTGGATTGACGTGGTCAAAGACATCGGCGGCAAGAACCCGGAAGTACAGTGGACTGTGCTTGGTAAAGGCAACCCCGGTCAGACGGAAGCGCCGGAGTTTGCCCCCTGCCCGCCGGGATTCGACCCTGTCAAATGGGATAACGGACATGATACGCCCAAATACTTTATAGGGCGTCTGGTAGCGGACATGCTGCAACAAGATAGACTCAATCCGGACAGAGAAGGACAGAAAGCCCGCGTTGAGAAGTTCTTGAAGGAACACGCGCCCTTGATGCAAGCCAAAGGTATCAAAGTCTACGATATCATCGGCGAGAAAATCATGATGGATGTCGGTGACGGCACCGGCAGACACTGGGTGGACACCGTAGCCGATGTCGGCGGCAAAAATCCGCAAGCCAGCTGGCTGGTAGAAGCATAAATAGAAAAGTTTGTTCCGTGTGGGGTTAACGAGTGGGCAACTGGAGCCAGAACAGGCTTCCGTTGCCCACTTCACTTACCACCCCGATCTTGCCGTCATGGGCTTCCACAATTGCTTTGCAGATAGCCAGACCCAGGCCGCTTGTACCTGTGCCTCCACCATGGGCCTGCTTGAAGCGGTCGAAGACCGACTCCAGTAAATGTTTCGGAATGCCCGCTCCTTGATCCTGAATCTTGACTGTGGCGCGACCATCTCTTTCCTCGATATTGACGCTTATGGTGCCGCCCTGAGGCGAATACTTGACGGCATTTGAAAAGAGATTGACGAAGACCTGCACCAGTCGCTCGCTATCCACCAGAGCCAGGGCATGAGCGCCAAACACCTCTATTTTCACTTGCTTAGCCTCGGCTAAAACCTTCACCGATTCACTGCCGCGCACCACCAGCTCAGCCAGGTCGGCAGGCTCCTTGTTCATTTCCATCATACCGGCTTCAATCTTTTCGATATCGAGAAGCTCATTGATGAGCGACAGCAGGCGCACACATTCGTATTCGGCATCTTTCACCCGGCTTTTGCCCTTGGCGGAAATTTCTCCGTAGACATCGGCATTTACCAGCTCCAGGGCACCCTGAATGGCCGAGAGCGGGCTGCGCAGATCGTGGCTGACCATAGCCACAAAATCACGTTTAGCTTCCTCAGCCCGATTCAAGTCGGAAGCCATGCGGCGAAAGGCGGCGTCCACTTCAGCTACTTCATCGGAGCCGGATATTGCCGGCAAAAGAGATTGGCGCTTCACAACGCGCTCGGCATTCTTTTTGAGAAGGTTGAGACGGAAGGCAATATCGCGGCTAAAGTAAATGGCCACCCCCAGAGAGAGGGCTAGATTGAGTCCGACTCCCACCAGAATGTAGAGTTGCAATTCCTGCCTGCGAGACTCTTCCCGCTGCAGCATATGCTCTTCTATGGCTCTTTCTTCCGTAGTAAGGATATGTAATTCATCTACGTAGGTTTTGAAAGCATCCTCTATTTGCTTGCGAAAGCGAGTAAATTCGAAGGTATAGAGACTCTGGGAAGAGTTCTTGATCTGAGCCTTGTGCCATTGAAGCACACTAACAATCTGGCGGGCGCGGTCCTCCACCGTGCGCAATTTATCGGCACGACTGTTATCCCCTTTCATAAGCTCTTTGATCTTTTCGACTCGCCTGGTAATTACAGCGATACTCTCATCGAGGCGCCTCTCAAGAGCACTGGTCCGCATGTAATTCCAGGCGACAATGGCACTGCCTGCATCAAAGAGATCACGCTGGGCTTGACTGGCTTCCGAGACTATAGCCCGGGCCTTCGATTCCCTTCTGCCCGTAGCCTCGGCCCGCTCCAGAAGCATGCCCAGAACACCGAGGTAAATGAGCCCCCAGACCAAGGGTACGGAGGCAATTATCAAGCCTTTTTGAGCAATACTTAGCTTCAGACAGGCACCTCAAATAACCATTGACTCCATTCTACCCCTAGCAGCCTGGTCCCGGAGCAAGCTAGAATAGAACCCCAATCTAAAGACAAGAGCTCCAAAAGTACCACTGCCATGCCCAGAGTTTTATTTGCCGAAGATGAACAGAAACTGGCCAACCTGGTCATTGACTTTCTGACCGCGGAAGATTATGAAATCGACCTGGCCGCAAGCGGAACGGCCGCACTGAATCGCCTGGAAAGCAACAACTACGATGCGCTCATTTTAGATGTAGGCTTGCCGGGACTGAGCGGTTTCGAGGTATGCAAGATATACAGAGAGAAGGGCGGCACGGCGCCCATAATATTTCTTACCGGTCAAAGCACAGTAGCCGACAAAGAACGCGGGCTCGATCTGGGAGCCGACGACTATCTCACCAAACCCTTCCACATGCGCGAACTTTCCGCCAGACTAAGGGCCATCACTAGAAGATCGCGCACCCTTGTTTCACCACGCCTTGAGATAGGCGACCTCAGCCTCGATAGCGCTACCCATACAGTCACAAAGGGTGGCACGCCCCTGCAACTGATGCCCCGGGAGTATGCCCTCTTAGAATTCTTCATGCGTCACCCCAACCGCACTTTCACCCAGAACGAGCTGCTTGATGAAGTCTGGTCGAAAGATAGCGAAGCCTCACCAGATACGGTGCGGGTGCACATTACCAAACTGCGAGCCAAGATAGATAGCCCCGACAAGGGTGAAGAGTCGCTTATTAAGACCGTGCACCGGGTCGGCTACAGGCTGGAAAAACGGCAATAGGCCGCAGCGCTTCGTCCTTAATCTTCGATACTTCAAAGTAACGGGGAGCGGTAATCTGATTCGGTCAACTTCTCTCAGACGGGAAGCAACTAGTGCTGCACGGGTGTGCTCTGCGGCTGCTTCTCTTTGCCGGCCTGTCCGGAGGACGCTTCCGCGTTGCCGGAGTTGTCGTCCTTGCTCGGAGTCTCTTTAGGAGCTTCCGTGTTGCCGACATTGTTGTCCTTGCCCAAAGTCTCTTTAGGAGCTTCAGTGCCGGAGCCTGCGGGCTCTGCCGCTTCATCCTGGGGCGGCAAGCAGAAATCAAGGATGGCGTAATCTCTGGTCTTATCTTTCCAGCCGGTGTACTTGACCAGCACTTCCTGGTGTTGGTAATCGGCCATGCCAAAGCTATCATTTTCCGCATGAGCCGTGGCAATCACCTCGGTGGCGGCCCGCCGCTCTTTGTCGTTCATAGTAGGCACCAGGGCCATGAGCGCAAGTTTGCCGGGCACAACCAGTTCCTGGCGCCAGTCGAAGGGCACGCGCAGACGCACGGCAGTCAATTTCCCGGCAGGCGTGCGGTACAACTGCAATAAGATCGGCACTTCCTTAGTACTTTTCTCGTCGGCAATTTTGTAGTCAACAGCGCTGGCTACCGCTTCTCCAACTGCCGTTGATATTTTGGTATCTTTGGAGGCGTCTACAGAGAGGCTGGCGGATTTTCCATCTACGCTCTCAGACTGGCCGACAGCACCGGCATCGGTCTTGACTGTGCCACTTGCCTCTGTCTTGACAGAGCCACTAGCCTCAGACTTAACGGCGGCGCCGGTCTCAACTTTCACCGGCGCCGCAAGAATTTTCTTACGCCCCAAAGGTTTGCGCAGTTTTTCCACAAATTCAGACTCAGTCACGGTGAAGGAACGCACCGGTTGCTCCGGCAGGGGCACAAGCATCTCGGTTGTGCGCATGCCGCCTGTATTGGCAGGACCGAGCAGTACAAGCAGAGAGAGGATAGATTTCAGATACATAGTTAATCCGGGAACTAGAAAACACAAATATAGAACAACGCCAACACGCCTACATTAGCTGGCTTTCCAGTGCGGTCCATTCCTGGCGCGAACACAGTTTGGTTTAAAAGAGCGCTACTTTCCAACTGGGCCTGCTCCATCTGCAGGTGTTTCAACTTCCATGACGGGCACGGGCGTTTGAGGTTCCCGTTCCAAAACACGAACCTCTCCCTCGGGGGAAACATCGAGGGCCGTGATCTCAGTGGCTGGTATTATCCTCAAGGCAAATTGCAAGGACAGCCCTATTTCCTTCCGGAGCAGTTCCTGAACCAATCCCACCTGCCGGGGAGTGATGGGGTCTCCGGCACTGACAACGGTAGCTCTAACGGTCATTGGCACCTTAAAGCGGGTCACCTTCACTTCCCGTAACTGCGCATTTCTAAAGGTAACCGTCTTTTCCTTCAAAACGGTCTTCACCTTAGCGGTAATCTGGTTCTCCAAAACCAGCTCACGCATACTGAAAGCCAACGGCACCCCCAGCCCGAGCATGCAAAGGCCGGAAACAGCCAGCCCGCGGCGGGCCAATCGCAAGGGGCTGAAGCCCTGCACCAGAAACACCAGCGCGCCGGCCATGGTAATTCCGACCAGGTTGGTAGCGTAGAGCAAGGCCGCGCCTGCTGCTACGGAAGAATCGCCAAAAGCCAGACCAATACCGACTACGCTCAGAGGAGGAACCAAGGCCACGGCGATTGCCACGCCTGCCAGGGTGTCCGACAATTTCTCATCAGACTGACAATAGGCACCGACAGCCCCTGCCGCCAGAGCCACCCCCAAATCAAGCAAAGTAGGATGGGTCCGGGCTAGTATCTCGGGACTAAGCTCCAGGGCTCGCAGGAGATAAGCCATTGCCGAGGATATAGCCAACCCCAAAAACGTCCCCACAATAATGGTGGAAACAGATCTGAGTAGCTGCCTTGTGTCCGCGGTTATGGTAGCCAGCGAAAGACAGGTGAGCGGGCGCATCAGTGGGGCAATAATCATGGCTCCGATAATGACGGCCGGACTATTCTGAAACAGACCCATTGTGGCAATGGCCGTGGCTCCGGTCAGGAACACAAGAAAGTCCCGGGAAAGCCTGCCGCTCTCCTCCAGGCGTTTCTGCAAGCTGCTCAGTACAGATTCATCAACATGGCGCAGAAATTTGCCTGACATCAATCGTATAGCTACCTTGGCAATAGATTCTTCAAAGAACTTGGTACCCAATGATCATAACTGAAACAGCAAGGGTACTGCTTCACTCACGAATCGAAGTCAGATACTGCAAAAATGCCAAAACCTGCCCGGTCGAAGCAAGCCTGTACTTGGCAGCGCTGCCTTCAGGCTTTGAGCGATTCACCAAAATGGAAATGCCGCCCGACTGGTTACACCACCGGAATGCCGGCTCATCGGCTTCGGAGTCGCCGATATAGAGGAAGCAGGTACTCTCGGCAGTGAAGCCGAACTTGCCCGCTATCCAGGACAAAGAGTCAGCCTTATTCCAGGCAAGAGGCGGCAGTACCTCGTAACTGGTAGGTAGGGCTCGAAAGTGAAGATCGGCAAACTGCCTCGATAACTCAAGAATCTTCAGATGCACGACCCGCCGTTCACTTTCGGGCACGAAATGATAATGCAAACATAGAGAAAAGACATGATCATCGGTAGAGACGGGCAAAATCGGCTCCAACTCCTCAGCAATAATCTGCCTCAGCCGCCTTAGCTGAGGCAGAGCCGCCAGGGCCTCCTTCTGAATGTGGGCACTGCCATCGGGGAAACACATCTCAAGCCCATAGTTTCCAGCCAGGATAGTTCTTGGCGGGAAGCAGTCTTGCTTAAGACGCGTGGTACTGCGGGCACTGACTATGGCGACAGTGGTTTGAGAGCATGCGGTCAATCGGTCAATGACCAGGCGAACTCGGTCATCGAGCACTGCCAGTGACTGCTCTGAAAATATCGGCACCAATGTTCCGTCCCGGTCTAGGCCTATCAACAAAGGCGCCACCGCCAATCTTGCCAGGTCCGGACCTCCGAAGCAGCGGCGCACAAAGTCGGTATCGAGCAAACTTCCAGTCCAATCCCTGTAGTTCTCATCAACGTTCCCCTCAGGCGAAGGGTCAAAGGTCAATGACATAAAGCCTCCACATTCCTCGGACACGCAATCCAATCAAATCGAACGCCACAAAAACACTGGCAAGCCTCCAACGAGAAAACACTTCATACCCCGGCCGGAAGGCGATCTGTGTTAAGAACTCTCTGATAGAGAGCTTCATACTTCCTGGCCATGGCTTGCTTACCAAAATGATGCCTGGCCCTGTGGATACAGGCACGCGACTCTATCTGCTCAAAAGTACCGTCCTTAAATCTGCGAACAAGATTCTCAAGTGTGGAATCCACCAATCCGGTCACCCCATCCAGCACCAATTCTTTCACCGAACCCCGGTCCAGGGCAATAACGGGAGTACCGCTGGCCATAGCCTCTACCATCACCAGGCCAAATGGTTCATCGAAACGGATGGGATACACCACGGCAATTGCACCGGCATAAAGAGCTATCTTTTCAGCTTCCCCCACCTCGCCCAGGAAGTCGACCAGCCCCGCCTGCACAGCCGGCAACACGAACTTCTCGAAATACTCCTGGTCTGCCCCGTCAACTTTACCGGCCATTTTGAGCGGCAGCCCAACCCTACCGGCGAACTCGATTGCTTCTCTAGCTCCTTTGTCGGCACCAATACGTCCAACAAATAGCAAATAGCGCCTCTCAGTCGCCACTGAAGGCTGGTACTTTTCCACGGCAATGCCATTGTATATAGTGTCACAATAATTAATCCGTTCAGGATAGTTTAATTGCCTGTAGGACTCACTGATAGCTACATAGTTTAGTGAACCGTAAGCGAAATAAACCGGCGCACAATAATCTTTGACCGGATTATGATTGGTAGTAACCGAAGGCACATTCAGCGAGGCAAGCATCGGCAGGGCTTGATAGCCCATGTGATTATGGATCACATCAAACTCGCCGCTCATTTCTTTCAGCTTTACAAGAGAAGTAATGTCGAAGGCGGCCCATCGATGCGGGGGCTGCCGTGACAGACGCAAACCGGTGGATGCGGTTCCCACCAGACGCGCCCCAGTGACGGAATCGGCGCAGGCGAAAAGCGTAACATCATGACCGAACCCGACAAGTTCTTCAGTCAATAAACTGACGACCAGCTCTGTGCCTCCGTAGCCGGTGGGCGGAACAGACTCGGTCAGCGGTGCCAGTTGAGCGATTCGCATAAGCTCACCTCACAATTTGAAAAGACGCCGGAATCACCCCGCATATCAAACCTCAACATTCAATGATCACCCGCAAGTTACCTTCTTTTCTCAAAATCTGGCAGGAGGTAGAACCACCCAGTGATGTAACTTTCAGGTCCAAGGAAGCACTTCCCACCCGCAGGCCGGTGAGGCTGACTGTATTGAGCCAGTCAGGCAAGGCCGGCTCTCGTACTCGCAGCACACCGCGCATTGCATCGGGTTCAAAATTCAAACATACCTTCAGAAGCTGAAAAATGCTGCCAGCCGCCCAGGCTTGCGGCGAACATGAAACAGGATAATTGATGGGAGCGGCTGCATCGACTTTATCGAAACCGCAAAACAATTCCGGCAGTCTAAAATCCGGCTGCAAAAGCATTACTTCGAAAAGTTCCCGCATAATTGAGTGAACATCACCTATTCGCCCCACCTTGCGCAAACCTTCAGTGATCATGGAATTATCGTGAGGCCAGATGGAACCATTGTGATAGCTGATCGGATTGAAGGCAGCCGCGGCAGAGGAAAGTGTGCGAATGCCCCAACTTGTATGCAGCTCCGGCTTCATAAGCCGTGCTGCTACAAGCTCTGCCTTCTCCTCATCAAGTATGCCGGAGACTAGACAGTGACCGGGGTTGGAGCTGATTGTCTCGACCTGAGAACCGTCTCGATCTAGTGCAAGAGCAAGATAACTTTCATCGCTCATCCAGAAATCTCTTTGAAATCTAGCTTTTAATGAATTCGCCTTCTCCATCAGAGAATCTGCCATGTCGCTTTGCCCCAGCATGACGGCAACATTGGCTACTTCCTGCCAGGCTTGATACAGATAGGCTTGCGCCTCGCACAGAGCTATGGGCGGGTTGGCCAACCTGCCGTCGCGGTGCATAACGGAATCTCCAGAGTCCTTCCAACCCTGGTTCTCGAGACCATGAGGGCTCTCTCTCTGGTAGGTTATGTACCCTGAAATACAGGCCCGGTCGAGCCAATCAAGAGCCAATTGCACGGCCGGCCACAAACGCTTCGCCAATTCCATATCGCCCGACCAGCAAATGTACTGCGCGTAGAGGATGAGCCACAACTGCGTGGCATCAACGGTACCATAGTAAGGGCTATGAGGAATCTCGGCACGTCTGGCTAGTTCACCCAACCTCAGCTCATGCATGATCCGACCGGGATGCTCGGCCTTGTACAAATCGTCCTTCTGACCCTGGTAAGCGGCCAAAACCTCAATTGTTTCACGAGCAAGTTCAGGCGCAAAAGGCAACATCTGCATAGCCGTAATGGCCGAATCGCGACCAAAAACGGCGCAGTACCATGGAATACCGGCCGCAAGACCGATCCCGTGCGGGGTAGGCTGGCGAAGAATATAAACATCCTTCAAACTACGACTGAGGGAGACATCAAATAATTCCTGGCAGGTCTGAACGTCTACCAGAGAATTGCACCAACTCAGATACTTGCTTGTTGCCTGCTTGAGAGCGCTGGCATAATCCACCTCGTCGTGACTGACAATAGCAGCCTTACCATTCAGCCTGGTAAGCACCTTCAAACTAATGCTGCGGCTCTGCCTCACGGGTAAATTAAGGCGAATTGTAAATTTACCGTCCTGTAGAGAAGCAAACTTTGCACTGGTGGCATCCAGTGAAATCAATGTCTCTTGCAATAAACCATCCAACCCTTTATAAGCAAGCGATAAGCTCCGTCCGTCTCTACCGGACAAAGGCACCATGCGCTCGCCGCGCTGAGACAGATTCAAACCCCTGACTTCAAACATATCTGCAAAATCAGACTGTAGACTTATTGCCAGGTCAAATTCCACCTCCTCGCTATGAAAATTCTCCAGAGTAATTCGCTCATAAAGGGCATCACCCAGTACTAGCTCCCTCAATAGAGTGATTCGCTGCTGCTGCAGATTGGCAGTCTGTGGATTGGTATAAAACAAAGTAGCGGAAAATCCATCTTCTATTCGGCTGGATAGAAGCGAGACCGGTGCGTCATCCAGAGCCATCTCCCATTGACTAATATAGCGAGTGTCATCGCGATAATAACCGTAGCCAAGCGTGTTACAAGCCGGAATCATGCCGGCACTATCGAGGACCAGGAAATGGCTGCCGTGTTTCAGAACCTTGCGTGGGTGTGCAGCATCGGTTAAGACAAAGCGCATGCCCTGACAGAGCGGACGGCTGTCAATCTCATACGGCGGCTCCTCATCAGTGTCGGCACTAACTCTTTTAGTTCCGGACATTTCATAACTCTCCCGGACGATCACCACATGCTGCCGGTGTATCTCTTGCTGGCTTATTTGTTCTGAGCAAAGCAACTACTCCGCTCCGTCACTCAGAAGCCAATCGCCTCAGGCACCCCCTCTGAACAATTGACGGCAGAAAGGGCCTGGTTGGGCGCAAATGCAAATGTCTTCCACCAGTCTTCCAGGGTGTGTGCTCTCAGTATATCCTTCATGCGCGCAATTCGCTCTTGCCGCTCAGGCAAAGACATGGTCAGGCCCGCCTCAATGGCCTGAGCCATTTGGACTGAAGAAGAAGGATCGACCGGGCTACAGTATCCACCCAATTCAGCAAACACACCCGCACCCGGCGAAAGCAGCAAAGCGCCGGGTCTGGATGAGGAGCTCCCGACAAACTCTTTCGCCGTCAGGTTCAGGCCATCGCGAATCGGATTGACCAACATGCAGTCGGCACTGCGGTAAAGCTCAATTAGTGCCGACTGCGGCATAGGCTCGTCAATCCAAACTATCGGCTGCCAGTCACCCTGACCATAGCAATGGTTGACATAATCTGCCAAGTCGCGACATTGTCGGTAATAATTGTCGAATGCGGACAAGCCTTGCCTGGTGGGCTGGCACACTTGCAGGAAAGAGACCTGCTCAAGGCGCTCCGGATGAGCCGCAAAGAACTTATCTATCGCGTCAATGCGCTCCAGCACGCCCTTCGTGTAGTCGGCTCTGTCTACAGAGAGAACAAAGTGGCGCCACTTTGCAAACTCCACGATGGGAGAGGATACCGACCAGAAACCGGCACCGGCTCTCGACTTCCAGAATTCATTGTCCAGCCCCAGGGGCGACACCACCAGCTGGGTAAAGGCCGCAGACCGGCTTCCGAAGAAGTCAGCGCCCGTCTTCCCGTAGGCAGGAGTGACTGTCAGCGCCTCAAAATCTACGGAAAATCCAGGCATGAAAGCGGCCACGAAAGAAAGAAAGTTATCCGCATATTCGGAAGTATGAAAACCCAAGCGCTGCGCGCCTAACAAACCCTCTGCCAGCTCCACCAGCAGCGGCCGGTGTTCCTCCGTCACAAAACGAGGCCAGGGGATGTGCCAGAACAAACTGACTGCCAGTCCCGGCTGCGCGCGCATAAGACGGGGCACCAGAGCCATCTGGTAGTCCTGCACGAAATAATGTGAAGACCGATGTGAGCGACAGGAATGCAATATGTTAGAAGCAAAAATGTGATTGAATCGTCTGTAACAATGCCTATCTATGGAATTAAAGACCGCATGCTGCGGTAGGTCGTGCATTATCGGCCAGAGAAATTCGTTGCAATAGCGATAATGTCCCTCGATCAGTCCGGCAGGTATACTCACAAGTTCATGGACGGCTTTAGAACGCCGATCGAGAGCGTCCAACACCGTACACCCCGAAAGATGCCACCAATGCGCAAAACCACCGGCACGATCGGAGAAAGTCTTCATCAAACTAGATAGGGCGGCAGAAACCCCGCCACCGGCCTTCGGCCCGCGGTAAGATAAAATATTCATGGCTCTCCTTTCGCAGCTCAAACCAACCGGTCGGCAGTTATACAAATAACCTGGCAAGCAATGTTGCAAGCCGCCCGGATCAGCATTTTCAGACGCCTTCCTTCACTATAGTAAGCACGTCTTTCATCAATCTTTCAAAGGCCGAGAAGCACAATCAGCACCTGGTCGCAACCGTAACAGCCACTGCCATGCAGCCTCAATGCAGTACTTTACAAGAACAAATGAAATGTAAAGCTAGTGCCCTCAACCTTTCAATTACCTTTCAGGAAGCACCTCAATCGCATATGGCGTTACTATGGAGATTGAACACAGGAGAATAAATCATGAGAATTCTTCTTGCCGAGGATGATCGCTTTCTAGCCAACGGGCTGAGCGATGCTCTCACCGAAAGCGGCTATAACATAGACACAGTCAATAATGGTCTCGATGCTACGGCGGCAGTGAAGTTGGCTCCCTATGACCTGATTATTCTTGACCTGGGCCTACCCAAAATGGATGGTCTAGACGTATTGAAGTCAGTCAGAAGCAGCGGTCACAACATGCCTGTCATAATTCTTACAGCACGCGATGGATTGGAAGATAGAGTGCTTGGACTTGACCTGGGTGCCAACGACTATGTCACAAAACCCTTCCACCTACCCGAACTGGAAGCGCGTATTCGAGCATTGTTACGCAAAGACAATTGGGACAACCACACCGAAGTACAATACGGCAAATTGAGTTTCAATACTCTCAGCCGGGCGGTCTTGATCGATGGACAGGCCCTGGAACTATCAGCCCGGGAACTGGCCATTCTGGAAATTCTTCTACAACGTACAGGCCGAATGGTCAGTAAGCAGCAAGTAGTAGAACGCCTCTCCACCTGGGATACTGAGCTTTCCTCAAATGCAGTGGATATAGCCATGCATAGACTGAGAAAGAAGCTGGACGGCAGCCAAGTTGAAATCAAGACATTGAGAGGTCTGGGATATTTGCTTGAAAAGATCGAATAGCTCCATTCGCAGACAGCTCCTGGCCTGGCTGCTCATACCCCTTTGTTGTCTTTGCTTGATCGCCTCAGCCCTGGCCTATCAACTGGCGACGAGCTTCGCCAGCGATGCATACGACGGACAGTTGGTCAATTCGGCAGCCGCCGTAGCAGCAAGGCTACGCTTTGACGGCGTCCAGATTACAGTTGACCTACCGCCGGCTGCGCAGGCCATTCTACGCCACAACACCAGCGACAAGCTCTACTATCAGATCCTGGAAATAGACGGCAGGCGTATTTCAGGAGATGCAGTCCTGCCCAAGCCTCAAACCAATCTGGAATCCGACAAACCCGTATTTCGCTACTCCGATCTGAACGGAGAAAAAATAAGAATAGCCAGAATTCGAGTTATACCGCCCCATGCCTATGACCACCCCGTCTTTGTGCAAGTGGCTGAAACCCTAAACGGTAGAGAGAATCTTACACACAGAATTCTCGGCGCCATAGTAATTCCCCAGGTGATACTCATCGTCCTGGGCGCAGCAGCAGTTTCAGTGGGCGTCACCAAAGGTCTGAGTCCACTCAAGAAGCTGGAGCGAGCCATAAGTCGACGTTCCAAACTAGACCTCACACCGGTGGAACCTTCGCAAGCTCCAAGCGAAGTGTATCCACTCATTTTAGCCATCAATGACTTAATCGAAAGGCTCAAACACGACATCGAGTCTCAGGAAAGATTTGTTGCCAATGCCGCTCACCAATTTCGAACTCCCATTGCCGGACTGAAGACTTACGTAAGTCTGGCCCAGAGAGTGGCAAAGGAAGAAAAACTACAGCCCATACTGTCACAGTTAAATTCAGGTTGCGACCGTCTGACCAACCTGGTCAATAAGTTGCTCTCCCTGGCCAGAGCAGAGCCGGCTAATAAGTTAGCCGATCGCACCAACTTAGACTTGAATATTCTGGTATCAGCCGTGACATCAGACCTAATTTGCGAGGCCCTGGATAAAGACATCGATTTGCAGTTTCTGCCCTGCCCAAATCCGGCCCTCCTTGAAGGCAGTCAGGGCGGACTTACCGATCTAACCGTCAATCTGGTTGAAAATGCTCTTCGCTATACCCAGCCCGGAGGAGAAGTAAAGGTCAAGATAGAAGAGGGAGAGACTTATCTGACTCTCGCTGTAGAAGACAATGGTCCGGGAATCCCAGTGGAAGAAAGAGAAAGAGTGTTCGAGCGCTTTTATCGTATTCTGGGCAGTGATGTGCAGGGAAGCGGACTTGGTCTGGCAATCGTGAAAGAAATAGCGGCAGCCCACCAGGCCCACATTCATCTTTCAGATAGCGCAAAAGACAGCGGCACCTGTATTAAAATTGTTTTCCCAAAAGCCGGAAGAGTTCCCAGTGCAAGGTTGCAGCCTGATCAAAAAGGTACCAGCCTCAGAGCTGCGGCAAATGCCAGGCCCAGAAGCGAAAGATTAACGAAAGACAGAAGCGGTTTAATTGAAAGCAGAGATTCGCAGTGAGCAAAATTCTTCCAGCATAATCAATACAACTGAGATCACCACCGAAGTCCTCAGTTCAAGTCACTGCGAATCTCACCATTTTTCCCACCTCCTTCAGCCGGAGCGGAGCCTCAACAGGGTTTCGACTCCGGCGTTAACTTGCCAATAAGAACCAGGGGCTTCGCAAGAATAAAGCAGAAATCGCTGCAGCCGATATATGTGCTTAAATAGGCAACTATGACTAAGGAAAATGGCCAAACCGTAAGCGGAACACAGCTACGCAAACTGAAAGACTTCTTTCAGCAACACGCTCCCAAGTGCGTACACAAACCTGAAGGCATGCTGCCATACCGCTATACGACGCCAAGCTACGGTGTAGTGGCCGGCGCCGATGACAAAGCAGCCGTAGCGGAGCGTTCCACCACCGGGCACTACCTGCAGATGTACGACTGGGACGCCTGCTTCTTCTCTCAAGCCTCACACAGGGTGGGTATTGAGGGTCTGCAAAGGGATGTGGTGGCAAACTTCCTTAGCCTCAAACAAGCTGATGGTCAGATTCCGCGTACGGTTTCACCGGGAAGAGTCTGGGACGCCGGAGACCAGTGCAAGCCCTTTCTTGCCACTACCCTGCTGAGCAGCCTAAAAAACCAGGGCGGGCTGAAAGCGGTCGCTGGCGCCGAGCATGACACGGGCAGCCTGAGCGGGGAAGACCGCAAAGAGTTGGCAACATTCAGTGCCTACCTGAGCGACCTCGACTGCTATTTAGGTTATTTCAAAAGGCAGCGCCTGAGCAAGTGGGGGCTCTATCACTGGCGCAATGTATTGGAAAGCGGCGTGGACGATAATCTTGCCCTCATCGCTCCCAGGGAGGCGGCCAAAGATGAAGATGCTTCCATGGCCCGTTTTGACGACGGTCGCATTCTAGCTGTTGATATCAACAGCTATCTAGCAGGCGAATTCGCGGCCCTGGCCCGTATGGCCGAAGCATGCGGGAATAAGGCTCTAGAAGAAGCCTGCCGCATGCAAACCCGTGCCTTGCGAGAAGCCATCGAAGAGCACCTCTGGCATGAAGAGCTGGCCCTTTACTGCGGCTACAATACCGCCGACAATACCATCATCGCCCTGCGCAGTTGGACAGGTTTGACACCGGTAATCATGGGAATAGCCGGTGAGGAGAGAGCACATCGGGTAATTCGAGAGAATATCCTCAACCAGGACCATTTCTTGCGCCCAGCCGGTCTGGCATCGCATGCGGTATCAGAGCCCCTGGCTAATCAACAAAGGCGCGGTCTTTACGGTCGCGCCATTGTTTCCAACTGGCAGGGACCGGTCTGGGTACTGCCCAATGCCCTGGTAGTGAGGGCCCTGCTCAAATACGGTTACCAAAAGGAAGCCCAGGAGATCGCCGCCAGGGTGCTTAACACGCTCAGCAAAGGGCTGCAAGAAACCGGCACGCTCCATGAGAACTACAACGCTGAAACAGGGGCACCACTTTGGGCTCCAAACTTCATGAGCTGGAACATTTTAGCTCTTGAACTGGTGGAACTTCTGGAATAGCTCAAGCTAAATCGCTTCAAGCTGAGGCAATTCAGCTTAAGCTTAAAGCCAGATGACGACTCTAGACAGCCAGTCCGCCGTCGGCCTCCAGCACTTTGCCGTTCATCCAGACGCCATCGGCACCGGCCAGGAAGGCCACTACGGCGGCAATATCGTCGGGCTCACCAAGCCGGCCCAGAGCAGTCTTCTCAATATAAGCCTGCTTAGCTTGTTCGGGCAGTCCGGCTTCCAGCATTTCGGTCAGGGTAGTGCCCGGCGAGACGGAGTTGACGGTTATGCCCCGTTTGCCGAGATCTTGAGCCCAGGCCCTCGTCAGAGCATCAAGGGCGGCCTTGGTGGCGGCATAGAAACCGAAACCGGGCGCAATTGCTCTGGCTGCCACCGAAGAAATGTTGATGATACGGCCGCCGTCGTTCATATGGGGAAGAGCAGCCATGGTAGTCACGGCCACGCCCCTGAGATTGGTGTCGAACACCCGCTCGAACTGATCAATGGAAACAGCTTCTATGGAACCGCCTTCAAAGACTCCGGCATTGTTGACGAGAATATCGATCTTGCCGTGCCTGGTCACCTGGGCTACCAGAGCCTGATTGTCGGCGGCCGACGAGGCATTGGCCTGGACGGCGACGGCCTTGCCGCCGGCGGCAGTAATGTCTGCCACCACTTTGTCGGCACCGGCCTTACTTCTGGCATAAGTAATGACGACGGTGGCGCCCTGAGCGGCAAGGCGCGAAGCGATGGCGGCGCCTATGCCCCGGGAACCACCGGTAACCACGGCGATTTTACCAAGTAGATTTTTGGGCAGGGCAACCTGGGTTTGAACTTGAGCTGGCGTCATGGGAGCCTCCTGAAGGAACTAATACGACTGTTCTTTGGAACCGGTCGAGGAAGGAATACAATTTGAACCGCAGCGATAGCAACAGATTAGACCGGTCGTCTCACTCCCGTCAACTCACCCAGAAATAAACTTACAACTACCTCTAATTCCTTGATTTCCCTTGCTTATGGTCGCAACACAGCGGCGATTTACTTCCGACCGGGGCTGCGAAATGGCGCATCGGCAAAATTTTGACGATCGGCGCTCAAGGCAGCGGCTCGATCCTTGCCGGCCAGATCTTTGCGACCAAGCAATTCGTAGGCAGAGGCCCGGCCAAGATAAGCCTCCGGGCTGCCTCCCATGAAATTGCCGTCTTTGCCATCCACCTCAATAACCCTGGTGTAATCGGCCACAGCCTTCTCATATTGTCCGGCATGCAAATAGCTCTCAGCGCGCTTGAACCGCAACCTGGTGGAATTCGGTCTCAGTGCAATGGCTGCAGTGTAGTCGGCAATAGCCTGAGCATGTTTGCCCAGACCGCTGTAGCAACCGGCTCTGGTCTCATGCAGACCGTCGCTCAAGGTGGCACCTTCCGCCTCCAGGGCATCTATATCTTTGACTGCCTCGGCAAAGCGTCTCAGCACACAATTGAGATCGGCGCGCAGCCGCCGCGCCGCATATAAAAAATACTTGTCTTTGCTGTCAATGACCCTGGAAAAATCGGCAAGAGCCTGGTCGGGTCGATTCAAGTTGATTAAGGCCTGCCCCCTGACCAGATAAGCTTTCGAACAATGGGGATCAAGCTTAAGGGCTTGATTGCAAAGGGTCAGGGCGTCCTCGCTTTCCATGACCGAATTGCATCGGTCCGCTTTGAGAGCCATGTTGTAGGCATCCCTTTGCACGGGGCTGAGGCTTGCAAGCGGGAAGACCAATTGCTTGTCCCGTTTTTGCGCACCATTATGTAATTTTGATAGAGAATGAGGCTTGCCGGCAGTGGGGCTCATTACTTGTGGCGAAGCAGCCTCGGGAGAGGCTTTAGCTTTCTTTTGCGGCTGGCTGAGGCTTGCCCCGGGCAGAAGAAAAAAGGCAACGGCAACGATTACAGGCAAGATGTTTTTAGAAGTCTGCTTCAATTTCACCTCGGCTTATCTCATTGCCGTCTTCTATTGTCGCACCAGGTAAACATCGATAGGGCAGTGCTCCACCACATAATGGGCAATGGGATCGTGCTCAATTTCAAAGCGCTCATGCTTAACTGTGGTGGAGAGAAATACCACCTGTGCCCCTTGCTCAATTGCTTCTCTAACGATGACGGCGCCCACTTCGCCGCGCAAGAGTAAGAAGGAACTGGTGACTCCCATTTCGGCCAGAGAGTCTATAGTTTCTTTCAACCAGGCTTTGGCTTCCACCACAGGCTGGTCGGTTTCAATCAATTCGGCCACCACCCCTACCTGGTGTGCATCGCCAAGCACGTTTACGAGCACAAGTTCGGCATTGAGAGCGCGAGCAAAATTGGTCGCCGCTTGAATGGCTTTGCGACTGCTCTCTTTGTCGGCCACCGCTACTAGCAATTTGGGGGACTCCTGGTCTTGACTGTTGGTCATAGCGTTGATCTCTCGTTGAGAATGTGGCTCATTCGGTACCGGGACTAAAACTTCTGCAGAGGATAACAGAAAAGCATGGCTGAATGGGTTTAAGAGCAGGTTAAGAGTGAGCGGGCCCTAGGCCTTGCAGGACGCACCTGCCGTTCAGGCAGCGCGCCGCCCCTCCTAGTAATAACCGCAAGGGCAGACCACAGTTCAGACACAAGATAACCCTAATATGGCCCGAGAACCATTTGACTCTAGATGAAGAGGGAAGCAGCATGCCCAGTGCGATTGCCAATGTGCCCGGTCGAGCTCGCTCGCGTAAGTCTCGCTCCACCTTGCAAAATCTGGTTGCAGTCAATCTCAATGGCAACACCGCCGTTCGACCGGTGCCCCAGGACAGCCGCTGGCAGGTGCTTACCGCCACCTGGCTGGGCGAAATGTTCGACGGCATGGACGCCTCAATCTATGTGCTGGTCATGCACCAGTGCCTGTCGGAATTATTGGGCGCCAGCGCCCACAGCGTGGTAGCACCGGTGGGGGCACTGGTGCTGGCTATTTTCATCATCGGCTGGGTGATAGGCGGCATCAGCTGCGGTATCCTGGCCGATTATTTCGGACGTTCCCGCATCATGCTCTGCACCATTCTGCTCTATGCGCTGGCCAGCGGTCTGTGTGCTTTCAGCCACAACTGGCAGGAGCTGGCCTTCTATCGCTTCCTCGTGGGCTTCGGCATAGGCGGCGAAATAGGCATCGGCGCGGTCATGGTAGCTGAGACTTTCAAGACTAAATCACGCATGCATGCAGCATCCTTTCTGGCCAGCTCCTTTGCCTGTGGATACTTGCTGGCGGCTTTAGCCAATTACTTCATAGGACACCTGGGTTGGCGCTATCTCTTTCTACTGGGAGTGCTGCCGGCCCTTGTCACGGTTTACTTCCGCACCAAGTTGAAAGAACCGGAGCATTTCGAGGATGTGAAGCGAGAAAAGCGCATTGCCAAAATGGTAGCGAGAGCAAGCGGCAATAGACTGAAGAGTAGTGGCTTCACCCTGCCGCAAGTATTCTCGCAAAAGAACCTGCACAGCACCCTTGTGGCCATGGGTCTTTCCACAGCGGCCATCGTCGGTTACTGGGCGGTGCTGGCCTGGCTGCCGGCCTGGGTAACACAGCTTGTGGGCGGAACAGCAGTGCACGAGCGTAGTCTGGCTGCCGTCACCATGAACATAGGCGGGTTGAGTGGTTCTCTCATAGCCGGCTTTCTAGTGAGCAAGCTAGGCAGAGCCAGAAGCTTTCGCCTGGCAAACCTGATGACTTTCGGCAGTTGCCTGCTGCTCTTCGGCACCGTCAAGCACTATGGAAACGAGCTTCTCATCCTGGTTTTCTGTATGGGCTTTTTTGCCCAGATGCTCTTTGCCCTCTTGTTCATTTACGTGCCTGAACTCTATGAAGCAAAAATTCGTTGCACCGGTGTCACCACCAGCATCACCTGCGGCCGCATCCTATCAGCGGCAGCAGCGGTTCTGGGCGGGCAATTGATTGCTCTATTGAACGGCTCCTATGCCTCAGCCGCCCTGCTGGTGTCCACTGTTTACTTACTCGGTGCGGCGGTAAGCTTTTTCATGCCGGGACAGGCCGATCAGACCACACTTTAGTTCTACCGAGGCACCGCGATCAGACCGGGATCTAATTGACATTAGTCTTTAAAAGGCGCTGCGTCTCTAGCAATAGCAGCCTTGACGTAACTGAGCACCACCGGATTCAATACCAGGCCAAAAATCAAAATACTGGCGGCCACAAAAGTCAGGTAGACAGCCAGAACCGATTTGAATAGAGCCATGGCCACGAACATGAGACAAATGCCAAGACAGCAAAGCATAACGAGCAGTCGTCGAAAATAGTCAGTGCTCATAGGTCTTCCCTGCAAATGTTGGCGAAAAAGCGAGAGGGCCGATGAGAGGGTCAGGGAGAGCGCGGTAAAGAGCAACAGGGGCGCAAAGCTTCCCACACCAGGAAACCGCTCTTGCCAATCACAGTACAACCAGGCCGGTGCTTGCAAAAGGGAGAACCCGAATGAGGGACCGACAAACAAAAGTGGTCTGCCGGCGAACAAATCGCCAAAAGCCACGACCACAAGACCAATTATGGCACCAAGGGAACAAGCAAGAGCACTATTTTTGAGCCTGGCAAGCACCAGATGACGCTCATTTCTAAAGCGCAGGCGACTCAGGAGAATCAGATGCTCGAAGAGCATCTGAAAGAATAGGACCACCAGATAGACGGCAATCGGCAAAAGAATCGCGCCGGCAATATGTGACTCATTCAATTCATGATGGAAGGTCAGACAGCTGAAGAGATAGGTGAGCGGCACCGTTAAAGACAGAAGCAGGCAGTAAAAGCCCAGATTGGCAGGCACGACATTGAGCAAGGCCGATGCTGCATGAGAGCGACTGCGAGCCTGGAGCAAACCTTGCATGGAACTGGTTTGATTTGGATTCAGACGCAAGGATTCCTGGAAATGTTCAATCGCCTCCTGTAAGCGCGCTGGACTGTCCAGGCTGTGCCAGGCAACTTGCTCGTGCACTAGCGCATTTTCAGGATAAAGGGCTAACAAGTCTTGCAGCACGCTTTCAGCAGCGTCCACTCTGCCGTCGTACCTGAGGCGCAGGTAAAGCTGTTGCATGGCCGGCAACGAATGCGGCTCAAGCGCAAGGGCCTGCCTGGCCAGTTCTAAGCCGCGGGGAGCGTCAAGGGGCAAGATTGCCGCCAGGAAGACCAGATAAGTACAGGAGTTAGGCTCAAGTCTGAGAGCTTCCTCTATGGCCAACTCAGCTTCTAAGACCTGCCCCTGTGCAAGACAGGTTGCGGCCAGAACGTAGTGGGCATAAGCGGACTGGGGGCAAAGACTGATCGCCTGTCCGGCCAATTGCTGCGCCTCTCGAAATCTACCCAGATTTGAACGGCAGGCAGCAAGCAAGGTGATACTGTCCACATCCTCAGGGTTGAGGGCCAGATGCTTCTGTACCTCTAGTTCAGCCTGGCTAAAATTGCCCAGGCTAAAAGCAGCCTGGGCTCTTTCAATAAATCTAAAGCCATCGCCAGTGGTCATAAGCCCATCCGGAGCGCATGTAATGTTCGGCTGCAACGGCAATATACCCAGGTCAACCGAGCATACAGCAGGGGGAGAAACACCATAGACACAACCACCCCTGCGGTATATATTCGCCTCATCCAACGGCCATCCTTACCCCCGTTTATTTTCGAGGCCCCAGAAGTTGGTTTCACACTCAAATTTCGAAATTTCACATGCACCGGCCGAAGCGTCCGCAGATGCTTCCAGCGCTTTTCACAGCGACTACTATGCCTCGACCATCGGTGCCCGCTCCGGCAAGTCCGACGCCGTTACCTTCTCTTCCGCCATCCCAGCCGAAGCGCCGCCGCCGGCAGGGCTCAGTGCTGCCGCCTGGTCGCAGATGAGCCAGTGGGTAGGCGAAAACAAACAGGTGAACATCTCAACCCCGGGCGACGGTCAGGTGCCGGACTACATCATCGGCGCCAACGGCGACATGGTAGCTAATCCAGCTAAAACCACACCCAATCCGGACGGCTCCATTACGGTCCAGATGGACGGCAGCAAAGGCGATGCTGCTTCCCTGCAGGCTGCCAAAGAACTGAAAATTGCAGTCATCCAAGAGAAAATCTTCTACTGGCAGAAGGCCCATCCCAACGAGACCAATATTCCAGGCTACCTGGAAGGCATGCTGGCAGCGGCCCAGAGCGCACCAGTCACTCCCGCCGGCGGCGACAACCAGCGCCCGCAACCGGTGCAGCAAGCAAGACCGGAAGTACAGTCACAACCGCAACCGATGCAAACCTCTGCACCTTCCCGCAGCTATGGCCTGGGAGGCGGAGAGAGAGTAGGAAATAGCAGTATCGGCTCAGCACCGACTTCTGGTTATCGCCAGGGCAGTTTCGAGCCCAATGGTCCCATCGACAGAACAGCCATACCCAGACCGGTGGAGGGCGACCTCAACATCAAGGGACCGCCTTCGGCAAACGCCGACCAGATTCAAACTTTCCTGGAAAAGATGGGTTCACCGGCGGCTAAGGAAGCCGGCTTCTCTCAAGCTCTCTACACAGCCTGTACCGAGCGCGGCATCGACCCGGCGGTGGCTGTGGGCTTCTTCCTGCAAGAGTCTACTTGCGGTCGCTACGGTCGTGCCCACGACAATAAGAGCCTTGGCAATATCAAGGGCAGCGCGCCGGAATCAGGCGGCACCGACGGCACTTTCAGGCGTTATGACACCTGGGCGGAAGGAGCCCGGGACTGGGCCCGTCTTATTGACGAATCCTATGTGCAGAAGCGCGGGTTGAGCACACTTTCCCAGGTTATTGGAGTGTACGCACCATCGAGCGACGGCAACAATGAAAATCGCTATGTGGCCACGGTCAAAGGCGTCGTAGAAAACTTCAAACAGCAGAATGCCAACGCCTGATGCCCTGAAGCCACCACCGGCTACTTGAGCTCTACTTTGGTACCGTACATATCTTGCAGCATATCCACCTGACCTTTGGTCAAAAACAGGTTTTTGCTCAAAGCCACCTTTTTGTATGACGCCGGAGCCGTTAAAAGGGAATCTTTGAAGGTGAAGTGGCGATCGAGAATGCGGCAATCGAGAATGTTCTCGGACTTGCCACTGGGAAGGTAGTAGTAGGCATTTACCGGTACGCCGGGCAGGTCGATAAGATTGTGCAATTTGGCAACAATCTGACTCACCGGTCTGGCATAGCCAAGGTCTAAGGACATAAGTTCGGGCATCAACTTGGTGCCGTGCCTGTTACCGGCATCGTCGTTGCCATCGTATGTGAAAAGACCAGAGCCGCCCACTGCCTCAATCGGTGGGAAGCGATAGACAATGAGCTTGTCGGTCCCCTTGGTCACGCGTTTCTGGGAGAGAACCTTACGCATGTCAGCGGCATAGGAGATGTGATTAGTTAGCAACAAGTCACCCTTGAGGAACTCCGCCAAACCAACTTCCGAACGCTCCTTGCGATCGCCGCGCCAGATTTGTACCTGCCATTTTGGCGCTCTGGCCGACATAACAAAGCCGGCAGTCGCCGAGGATACCCTTATGGCATCGGGCGAAAGCCAAATTTCATAGATCCCGCTGGCTTCGGTTTGCTGGGTCACTTTCAGTCCACGGTGGACAGAATCTTGCGCCAAGGCCGCTGATGTAAATGTGGAGGGCATGCAGGTCGGCAAAGCAACAGCAGCGGCGGCAAGAATAGCCCCCAATAGGGACGGAGAGTAAAGCTTCGGAAAATACCTCAAGTCAAGTTCCTCAAGCCGAAACAGCCCCACGAAATACAATTATACGCAGCCCGGGTTTGGAAAATGCCCCTAGTGCAAAGGAGCAAAAAGCATCTTATGGTCGGAGTTGGCGCTATCGGCCGGCGCAATAGTGAACTCAACGCCTGGCAGGAGCGCCTCTATTTGCTTGAGCTGAGAAGGTGAAAACTGCTTGCCGGAAAGACTCAAATTGGTCACCCCGGAGCCCCGCAAAATGCCGAGATCCTTTACGGCAAGGGGCACACCTTCGAGATCTACCACCTTGATGCTCTTCATTTTTTTGATCAGGGACAAGCCTCGCGCCGTCACTTTTGACTGGCCGATACCAAGATGCTTTAGCTTCGGCAAGGTGGTCAGGTGCTCCAGGGCAGTATCGTCGACGCCGGATTTATCGAGATAGAGTACTTCCAGATTCTTAAACTGAGAAATAGCCCGAAAGCCCTCCGGGCTGATTTTATTTAAAGACAAATCCATTTCCCTCAACTTCGACAAACTCTGCATCTGACTGAAACAGGAACCATCGATCATATTCATCGGTAGGCTCAGGGACTCGAGATTAACAAGACCCTTGAGGGGCACAATTTGGCGATCAGAGAGTTCGGCGCCGTCCAACTCAAGGCGTCGAAGCCCTTTCAAATGCACCAACTGAGAGAAACAGTTTTCGACCGGCACCATAAGTGAGGTTTTGCCGAAGGAGAGCCCATCAAAACTATTCGGATCGAGCAATTTGAACAGGTCAGGGTGCTCCAGGAGATGATAAGAAGGGAAAAGATAGATCCTGGAATGCTCCGGCAACTTGAGAGTTCTAACGCCACGAGCCTCGCCCAGCCCGCTTCCAGGCTGTGAAAACACTACGTCACAGTGACGGGGCAAACCGCCTGGTTCCGAATCGGCGTAGAAATAGAGTTTGCCCACCGACACCTGTCCGGGGAAAACCAGCGCCCGACTCACCACTTTGCCGGCTCGCTGTTGCGAAAAACCAGCAGGTTTGGCTCCGTAGGCAGCCGTATTCCAAACAGCCAGGCCGCTAAGCAGAGTCAACGCCAACATGAAACCAAGCCTAGTCATGGGCAGACCGTAAATTGAGGACCATTGCCATTGACACCAGATACCGCATCTACCAGGGAGATTACTTCATAGTAACCGGGAACTTCCCGGAAATCACTACACTTATATGCCTCCTTTAGGAGGATAGACAACGCGTTAACCTGGCTGAACTGAATCAGCTAATCATTCCAATTGATGATGCCGCAGGCACAGGCGAGAGTTATTATAAAAACGTTCGAAGCGAGGTCATTCACACAAAAGAGCAGAAGCACCGAACAGAACTTCAACCGAAATAGCAGACCACCTGAACGGACTCAATCCCGCCAGGAACTGATTTCAACCTCATTCAAGTACATTCTTGTTCATTCTTCTCGTCCTCTTTGAAATGTGGTGTTTTGATCGACAAATTTTAGAAACGGCCGTCCCAAGCATAACCCTCTTAAGGGCTTAATTTCGGGGATTGCCGTTTCTTTCCTTTTTAAATCATTGAGTTCAGCAGCGTACTTTATAGGCGCTTCTGACTGCATCGAAAAAGCAGTACTAACGCCGCAACCTGAACCCTGCAACTGCGAGCGCCGTCCTAAAGCCGCAAGCAGAGCCCAGCAATTGCGAGCGCCGTCCTAAAGCCGCAAGAGTCTCTCGGCAGTCCTGAAGCAAACCTTCTCACGTTGCTCCCTACTTATTGGTGCTTCTTCAATGAAGCGCGCGGCCACCCGAGCATCTTCATAGGGAAAGTCTGTAGAGAACATAACCCTGTCTTCACCTAGCTCCAGCAGAGAACAAAGCAAGGGACCGTTGGCACAGACACCGGATGTGGTGACGAAAATATTCTTGCGTATATATTCCGAAGGCGGCTGCTTCATGGCTCTGCCTGCGCTAGTAGTCTGCGCTCTGCTATCGAGACGCCAGAGTTCGAAGGGCAGCGTTTCACCCATATGACCAAGAATTACTTGTGCCTGCGGGAACTTCTCAAAGATGCCTCCGAAGACGAGTCTTAGCGCGTGGGTAGCCGTTTCGCAAGTCCAACTCCAGGTGGCACCGGAGAGTTCCCTACGCCCGGAGAACATGTGGGGCTCGTCATAGAGCAGGCCGGGATGAAGATAAAGAGGCACCTGCAACTCCACCAACTTCTCCCAGAAGGGCTGAACGCTTGGATGGTCGAGATAGGTTCCACAGGTGTGTCCATTCACCAGGGCGCCGACAAAACCAAGATCTTTCACACAGCGCTCTAGCTCTCGAGCAGCCTGGTTGGGGTCTTGCAAAGCCACACAGGCGAAGCCTCGATATCGCTTCGGATGGCGGGCAATCTGACCGGCAAGAAAGTCATTGACGCTGCAGGCAGCTCCAGTCGCCTTCCCTGTGTCGGTTTCCTGCTGCACCCCCGGTGCTGTCTGCGAAAGCACGGCAATTTCAATTTCGCAAGCATCCATGACTTGCAGGCGTTTCTCATCGAATTCAGGCAAAAGTTTTTCAACGGCAGCCAGGACGGCGGGGTCAAACTCTCCGGCCACGGCGCTTAGATACTTCTCAAAGCCTGGGCCATTGAAATGCTCTTCCAGAGCAATTTTTCTCATGCGGTCTCTATCCTTTCCAGAATTGCCCGTCAGCAAGAATGCAAGTATCGTTACGATAGCAGAAATCCCCTCCATAGAATTTTCGAAGATGCCCAAACATCCCAACTAAATGCCCGGTGGCAAAGAAGCAAATCGAAGGTTCTCCTTCCAGACAGGTTCTGCAATACTGAAGGTATTGAGCAATTACGAAATTGAACCGAAGCAAAAGCGGAAAGATAAAATGACAGAGGCATCAGATTCCAAAAGACTCACGCTACGCCGCCTTGAGCCATTGATTTTCATAGGTTTTAATTTGCTGCTTTTCGGTTCTTTTGCCTTTGTCTACATAAAGGCAGACAACGCGTTACTAAATGCCTGTATGGGCAGACAGGTTCCGTTCAATTCAAAAGTTTGGAAAGCCGGCCTTGAATCGGAAACTTCCACTGATCCGGTGCGACTCGATATGGTGGACGATCTGCTTGCAAGGCATAGGCTAATAGGTGCCTCCAGAACTGAAATCGAACAACTTCTAGGCAAGCCACCCAAAACAATTCATTTCTCAGAGTATGAATACGTTTACTGGCTGGGGCCAGAGCGAAGGTTTCTGAGTATGGATTCGGAATGGCTCTGCCTCAAGTTTTCTAACAACCAGGTTATAGAGGCCCGAATACTTGCTGATTAGCCTCACAAAGCCGGCACCGCCAACTCAGCAAGCAGGGGAGTGAGATACCCACGAATCAATCTGGAACCGAGATAACCTGTCTCAAGACAGATTGAAAGAACCTCTGGTCTAGCTTCACTTCCCTGATGCTCCTGAAGTTTGCCAAACCGACCTTGACCAAGGAAATCAACCAACTGAACCCGACGGCTCCGGTATTGCAGCAAGGAAAGATATAACTGCAAATGCTTTCTGGCGATGCCTTGAAAGTGCACTAGCGTATAGGTTCTAAAACTACTTACAAGCTGCCTGACCGAGGAAGACACAGCATCGTTTGTGCAACCACGACAAAGACTGTTACCGCATTCTTCCGCAAACAAACTTGTTAAGAACCGACGCTTGCGCTTTACGTAACGAAGTTCACTTTGTTCCAAGCCGCTCAGGCAGGGAGAATCCACCTGAATACTGTCCATCCGATCAGCAGAAATACGCTCATCATCAGGATTTACACCATCTCCAAAAGTGCCATATACACCGTCGTTAGGCACTGCGGTACAGCGCTTCCTCTTTGACTTGTCGAGTGCCGAGTGCCTACCACCAAGCCCACCTAAACCTAAAAGCGCCTGTAACATGTCGGTCAGACCAAACTTAGCACCGGGTAGCGGTTCGATCAGACCGCACAACTCCAACTCTGTAAGGCTGGCGCCCAAACGAGCTGCATTTACTGAAAGTGCATCAGAAAGTCGATCAGTTGAAGCGTTACCGTTGACCAGAAGTTTCAAAATTGACTTTTCCAATTCTCTCAAGCCGGCATACTGTTCATTCTCAAAGAGTGCATTTAAAGTGCCCTCAATGGATTCGGCTGAAGCTTGCTCCGGGACGCCCTGCTCCAATTCGTTTTGAGCAGTTTCTGGTGCAGGCGGCAACGCGGAAGAGCCACCGAAATCGGTGCCACCGCAGTTAGTATTGACTACTTCATCTGACACTTCGGGAGCTGTCAAGTCCTGCTCATAAGTTTCTTCGAAAGCGGGATGTTCCCACCGCGGTGTGACCAGACTGTTGCGAATAAAAAGATCGATAAAATGTTCAGTGCTAACAAGGCAGCGCTCACCGCCCTGCGACTTTTGATGGCTGTCAATCGCACCTAATACACTATGTTGAATGTGCAAAGCGGAAGACTGCGCAATGTCAAGCAATGACGCAAACCAATTAGAGCTGACAAAAGCACCCTCCTCAGTCAACCAAATAGCAGCAAACCAGGCTTTCAGCTTCCGAACACGATTAAAAAACGTCTTTGCGGTGAGCGAGTAACTCTTGCGACAATCCTGGCAACGAAGCTTTCGTCTGCATTTCTTTATTACGACTCGTGCGGACAAACAACCACGGCAGTAGACCATGCCTCTGGCATTCATTAATCTGTAAAGTTCATCCCAACAAGATTCTTCCGTCGGAAAAGCCAGGCAGAACCTTTTGAAGGTGGAACTAACCAGAAGCTTATACTCTGAAACGTAACTATTATCGACCGAATTAAACAAATTTGGCTGATACCTGCGCATAGTGGTCCCTCCCGCTTCGCTGCTGATCTATAAAACGATCTGCGGGCCAAAAAAGTTCAAATTCGCTGCCGCCGCTCGAAAAACCAGCAGCCACCTGTCGTGGAATCGCTTAACCGTTAACGGTTAATCAACTTTTCAAAGGATGGCGCGGTTCAAGCATTCACATTAAATTGAAAATTTAACCAATCATCAAAAAAATCGACCTCACAACCAGCCTCCATTAAGCCTCTAACCTGGTCACTCAGCAAGAACGATGACACAATTGTCATTTCTCACCGCCATTCACAATGAAAAGGAAAAACCTAAATGGATCTAGAACTCAGCGGCAAAACGGCGCTCGTAACAGGAGCCAGCTATGGTCTCGGATTTGCTTGCGCTAAAGCTCTAGCCATGGAAGGTGTCTCAATTGCAATGTGCGCCAGAGACAAACAAAAAATTAGAGCCGCTGCAGAGCAGATTGCCACTGCCTGTAGAACAAAAGCTATAGGCATTGCTGCCGACCTGACCAAGGAAGACGACATGCAGAACTTCGTGTCGGAAGCCAAGGCCCTTCTTGGGAAAATAGACATTCTGGTGGTCAGCACAGGTCACCCGCCCACTCATCCATTTTCCGTTGCAACCGACCAACAATGGAGCGAAGGTTACGAACTCGTTTTACGCCCGCCAATTACCCTGACAAGACTCGTGCTTGAGGACATGCGCCATAGAAGATACGGACGCATTATTTACATAGGATCCATTTTCGGCATTGAACCGGAACAGTCATCAGTGGTGCAAAGCACCTTGCGCACGGGCTTAAATGCCTTGTCAAAGTGCGTAGCTACCGAAGTAGCTGGTGACGGCGTCACAGTAAACGTGATTTGCCCTGGCTATTTCGATACTCCACTGGTAAGAGAGTTAGCAAAACAATACGCCACTTCCGAAAATGCATCCGTTGATGAAATTCTTAGCGCCTGGGCAGCCTATTCACCGGTACGAAAATTCGGTAAACCGGAAGATCTGGGAGCTCTGGTCAGCTTCCTGGCTTCCCCCAGAGGCGAATTCATAACCGGCACAACCATCACCATGGATGGTGGCGCAGTTAGGCAGTATTAAGGAATCCGCTCCGCCTGCACAGTTGCAGTCTCACGAAGTGAGTTGAAGGAAACGCTAACTGTTTGAATCAATTAGGAGCCTGTGTCTTATTAGCCCGGGTGTTTGCCTGTGCCTTATTGCCTTTCAGACCGCTGCGTCCAGCAGGCGCAGCTTTATCAACCGGGCTTGTTTTTCCAAGAGTAGCTTCACTGGCAGCCTCTTTCTTCGGCTCTATCTTGGCGCTACTTTCGACTTGTGGTTGGGCTTCTTTAGGGGCTTCACTCTGCCCATCTTTTGGTTCGGTTTTGGTTGGATCCGCAGACAGGTCGACATTCGGCTGGCTATCTTGTGTGTTGACCACCCGCAGTTGCGCCACGATCACCGCCGGATCAAAATCGAAGGTGCGACTGGTGGCACGCATCTTGCGCACGAAAATATTCAAGTGCGGCGGACTGACCATCACAAACAGGTAGTAGGGCGTCTCACCACTCTTCGGCACCACTTCAAAGCTCTTCAGGGAGGCAATGCCATGAAAAGCTCCCGGGGTAAGCCCGGTTTCCTTGGCCACACGCTCGTTGGTAAACTGAACTTCGCGCACCCTGGCTGTATCAAGAAAAGCCTTGTTGAAACGGCTAAACGAGAAGGTACCGACTTTGGCTGCATCGTAAGACTCCAACAAAATTTGTTCTGGAGCCGTCTTCATACCGGCAGACTCGTAATCTTCATAGATTTTCACTGCCTTTTCAGGCTTTATCTTGAGAAAGTTGGTATGACCCTCACCCAGCAGTTTTGCCCTGACCGGCACAAAGGTCTTGTTGTTGTAGCGAACGGCTAAATCGCAACCGGGCAAAACCAGCACATCGTGCTCATGGTCATAACTGAGGCCGGGCTCGGCCAGCACGGAAAGCGGCATGGATAGAACGGCACTCAGGGCAATCAAACCCGATGCAAAAAAGGAATGAACTCGGTTCTTAGACTCTGGCCCCAACATCCAAACACCTCGCGACTCTTTACTTCCCGGCGCCATGGCCGCCGCCGCACTGCAGCGTCGTGTAAAGAGGGTATTTTAACCGATCGAGGTAGACAATTGCTTAGCTTGCGCCAATAGCCGTAACCTATGGCAAATCCGTCTATAAACTTGTATCCTGCTAACTCCGACAATACTTTGAACCGGCTCAAGGAGCTTATGCTTCACCCCTCCAGGACCGCTGCCTTGCCAGAATCCTACCCTCGCCAGAACGGCCCTTGCAAAGGGTATGACCATAAGACTCGAGCCTTCCTCAGCATCAGTCTGGCTGCGGCTGGAATTTTAATGCCTGCTTCCCACTTTCCCAGCCAGGCTATGGAAAAGCCACATGGCAGCCTGTCCCTGGCTGAGACCCATGGCAGCAAAAGGGGAGAAAAAGCGGCAACCACCACCAGCCACCTGGCAACCGGACTCAAGGACTACGAACAAGGAAACTTCGTAGCAGCCCTGCACGCCTTCAAGGCTGCGGCCTTGGACAAAAGCCTCTCCCCGGTCGACAAAATCAGAGCCCATGTCGCCGCCGCAGACAGCGCTTATCAATGCGGTGAGTACCTGACAGCATTGAATATGCACAAGCGCAATCTCACCGTGTTGAAAGCGGTTTCCCAAGGGGAACCAATAAGCGCCTCCAAGCAGAGGAAAACCGGCAGCGCAGCAGAGAGCCTTTTGCCTGATCCAGAAAGAGAACATCTTCTGGCCGAGACTTATTGCGATATCGGCGAAGCCCTTTACGAACTCGATAAGCATGACGACGCCGCCCGCTACTTTGCTATGGCCATTGATTGCTGGAAAACCGGCTCCGGCACCCAGGAAGTTTTATTGCGCAGTCTGGAAGGAATGGGCGCCAGCCTGATCAAAGACGGATTCTATGCCAAAGCGCTTCCCTGCTACCAGGAAGTTGCCTTTTTAGATCGCCTCAAGTACGGGGCCGAAAGCATTCCCTACGCCTGGTCCCTGAGAGTCTTGAACGACATCTACCTTAAGCTCGAAGATCCCATAACAGCCAGGCAATGTTTCGAGCGATCGGTTTGGAACTTTCGCAATGCCAATCGAGAGAGACTGCTGCCAGTCTGGACCAAACGTCTGGCCAACACCGAAAATCCGCCCTGTGCCGCTGAGCTGGATAAACTGCTGAGTGACCGTATCTTCGGCTCGCTCGGTAAAATAGCCGACGTGGATTTTCTCAAGGCCGGGGCCTACACCGATGCCGCACAATACAAAGAAGACTCCTCCGAGCCCGCCCTGAAGGGCGACACAACTTGTCCTGAACATGGTCTGCCCTGGTCACGCCGGCGAATTGCCGTACAAGAACCAGCCAGCATGTTCTGGGTAGATCCCCGCGAAAAGGTACAGGGCTTTGTGGTCTGTATTCCAGGTTTTGGCCTGCATCGCGGTTCCTTTTCCGACCTGGGTGAAAGTCTCTCCTCCAAGGGTTTTGTAGCGGCCTCCTATGACGTGAGGGGCTTTGGCGCCTACACGGCTCTGAAAGCCAGAGACCGCATCGATCTGGAAAAGAGCCTTGAAGATCTCGACGACTCAATTATTCAGATTCGCAAAGACTTTGCCGGAGTGCCGGTCTTCGTCCTGGGCGAATCTATGGGCGGCTCCCTGGCCCTGCAATTCTGCGCCAAGCACCCGGAATTAGTGGACGGGCTTATTGCAGCAGTGCCCTCCGAGCAGCGCTATCGGCAATGGCTAACGGCCGGTAAGGTAATTTTGGGAATGCTTACAGGCAGCCGCAAACAAATCGACGTGGGACCGGTTCTGGTCAACCGCGCCACCCAAGATGAGGGTTTACGCCAGACCTGGACATCCGATCCCCAGAGCCGTTTTACGGCAACGGCTAAAGAACTCTACGGATTCAAACGCTTCGTGTCGCGCAATCGCGACCTGGCCAAACAAGTAAAGACGACGCCGGTGCTTATGTTTCAGGGTGTACACGACCTGCTAATCCGACCGGAAGGCACAATCAGTCTCTTCAAAGCCGTGGCCAGCGAGGACAAGGATCTGATGCTGGTCGGCAAATCGGAGCACCTGGTCTTCGAGGAAGGACAATTCGATAAAGCACTTCTGGTCAGCATCTGTGACTGGATGAAAACGAGAGGAAGTAAGTAGTTGGACCAACATCTAGTATTTCTAGAGTTTGCCCTCTGTGCAGCGGTAATCCTGGTCACAGGCAGTAAACTGTCAAAACACGCTGATGTAATTGCCGACGCCACCGGACTTGGCAAAAGCTGGGTTGGTCTGGTAATGCTTGCTACTGTTACCTCGCTGCCTGAATTACTAACCGGAATCTCAGCCGTTACTCTCAACGATCTCCCCAACCTAGCGGTAAGCGGCACCCTTGGCAGTTGCATGTTCAACATGCTCGTTGTTGCCTCACTGGATCTCTTCAGCAAGCAAAGGCCAGTATCAAATCTGGTGCAACAGGGACATCAGCTCTCCGCCGGTTTCGGCATTGTGCTTCTGGCTCTTGCCGCCATAGACATCTTGTTCGGCAAGTATCTTCCCTCAATCAAACAAATCAATTCCATTGATCCTCTCAGCATTCTCTTCATCATTGTCTATCTAGTGGCAATGCGCCTGATTTATTCTTACGAAAAAACTCGCGTACAAGAATACGTTGAAGAAATGGCTGTACAGGAACAAACCAAGAAAAACTCGTTGAGAAATGCAGTAATCTGGTTCACCGTGCACTCTATTTTTATTGTGGCCGCTTCCCTTTACCTACCTGATCTGGCGGAAAAAATTGCCAAAATGACCGGCTGGGGAGAGAGCTTCATCGGCTCTTCCCTCATTGCCATCACCACTTCTTTGCCGGAAATCACCGTCTCGGTAGCAGCAGCGCGCATGGGCTCGTTTGATATGGCAGTGGCTAATCTACTTGGTTCTAATCTCTTCAACGTAGCGATTCTAGCCATCACCGATTTCTTCTATGTTAAAGCGCCGCTATTGCGTTGCGTCTCACACATAAATACGCTCTCGGCCCTGACAGCCATCATTTGCACGGGAATTGTCGTAATCGGACTGACCTACCGCTCCGAGAAGAAAATTCTCTACCTGGCCGGAGATGCGGCAGCCATAGCTTTCTTTTACATACTGGCCAATATCCTCTTATTCATTGCCGGCTAGATTTCGAGTACCATTGAGCTATGCGCACAGGCAAGCAATCAAATCATTCGCCGACGGGCTCAATCCTGCTCTGCACCATCATTCTGGGCGGGGTCGGTTGCTTGCCAGCCACATTTGCCAAACCCATTGGCAGCCAGTCCGTAACTGCCGTCGATAAAGTCGAACCCTGGCTGGGTCAAGAGAGACCAACCGCCAGGGAAAAGAACCCAAACAGTCACCAGGCTCAGCTCAAGAAGGCGGCTCAACTGGTCAAAACTGACCATGTGGTAGCCGCCAAGCCGATTTTGATAAAGCTACTCAAGAAAGACCCCACAAACGTCAAAGCTTTGCGTCTTCTAGCCGAGTGCCATATCAATGAAAATCTGGAAGGCACAGGTCACAAACGGGCCAGGCAGCTCCTGCAGCGGGCCATCAAAATAGATCCGGATTACAGCGACAGCTATCGGCTTCTGGCCGACATCGAGCTAATCGACGGCAACTACAAGCAAGCTCTCACCCTTTGCGACAGGGCACTGGCCTGCAGCAAGCCGGCAAGTATCGCCCACCGCACCAAATCTATCGCTCTTACAAATGTGAAACGCCCGAAAGAAGCAGTAAAAGAAATGGAACTCTATCTGGAAGGCATGAAGAAAGTGGGCAAGAAGCCCCCCACGCGCACCGTGGAAATTTATGCCGGTACCCTTGAGGAAGCCGGTATGTATAAAGAAGCAATTGCAGTTTATTCGCAAATGCAACAAGAGAGCTATTCGGACCACATGGCCCTCAAAATAGCACAGTGTTATCAGAAAATGGCCAAACCGGAAGAGGCTGTGCGCACCCTAGATCAAGTCATCAAAGCCAATGATCAAGATGAATTAGCCCTTGCCGAGCGCGCTCGTATTTTAGTCTCCATGGGCAAACTGAAAGAGGCCCTGAGAGACTATAGTAAATCAATAGAACTGGCGCCCATGAGTAAATCCTATCTAGAACGGGCCGCAGTTTACGAAAAACTGGGCATGAAAGATAAAGCAAATTCCGACAGACAGAAGGCGGCGGCCTTTTAAGCAAAGTGAGGACTACCCGGAATGAGACTTCGAGGGTGAGATTGATAGAACCTTTGAGAGAGACTTTGAGAGGAACTTTGAGAGGAACTTCGGCGGCAACTCTGGGGGCAACTTTGAGAGCAACTTCGGCGGCAACTCTGGGGGCAACTTTGAGAGGAACTTCGGCGGCAACTCTGGGGGCAACTTTGAGAGCAACTTCGGCGACGACTCCACATCCTGCGAAATACAGAGAAAGAAGTCCGGGCAAGCCAAATAACTTCTACGCTCTGGCACTCCTTTTCCTCCTACCGCTGGGCGCGGCTTCCCAGGCTGCACCAGCAGAGTCAAACCTCACGTTCAGTAGCAGTACTCCTACTAAATTGAAGTACCGCACTGCAAAAACAGCCCTGGCAAAAGAAGCGAGAATTCTGGACTTTCCCCCAGACAAAGCCGTCGGCTCAGTGCTTGTGCAATTCGAGAAAGACGAAAAGGGAAAGAGCAGTCACAAGCTCTTCAAGGCTATGGGACGGGTAAACATACCGGCGGGAACCGTCGTCGTGTTCATGCCGAACGAACGTTTTTTCGCCAATCCCAAGGTGCTTGACGGCCTCAAACCTGATGCCATAGATGGTCTGCGCATGAAATTCTTCCCCATGGATGAAGCAGAAGAAGGGCGAGGGGACGCCGGTCTGGCTTACCTGAGTCGCTTTTCGAATTTGCGCTACGTAGATCTGGACCGCTCGGAAGTAAGCGACCGCGGGCTGAAAACCTTGAAGAACCTCAAGCACCTTGAGGCCGTTGCCGCCTTCGGAACTTCCATAGACGGCAGCGCCTTTAAAGAAATGGGACGCATGGAATCAGTCAAAAGCCTGAGTTTGCCCAACACCAATCCCAAAATGGAAGAACTCAAAAATATTCCCGTGGTCTTTCCCAATCTAGTCAGCCTCAACCTGGGTCGCACTCGTCTCACAAACGCCGCCATGCCTGCAATATCCCGCTTAAGTCAACTCGAACAATTGGACATCTCCAACAATTCTTTTCTCACCGATGACGCCATGGAGCACATTCTCAAACTTAAACATCTGCACATTCTGCAACTGGGTGATACTTCGATTTCGGCCCGCGGTCTGGCCAAAATCAAAGGAACCCAAATTGAGAATTTAATAGTGACAGGCAGACAGTTTAAGCCGGGAGAGCTGGAGCAACTTCAAAAATTGTTAAAACCCGTGCAGTTTACTGTTTTGAACAAACGTTTAAATCGCGATATAGACCCGGAAACCAAAGCCATCTTTGGACCCATGTCGCGCGGTCGCGGACTCTAAAGACCGGAGATGCAGGCGAAATATTTCCTGTAGATCCCTCATCCTGACTGTGTCAATTGAGAATTTCAGGAAGAATCAGCATCCTGACCATGTGTCTCCAAAGTTTCCGCAGCCGGACACTAAACTCATGTAAACGAAAACGTTAAATCTGCTTGACGCTGCAAACCGGTACAGGCGAAGGGTTTCATTTGTCGAAAAGTCCCGAAACGCTGATGTAATATTTGTTCAAATCACTATCGTTACATTGGCGGCAAGCCTTGCAGAAGGTACCCCGGAGGGCGGCCAACTCAGCCATAAGCAGATGGTAGTGAGAGCCCGGTTCTAAAAAAGATTTCGCACACGCTTTTGAGTGCTGACGGCGCGAGTTAAGAGCCTGGCAGACCCCTTATCGTCAAATACTTTCACTGAACTCTCGGTGGAAACCAGACCCGGGCGCAGTAACTTGTAGTAGTTCAACTCTTCGTCCTGATAGGCTTGCAGAATTTTGCGGCTGCTCTTTTCCACCACATAATGACTGGCCTGTACCTTCACCACACAGCTATTCTTGCCGGTCTCAATAATCTGGTAGCGTTTGACACGATGGCAATCCAGGGCGAATCCACGATCAACCGACCCGGCGGCATTGAGGGGCACGGTCATCCAGACCTGACCATTTTTGTCTTTATAGGTGCCGAAAACATCCAGTACCCGAGCCGGTTGTCGACCAAGAGCCTTGAGAGCCTTTCCAGTGGTCAAATCCACGCGGCTGGTTTCTTCGCTTTCCTGCCTGAGCCATTGTCCGGCCAACCAGTGCGGAATGCGCACCTTGACCTGGGAGCCGCCTCTGAGAGTAGAAGGTTTGGCGCCGGCACCGGTAACGGCACCGGATTTCAAATTTTGTTCAATGACCGCCTTCATGCGCTTCTTGTACTCGGCAAGGGACGGATCAACTTTCGCCGCCTGGCTCTTCAATGCCGCATTGCGCCTGGCCTGGTCCAGATTTTGCGTGCTGGCATCAATCTGCGGCAGCGCCTTAAAGCTCTGATTTTGAACGGGCACACCCACCACCGCCTCGGGCCTGGTCAGGGTCGCGGGGTTACTGAGGGCACCAGGCTTACGCAGTGCACCAGGCTTACCGGCGGCACCAGGTCCGCTCAGGGTCGCGGAGTTACTGAGGGCACCAGGCCCGCTCAGGGTCGCGGGGTTACTGAGGGCACCAGGTCTTTCCCAGTCAGGTAAAGGGGCGAGGCTCTCGGCATGGGTGATGCCGCCCGTGAGCTTGAAAGCGGATGAAGGAGAAGATGTATTTGAAGACGACGTGTTGCCGCCACCTGAATTACCTCCGCTACCGACTGTGCTACCGCCAGTTGCGCCGCTTAAGCCTCCGCCAGTTCCGCCCAGCCCTTTATATAGGTCAGCCTCCGCTTGAGAAATCAGTTCCCCGGCAAAAGCCATTTTGCCAAAAGTCAGGCCCAATGCCAGAACAAGACCGCCCAGAAAGCTTTGCCGCCGCAAGCTAAACGCCCACCAGATCAAACGCCCACCGACTCGAAGGCACCATCGCGGGCGTTCTGACGGCGCCGCTGTTCCAACCAGACCATCAAAACAGACACATCGGCAGGGCTGACACCACCAATACGGGCGGCTTGACCGAGGGTGAGAGGGCGCACCTTATTCAACTTCTCTCTCGCCTCTTTGGCCAGATGGGTCAACTCACCGTAGTCGAAGTCTTGAGGCAGTTTTACCTTGTCGTACTTCTCGGTATGTTCAATTTGCAGCCGCTGCCGCTCGATATAACCGGCGTACTTAACGTCCGTCTCCACTTCCAGTGCAAAGGCAAAAGGCGCTTCAGAGGCCGGAGCCTTGGCCTCGATGACCGAATACGGCACCCGGGGACGGCGCAATAGCTCTTCCAGAGTGACTGATTGCTTAAGGCTTTCGTCATAAGGCAAAAGCGCTTCCTCGAAGCCCTGGCCGGGATGGATACGGGTTTTCTTCAACCTGGTTTTCTCAGCGCCGATGGCTTCCTGCTTTTCGTTGAAAAGACGCCATCTGTAGTCATCGACCAGACCAATTTCACGACCGAGAGGAGTCAGTCTGACGTCGGCATTGTCCTGACGCAAAAGCAGACGATACTCGGAACGAGAGGTCATCATGCGATAAGGCTCACCAATCTCCTTGGTGACCAGATCATCGATGAGCGTGCCGGCATAGCTCGAAGAACGAGGCAACTCAAAGGGTGCCTCACCCTTCACATAGAGAGCGGCATTAATGCCGGCCACGATGCCCTGGGCGGCGGCTTCTTCATAGCCGGAGGTGCCGAGGATCTGACCGCCGGCAAAGAAACCGGGCAGGTCTTTAGCCATCAAAGCATGGGTGAACTGAATGGCCGGCATGTAATCGTACTCCACGGCATAAGCCGGTCTGACCATGGAGGCGTTTTCCAACCCCGGCAGAGAATGCACGATATCGTGTTGCACGGCCACAGGCAAACTGGTGGAGCAACCCTGCAAATACACTTCATAGGTGGAACGGCCTTCCGGCTCCAGAAAGAGCGAATGGCTGTCCTTATCGGCAAAACGCACAATCTTATCTTCGATGGAAGGGCAATAGCGCGGCCCGATGCCGTGAATCATGCCCGAGTACATGGGCGATTGGTGCAGGTTACTGCGGATCAGCTCATGGGTGCGCTCGGTGGTGCGGGTCTGATGGCAGGGAATCTGGGGCAAAACCGGACGTTTGTCCAGGAAGGAAAAAAATTGCAGATTGGCATCGCCCGGCACTTCGGGCAATTTGGCATAATCGATAGTGCGTCCATCGATTCGAGGCGGCGTGCCGGTTTTAAGCCGACCAGTGCTGAAGCCGAGGGAACGCAAATAGGCCGAAAGACCTACAGCCGGAAATTCTCCAGCCCGACCGGCGGGCATGGTTTCTTTGCCGATCCAGATAGTTCCTTCCAGGAAAGTACCGGCGCACAGCACTACGGCACGGCAATTGATGCGGTCACCGAAATTCAGTTCCACACCTGCTACTTTGCCGTCTTCAATGATCAAACTTTTGGCCATGCCCTGACGCAAAGTCAGATTCGGCAAGGACTCCATGTAATTTTTCATCCAGATGGCATACTCGCGCTTGTCGGACTGGGCGCGCAAGGCTTGCACAGCCGGTCCGCGGCTGGAATTGAGCATGCGAATCTGCAGATATGTGGCGTCTGTGGCTTCGCCCATGACGCCGCCAAGAGCGTCAACTTCACGGGCCAGATGCGTCTTGCCCGGTCCACCCACAGCCGGATTACACGGCATAGCACCAATGGTGTCCAGATTGACGGCCAGGAGCATAGTGGAAAGACCCAGACGCGCACTGGCATTTGCCGCCTCACAGCCGGCATGTCCGCCCCCGATTACAACCACGTCGAAATACATCTTGAAACCCGTCTTCCACAAGCTGGAAAAACCATCATAACAAATGCTCTTGATAAACCCCTAAACCTCTCCAAAGCCTAATCTTTTCACTTTCGGCCAGGCAGCCTACCGGCCCTCATAAAAGGAGGGACGAAAGAGACTAAATCTCGTGGCGGAGAGCATTTCAGAAACTGAAACGAAAAACCCAAAGAGCAAGCCGGGGCTGCCCCGGGCGGTCTATACTTTGTTACATAGAAAAGGACCACCGCCCATGAGACCCTTGAGACAGCACACGACGCCCAGCAGAGAACTGGTCAAACGAAGCGCCCGCTTCAATCTGATTGTGCCGAACAGCCAGGCTTTGAAAGACCTGGTTCTAAAAGACCTGGTTCTAAAAGACACGGTACTGAAAGACCTGGTTATGAAAAGCATACTTCTGGCTGTGCTCATCTTCGATTTCACGGTACAGACAGCCCAGGCTGAAACTGAAACAAGAGCACCCGCGCCGCCCGCTGCCAATCAGCCCACTCTCAGCCAGCCCGCTGCCAATCAGGCTGCAAGAGAAAAGCCTGCTTCCGCCAGCCTGCTAATCAAGTCGGTGTTAGACCCTGAAAAGTACTTCGGTAAAGCGAAACTGGGCTATATGGCCGCCCGACTTTGTCCCGAAATCTGTGAAAAACTTTTCTGCTACTGCGGCTGCGACGTCACCGACGAACATTCCACCCTGCTTGACTGTTTCACCTCCGACCATGGCGTCGACTGCTATATCTGCCAGGAAGAAGCACTCATAGCTCTCAAAATGAAGCGGGAAGGCAAGTCGCTTGCCGAAATTCAAAAGGTCATCGACTTACAGTACGAGAAGCAAAATCCATTCGCTCCCACCGACAAGCTGCTGCGCTACCAAAAAGAACGGCTGTGGCAGCCGGATAAGACAAGTAACCCCGGCAAAACGAAAGGCAAGCAGTCCGAAAAATTAGCGGGGCAAACCACAACTAACGCTAACTCCGCTAAGAGCAAAAGCGACTTGCCAAGCGCTTCAAACAGAGGCGATACCGACATGTTGCCAAGCGGAAATTCGCAGTCCAAGAAGCAAAGCCAAAGTAACTCTCGCAGCAGCACCGGCCCAGGTTGTTGCTCCGGCAAAAAGAAAGTCAAGTAGCACGGCTGCCAAGAAATCGGGGCAGCGCTAATGTCTCGCCCAAGTTTTCAAGCTGAAGATGTATTTCATCAAAAATACCGGGACCACTGAAGCCTGAATAGAGTTTTTCAAGAGCATTTTTAGTAGTGTCCTTAAGTTCGCTTTTTTCAGCTCTCAAGAGAATTTCTTTTAGTCCTCCATCCCCAATCCTGCCAGTCACTCCTCTCAATCGTAGCTCCTAATCATGGGAGGCGGTGTAGGTCATCAAATCGACTGGCCGTTAACCATGGATGGCACCAACTTCACTAATTACTAACTCCCAGGTCAACCTCCGGCACTAGCTAAGAACTCGGGACAACCTCTCGGTTTCAGGCATCCGCCCGGAGGTGCATGCACACAAGCAATTCTGCAGCGCCACTGGCGAGAGAAAACTGCTCAGAAGCAGTTCTCGGCAAGCGGTGCTTGGACCAGGCGTTTTTCTTCGACTCAACGACATCTGTCTGACAACTACGGGAACATGCCATGAAAAACCATAAGCATTCCAACAAGTATTCCGACCCAGACCCCTCTGTCGACCAGGCCAGTATCGATCGCCAACTGCGCATCAACTGGATTCGTACCATCTTCGGCATTGCCTTGATGGGTGGTCTCTCCTTTGCCGGTCTGGTCTTCCTTGGTGTCAACTTCACCGTTGCCACCGTCATCCTCTTCTTCTTCTCCGTGCTGATGCCTCTGTTCGGCTGGTGGAACAGCGCTAGTCTCGTCCTCAAGATGATGCGCTGCCGTCCGCCCAACATGAACGACCGTGATCATGCACGGTTGGTGCGGTTGGTGGACGAGATTTATCCGCTCACCGGCCTGAAAAAGAAGCCTGAAGTCTTCGTCTCGCCCCTGCCCATTCCCAATGCTTTCGCCACAGGCCGTTCACCCTCCACCGCTTTCATTGCGGCGACGGAAGGGCTCTTTGCCGTGGGTCTGGAAGATCGGGAAATCAAGGCAATTCTGGCTCACGAGCTGGCCCACGTGAAAAGCCGCGATGTGGCGATTACGTCACTGGTGGCAGTTCTGGGTTCGCTCTTCTCCATTCTTTTGGCAGGCTTCGCACCCGGCATGTTCAATGCCTGCTTCAGCGAACGCAACAACCGGGAAGACCTGGTGGGCAAGCTGTCCAACAAGGTGAAGCGCGACAAGAAGCGTTTTGCCGACCCGGCCAGCGCCGTAACCGGCTTCTTCATCACCCTGGTAGTCTTCTACATCGCCAGTATCTTCGCCAAGCTGATCACGCTCTTCGTGAGCCGCAGCCGCGAGAGTGCCGCCGACGTGCTGGCCGCCAACTGGACCCGGGACCCCTGCGCCCTGGCCACGGCTCTGCAGAAAATCGTGGACTGGATGAACCGCAACAAAGCGGCGCTCCAGCTCAAGATTCTGCTGGGCGGCATGGAACCGCTGCTCTTCGTCAGCCTGCATGAGGGCGAGGAAGGGCTGAATCCGCCGCCGCCGAAGGGTTGGCTGGCACGCCTGCGCAAGTGGGTGGGTCACCTGGGCGACAATCACCCGCCGGTGGAAGACCGCGTCACATTGCTCGACGGTCTGGCCGGCTCGGTCTGCCCGCGCATGCACGACATTCGCGCCGAGGAAGCGAAGCGCCGCCGCGACCGCATCCGCGAGGAGCGCCAGCGCCTCAACAGCAAGTCGGCTCCGCCGGCTGTGCCCCCTGCCGTACCTCCGACCGCCTCCGAAGAGGGGAAAGAGGGTGCCGCAGATAAAGGGTCCGAAACCGAACCTGGTCAGGATCCGAAGTGAATCCGGTACCGGTTTGAGCAGCAATGCTTGAACCGGTTGCCGCTCAGTTCCAGTCGTGAGTGGTTAACCGTTAACGGTTAACCAACCCACTTGGATGCTTCGAACTCGGGTTGGCCTGGGAAGTCGGAAGCCTGACGGCCTCTTGATTTCCCGACCGCCCGAGTTCTTTTTTTGCTTTAAGTTGTCAAGCACCCGGGGCAACAACGCAACTTGCAGCCTACTGATTTGAATGAATGCGGTCAAAACCGGTTTCCATAATCAGAGGTTCCATTCATTGCTCTTTCCCCCACGGCGCGGCGCAAAGCAGTGCTGTTATTGGTGTAAGGGCTGGCAAACTGATTTGAATACTGGCCGGAGAACTGATTGGCAGACTGATTGCCGTACTGGCCGGAATACTGATTTGCATTTTGATTGGCGTACTGGCCGGAGTACTGATTTGCATTTTGATTGGCGTACTGGCCGGAGTACTGATTTGCATTCTGATTTGAATAAAGTGCCGTGTTCAGGTTACCGCCGGGGGAGTGATGCCGGTAGCTACTGTACGTACTCATAGCTCGCCTGGTCATGGAAGCGCCAAACTGCTTCATCGCCGGGGATGCAGAAGAAGCGTTAACTGACTGACCGGGAGACGGCTGGCAACGACTGCGAAAATGATTGCCCCAGTAATCGCCTTGTTCGCCGCCGCCACTGCCGAAGCGCCCGCCGCTGCCGCCAAAACGTCCGCCGCCGTCACCGCCACCGAAGCGCCCACCGCCTCCGCTGCCAAAGCGCCCGCCGCCAGATTCACTGGTCGGCACCATCAGAGAATCCATGCCGTGGCGGCTGCGTATGGAGCTTGCTGCATAGCCATTATGCTCGGTGGGGGCACCGCCGTGATAGTGGTAGGCAGCCATAGATGCGTTGTATCCATTCGGCGCGTGGGGATTAACCTCAAAATCCCGGCTGAAGGCAGGCTGGAACCAGAAGGAGAACACACACACCAGAAAAATAGAACTGAGCTTTCTCATACCTTATTTTCGCCTTTACCAGTTGCTAATGTTCATGATAAACCCGCCGTCTCGATGAAGGAATCACGAGCCGCACAGACCACTTCTGAATTCAAGGCAAGACTAAGGCTTCTTGAGCCCCTTCAAATAGTCCACAAGCGAATCTACCTGCTCCTTTGCCAGAGGTCCGCCTGCCGCATCAAGAAAGCCGGGCATAGATTTATGGTTTTTGCTGCCGAAAGAAATCACCTGGCGAACATGCTTCAGGTAATCGGCGTCGCTGAAATCACCTTTTTCAAGCTCCGGCCCCACCAGTATTTTGCTCTCCTTGCCGGGGCGATGACACATGGCGCAGTCGGCATCGTAAAGTTCCTTCCCGAAGGCTCCCACACCCATATCCACATGGCAGTGAGCACATTTTTCATCGCTGAAGATCTTGGCGCGTCCGCCCACAGTTAAGTCTTTGTGCAGGTTCTCAACCTCAACCTGCATATTGAGCGAGCCGAAACTCATATCGGGATCATTTGAGGCAAAGCGAATCTGCTTGGTGACAAGTCCCTGTTTCATGGCCGTGTCGATGTGCACTGTCAACTTCGAAGACTTACCAGGTTCAATGCGCACAGACTTCCAGGATAGGTCCGTGCAGCCGCAATCGGTCTTGACGTCGAAAATCTCCAGGGGCTTGAAGCCTTCATTTGAGAAGAGAAAACTAGCCACCAGGTCTTTACCTTCCTCTACCTGACCAAGGTCGCGACTGGTAGCATCAAGCTTCAGTACCGGGCGCATTTTCTGCTGCACGAAATAAACCAGAAGACCGCCAATCACAAGAAAGATCAGCCCCAGCGCTATGGCTAAAGACTTCTTCTCAAACTTCATGGCTTCCAATATTTTTCCGGGCCGTTATCGGCATCCATCCAGTTTTCCGGCGCCGGCTTTCCCTCACGCTTTCGGTATTCGGGGTCCCAGAGTTGAGCGTAGACCGATACATCTTCCCGAGAGATGCCGAGGGACTCTTCCGCATGCTCGCCGGCACTATCCGGGAACGCTGCACAGATAGCTTCGTAGCGCATGAGCAATTCACCAATGATGGCGGCGGCATCCTCGTCACCGACAGACGTGAACCTCTCCCGAGCAGCTTCCAGCTCCGCTTTTGTCAGCCGCCCATCACGCTCGCCGCTCTGTCCTTCCACCAGATCAATTTCGTTCCAGCGATCTCGCAGAAAGGGCATAATTGTTTGCGTTAGAAGCGTGTACTCGTCTACGAACATAGAACCAATTTGCTACTCCAGGGGACCGCTTTATGTGCTGCAAGCTTGCTTACACAATTGTTCCAAGCCTTTACTCATTCTACAACCTGGAGTCTCGGCACAACCGCCTACAAGCCAACCAGCCCGATTTAGCCGGTCCTATTTAGTTTAGCCGGTCCCAGGCAGCCAGTCAGGCACACACCATCAAACAAGAGCCGACCGGGGAACCATTTTCGGCTTGACATCGTCGGTGTTCATCACTTGCCCTTGAGCAAGTTGAAACTGGAAAGTGCTCAAACTTAAAAACTGAAGAAGTCGGTCAAATTGCCACCAAATAGGGTGTGACACTCTCTGAACTTCTGCTAAACTAAACTCACTCTAAAAAACTATTATTGCAAGGTGGGCGTTGTATGAACATGACAACACAATGTGCCCCGGAATCCCTGTCACTCACTATCGTATGCGACGAAAGATGCACCGTCGTGCGGTCTCTGGCGGCCCTTCTCAGGGTCTGGGACCACGGCCGTCGGTTCACTTTTGTCGACCGAGAATCACCAAGCCCCATAGCAGCAAAACTCATGAGTGAGCTCGATAATTCTCGCTGGAGCCTCTTCCTGATTGACGAACAAAACGAGCGCTGGCACGGGCCCGATGCCATTCCCATGATTCTCCAGAATCTGCCCTTCGGTAAATTTGCCGCCGTCTTTTACATTTTGCCGGGCACCATGTGGCTGACACGCTATTTTTATATGGTTATCTCCAACCTGCGTTTCTTCCTGAGCGGAAAGAGAGCAGCCGCCTGAAAGGCAGTGCCTCGAAGGCAAACCAGAAGTAGAAAGTTTCCCTGGTAGAAATTGCTTCTCACCAGTTCATACAGATGAGGTCCGCTGTAGCCAGGTGCTGCGCCGCTAATTCAAGCCGAGCTGCTGCCGCACCAATTCGTCTTCCGGACCGCAAATGAACTTAAGCCCCAGGGCTAAAGCTAATTCCTGATCCGTAGCCACAGCCATGGGATAACGACGGGTGGAAAGCCTGGCTGCCGGAGGGACGATTTCCGAGCCGTCCGATAATTGTTGGCCCCGGAGCTCATTCACGGTAGCGCTCTCAGAAGTGCCGGAAATCTGAACGCCGCCTTGAATATTCTTGCCAAACTGAAAATCTCTATTGAGTGGCGAAATCTTCTCGATGGCACCGACCAGCTCCCGCATGACGCTAGCCGGTTCGCCATGCTCACCGCTCAAGCGGTCATATTGATAGCCTTCGGCCGTAAGAACCAGTAAGTCGGGCTTGAGCACCTCCACCAGCCAGGCGGCCCGGCTCAGCGGGCGCGGTGCAAAGTCAGCCACAATCTGAGTCTGTTCATCGGGGATGTTAAGGAAGGCGCACAAAATCTCCGAGACATTCTTCCGCCAGTCTACATAAAAGCAATCCAGGCCGGAGGCATCATCAGGCAACATCACTTGCCCGCCTTCTACCAGCATGGCACTCTCGGAAAGAGCGAAAGCCGTCGGCAAATGACTTGAGGCCGGAGTGACCAGAGTAATCTTCTTGCGCACGCGTTTGCGCCAATTTGCCACCAGACAGGCCAGTGCCTCCTCAGTATCGTCAACGGCAATCAAGGGGAAGCTTGTGCTGGCAATGGGATAACTGCCGCGATCTTCCACAATACAGCCGAGAGCCCCACTACAAAAGGCATCACCGATGAAATCATGCCCATCGAAAGTTTTTCCGGTCAAAGCCACAAACCAGGCGCCGTTCAAATCGGCCCTGGTATCGGTAGCCACACAACCTGCCTGATCGGGGACCATGCCCTGAGCCATTCTGCCCTGGGTCAGGTCGAGGATTTCCTCTGCCGAATACTGAGCTGGCAATTTACCGCTTTCAAACTAGACGTCGGTCTTAATTGTAGCGGCTGTGGCCAGATCGGGAACCTTGAGATTGGGATCAGTTTTCTTGCGGTCATCAAGCGCTTTCTGCAAAAGCCTTGTGGCAAAGCTGCCGGTTGTACGCTGAGTTCTTTCACTCGCCGAATTAGCAGGACTAGCGGTAGTTTCCTCTTCCACCTGAACCGGCGGGACGATAGTGCTTGCAGTCATGATTCCCTCCCGGGGTACGGCTACTTGTGGATCTTGAATAAGAAAACTCGGACGCCAGCCAGAGATGTTCACCGTCTGAAAGACAGAGGCAACCTCAACAAAGCCAGATACTAGCTGACAACCCAACTATTGGCAACCCCAAAGCGCTCATAATAAGCTCTTTTTAAAACTTCGCGCAGGCTGCACTTCCGGCATGTCAACGTTGACAGGAGCGGTTGATAATCACATAATTCGCACATGATAAAAACACTGAACAATCCTGTTTCCAAGGACTTTGTCGCCTCAGTGGCGCGCGCCAACTCCGAATTCAGCTTGTGGCAGAAACGCCGACACCTGCTCAACACCAATGACCTCAGTCTGCCGGAGCTGTCTCTAGAACTTGCACTCACTCACTATTACAAAGAGCACCGGCTGCACTGCCTGCCACCACTGACGACACTAAGCGACTGCACCGTTGCCACCCTCTTCTACGAAAATTCCACACGCACCCGCTCTTCCTTCGATCTGGCTGCCAGAAAGATGGGCGCAACTGTTCTGCATCTGGATGTCAAATCCTCTTCCGTAGCCAAGGGCGAGAGCCTCCTGGATACGGCCATGAATCTATGCGCCATGGGCGTCAATGCCATCGTTATGCGCCACAGTCAGTCAGGCGCACCGGATGAACTGGCAGAGCAAGCCAATCAGGTCCTGGCCAGATCTAAAGACCCGGCGAGAGTGAAAAATCTAGCGGTGATAAATGCCGGTGACGGCGCCAAGTCTCATCCCTCGCAAGGCTTGCTCGACCTCTACACCATGCTGAGCGAGCTGGATCTATTGCCATCCCTCGATCTATCCGGCAAACTGCAAAACCCCTTGCAGCCAGACTGCCTCAAAGGCAAGAAAATAGCCATTATCGGCGACATCTTGCACAGCCGGGTGGCCAGGTCCAACTTCTGGCTTCTGAAAAATCTGGGAGCGGAAGTGCATTTCGCCGGACCTCCATCCCTTTTGCCGCAAGACTTTGCCATCAGTCACCCCGGCGCCATTCTGCACCACAGCCTCAAACCGGCTGTGAGCGATGCCGACTTCATCATTACCTTACGCATCCAACTGGAAAGACAAGAGCAAGGCTTGATCGCCAGCCTGGACGACTATAAGGAAAGCTTCCAGGTCAACCACGAACGCATCAAGTGGGCCGCAAAAGCAGTAAAAGTTCTGCACCCTGGTCCCATCAACCGCGGCATCGAGATCACCGAGAGTCTGGCCGACGATGAAGAGTATTCCCGCATCCTCAGCCAGGTAACAAACGGCGTATTGACACGCATGGCAGTACTGACCCTGCTACTCTTTCAACACGACTAGGCGGGAATTCCCTATGGAAAACGAGAACGTCACGGCCGGCACGGAGCCGAAAGAGAGCCGTTCTCGGACCTCACTATGGCATCGCACCAGGCGCTATCACATAATAATTTTCTGGGCCATGCTGGCTCTCGGGGTGCTTTATACCCCCCTGCAACACTCATTCACCCTCGGTCGTTATCAACACTGGGGTCTGTCCATTACTTGCCTGGGCATAGGCTACTTGCTGCAAGTGATCTGGTCCTGGCGCGACTATACCAAGTGGGCAAGAATCAGTTATCTGAGCACCGCCTGCTACTTCCTTTTCGTCGGCTTCACTTTCTACGCCAATCCCTGGTTGGATGCCAGAATGTCTTTGCAGACGGAAGAGCAGATGGGGCGCCGTTCCCTCATGCTGGTGGCATATTTTGTCATGAGTTTAGCCCTTTCGGCGGTCTGGATGAAATGGATTCGAGCGGAAGCCAAAGCCCAGAAAACCGTCGCTAAGCGCGCTGCTATCCAGGCGGCCGGCGCGGCGGCCGGTCATGAAAATAACCAGAGTGATGAGCCCCGAGAAGGAGGGCAGTGACAAACATGGCCAAAATAATTCTCATGGTCGGAATACCAGGTTCCGGCAAAACCACACTCTCTCAGCGAGTTGTCTCCAAGGGCTTTCATTATCTAAATGCCGATTCCATCCGACTGGAACTCTACGGCGATGAGAAAGAGCAGGGCAAGCCGGAGGACGTTTTCGCCATCTTCTTCGCCAGGCTGGAAGAAGCCATGGAGCAGAAGAAAAACATCATCATAGACAATACCAATCTCAATCCCCGGCAGCGGAAGCCCATTCTGGAAAGAGCACAACAGTTCGGCTACGAAGACGTACAACTCTGGTTACTGGATGTGCCTCTGGAACTTTGCCTGGAGCGCAATCGCAAAAGAGAACGAGCCGTTCCGGACGACATTGTCTCCAACATGTATACCGAACTCTACAAAAACGGCAGACCCAAAAGAGTGGAAGGCAAAGTTGTTGTAATCAGACCATCCCAGGACGGTAGCGATTATCTGTTCTTTCCCCAGAGCTGATCCAACAAAATCCGAAAGCCGGCAAGGCAAACATCGAAGAACCAAAGGAACAAAAACGGAGACTTCTAAATATGGCGGCAGTGAGAGCGAAAATAATGGCAGGGGCAGTCTTGAGCCTGGCCCTCTGCAACTTCGGACAGCCGGTAATGGCAAAGACGGAAACCATTGAAAGTAAGCCAAAAGCAGTGGCCGGCGGAGAGCGCTCTCTAACCGAAGCTGATGTACTGCGCTCCGAGAGCCTGGATCTGCTCATGGAGCACATGATGAAGACCTGGCACCTTCCCGCTGGTCAAATAAGTGTCGGTATCAAAGGCAAGATTCTCTACAACCGTTCCTACGGTAAGTCGGACAAAGAGCAGAAGACCCCCACCACCACAGCCAATCTCTTTCGCATTGCTTCAGTTTCAAAAGTCTTGACGGCTGCCGCCATACATAAGCTGATCGATGAAGGCAAGTTGAGCTACGAAGATCATGCTTTTTCCATACTGGATAATTTGACGCCCCCTAAAGTCGGCGACACCGAAAACAGCAAAGCCGTTGACCCTCGCTTGAAAGATGTGACAATCGGACAGCTTCTCACTCACAGCGGCGGCTGGACTATCGAGCACGGCGATCCCCAGCGTATCTATGCCCGACTGGCAGCCGATGCCTGCGGCGAACCCCGCCCGGCCAGCCCCACAGCCATCGTGCGCTACATGATGAACAAGCCCATGGATTACACACCGGGCAGCAAGTCCGTCTATTCCAACTTCGGCTTCAACATTCTTGGGCGCGTCATCGAAAAGGTGAGCGGCAAACCCTACGACGTTTATGTCAAGGAAGCCATATTGAAACCGCTGGGCATTGAAACCATGGCTCTGGGCCGCACCCAGCTAAAGAACGCTCGCTTGAATGAAGTTTATTACCATGCCGGCGGCGACCCTTTCGGCGTCTGGTCTTTGTTCGATCAAGACGGAGAGGTGACGGACTTTGCCTACGGCGGAGACGCTGCCATTGAAAGCATGGACTCCCACGGCGGCTGGCTTGCCTGCGCCCAGGACCTGGTTAAATTCGGCATGGCTCTTGATGGTCAGGGCCAGTTCAAAATATTGCAGCCGGAAACTCTAAAAAAGTTTCTTACGCCAAGCCAGTATTCCGCCGGCCGCGGCAGCACCAGAAGGGCCGGAGGAGTGGTGGTAGATGCCGGCAAAAAGCCACACTACAGATGGACCCATGCCGGTGCCCTGGCTGGTACAAGCTCGGTTCTCTACTCCCTAAACGACGGCAAAGTGGTGGCAGTCATCTTCAATCATTTGCCGGCAAACCTGGGGGGCTTTTTTCAAGATCTGGAGACCAGACTCTTGAAAGAAATGAATACAAAAAAATGGCGGGAGAACGCCCTGCCTGAATAGGCGCTTCTAACAACGACTTCAAAGGAGAAGAAGGCTGCACCAGCTATGAAACCAAGATTTCTTTGCCGTAAACAAATTCCAAACGAGGCCGGAAGAAAATTCCGCAGTGCTGAAAATAAGCGCAAAGCCACTCGGGCGGCAACGCTTACATTGGCTCTCGCACTCTCTTTCACAGGAGAGCCGGCTCTGGCCGGACCGATGGAAGGCTTGAGCGGTTTCAGCAGGGGCAACAGCCTCGTAGACAGCGGCAATTATCTGAGCGCTAAAGCCGCATTTGAAACAGCCATTTCCGACTTTTCACAGCCTGGTTTTGAAAAACAACAAGCTCGCTGTATAAACGGGCTGGGAATTGCACTCTGGCGCATGGGCTTCTACAAAGAAGCGGAGGGTAATTTCAGAAAAGCACTGGATATGACCGGCCAGTACGAAGGCAAAACCTGCCAGGAATACGCCGCCACTCTCAACAACTTAGCCCTGATGCTGCAATTGCAGGGCAACTTCCCAGAGGCTGAAACACTATTTCGCCAGTCCCTGGCCATCTGCGATGCCACCGGCGGGCACAACCGGGCTGACTTTCTCAGCAATCTTGCCGGTCTCTTTCAAGACCAGGGAAAGTATTCCGATGCTGAAGAATATTACAAGCAGGCCCTTGCCCTCAGCAAAAGCTCGGGAGACCAGGTGCAGGAAGCCATTACCCTCAACGATATCGGCACACTCTACCGAGACATGGATCGATACACCGAAGCCGAACATGTACTGAAACGAGCCTGCGATATTCTCAAGGCGCAATACGGCGCCAATCATAGTTTTTCAGCAGCGGCGCTGGCCAACCTGGCCCAGGTCTACAGCCGACAGGGGCGCTACGGCGAAGCGCTGCCCATGATGAAAGAGGCTCTGGCCGCCAAAGAAGCAGCAGTGGGACCAACTCATCCCATGGTGGCCACCAGCCTGGTTTCCCTTGCCGAACTTAACCTAGACCAGATGAAAAGCCAGACGGCGGCCCAAAATGAAAGCAAAGCCAGAGAGGTTGAGAACCTACTGAACCGGGCCCTCACTATCCGCCAGGACAAACTGGGTCAAAACAACCCGGAGACAGCGCAAGTATTGGAACTTCTTGGCACTTTGAAAGCCAAACAAAAATCCTTTGCGGAAGCAGAAGACGCCTTCCGGCAGGCTATCAGCATCAGAGAAACCAGCCTGGGAGCCGACAATGTCTTAACAGCCAGAACCAAACTTGCTCTGGCTGATAGTCTCACCGGCCAGAACCGCTTTAGTGATGCCGAGGCTTTGCTCAAGCAGGTTCTGGAAATCGATACCCGTTCAGCCGGCAAAGACAGCCCTCGCATAGCCCTTGATCTGGACAAGCTGGCTGCACTCTATATGCTCATGAACAGACCGGACCAGGCCGCAGCCATGAAAGAACAGGCCCTGGCGATAAAGACCAGACTGCCCGGCGGGGCACGGCTGAAACAAATCAATCAACTCCTGACAAGCCAGATTAACACAGGCAGCCAGGTAACTTCGATCCCGCTAACCGTTAACGGTTTAGCAACTCCGAAGCCTCCTTTGAATCCATTAACCGTTAACGGTTTAGCAACTCCAAGTAACCCACCACAGGGCGCAAAACCTGGCACCGGCGCCACACTAAACCCGCAGGTCGCAAAAAGCATCGGACAAAAATATGCTCTTGTCATCGGCATCAGCAATTTCGAAGACCCCTCTCTCAATCTCAAATACTCAGCCAAAGATGCCAGAGATTTCTACAGCTACCTGACCGGTCCTGGTAACTTCAAACAAGAAAACACCCGCTTGCTCATCGACAAAGAAGCCTCCCTGGAAAACATCGTGGATCTGATCGGCGACTCCTGGTTGCCTCGCGTCGTTAAGCCTGACGACCTGGTTGTCATTTATTTCTCCGGCCACGGCAGCCCTGCCGAAATGGATGTCAAAGGCGACAACTACCTGGTGGTCTACAACACCAAACCCAATCATCTGTTTGCCACCGGTCTTTCTATGACCAAGTTACTGCCCATGATCAAAGAGAGAGTCAAGACGGAAAGAGTATTACTGGTCTTTGATGCCTGCCATAGCGGTGCCGCTCGAGACGGAGCCAAAGGGCTCTACCGGGCCGACAACTTCGACTCCCAGGCTCTGGCCCAGGGCACCGGTCAGATGGTCATCTGCTCCAGCGCACCCGACCAGGTCTCCTGGGAATCGAAACAGTACCCGAACGGCGTCTTCACAAGGCAGTTGATTGATATCCTGGCCGCCGACGGCGGCGGCAATCCTCTCAGCAAAATCTTCCTGCAACTTAAAGATAACGTCCAGGCAGAAGTATTGCGGGACCGCGGTCGCGTGCAAACACCGGAATTTAAGAGCGCCTGGAACGGCAACGACCTGAAACTGAACGTCGTCACCAAGTAAGATAGATTCTCACCTGCAGGCGCCCAACCGGTCGCCGGCAAGGAAAGCAAGGGTAAATGGATCTCGAAACCGCTCGCTTTGTTCTTTCTAAATCCGGTGAAGACTGCCTGAAAGAGCTGACCGCCCGCTACCCATCCATAGCAGCGCCCCAGGAACTGTCCGTCATCGAATGGTTGCGCAAGCGCGCCAACTTGAATCAAGCGCAATCCTCGGCCATTCTGGAAGTAGCAAAAGCCAGGCAGAAGGCTGCCGAAACGAACAAATTCAGCCGCGCCGCCGAAATGTTTTTCACCAGGGAAGCCCTTGAGCAAGCCAGCGGTGAAGAAATTGCCGCTTACCGCAGCCGCCGCTTCGCCCGAGCCTTTGAAGCCAACGCCACCATTGCCGATCTATGTTGCGGTATCGGCGGCGATACCACCGCTTTGAGCCGCAACTTTTCCGTCACAGGGGTAGATCTCGACCAGGCCAGGTTACTCTTTGCTGCTGCCAATGCCGCCGTTTATGGAAACGCAGAACGTTTTGCGGGCTTACATGAAGACGTCACCGAATGCAAGATCAATTCCTACCAGGGTGCTTTTTTCGATCCTGGACGCAGAACCAAAGACGGCCGGCGCATAAATAATCCGGAGCACTACCTGCCTCCCTTAGGTACCATCCATAGCTGGCTGCCTCATCTAAAGGGACTGGCTGTTAAGCTGTCTCCCGGCATCGATTACGAAAAACTGAAAGACTTCGACTGCGAAATCGAAATCATTTCCCAGGATGGAGAAGTAAAAGAAGCCCTGCTCTGGTTCGGAGCTTTGAGGGAGGCCGGCGGAAATGCCGCCAGACATAGAGCCACCTTGCTCACTTCCAAGAAGGCCAAAGCTCCCACACGGCACGAGGATGAAATAACACCGGGCGAAGACGATAAAGCTTGGATTGATTCAAAGTCGGCACTGAGCGAAGAAGACAAACAAATAATCACCCTCAGCGATGCCGAGGGCATGGAACCACTAGCGGTGGCACCACTGGCACGCTACTTGCATGAACCTGACGGTGCCATAATTCGCGCCGGGCTTGTAGAGTTGGTGGGCGCTCGTTTTAATGCACTCAAAATCGACCGGGAAATTGCCTATTTAACCGGCGCCACACCAGCTAAAGCGCCTCTGATGCGCTCCTTCGAAGTACTGGCGGCAATGCCCTTCAGCCTCAAGAAGTTAAAAGCAGAACTTCAAGCTCTCGGTTGCACCAGTGTGGTCGTAAAAAAGCGCGGCTCCCCCATTGCTCCGGAAGAACTGCTCAAAGCCCTGGCTCTGAAAAACGCGCAGAAAAAGGCAAAGCATGGCGCCGAGCCGCTAACCGAACTGACAGTTTTTCTTACTCATCTGGACGGCATTCACAGCGCCATCATTACACGAGAATATAAAGCCTAGACGTCTTCTTCTTTGTTTCGTCCCCGGTAGAAAAGGAACCAGATCATAAGACCGACCACAACCACAATCAAAGTAAAGAGATTGGCTGTCTTTTGCAGAGAAGCCTCTTCATCGAGTCCCTGCGTGACTATATCCTTAGACTGCCCGTAGCGCGGATCTACCGGAGCACCTACCAAGCCCACATTTTTTCCGGCGTCTTGGCCGAATTTGGGAAACTGCGGCAGAATGCTACCGTTGGTGGCACCCTGAAGAGTCGGACCGCTCTCAAGACGGTATCGCGAAGGCTGGAAATTAAATCGCATGCCGCTGGCAGAAGCTTGCATCTCCTTCATTCTGGACATATCAACACCTTCCATACTGTCCCGCTCGGCGTCAATGGCAGCTTTCTTCTCCGCTACCGGTGCAGCCATGGAAAGCTCATCGGAAGCAACGCCATCGCCAAGCGGCTCACGATTGGCGGGTGCATCGGTTGCACCGTAAGTCTGCTCATTCATTCGGCGGGCAGACCCAGCAATAGGCTCCCCGCTCACACCGGCAGCGTTGCCTTTAGCACCGCCGTAAACCTCGCCGCCCCCACCGAAGGCATCGGACCCCCCACCGAAGGCATCAGACCCCCCACCGAAGGCATCGGCCCCCCCGCCGAAGGCATCGGACCCCCCGCCGAAGGCATCGGACCCCCCGCCGAAGGCATCGCTAGCGCCGCCAAAAGCATCACTCCTGGCCGGGGCCTGATCAAATTTATCGGCAGACATAGACTGTTTGGCCGCCTTGCTCTGAATGGCGGCACCATAGGAACCAGTCGGAGCCCCGGCAGCGCTGGAAAGACTATTAAGTTGCCGGGTGACACCATTGAAGGCACTATCGATAGGATTTTGCCCTTGAAAAACCGGAGGCGCAGGCGCAGGCGGCGAGGCCGGCAGTTCGTAATAATACTTGCGAGGCGCCTCCTCCCGGAGCGGACCGACAGCATTAATCAGTCTTGGAAAGACACGGCTGAGGAATTCAGGCACAGACTGGAAAAAGCAATCTTCGGTTTCAGTCTTGGCCACATAGGCATGACTATCAGGAGAGACCACAATGGCGGAAGAGACGGGGCTGACTATCTGACACAGGTCAGCTAGAAGCGCGGGGCTCTCGGAAATTCTTGCAGTAGGGCAGCCGGACATTTTTCGCTTGATTTCGGCGGCAGCAAAAATATTTACCAGCCAGGGGCTGACCTTTCTCGCTCCCGCTTCCGTCAGTCCGGTGGAGTCGACATACTGTAACTGTTGCGCTGCCAGTTGCTCCCTGGAGGCGGCGAAACTGGGATCAATGCTATGAAATAAATTCTTCAAATCATCAGCCAGGTCGCCGCTTCTAGTCACCCGCAAGATTCTGGTATCGGCATCTACACCATTGAGGATTTCATTGGGTCCGGAACTGACAGGCAAATCAAAGAGAGCGGGACGAAGGGGACTGCCCATTAGCATCCGCTGAATGGGAGTAAAGCTACCGGGAATGAGAGGCTGGGCTCCATGTATCCATAAGACGGCGCTGTCTTTCTCCCTGCCGGCCCTCATAAGTGCTTCTTGCAATACCAGGGAATCGTCCTGCCCGCCCACGGCCACAAAGCCTTCGACCTGCCGCAAGGCTTCCAGATAAGGTTTTTCGTCGCCCTTGAAACCCAAATTGCCCAAACGCAAGCTCTGATCACCTACCAGATAAATGGTGGAACTTATGGAAGAAGGTAAAGACTTCAGACCGGCAACCACTGACTTCAAATACTTAGACATAACCGAGGAACCATCGACGACTACATAAAGTCGACTGACACCCTCATAAACAGCCGGCTTGAGCGGTCGTTTTACAACCTTGCCGCCTTCGAGACGGGGCGCCGCGCACCAGGCAATCTTTACATTTTTGTCTCGATTGGCACGGATAATAGCTTCCATATTTCCCAACTGAAGTGCAGTCAGGCTGCCGGTCAAATGCAGATCCTGATCTCCGCTCAAGCGGGTGCGCTCCAGTAGCTCAACTTCATCGCCCCGGGTGCTTGCCTTGATCTCGACTGGCGGAAGTGCGGACGGCAAAGGCTCCGGCATAGCAATCGCGCAAGCCGCAACCTGGGTACCGACGCCTACAGGCGGCGGTGCAAAGCCAGTCTGGGGACCCGCCTCAATTGTCGCCGGAGGTGGAGGCGCCGCCGTTTCTCCCCCGGTGGAACTTTCGGAAGCTCCAGAGGATTCAGACTCCATGGGCACCACCGGGCCAAGACCGGCAATTTGCAGTGGCCTTGTGGAAGTAAGATCCAGGCGCAAAGGTCCGCTTTCTACAAAGTTGCGCTCAATTACCAAAGGCAGATGCAAGGCACAATTTTCCTGAGCATCAATGGCACAGGGAGCATCAATAAACAAACGCACCTGCATGGTCTCTCCCGGAGCAACGGGGAAGCACTGCACGAGCACCTGATCAAGACCGCAGCTACTGACCAGAAGGGGATCTTGATGCTGCAGCACGGCCTTTTGATAGTGAGCCCGCGCCTCACTCTTGAGTTGAATCTGGGCCAGCTTGGTGACACCGTTTACCGTCAGCAAGGCTTTAGAAACCACAGCCCCGGCCGGCAGTTGCAAGCGCATCCGTGCTTCTCGATCATACTTGGAGGCATTTCTGAACTGGAAACTCCAATTCAACCTGGCCTGGGCGCCGTCTACATCAACGTCGCCGCCCATGAGCGAGTTGGACATGGAGAGCCCGCGGGCCATACCGCTGACATTTTCACCGGCGATATCGGTATCGCGATCGAATTCATCGGTGACACCGGAGTTGAGCGGGTCAGCCTCTGAAACGGCACGGGCATGCTTGATAGTAGCCCGAAAGGAAGCCGGGATGGGCACAGAATTATAGGGCTTGCCGGTGACCTGGTAATAAATTTGCCGGGCGTCCTCCACAGAAATAGGATGGGCACTCTCGTATAGAGAGCCCAGTATGTCCGTGGCTTTGCCGGAGCGCTCGTAGCAAGCCCGCAAAAGCACTTCCTGGTTGCCGTAACGCCTGAGCCAATCCATGGCCGAAAGATACTGCGGAAGGGCCGGCAAAACTTCAGCACCATCGGCTTTAGACGGGTCGGGAAACCAGTAAGGCAGGGCGCCCGAGCGGCTCAACCAATCGGCAGCAGCGGCGCTCTTGGGATTAAGCCCGTGTTTTCTAAGCAGCACCGGTGAGCCATTGATAGCTTCCGCCAGATGCACCCTGGTCAAAGTCGAGGGCAATTCCACCGCCACCACCATCACAAGCACAATCAAATGCCCAATGTGCTCTACCTGGTGAGCATCAAAATAGGTATCCTTGCGATGGGCCAACTTAGTGATGGTCTTGCCCGAAGCAAAACTACAAGGTAGCGATAGAAGCGGCGCCAACCCCAGCAAACCAAAGCCGAGAGCAAGACTGAAGAGGCAGCTCATGGGCGTCAGGGGCAAGAACATAAGCGTATAAAGTATGCCTATGCCCATGGCCATGCCGCTTGCCAGCGACATAAAGCCATAGTGCTGAGAAAGATCACGGCGGGTGGCAAGCCAGATAAGAAAGTTGGAAAAGGGGATGAGCAGAAAGAGCACTACATGACCGGCAGTCGGAAAGGGATCAAAATAGCGCTCGGCGCAAAAGTGATACTTGGTCTCGAAGAGCACCGAAAGAACAGGCAAGACCACCCCGAAGAAGAAGAAAACCACGCCCTTCTTTTTGACCCCACCCTGGGTCTGAGCATTAAAAGTAGAGCGCGCTCGCTCGCCTTCGCACTCTTTTTTGTTGCTGGGTCTGGTCATGGTCAAAGCCAGAACCGAATTTTTTCGGTCGCTACCTTCGCCCTCAGTCCTTTCAAAAGGCTGTCCGCCTCTGTGGTCCGTCATAACACCCCCGGTAAGAATCTGTCAGGCTACGGCTTGCTGCTCTGCCCCGACAAAGCGACTGGCTCTTTCGAATTAGTAAGACAAGTGGAACGGACTAAAATGGGATACCATAGACAGAAGCCGCCACTTAAGAATCCTCGGCCGGCACGTTCTGCATATCTTCCATGCTAGCCAAGGATTGAAACTTTGCAACTAGGGAATCTCCTGAATATGAAGGAGGCTTATTGAGATGTCAGAAATCCTGGGCGGCATGTTTGTGCTCATCATCATGGTCCTCATGTCGGGGTTGAAAACCGTCAAGGAGCACACCCAGCTCGTGGTTTACCGCCTCGGCATAGCCAGGGAATGCAAAGGTCCGGGGCTGCATCTAATAATTCCTATAATCGAAAATGCCGAACTGGTGGAGACACGCATTGTCTCAATGGTGACACCGGAAGTGGAAGCCAACACCAGAGACGGACATACCGTCCTTCTCAAAGGCGAGTGCCTCTACCAGGTTGTAGACGCCAAACGGGCCGTGACCCGGGTGGAAAGCATCGAAAACGCTGTCAACTTTGTTACCCAGAGCGCTCTCAGGGAACTGGCCCGCAATCAGGAACTGGCCGACCTGAAGAACGACACCAAACGAGCCAACACCAGGCTCAAGACTCTCATAGAACGCCAGACCAATCCCTGGGGCATAAAGATTAATGCCGCCGAACTGACGGAACTAAAAGGAGTCCTGATACTGGCCCCGGAACCGACGGAAGAGCCCTCCAGCCAGCCAACCACAGATAGTGAACCCCAGTCCGACCAGCCAGTGACCAACCCTTACCAGGAGTTCTTGTTCGGTCAGGCGCACGATTTCTACAACCCGCACAACTTTTACCATCAGTACGAACTCAACCTGGAAGAGAACCCCTACCAGGACCAGGACCTCTACCAGAATCAGAGGCCGATTCAGGAATTTGATCTACATCAAGAGCAAAAGCCTTATGAGGACAAAGCTTTATATCAAGGGCAAGATCTTGTGCAAAAGCAAGAATTGAAAGAAGAAGAAGAAGAAGAAGAAGAAGAAGAAGAAAAGCAGGAAGTCTCTCAAGAAAACCTGCAAGGGGCTGCCACCTAAAAAGCAGCTAGTTGCTCTTGATGAAGCTCGAGTAGTCCGGAGCCGCCTCGTCCGTCATCACATACTGACTGAGCGGCTCTGTGGCGGCAGTAGAGGTAGAGGCAGAATCTGCTGAGTTGCTACTGCGCAAACCGGCCACCGCACCGGAGACGGTGGTAACCGGCAAGGCTGCCCCTCCCGCACCGGCAGTGGAGGAGGAGCCGCCCATGGAAGCGGCACCAGCAGCGGCACTACTACCGGCAAATGCGGAGCCAGACGAAAGGGAAGACGGCGCCACCACTGCCCCTGTCACCGACTGAGAAGCAGGCGGTGCACTGGAAAGCGAGCCACTACTTTCTGGAGCACTGCCACCACTGGAGAGCATGGAGCCGCTCTGATACTGCCCGGCGCCACCGGATCTATTGATGATATCTGCCGGCGTCGGCGTGGGTGGATTAGGCTCGGCGTAAATATCTTCGGTCATGGGACGCCAGGTGAAAGGCTGCATGTTGTCGTTGTAGCGCACCTGCATGGGGTTTCTGTAGTCCCCGTCGCCGGTTTTCTGGTTGCGCATGTCGCACCAGTAATTGGGCTGTTGATAAATGCCGGCGCTCTGTCCCCGGGCTTGAGAGACTGTAAATAAAAGGGACAGAGCCAGAACCGGCAAGATTGAAAAACTAAGACGAAAAGGTTTCCTCCCGGCCTGAAGCCGATCAAAATCAATTCTCAACATGGCGCGCTCCGCAACGAATCACTCAGACAATCAATACCCGACATGCTTCCCGAGATCAGGAAGAGCCGAACTTGCTTGTCTGATTTATTTAGTAAGTGAACTGCAAAGAAAATAGAATTGGGCAAACGCCAGGACAATAAATTAAGCCCGAACAGGCTGCTTGTCAAGGCAAATTTTATGAAACTTTTGGAAGCTTCTCCTAGGGCGACTCAAGATAGTTGATCAGCTTTTGGCAACGCTCTCTATCGCTTGTATTGCACTGCTCGAGCACCCGGTGCAAGGTCGGCAGCGCCTGCATGGCCGTAGACTTATCCATGTTCTCCAGATTATCCAGGGCCGGTCCTCTATTCAACCACAGGTTCTTGGATTCAGAACTATCCAGAGCGCCTATCAGCACCGACATGCCATCCGGTGCGTACTGGGCTCCTATTTTGAATAACGCATTGGCAGCGCCACCCACTTTTCGCCTGGCCAGTTCGGCCATGGCCGGAGCCAGTTCTTTAGCCCGAGGACCAAGGGCCGCAGCAATGTTCACGGCATTGCCGCTGGTAGAGTAATCGGATTCCTTGAGACCGAGGCCCACATACTTGATGAGCTGAGGGCAGGTTTCTGCATGGGTCATAAGAGCCTGAAGGGCACCCAGCCGAACCTTCTCCACCGGATCATGCAAAGCTTTTTCCAATACTGGAATAGCTTTGCTTGTAGGCTGCATACGCCCTTTGGAAAGGGCATTGACACAAGCAAGACGCACTTCCCAATCGCTGCTTGCGGATAGCGCCCGGGCCAGATAACCAATGGGCTCTTCACCACCTTCCATGGACGACGCTTCGAGCACCGAGCCCATGGCCAGCGCCGCCGCCTTTTGCACCTCAGGGGCACTCTTATCCAGAAGCAGGTCCTTATAAGTGCCTATGGCACTGGCATCAGAGAAAGAATTAGCTGCCAGTGCAGCTAAGATCTGGCTGCGAACTTGCGGGTTTTTATCGCCACGCAAAATTTCAAGCAGCTTATTGATTGCAAACGGCGAGAGTCGGCGCGGTACGCTGTCTTCTACCGAAAACCGATAACGCTGTTCTTTCCTGTACATACTGGCCAGTAGCGCAGCGGCCGTCGGTCGTTCTTCTTTGTGCTGCAACATGCGATTGACCAGCTCATCGGCGGCAGGCTGGCCGATGGCATAAAGCACCGGTCCCATCAATAGCTGGCGGCTATCGTTGTTACCGGCATGCTTGACCAGGTAAGGTACAACCCTGGCATCCAGGCGAGCCAGCATTCTGTACGCAATAGCAGCGCCTCTGCCCGTCCTTTCAATTTCAGCGATGGAAGCCGGGATGGCTTCCGCACCCATTGTCTCCAGCCTGGCCTCGCAGTCTTCGCGGGCCTCCCGGCAACGCCGGCGCACCTTTTCTACCACGTTACCATCGATGTAATCGCGATAAGCATCAGACTCTTTCCTGAACGTTTCATCAATGCGCAGATAAAGCTCAGTAGCGGTAGGCTTAACCAGAGGCGGAAAGAGAGGTCCGATATCGATAAAAGCAAGAGGACCACTGCCGGTGGCACCACTAGCGGTATTAGCCGGCGACAAGAAATTCAGCATGCCGCTATTGCAGATGTAATAGATGCCGCTGCACAGAAGCAAAGCTAGAGCCGCCGAAGTCTTCGGTCTGCTGCGCACACTTTCCGATACCCGCCCTATAAGATCAGCGCCAGGCTTGCCGCCTGCACTACTCCGCCAATCATAGCCGCCGCCTTTGGCTCCACCGGTCACAGGCAGACCGGCAGCCACTCGGCGTAAGTCCTCGCTCAACTCCAGAGCCGATTGATAGCGCTCCTGGGGCGACTTGGCAAGCATTTTCGTCAGCACCTTGTCCAGACCGGCAGGCACGTTCTCTTTGCCGAGAATGCCTGACAAACTGGGCACCGGCGCCAACTGGTGCTTACTCATCACAGCCAGACCAAATTCACCGGTATAGGGCGGCTGTCCCGTTAAGCACTCAAAGAGGGTACAGCCCAGCGAATAAATGTCGGAGCAATGATCTACAAATTCACCCAGGCACTGCTCGGGACTCATATAGAGCGGGCTGCCGAAAATCTCGCCGGTGGCAGTAAGTCGCAAGTCGCTGGCATCATTTTGACTGAGCTTGGCCAGCCCAAAGTCGAGTATCTTAGCCTGCATAGCGCCGCCGGGCTGGGTGACAAGCACAATATTGGCGGGCTTCAAGTCTCGGTGCACGATACCGTTTTTGTGAGCGTAATCAAGCCCCTCGGCTACCTGCAGAAAGACAGCCAGCGCGGTCTGCCAATTCATCACCTTGTTATTCTTCAGATACCAATCCAGCGACTGACCTTCCACAAAGTCCATGGCATAAAAAGGCATCGTGCCCTCATGCACTCCCAGGTCGGTAACTCGCACCAGATTGGGATGCTCCATTTTGGCCACGGCCCTGGCCTCGGTTTGAAAGCGCTGCCAGGCCTTCTCGGTAACTTGATTGGGCGGAATCACTTTAATTGCGCAGTTCTTACCCAGGTTAAGCTGTTCGGCCAGGTAAACCTGTCCCATACCGCCCTTACCTAAAAGCCTCAAGACCTTATAATTGCCGCCAATAACCGTACCGGCGGCGATCTCCACTTCGGTGCGGAAGGCACCCATATTAAAGGTCTGCGAGACGCTTAATGTATCAGGCCCTGCTTGCGACGAAAGCGGCGATGGCGGCGATGGCGGCACTTGGTCTGCCGGGGCGTCTTCCCGCAGCTCGACAGGCTCAGCCCTCTCAACTTCTCTCAAGTCAGGTAATTTCGACTTAGGCTCGGCTTTATCTGGCATCGTCTTCTAATGGGCACCGAAACTGACGTTAGGCTTCAAGACCGGCAAGGCTTCTCGATGGCTCCAAATTATTAAAATGCCGCTCCTGAATGGAATATACCACTGCAGGCGGCAAGGCGCACCCGAGCGGGAAAATCGGTCAAAACTACTTGAGCTTCAGGCGACCACTCTTCAAGGCTTGTTGCAAGTAAACATCGTCCGGCTCCGGCACAAAACTTTTAAAGTACACCGTGACCTTAGGACAAGTCACAAGCAAGGTCTTCACGGAATCAGCACGGGCATCGCTCTGACCAAGATAAACCTCACGAAGCGAGCGAAGCTGGCCCAGTTGCTTGAACAATTCGGGGGTTATGCCATTGCAACCATTCAAAGAGAGTGATTCCAACCGCGACAACTTACCAAGCTTAGAGAGCGCATAAGTGCTGATATCAACTCTTCTAATTCGCAGCCACTGCAAAGACTTACACTGAGCAAGAGCATCCAACCATCCCTGCCCGAGATTATCTTTATCAGGCTCGATGATCAATCCTTTCAGACCATCCACAGGCAAAATATTGTTTAGATCTGTCTGACTGAATCCAAGTCCCGAGATCTCAAAATATCCAGGCTTTTTCAAATCCTTAAAACCGAGCAAGCCCCGCGAAGTTATACTCGAACAGTTCTGCAAGGTAATATCTTGCAGACCGGGGCTTTTGCATAGCTGCCTGAATTGATCATCGGTGAGATCATCCAGACAACGCAAAGCCAAGGAATGAAGCCGACAACTGCTGAGCTTTTCAATTACACTCTTATCGGTCCAGGTACATTCTTTCACTTCGATATTTGCGATATCCGCACCAGAGCGTTTCAGCTCATCGATTCCCTCAGGTAAAAGAACAAGACCGGAGAACTTAAAATAGTCGTTGCTTGCCTGCTTTCGATAACGCTCTATCAACCTCAAAACCTGAACCCTGTCCGCCTTGTGAATAGCTGTCAGTGAATCCAGTGAGTCATTGGAATTGCCGGCAACTGCAAGGGAGACGCCTTGACCGCCGCTGTCAGAGGATTTAACGACTTCTGATTTTCCTTTTTCATGGGCGCCCGGGGCACCAGTCAAGCCTGGTCTAAAACCAACCAGTGCCAGAATGCCGACCAGAACAATGAGAATGACCGCCACCAGAACCAGTTTAGCGATAGCAGACTTAATCTCTACAGTAAGCGATCCGGTAGCAGCAATACTTTCGTCCGCCTCGGCGGTAACTGACCCCTTCAGACTCCGCCCAGCCGAGCCTGCTTCCACAGACGGTCCCAGGGTGCGAATTACTTCCAGACTGAGCCGACACTCTTGCGCAGAACTTGGTCTGTCAGCCGGGTCCTTCGATAGCATAGACGCAAGCAAGTCGGTCAGGCGCATCCCCGGTGAGGCACCGCCGGCAGTGCGGGCGGGAACCACAGGCTCCTCATTGACATGCTTGAAGACAGTCTCCATTGAGTTCGCCCCCCGGAAAGGCGGGGCACCGAACAGCATTTCGAAGAGCACACAGCCGAGAGAATAGAGGTCGGTTCGCTCATCGACGGCACGGCCAAGGGCCTGCTCCGGGCTCATATACAAGGGACTGCCAAAGACTTCACCTGTTGAAGTCAGACTCTGCCCTTCTCGTCCTCCCGCACCAGTGGCTGCCTTGGCTATGCCAAAGTCGAGAATTTTCAACTCCAGGTTAGGATAAGCGCCTCTGAGGATCAAATTGCCTGGCTTTATGTCCCGGTGAATAACCCCGGCTCGATGAGCGCACTCCAGACCGGCCAGGCATTGCTCAAATATCAAAAGACTCTCTTCCAACGAGAGTTGCCGCAATTTAAGTATCTGAGAAAGAGTCTGCCCCTCGATGTACTCCATGGCCAGATACGGCAGCCCGGCCCCATCAAAACCAAAATCATAGACAGTGACAAGATTCTTATGCTGCAGCTTGCTCAACACCTGCGCCTCTTGCTGGAAACGCAGTTTTTCCCTCTCTGAAACAGACTCGACTAATAGTCGTTTGACGGCGACGGTTTTATCAAGCAAGCGATGTCTGCATTTGAAAACACCGCCCATGCCGCCCACACCAATGAGCGACAAGAACTGATAGTCTCCTACCAGGATTTCACCTACCGGTGGACACTTCAAAAGCGGAGCACCGTCCCGGCTACAGCGACGAACATCGATCGAGGACGCTGGGAGCACACCCTTGGGTAAGCCTGGCGCAGCAGCCTGGCTGCCGGCCTCGATAACCAGTACTTCACCGCAGGAAGTGCAAACAGTAAAGCCAAGGCCCTGCCTTTCTAACTGCTTAGTGATCTCTTCACTGCTTACCACAAGAGATATCCATCAGCCTTCAACAAACCGCACCAGCCTCTCCGACTCAATTTAAACCCTATGGATCGCCGCCTGTATCCACGCCAAGCTCTGGCAGTCTCAAGGCAAGGCACCCGCACCAAATCTCAGTCACGTATACCGTTCTTCCTTCGCTCGATGGCCCGCTTTACCTCAAGTTCAGTGATTCCAAACGGATCCAGAGCGCTCTTATAGGTCTGGTACCAGTTGCTCTCTCCGCTCTCTTCCTTCTTGATCATGAGAGCAAGAATCTCTTTCCTCCGCTCAGGGTCATAGGGCGTCTTCCAATCCCAGCCGGAAACGCTATCGGTATGGTACTTCATGAAGAGCTTGGCATTGCGGCGAGGATCTAACAAGGAGCCCAGTTTGGCGGCTACCAGCACTAGAATGAGAAGAAATGGTAAAACGTACATTGCTGCCCCCCTGAACCAAGCTCATCAAATCTGAATATTAACTGCGACACAGGTCACAAGCATTGTACCCAGCCGAGATACCAGAACAAAGCCAGACCCGACCAGGAGTTTTCTTTGTCTAAGTCCCCCGGAGCCGTGAGAATTAAAAGCCCGGCTCTATGCTTGCAAGAATGTGCTCATCGACGAAAGCTTTGCTAATTGCTCTTTCAAGCCCTTAAGCCATGAGCAAAGCAAAGGAAGAAAACCCATGTTATGTTGGGAATAAATGTACGGTACAAGCACCGGTGCCTTCATGGAACAAGAACCTTTAGTAAGCGAGAAAGTCACATTGCGCGTCGGCGAGCCCGACCTTGAAGCGAAGAACTCCACGCAATTTGAGGCAGCCGGTAAGGAAGGTTCAGCGACCGACCCAGCTCCCCAGCCAATGGCACAAAACCCAAAGCTCAAGCCCGATTCAGCACCACTGGTCGGGGCCGGAGTAAAGCGCAGCAAAGATGAACTCTTGCGTATTCTAGGAGATCCCCACGCCACCGAAGAAGACTGGCTGGCCGCCAGTCGCGACATGGAACTTCTGGGAGGCTATAAGTCTACAGCCCAGCCCAACCAGGCCCGGCGCAAGAAAATTGTACTTACCACAGCCCTGCTCACCACCCTTTGTGCCGCACTCTATTGGTGCAGCCAGATCTGGCTCACGCCCAAGCCGCTGCCGCCGGCTCCCTTACAGCCGGTAGCTGTAGTTGCTGCAGAGGTCGACTACGGCCCCTATATGGCCGACATGCAGCGAAAAATCAAAAGTGAATGGTTTCCACCCAAAGCCGACAAAAGCGATCGCGTCAAGGTTGTCTTCAAACTTTCCAAACAGGGCGCCTTAAGCGATCTGAGAGTGCTCACCCCGGGTCTGTCCGAAGCCGCCAGCCGAGCCGCTACGGAAGCGGTTACCCGAGCCTCCCAGAACTTTCTAGAGCTGCCGGCCGGCTCGCCAGATTCAGTAGAAATAGAATTCACCTTTGACTACAACGTCTTCTACAACAAATAGATCTTCCCACCAGGGCAAAGACTTCTACTGAATAAATTACCGCCGCCTACTTCACTTCTCCGAGCGCTCTAATGCGCTCCAACTGTTCCGCAGTAGGAAATTTCTCAACAAAATACCGGGGCGGATACATGTCGTGAAACTTCATTTCATCGCCCATCACTGAAAGAACCGAAGCAAAAGTAGCCGTGAGCAAAACCTTGCCCGGCTTACCCTTAATGCTCTCCACAAACACTACTCTCTCGGACTCCGGCAAATACGTCGGAACACCTTCACTCCAGACGCCCATACTGAAATAGCGTTTCACTTTCTCGTCGGAGAGAATAGTTAAGCTGGCCACAAAAACATCGTGCCCTTCCTTCTCGAATTTCTTCTCAAGCAGCGCCTTCTGCTCGCCGTAGATATCAGCCATTGATATCAGCATCTGGTTAGTGAGTTCATCCTTGCAAGGGTGCTCCTCCGGCACATCCCACAACTGCCACTCCTCACCCTCAAGAATGAGTGGAAAAACCGGCATGGGCCTGGGCTCTTTCAGAGCTTCTTGCGCAAACTTGAGAGACAAAGCAAGGCCTTCTACATCGTTTTCTCCTGTTATAACCAGGGTATTACGATTGGGAGTGAAAGCAACCGGCCGCCCCTTGAGGCGACAGGCCTGCACCCGATGCGTCACGAGCAGGCGGCTGCAATCATGAGTATCTGAATAATGAGAGTAATAGACACCGTCTTGCAAGGGCTGAAAAGGTTCGGGCGTGAGCCTGGTCAGATTCGTCACAGCCCGCGGCAAGAGTTCTTCAAAACTACTGCCCCACTTCTCTAAAGTAGCCTGACTGATATAACTAACCTGGGAAGGACTATCATGCACCAGGGTCAAGCCGAAGTGCTCACCGATTACTTTATGAGGCGTATTGGAGGCCTCATCCTTCTCACCGCCATTCAGCGTGTTGATAGCCGCACGTAGTTTCATGCCCTCGAAAAATATGCGCGGCTGCATGCGGGCGATTATGTTTACAATGGCATCGTTCAAAGTTTCAGGCACTTCGTTACGACACAAGAAAAAATCAGTGAGAAGCTGAGTGCGCATTGCTTTCGGCACACGGCAATATTCATCATAAGCATTTGCTAGATACAAGGTACCGGTAAACTCTCCTGCACTATTACTGCAAACTATGGCAAACTGCTCCGCATCATAACGGGGATTGGTAAGCTCCGGATGCCCGGAAGCAGTGATGAACTTCAAGACGGTCTTGGCGAACTCTTCCGGGCTTGGTTTCATGCCCAGGAGGTCTTTGAACCAGTTCATTGAAACTTCCCTTTCTCGCTCACAGTTCACTTCGCCCTAGTCTACAGCCTAAATTCTCCCCCGGACAACTATTGCTAAAGCCTGGACAGGAGCGAGAGCGCCTCCGCCTCTTGCTTGCCTTCGTCCTCCACTACAAGATCAGGCTGCACCCCGGAAGACGGCAGATTCTGCCCATCGACATTGATGTACCGGGCGGTTACCAATTGCAAACCGGTATCTGCCGGCAAACCGAAAAGCTCAGTGTGATACCATTGCCCCGCCGAATGGGTGCCCACAACCTTAGCCCGCCCACTCTTCTGCAACGAGTATGCCAACGCCTCGGCCTCAGCGGCGGTGCCTTTGTTAATCAAGACCACCAGGGGTTTCTCGGTATAGCGCCAGGCCGCTGGAATTCCGGCTGTAACTCTGGCAGATACCTGACCGCGCATGTAAATCGACAGGAATTTACTGTCAGTATCAACCAGAGCATTAAAAATATTCAGCCAACTATCAATCATGCCGCCGGGATTATCCCGCAAGTCAAGCACAATTGCGCCTGGTTCGCTTAGAGACTTGAGAGCACCGACAAATTCAGGAAAGGCAAGAAGACCGAAGCGGTACAATTTTATCAAGGCGACATTATCAGACAACTTTCGCCACTGCAGGTTAGCAGCAACAATTTCTCCTCGCGAAACTTCTCTAATATGCTCTATGTTTTCACGCTTGAACTTGAGTTTGAAAGAACTTCCCACCGGGCCTCGAATCAAATCCGACAGAGAGGTCTCCGACTGCCCCAACACTGACTTTCCATCCACGGCGATAATTTCATCACCCACTTCAAGACCCGCCAGAGCAGCCGAACTTCCCCTCAATACCTGCCGAATCAAAAGCCTGGCATCAGAGTCTCGCTTCACACTGATGCCAATCCCATAAACTCGCATTTTCTGCTTACTAACAGCTCTTTGATAATCAGGCTGACTGAGATACTTATTCAATGGGTTGTTAAGCGAAGCCAGAAGGGTCTCCACGGCATGCACCGCCTGCGCCGAGTCGGTGGATGCAGAAGCAGGCGGCTTGGGCAAAGAAGGCACCTCGAAATAGTTGTCTTCCACCAATTGCCGGGTCTGTTCATACAGGGGCAAAGCTATCTCGCCAATAGCAAAGGACTGACCGGCAAAAAAAGTGGAAAGCACGAGACAGAAGACTAAACTACTTGCGGTGGCATTTCTCATGCAAACAAACTTGGCCTGTACAATAAACTTCCGAATACTAACCTAGCACAAAGAAAATGGTAAAGTTGAATTTCGCCAGATCGAGACCTTAGCATGTTTTCAAATCAAAAGAAGCTTCTTGACTCAGTTTCCATCGCTGCCCCCTGCCCGATCAAATGGAGCGAGATGGAAGGCGATGCTACAGTTCGCCACTGCTCCTTGTGCAAACTAAACGTTTATAACATCTCGCAAATGAATCGAGATGAAGCTGAGACTTTCTTGAGCAAAGCCACTGGTGAAATTTGCCTGCAACTTTACCGGCGCCGGGACGGCACCCTTATCACCAGAGACTGCCCAACAGGCATCAGGCTTAGAGACAGGCTGAACTTCCGACTGAAGAGCGCAGCGGCTGCTTTAGTTGCCCTTCTGAATACAGTCGCCGCCTTCGCCCAGAATCAAGCGCCAAATCCCCTCCCTCCAGAAGTAGGAAGAATAGAAGGTCCGCGCAACAAAGAAATTTTCACAATCGAAGTTACGGCTTCCGGCGGAAGATACTACACGTCCGGCAAAAGAGAAAAGGAAAGCTTAGACAAATACAAAGAATCGGCTAAGCTCGAACAGACGGATACACTGAAATCAGGAAAGGCCGACACGAAAGCCCTCGACGCCTATACGGCCGCAAAGCTGGCCGAAAAAGAGAAGAAATTGGCAGAGGCACTGTCTTGCTACGAAAGGTCCATCACTGCTTTTCGCAATTCGCCAGGTACCTTCGACCCCGGCTTTGCCAGCCAGGTGGCGAAGAGCTATGGCAGACTGTTGCGAAAAACGAAAAACCCTGAAAAGGCAAAATTGATTGAACGCGAGTTTTGTCGCTTCAAGGAACGTTAGCGTACTCAATCACTTTTCTGAGCCTGAAACTACAGTCTGGTAAACTTACGATGTTCAAGCATTTTCTGGGGACTCAAATGATTACTCAGCGAATCAATTGTGGTTTGCGTGCAATTCTTCCTGCATTTCTGGCTTGTGTATCCAGTGCGGTCTGTGCTTCTGCAGAAAACGCCAGTGCTCCTATGAACTCTAACGTTGCCGCAGGCGAATCACCAGTCGAACAATTTTCGGCAAGTTTGGTCAGAAGAGATATTCCAGTGGTTGTGGAGATCGGTCACGTGATAGGACCAATAGAAGATTTTGAGAGCTTCAACAATTCTCAGGACAATTTAAATCTATCAGAAAACGTAGAGGCTTTCCTAAATGGCAAGTCAGATACGCTGTTTGGCTTTGACAGTCGGGTCACGCCTAGATGATAGAAAAGAAGGTTCCGAAGCATGCATCGAGACCTACTCTGAACCGACTCTGATACCCAACTCCAACTGTTTCTTCTTCGATAGCGCTCTGGCAATCATCTCGTACGAACGCTTGATACAGTCCTTTAACCCATCGTCATTGAGACCGGGCTTGCCATAGTGTTGTATCCACTTAAGTCCACGCGACGCAAGATAGGGCGCGCCACGCAGACCAGGTCTTTCCTTCAAGATCTCAAAATTCATATCTGAGACTTTGAACGTAACAGCAAACTCTTCACTATCACTATCTTCCCAGCCGCCTATGGCAAAGACTTTGCCGCCAACTTTCCACACATGTGATTCGCCCCACTGCTTCACGTACGTGGTAGCAGGAAGCTTCTTACAAAAATCATTGAATTGTTTTTCGTTCATGGACTAATCCTAACAGACACCCTTGCAGCATGAAGACTCGCCAAACAAGATTTCAATCACTTTTCTGAGCCTGGAGCTTGATTAAAAGTATGCCGGGCAAAACTTCTTCTTCAGCCCGCAAGACGCGGCGGGTTCGCTCCAGGGGCGGATTGTAGCTATACAAGACAAGCCTGGTGCGAGCATTGACCACCTCTTCATTCAGCTTTTGCAAGTTTGGATCCCTATCTCGCATCAAGGCCTGCCAGGTACCCGCCGCCTTAAAAGCCAGGGGCAAGCCGCCCACGGAAAGTGCCATCACCAGAAATGCGGCAAGCCCCACTGAAGCCCATAAACTCTTGTTTTTGCCGCCGCAAACTATTATTCCGATCAGACTGGCAGGAGGGGCAATGGCAGTGAAAATATTCACCATGGCCTGCGCTCTGGCACCGGCAAATTCATACTTACCTCCGAGCACACCGGTTGCATTCAAGGCAAAAGGCAGCCAGATAAGAAAGAGACTGGTGCTCATGGCCAGCACATACTGCTTGAGAGGATCAGCATCCGGAGCCGCCGATTCTTCAGCTTCACTTTCATCGCATTCGGAAACTGCGGCATCTTCAGAAGACAAGCGCCCATCAGAAATACCGGGCGCCGGACTTTCCTGGCCTTGCGGACTGTCGTGCTCTGCTTGCTCAATTTCCTCTACGGCAGAATTCGGCGAGAGATATTCCTCATCCATGCCTGTAGCATCCGTAAGACTTTCCGGCGCAAGCTCTGCCGCCTGCAGAGCCGCGACTTCCTCAACAGGGGCTTCTTCAGTATGGACTTTCTCAGATGGTGGATCCGGCTTGGACCAGCGGCTAATATCGGACAAAGCAACTACCATTCATCGATGTAACAAAAGCTCAGAGTAAGCTTCAGAAATTATAGCAGCGCAAAAGCAGCAGCAATTGCACGTGCTACGCTGGGAAGAGCGACATGGGGGTAAGCCGATGCCTGGATCTAGGACCACCCTGATAGAGTCTAATTTGAGAAGAGCCGGTCGCTTACTTATGGATGCCGATGCCGTGCTAATTGGCGCCGGTGCAGGCATGAGCGTCGACTCCGGCTTGCCCGACTACCGGGGCACCAGAGGCTTCTGGACTGCCTATCCTGCTTTTGCCGGGCGAACCTACGCAGAAATAGCCGGACCCACTCTCATGCAAGACAAGCCGGAACAAGCCTGGGCCTTCTTTGGTCACTGCTTCGAGTTGTATCGAAAAACACCCCCTCATGCCGGCTATTTCAAACTGAGAGAAACGCTTGAGCAGTTAGGTAAGGACTATTTTGTTTTTACAAGCAATATTGACGGCTTCTTCAGAAAGTCCCGTTATCTGTCCTCAAATATTTATGAAGTGCACGGCTCCATCAACCGCTTGCAGTGTCGCCGGGGGCTAGATTGCGGCAGTCAGACCTGGTCGGCAGAAGATCTGCATATCGAGGTAGACCTGGAGCAAATGCTTACTACCAGCCCCTTACCTCACTGCATTAAGTGCGAAGATTTTGCCAGACCCAATGTACTTCTCTTTGGCGATCGGCACTGGGTGCCCCATGCAGTAATTCAAGAAGAGAACCTCTATGAAGCCTGGCTGGCAAAACTAAGTGCCGAGGGCAAGCAAATCGTCTCTATTGAACTAGGTGCCGGTCAGGCCGTACCGACGGTGCGAATTGAATGTCAGAGGCGCAGCCGCAATTTGATACGAGTCAATCCACGTGAATTTGAGGCAGCACCGCAATCTGTATCATTACCGCTCAATGCCCTGGAGGCGATTGAAAAGATCGTCGCCGCAATGCACGATCTCATGGCGGAAGAATAACAACGAGCCTTTCAAGGCTCAGGGCTCTCACTCCAATCGATTTAATTCGCCAAGCGCCAGGAAATATTCGTCCATATGCTTATCTCCTTCACGCTCTACTTTCCTCAAATAATGAAGGGCTTCCTCTTTGCGCCCAGCATAGCTGAGATTCAGACCAATAATGGTGCCCTTAAAAGTAAGCGCTCTTTTCTCTTGCACCGTAGAGAAAAATCGATCGGCGCTAATTTCATTTTTCAGATAAAGTAGCTCTCCACTGGATAGCAGACCAGGGTTTGCCCCCTTCAAGCAGTTAAGCACCGCCACTACCTGCGGTTCCTTCTTCATCTTGCGATAGCCGAGCATAGCCCATACAGCCGCCGGCAGAGCGCTTCTCCCCTTAGCACCGCTCTGCCGCAAATATTGCTCGAAATCACGGCAGGCAAGTTCCGTATCACCGGCCACAAAGTAAACCATGCCCCGGTCGAAGTAGACCTCTTTACCACCCAGACCGGCCTTAGCCATGCGGCTATAAAGACTAATGAGCCGGCTGTAGTCCTTTTTGCCTGTTTTGAGACCAGCCGCAAATGGCGTCAGGGCAGACAGATCATCGGCCGCCTGTTCAAAATAACCTTGCTTGGCGGCAATTGCCGCTCGCGCCCGGTAAGATTCTTCATCGTGAAAGAGGCTGGTATATTGTTCAAGATCGGCCAGGGCTTTCTCATCTTCGCCAAGGGCTTTATAGCAGAGCCCCCTCACTTTATGCGCCAGACCGATGTATTGATCCAGTTCTAGCACCTTGGTGAAATAGGGAATCGCTTCTTTGTACTTATGCTGGCTATAGAGCGCCACGCCGATTACATAGTAGCCGCTTGCAAACTGCGGATTGACTTTCAAGGCATGCTTGGCGTCGACCACGGCATCAGCATAACGGGCCTGGCGGATGTAGATGTAGGCGCGGCAAATATAGTCATCGGCAACTTTATCAGGGCGGGCGGCAATGACCCGATTGATATCGGTAAGTGCCTGCTTGATGGAACCCATGTCTCCATAGGCCCGTGCCCGCTTTTGTAGAATGTAATAGTTATCGGGCTCCAGCTTCAGAGCCAGGTTCAATTCTTCCAGAGCCTCAGTGACACGCCCCGAATCTCTCAGGGCCTCAGCCAGATTATTCAGGTAAAGGGTTGCACCCGGCGCCAACTCCACTGCTTTTCGAAAGTCTCTTATGGCGGCTTGCACGTCTCCCAGACCAAGATAAGCCAGACCTCTGGAATTCCAGGCGCCGGCATCTTTTGCATCGTACTTTAGAGCAAGGGAGGCATAGGACAAGGCATGGCGATGTTTGCGTTCTCGGTACTCGAAGGTGCTCTTCAATTCATAACCGGGAGCGTAACGCGGGTTACTCTCAATACACTTATTGACCGCAATGCGCGCCGCCTGAAAGTCTTCCTGGTGGCTGAGAATATCAGCCTGCCAGTAATAAGCTACAAAATCCCGGGGATTACGGGCCAGGCAAACATCGATCTCCTTCAGGGCAGCATCATAATTTAAGCGGTCATGCAGAATCTCGATCTTCTCATGCCTGTAGCGATTTTCCTGCGGATACTGACGAAGCAGGTTGTCTGCCAGTCGTTCAGCCTCTCGGCTGTGCTTTGCCTTGTTGAGCCTGCTTATCTCTTTGCACTTAGCGACAACAGAAGACTGACTGGGCTCGAGAGCCAGAGACTGACTTACAGCTAAGGACAAGAGCATAAGCAAAGAAGAAAGAGCAAAAACCTTCCTCCCAGCTAGAGCCCGTACAAAGTATCTTGGCATTATAGATACCACACTAAATACGGCACAGCCCTAGTTTTGCATGTACTCACCGGCAAGTTTGGCCAGATCGAAGGGCGTGCCGTCTTCGACGCTGAAGCAATGGTCAGCTCCTTCTCGTTCTTCACAGAAACTTCCCCTGGCTTCGATATGCAACTTCAAGAGATCATAAACGTTGGGTTTCTTGAGCATTATTATACTTTTTAGCATAAGCTGAATGCCCCAGAGATTGGCAGCCACAGTAGTCGACCAGAGCGGCCAGCGCGTCAGAGCCAGGTCGGCCCAGATCACTTCACGCTCCCATATATCAAACACTGCCGGTATGGCAATGCGACTGTTGGAAGTAATATCAAGGCGGTCTTCCACCAGGCGCGGTTCATAGATTTCACCCGAACCAGGCTTTTGCCGGGCCATCCAGCCGGTGAAGCATTCGGGCAGCTCGCAGAAAGGCTCATGGGTGAAAGCCTTGATCACGGGCACCACATAATGCACTTTCCGCTCCTTCAATAAACTGAGGGAGACATCAATAAACTCGCTGGCGCCCTGGGGAGCATCGACAATGTCGCCGCTATGAACCCCGCCGTAACTCTTCAAGTTATAAAAGGTGACGGCATCAATATAGTTGAAGTCGCTGTCGAAAAATACCGCCGACAGATCCACATCCGCTCTGCTGCGGCCATTTCTCCAAAAAAGGAAGAAGCGCAAAGTATCTTTGTCCGGCAGAGGCAGGCGGCTACCGCGAGCCATGGTGCGGAAGGATTTGGAGGCGGAGCGAAGGGCGAAAGGCAGATTGAAATTGACGAGAGCAGGGGAAAGGTAGCACCGGCCCAGAGGAGGCAGTTTGGCAAACCTTGCTTTCAAAAGTTTCTCGCAAAGCACCACCAGCCTCAGGCAAAGAGACTCATCCAATTCCGTCAGCTTGTTATCGACGGCCATGGCTTTAGCCACCTGGCCCTTGGGAAGGAAGACGCGCTTTTCAGCTTTGTCTTTTTTACACCGCTGCAAAAAATGAGTTCTCAACTGCAAAAGCATGGCCGTGGTAATGCCGTCGGAGACCGCCTCAAAGGCGTCCATAACGGTAACGGTTTGCTCAGGGAAGCGCCGCAGCAAATGATCAAGGCGCCTGGCAAAGACTCCCGGTCTGCCTTTCAATATTTGCAATAACTGCTCCAGGTTGCCGGCAGTCAATTGCAGTTCCACCAGACGGTTGAAGGTCTCTAGCTTTTGATTGTGGCGCAAATTCTGAAAAGCGGCAAAGGTCTTCGGATAGAGCCGGGCGAATTCTCCCGGATGCAGTCTCTCGGCAAGCCTCAAGAAACGACCTTTATATCTGCGCAGATCTTCTTCAAGATTGGAGCAAGACTCCAGGGCTTTCAGCATCAGTCGCCTGTGGGGGCGCTTGAGCTGGGCAAAACGTGTCGGCTTGGCTAAGGATACGTCACCGCCGTTGATGGCACAGGCCAGGCGCAAAACATCAACGGTGGTGGTCAAATGTTTGAGCACAAAATCAGGGTTGCGCTCAAGGATAAGCTTGAGCAAGTAGATCTTGTTCTCGCGGTTGGGAAAATCGGCAGGCAAGCTGTCGATTAGCGCCTCCGCCCGCTCATAGCCTGTCAAAAACCAGCTCAGCTCAGCCTGATTGACGGGCGAAAAGCTGACCACAGACTTGACCAGGTTGAAGAATATTGACTCGAACTCTTCCCTGCTACCAAGCCCTATTTCTACCAGAGCGCCCTCTTCACTGAGGGCAGGGCGGGGCAGTTTGAGAGTCTTGGGCTTAAAGATGCCGCCTGTTAAATAATGCAGGGCAGCATTGAAATAAAGCTCAGCCTCGCTCATTTTCATGACCTGGCTGGGAAAGTTTGGATAGAGCGGTTCAAGCTTTTGGAAGTAGCCTTTATGGTAGGCAAGCACCGCCAGAAGTTCGTTATTGAGGGAGGTCAATTCCGGAAGCGACAATTTAGCGGCGGCCGTTACCACCTCATCGGTGAGCCTGAAACCCACCGAATGCAAGTTTTTGACAAAGGTAGCCAGATAAACCGTGTCGGCAGGCTCGGCTTGAGAGCCGGTCTGAGCGGTCTTGACTAATATCTTGCCTTTGTGACGACAGTAGATGTCGTTTTCACACTCTGTGCGAACGCCGGTTTGAAGCACAGGGTCCTCTCACTGAATAAAAGATGCCGCGGTAAGCGATGACTCTAAGGTTTTTTGACAAAAATAGAAGGAAGAACCATCATAGCCGCGACCGTAAATTTATAGCATATAGCATTCAAGGTCCGCCCATCTATTCACACCTGAAGCGCCGCCGAAAGGCAAGCCCGAGTTCTAATCTTATGGCAACCAGTGTCAGCCAGTGGCTGCCAGCGACCGATTCAGACCTGGCAAAGATTAAATCTGCTCCCAAATCGGGAGATCTACTTGCCGCGAGACTCCCAATCTGGGAGACTAGATTTATTGGGAGCAGCAAGTGATGAAAATTCAGAATCGCAGGGTCATCACGCAATTCATTGCCGAAAACGCAGACTCAGCTGCCGGTCTTGAGCGCTTCGTGAAAGTAGTTTCTGCTGCTCATTGGAATCATCCAGGAGATGTGAAACA
>JACRFZ010000086.1 GCA_016212515.1 Candidatus Melainabacteria bacterium
GGAAGCGGAAGAAGAGAAAGCGGAAGAAGCTGCCGAAGAAGAAGCACCTGCCGAAGTAGCAGCGGAAGCAGAAGAAGAGAAAGCGGAAGAAGCAGAAGAAGCGCCTGCTGAAGTAGCAGCGGAAGCCGAAGAAGCTGCAAGTGAAGAAGCTGCCGAAGAAGAAGCACCTGCCGAAGTTGCAGCGGAAGCGGAAGAAGAGAAAGCGGAAGAAGCTGCCGAAGAAGAAGCGCCTGCTGAAGTAGCAGCGGAAGCAGAAGAAGAGAAAGCGGAAGAAGCCGAAGAAGAAGCGCCTGCTGAAGTCGCCGCCGAAGCCGAGGAAGCGGCTGAGGACGACAAGAAAGAAGAAGGCGATATCAGCCAGGCCGCATAGAAATCAGCATGTATTGCTGACGAAGTGGGAGGTCATTGTAGACCTCCCGCTTGGCTTTGGTCAGGAAGCAGTAACCCTTGCCTATAACAAGGGTTACTGCTTCTTTTCTCTTGTCGAACTAGAAACCTGAATCAAGAGTTGAGAGCAGCTTCTGCACCGGCGGTGAATAATGTGTGTGGCTTTGTACCGGTGGGTAGTTGTCTTGCCCGGGCGGAGCGAGGGTTTGCAGGGGCGGTAGGGGCTGAGGGGGCAGGTAATAAGGTATGGCTGCGTTGCCAGTCAGAGCCCATTCATTGCCGATATACTCATCAGCGCCCCAGGCGCAGGGCATGAAACTTCCGTGTCCTGTTGTCAGTCCGGCTGCTCTTTGTCCGACGATACCAGTGTCTATGCGGTTTACTCTGGTAAAGTTTTCGAATGGTGGCAGTTTACCGGGGTGAAATATTCCAATATTTCCACCTTTCTTTTCTATGCCTCCAACTCCCTCATCTCCGTAAATGTCTTCGGCCATGGCTCCGGCTTGTTGAACAAAGCTATCCATTCGAACTGGTGGAAGACGATTAGTGTTCTGTGCTCCAGGCTGCGTTTGTGTTGATTGAGCGTAAACTTCTGAGATACTGTCTGGGAAACAAATAACTGAAAGTGCGGCAAGCGATATGAGGTGGTTCTTGCGAACCGCCCAGGAATGTAATATATGCATGTGAAATATAACCTCAGTGACTGAGTCAGAGCGAGGCAACGTCCCCGGCTTGGTGGGACAGCAGGTAAGTTGAGTGGATGGATTAAATTATTAAGATAGATAGATTGGAGTAGGGAAATTACGTATTGATCATGTCTGAATTTTAGTGTCGGATGTGTGGCAGTGTTGTGACCAAATTGTGATTTAAATCAGATTTGAACTCTGGGGCTCTGTTCCGCATGACAGGTAAGTACACTAAAATTGTTAGCGCTTACTCAAGTGCCTGAATCTGGAGTCGTCAAATGAAAAAGCCCGAGTCTTGTGCCGTAATCGGTTATGGTCGTTTCGGGGCACTCTGGTCTTCAGTCCTCGCTAGAGATTTTAGCGTCAGGCTCTACGATGTTTCTGCTGAAAGGCAGGCTTCCGCCGCTCCGTTACAGGGTGTTGAATTCGTCACATTGCCGGAAGCACTGGAAGCTGATGTGATTTTCTATGCTGTGCCTATTTCAGATTTCGAAGAAGTTCTGATTTCGCACCTTCCCTATTTCGAGCGTATGGGCTCGCCCAAAACTTTGATCGATCTGCTATCGGTGAAAGTTCACCCGGCTCGGGTCTTTGAAAGACGATTGCCTAAGGGCTATGAAGCGATTTTGATGCATCCCATGTTTGGTCCTGATAGTGTCGAGCGAAGCGGGAATGACATTAATCTGTCCGGGCTCAAACTTGTAATGGATAGTTTTTTTGCCACTCCTGAAACCAATGAATTCTGGCGCAACTATTTCATTGGACGCGGTCTTGAGGTGCTGGCCCTTTCTGCTGACGAGCATGACCGCTGGGCGGCTGAAAGTCAGGGGGTAACTCACTTTGTCGGTCGTACCCTCGATGAATTCGGGCTCACGCCTTCTCCCATTGATACAGCCGGCGCCATTAAACTACAAGAAATTCGCACCCAGGTCTCTAAAGACTCCTGGCAGCTTTTTCTAGATCTGCAAACCTATAATCCCTACACTGTTCCCATGCGAGTGCGACTGTCGGCCGCTCAAGACAAGATCTTCAATAAACTTTTGCCGAACCGTATCTACAAAGACAAGCTGGTGGTAGGAATTCAGGGCGGACCGGGCAGCTTCAATGAAGAAGCGGCCAACTATTATATGAGTCGCACACCTGAGCTGGAATATGAGCTCAAGTACCTGCATACCACTGAGAATGTGCTCAGGGCCCTTCATGAAGGCCGGGTCGATCGTGGGCAGTTTGCCATGCACAATTCCATCGGCGGTATCGTTACTGAATCTGTAGATGCAATGTCACGGTACAACTTTGAGATTGTGGAAGAATTTGCCATTAAAATTGCTCACGCACTCATGATTGCTCCTGGTGCTGATTTTGCTAAAGTGGAGCGCATTATGTCTCACCCGCAAGTCTTTCGGCAGTGCGCCGGCAATTTGCGGGCTAAGTACGGTCGCCTGGAACAGGTTAGCGGCGAGGGCGACCTGGTGGACCACGCCCGTGTGGCTCAGTTGATCGCTTCCGGAGAGCTGCCGGCAAGCACCGCCACCATGGGTAGCAAGGTGCTTGCCGCCTTGAACGGTCTGAAGATTGTGGAAGACAATCTTCAAGATCTGGATACTAATTTCACTAGCTTCCTCTGGGTGCAGAGACCGTCTTGAAGGTGGATTGAGGTGTGATTGTTCGCCCCGCTGCCTTTTGCCTGCTAGTCTCGGCAATCGACTGTATTTCTGAGCATAAATCCATCCACTTTGACATCAATGCCTTCCTGCCGAATAAGCTCCTTCAGTTTCTCAAGATACATTGTGTGTATTTCTTCTTCCTTGTCCGGCTCAATTGGTCCCAGAAATCTCTTATAAGCGCCGCAATCTTCGTGCCCGAGCACCAGAAGCTGTTCTATTTCATGAAGTTCTTTTGCCAACCTGAGATGGTCCAAAAAGAACTGCTTCCAATGGGGTTTTGGCTCTTTGCCAAAGTCAATCTGGGGGCCTAGTTCGGCTCCTGCCACGATCACGTGATCGTAGTCTCCACATAATTTCCTTGATCTGATCACGTCTGAAACTTCGTCAAAGAAACGAAAGTCGATGCATGTTAAGAGGAGAACCTGTGCCTTATGGCTATCCTTGTTGATGCCCACTGCCTGGAAAACTTCAGGGAGATCTTTAATTGATTTGGCATAATCGCTCATTATGTCGACTCCATACTAACCCGTAATTGCATAAGTTGAAGATGGTAAACTAGCTAATTCTCTCTGGTCACCCTGCTCAGAAACTCCTGAATTTGCCTTTCCCGTCGCCAAAGACGTTATAACGAAAGCACTGGCGAAACTCAATGGTGTCGGGTGCGCCGTCGGGAAGAGGGCTGAAAGCTGGAGCCGTTTCTACAGCTTTTAGAGCTGCCTCATCAGACAGCTGCAGTCCGCACTTTTTAGCTAGTCTTAAATCCGATCGACTGCCATTTCGCTTTACCTTAAACAGCAATACCGGTTCGACCCCTTCGGTACATTTAGGAGGAAACCATACTTTCTTTATGCTCCCCTGGGTTTCTGCGGCCCAAGCCTCAAGATCCACATCTTTGAAGCCCACCGTGGTTAGCTTATCTGAATTGCATAAGGTGATGCGCAGCCACGTCGGATCATTTAGTGCTTTTGGTGGAGCAGGTAGTTTCTTCAAATGCAGGAAAAAGCGTCGACCGGCTTCCTCGCTGACTGTATCTGCCTTCGGTATTGCTACAAATTCCATTCTGCCAAGCAAACGGCATTTTAGCTCGCTATTTGTTGCCGGTGCGACTTCCGCCTCTTCGATACTGCCGGAGCCCGCAATTCTGACATCGAAGCAAACGGGTCGGGTGAACTCTTGTTTGTCATGCCAACTGTTGCGCAGTTTAGAATAGACCTTGCGGCAAAACTTTGTTTTCGGTCCTTGATCTTTTATGGAATCTCGTTGAAGCGAATCTTTGCTGAAAGCCGGTTGGCTGCATGAGAAACCGACAACTGTTAACACAAACAACCTGAGAAGAAGATTCATGGTGTTCCCTGGGAAAGAAGCCGACATTCTCTTTTACCACGGTGTAGTCGAAGTCTGTCTTTCTTGAGGTAAGATTGCGGCAAAGTTTATATCGCTGGCAAAGACGGCAATCTGTTTCATTGTGCCATTAAAGAGGGGACGAGGTTTAATACCTGCAACAAGTTAATCTCCTCACTTACTCAGCTTGCGCAGTAGTTCTTTGGCTTCCTTCAGCCGCTGTTCGTCGTCTTTAGCGCGAGCAGGCATTTTGGTTAGGCCATCTATGGAAAACTCCAGCGCTTCTTTCTTCGATGAAATGACCGGTCCCTTGATGTGACATCCGGCTCCGTCTATGAACAACCGTTGCACCTTGCTCACACGTTTGTCGATGAAGGTCAGGATAAACTGTGGGCCGCCGTTACTACCCTCGTTGAAATAGGCGTGACTATCTGTTCTGTCATATCTGAGCGTGCCCTTAAACTTCTGGGTAAGTTCTGCTTCTGTCAGTCCAAATAGTTCGTATTCATCAACGCCCCAGGATACGTAACCTGTATGGTGGTGGCAGTATTGAGCGATTGCCGGCGGCTGTATTGCCAGCAGGGCGATAACAGTTGCCAGCGTGATGATTGAACTTGATTTGGGCATTGCTATCACCGCTGACTTGGAAGTAATTGTTAGTCGGGATTCCCATACTAACTTAACATACCCATCTTTTAAGCTCGGGTCTATATCGCTGAGGCTGCGGATGCTTCCGTTGTCTAATGGATGGCGCTTGCGGTAATTACCATGTGCTAACTACTTGGAAAGGCTTATTATGAAGCTGTGAAGAAAACTGCTGCTATCTTGGCTGTCTTACTGTCCTGCTCTTTGGCGCTCCATGCCAGAGCAGAGGCATCCTCTGCTGGTGCCGATGAGCCAGGAAGTCGGTTGTCTAGAGGTGCTACAGTTGCAGGAGCCGTTGCAGGCGGCTATGATGCGGCGCTTCGGTCCAGGTTCCTTCTACGCTCCGTGCCGGTGTTATTGAGCCGGCGGAAGATTGTCGGCCGCAGGGTTCAGAGGGCTGCTAGTAAATCATGTGAGTTTGGTCGCACTCTCTTGGTAGCTGGAGAGGATGCGGCGTCAATTGAGTATTTCAGCAGGGCTCTAGAGCTTAATCCCAGTCATTATGCTGCTTTGGTGAATCGCTCAGTAGCCCTCGCGAATTTAGAGCGCTATTCTGAGGCAGAGCGAGATCTTTTACTGGCTACTGTGGTTACTTCAGATGCGGCTGCCGCGTACAACAACCTGGGTACTATTTACGAAGAGCAGAACCTGAAAGTCCTCGCTCGTCATTGCTATGAGCGGTCCATTGCTCTTGAGCCGGAGTGGGACGATCAGATGTGTAATTTGCTTTCTCTCTTAGATGATCAGGGCGAATATTCTGAGCTACTAGTACAGTCGAGGCTGGCTGTGCAACGATTTCCATCCACCGAATTCGGTTATGATTATTTGTCCCAGGCACTTCTTGAAACCAACCGATTTGAAGAAGCTGCCGAAGTTCTAGAAAGAGGTCTCAAGTTCTGTTCTGATTCGAAGGTGCTGGCTTCTCGCAAGAAGATTATTGCCAGTGCCGCTCTGGACTACTACTTGCGTAAAGGATATGACTGGGAGGTCAGTAAGAATTCAGGTAAAGCATTGGATTGCTACAGCAAAGTTATAAGAATGGCGCCCACGGACTCTAGAGGTTACGAATATCGAGGTGGCTTAAGGGACCGCCTGGGTGACCATTCTAATGCTCTTCGGGATTTTGATATGGCCTGCCGCCTGGAGCCGGATAGAGATGAATTGTTTCTGCAGCGAGCCTATTGCAGAGCTAATGTCGGCGATAGTGCCGGTGCTATCGCTGATGCAAGCAGGGGTATCCGCAGACGGAGAGACTCCCGGACCCTGGCCCTGCGGGGAATGTTGTTTTGCTCGATAGAAGAGTACAAACTCTCCATAGTTGATCTAGACGAGGTTCTTGCCGAAGATACTCCTCCATTGGAGATCCAGTCCCTGTTCTCTAGATGCCGGGCTCGGTGGCGAACGGGAGATGTAGTGGGCGCGTTTGGTGATTTTGTTGCGCTAGAATTGAAATTGGATCAGCCTGGTGACTTCATGGAACAGGTTGCCTACTGTTTCCAGTGAAAAGTTTGCCGGCACTCAGCTGGGAAGAGACCGTGGACCTTTCTACAGTTCGTCGTCTATCCTGATTTCTCTTTCTGTTCGATCCGGCAGTACAACTTTTACTACTAGCTCGCATCCTAGTGCTTTCACGTAAGTTGTTAGGGTAGAGATATGGCAATCTGATCGTGATTCTTGCCGGGAAATCGCCCCCTGCTTTTTACCCAGGCGCTTTGCTACCTCTTCTTGCGACAATCCCAATTGTTCGCGAATATCTTTGAGTCTAACTGCCTGCGGTGGCACGGTAGGACGTTTGCAATTGATAAGATGCACCACGCGAGGAAGTGCTTGGTCTAAGTCAGCAAAGACTTCGTCGGCACCTTCTCCGTAGGCATGGGCTTCATCGGCAACCAAACCGAATCCCTTCTTTGTCTGCCATGAAATCGCAAGACGGTAGTCCGGTAGAATCACGTCTAACATCCAGACTCCCGTTTTGAGGAGTGGCTCGTCAAGAACAACCTTGGCTGTTGGAAACGCTACTTGCAGAATTCTCTGCATTCGCTGGATCTGGTTTATTTGGGCTCCCTCATGTGTCTTTGCTTTCTGCATCCCACACCCCTTTGCCGTCGGCGCCACGTTTTGTACACTCAATTTTTTCTGGGTAAACTTGACGCACTTCTATGGCACCGTTACTGGCAATGAACGTATTATGGTTCGAGCTTCGATATCTGAGAACCCACGGAAAGTTATAAACCTTCCGGACCGAATCGATCTGTGGAGGATAGAGTCTACCGTCGGTCTGCCAATTCTGCGGATTGTTGGGCACACCACTATGTTCATCCTCAACGGCATTGAGAATGGTCTGGATGAGAGTGTAAGCCTCCGCGTGCGTGCTCGCTGGCGGTGCAGCTTCGAGCCTTTCGTGGAAGATTTTCAGTCGAGAGTTCTTCTCCATCCACTTCTCAACCTCTCACAATATAACACCGATGGAATATGCCGTCAAGGGTATATTCCCTCGGCGTTATAATCTAGGGCTGGAAACTTCTTCTTCTTCTTCTTCTTCTTCAGATCTAACTGCTGTGCTTAGACTTTTCGCCTATCAGCTCGCGCATTGCGGAAATGATCGTCTGGAGAGATTGGGTCTGCTCCTCTTTCGCAAGGGGCTCATCGTCAGCGGTATCGAATATCTCTTGAAAGTAGGAGAGATCATTGTGTAGATCTGCCTTTCCGCTCTTTCCGTGCTGTTTTATGACTGCCACGCCTCGACGAGCGTACTCTTTGACTTTGGCCGGCTGGCGTTGCTCAGTCGCCGAAGAGATGCCGAACTCAAGCGCATCAAGGATGCGATAAGTATCGGAAGACTTCATGAAAATCTCAATTGCGGCATCCATGGTTTTCAGGCTCTCTTCTACTTTTCCCTGGTACTGGAAGCCCAGGGAAAGCAAAGTCAGGGTATCGGCAACCTCCTCACTATCAGCTTCATGTGCCGTTTTTGCAGCCTCAACAGCTTTATTGCCAATCTCCAGAGCGTCTGGATGGTCAATCTCGAGGTAGAGAGAAAACAATTCTCGGTAGAGATTGGCAACTTCTTCTTTGTCTCCGGTTGCCAGGGCAAGATTCAGGACTGCCTGAACTTCATCTATCATCGAGTGGTACGTTGCCGCTCTAATGGCTGATAGTGGTGCCACTGGTTGCATATTTGCAGCCGTGTTAGTTTTCGTTGGTCTGCCGACATCAGGTTTCTTATCTTTTGTAGTCTTGGAAAAGCCCAGAGGATTACGATATCCTTTCGCAACTTTGTTTATCATGATTGCCGCTCCGTATTAAGCCAACTACCATAGATAACGTCGCGACAGCGAAAAAAGTTCAAAGGAACATTTGAAATATCCTTTGAAAAAGCATAGAAGATTGCCTCTTGTGGACTTCCCGCTGCCGGGCTCGCTGGTGAAAAGGAGATGTTGCGCGCCTAAGGTGATGCTGTTGCGCTAGAATTGAAAGTGAGTCAGCCTGGAGCCGTCATGGAGCAGGTCGACTACTGTTTCCCGTGAAACGCCTGGGAACTAAAAGCTAAGCGTGGTTTGGTTGCGATGACCGATGTCCCATTGAAAGCCGATACCCCGAAGGCATGCTCCCTGAAATTCGGAGCGGAGTTCTTCTGGTTTCGACTGGTTCCGGCTGCTTTGATCAATTCGGTTCTAATAACTGTTTGCATGGTAGCTGTCTACTGTTTTGCAATTATCATCGATGTAAACGTTAGGGCCAGTGCCGGCCCTAAACTGGTGTCTGTCTTGTTCCAACTCGGTTGGATGTGCACTGCCGCATTGGCTCCACTTTGGTACGCCATGATCTGGCGTTGGCTCGGGTTCAGGCAGAGTCCGGGCGAAGAATGGCTTGATTTAAGCTTGTCGCAGGGGGGTGGTTCACCAGGAAGCGCGGCATTAATTGATCAAGGTTTGGCTATCGCCCCTTTTATTCTTGCCGCGCTTCTTACTGTTGCCATGTTATTTGGATTTGCCGCGCAACCGGCCTCAATTAATCCTGGTGACGTCTTAATTGCCGCGGCTTTAGCCATGTTATCAGCTTACTTTATATCAACTGCTGCTGTTCAACTGTTTCAGATATTCAGAAGACAGAGGCGGGAAGCCGACCTTGGTCAGGCTAGCGCCGGCTGCCTGGAAACTGGAGCACTGCGGTACCCTAAGCGGCTGATACTCACTCTTCAAGTCTTGCTGATTCCGCTGTTTCTCATATCTGCTGCCTTCACACTCTCTCCCACGTACTTCACAGCCTCGCTTCACTGTCCACTGATAATTGCGGCAATGTCGGTCTTGGTCCTGTGGCTTATCATTAGCGCTTTGATTGTGCGCTTCTGGGATTCGCCATATTCAACGCTTGTCTATTTTCTTTGTTTCATATTGCCGATTTGTGGGGTTATAGCTTCTCTTCCGGCTCTCCGTACTTGTGTGCATTAGTTCATTTTGCGTCGATTGAGTAGCTTCGAAGTGCTTGTTAGTGGGAAAAATGCTTTTTAACGGCAGCGGCTTGATGGCGATGCTGCTCTGGGAGCCTGAAGGCTTTGAAATAATGCGAAAGGAATGCTAAATGGCTCAATGTGAATTTTGCGGCAAGCCTCCAATTGGAGAGACCAAGCATTGTGTGCGATGCTCAATGTTGCAAGTGGTCTTGAAACAGGCTTGTGCTCTCGGGTTGCCCTGGCGAAAGGTCTGCGCGCCGCTTATGGCGGCCCAGAAAGTCACCGTGAGCGATGTAGAGGCGCAGATGCGGCTACACGTAGACAAATGCTCGCTGGAAATTGGTGCTGACGGCAAGAGCGTAGAGTCGTATAAGAAGCGAGGAATTCTCTATTGCCAGTTGGACGAATTCGACCGCGCCTGGGATGATGCTGAGGCGGCTATGGCAATAGACGAAAGAGAGCCATACATTTATTTGATTCGCAGTGTCGTTTATTCATCGCGCAAACAATACCAAGAAGCGGTGGAAGAGTGTAACAAGGCGATAGCCTTCGATCCTTCTCTTGAGTATGCCAAAATTCTCAAGCAGGGCGCCTCTGAAGCTCAACAATCGAGTTAGTCGGGAGAAAACGACCATGGTTCAATAATACGCATGGACACTTCTCTTGCCAAAGTCTCAATCAGTGTTTTGTCGGTTACTGATTCGATAGTGCTTCTTCGAGCCATTCTGCCGATTTCTGCCTGCGCTCCGGGCTTATCTGCAGGGCTGCCGTTTTCACGATGTCTTCCAGAGAAACCTTTTGCAGTTCCTGGCGGAATGCTTCTTCCGCCTTCCACATAGAAGTGGCTATATTGCAGGCAGCCGGGTAGACCTTCTGACCGCAGGTGTTGGGACCGTTTTGGCGAATTTCGTTGCAGCGAAAAGCGTGCTCGGGACCCTCGATTGCTTCGTATATGTGGAGCAGATTCACGTCTTTGGCTTCTCTGGCCAGGCGATAGCCGCCTTTGGGTCCGGACGTTGTTTTGAGGATGCCTGCCCGGGATAAATCCTGGAAGTGCTTTCTAAGGTATGGCACCGACAGGTCATAAAACTGGGCAATTTTTTCGATGCGCAGGGTGCGCTTGGGCGGCAGCAGCGCCAACAAGGCGCAGCAGTGAATTGACCATTCGATTCCCTGACTCATTTTCATCGTGGATATATTTTATCTAAAATTTATGGTTGCTGGCAAGTCTTGGTGTCATAATCGTGGATAGGAAATATCCACGATGCGGCGAGGTAAAAGTTATGGACACCAGGCAAAAGAAGATAGCGATTATCGGCGCCGGTGTGGCCGGCATGGTAGCGGCACTGGAGCTGAGCAAGGGCGGGGCGAAGGTGGTTGTATTTGAAAAGAGCAGTAGAGCCGGTGGGAGAGCGCAGACGACTCACAAAGAGGGCTACTACCTAAATCTTGGTCCCCATGCTCTATATGCAGGAGGATTGGCCCATCGCTACCTGCAAAATAACGGCATCGACTACCGGGGGGCCGCACCGCCCCTGAACCGGGAAAACCTTGCGCTATATGGGGGAGAAGTTTATGAACTGCCGGTCAATCTCTCAAGTCTATTCAGGGCAACCTACCTGAATTGGTCCGAGAAAGTTGAGCTGGCAATGTTTTTTCGCAAGTTGCCGAAGTTGGATCTGGACAAAATTATGTCTATCAGTCTTGCGCAGTGGCTTGAAGTGAACGTGAAGAAAGAGAGAGTGCGCCAGACAATTGAAACCTTTGTCAGACTTTCCACCTATGCCAATAGCTGTCAGGAACTGTCTGCCGGAGCCGCCTTTGCTCAGGTGATACTGGCCAATCAAGGTGTACTTTATCTAGATCACGGCTGGCAAACTATCGTTGAATCAATAGAGAGGAAGCTCAATAAAGAATCTACCAGTTTGCGCTTCGGCACTCTGGTTCAGTCTGTCAAACAACTGGCCGATGCGGTAGAAATTGTGGTAGACGAAGAGACGTTTTTGTTTGATGCGGTATTGCTGTGTATTCCCCCTCAGGAAGTGGAGAAACTGCTACCGGATGCACTCAGTGGGCAAGCTCTTTCTACCTGCCGCGCTGCCTGCCTGGATGTTTGCTTGAAGCGTCTGCCTCGACCCAAGCATACCTTCGCCCTGGGTGTAGACGAGCCGCTCTATTATTCCGTACATTCCACCACTGCAAAACTGGCGGATGGTGAAGGGGTGCTCATTCATCTTGCCTACTATCTGGAGCCTCAAGATAATAGAGATGACCATGAGGAAAGATTGCTTCGTTTGCTGGGGCAGTTGCAGCCGGGTTATGAGCGAGAACTTGTATATAAACGGTATTTGCCGCACATGGTAGCCAGCTATGGCTTGCCCCGTGCCGACCTGGCTGGTGGGTCCGGTCTTGCGCACCCCCGTCTGGAAGGGTATCCCTCCATTTTTGTTTGTGGGGATTATGTGGGCCGTGGCTGGCAACTTGTAGACTGCGCCGTCAATAGCAGTCTGGAGGCGGTGCAAACAGTGCTCGCTTCAAGAGATGAAGGAGTTTATGGAAGGTGGCAGAAAAATGTAGCCACTGCAACAGCGGAGTCACAGGGCTAGAGGTAAGCGGATCAACTGGTGGGGCGAACCAAGATCGGAGCGATGGTTTTGTATCCTCTCTCGATTCGCTGCGCCGCCCGCTTGTGTCGGCCTTTATCTGAGATATAATGTGCTTCGCTTTTTTGTTTTTTCAACCACCAGTTTTCAGTAAAGCACAATGACAGATGTTGAATCGGCTGAAATTATTGAACGCTGGTTGGCGCAAAATTTTAAACCTGACCGTCATTACGGCGCCTTTCTTACCGGTAGCACCGCTTGTGGTGCGGCGCAAAAAGGCAGTGACGTAGATGTAGTCTTCTTGACGAGAGCGGATGCCATCATTGATAGTGATTCTAGCTATCATCTCTCGTATTTCGGCGGTATGCTCTTCTCATTTACAGAAACTACTCAGGAAGAGGCTTTGAGCTTTTGCACCGATCCGGAAAAAGTAGTCAAATACCATGTCAGGGGGCTGCAGGAGGCGCAGATTCTCAGGGACTCCAATCTAGGGGCGCTGGAGCGAATTCAGAAGGCTGCTCAAGGGTTCTACTGGAGCGACGCTCTTGCGGCCAAAGCAGATGAGCGTGCCCTCTTCCATCTTGCCGGTTGCGCTGAAGAGGCTCAGAAGCTGACTAGATATCTGACTCCTGCTAAGGGCCGTGAAACAAGCACCCTCTATTTGTCTCTTTTGGCGCTGGCTATCAACTTGCCCATAGCGATTGCTCTCCAGCAAAGACTTCTTTGCACGGGGGAATCTAATCTATTCGAGCAAGTTTATGGTGTGATGGGGGTAGACTCGCTATGGAGTCGTGCACACAGAATTTGCCTGGGCGATGTGTCTATCCTTTCTGAATTAGAATTGCCTGCCGCCCTCACCAGTGAAAATCGGGCCAGGACAGGGCTTAAGTTCTATATGGAAACGGCCCGCGCCCTCGCCCCTCTTGTGGAAGGTGAGGAATTCAACCTTGTGCAAGCTGAAACTCGCAAGTTCAACACCGTCATAGAGGAAACCATGAGACAGTTGGAGATGCTCGGCATTTAGCATTTTGCTGCGCAGCTCTCTGATGGTCCGGTTAGTAGACCGGCTAAACAGCCATCGCATTTTGCATTAGTCAAAACCTGAGGGGACATGGGACAATTGGTTAGAGACTTTTATAGGTTCGTATCTTGGATTTTGAGCCCAGACAGGTAGAAAAAATTCGGCTGGATGAGGTTTGTGGCGCCTGTGAACAACAGGTGGCACAGTGTATTTGTGCAGACTCCGGACTTGAGCGAACTAAAGAGGAGGACTTTGGCGGCTCAATGGAACTAGGCGCGGAAATTAAATCTGCGCGGGCGATTCTTGCTCCCGGCTCCTACATACAGGGCAAGTACAAAATCGAGAGCATGATAGGCGAAGGAGGCATGGGTCAGGTTTTTAAAGGTGTTCACGAGGCCCTTGATAAGTCCTTTGCCATAAAAGTTTTGCGCTCGGAGGTGGTGGCCAATGATAAAGCCATCAGACGTTTTGACCAGGAAGCAAAAGCAACAAGCCAATTGTCTCACCAAAGCCTCTGCCAGATATTTGACTATGGTCTCACAGATGGTGGCATGCCTTATCTGGTCATGGATCTTCTCGAGGGAAAAGACCTGCGGGACGTTATCGCCGAGCAAGGGCCTCTCGAACCAGGCAGAGTTATAGATCTATTTTTGGCGGTCACCGATGGCATAGACCATGCCCACAGCAAGGGAGTAATTCACCGTGACTTGAAGCCCAGCAATATAATTGTCATAACCACCGCCACCAAGGGCGAGGCGGTAAAGGTCGTCGATTTTGGCATTGCTAAGGTAATGCCGTCTCCCGGTACTGAGAGCAATCAGCTGACCCAGACCGGGGAGATATTCGGCAGTCCACTATATATGAGCCCTGAGCAGTGCCAGGGCCTTAAGGTGGACGGACGCTCGGATATTTATTCTCTCGGTTGTGTCATGTATGAGTGCCTTGCCGGTAAGCCTCCATTTGCAGGCGCCAATCCCGTGCAGACCATACTTAAGCATGTGAATGAAGAGCTGAAGCCCTTTGATGCCGGTTTGGAAATTCCGCAGGGTTTGCAGACGATTGTCACTCGCGCACTGGCGAAAAATCCGGACGAGCGCTATCAAACAGTCAGAGAGTTGCACGCCGATCTGCAGAGATTGCGCGCCGGTGAGGCTCCATCTAAGTCTGCCGGGCGAGGCAGTGCGCCTATGCAATATCTCAGGTCTAGAAAGAAGATGCTGCTATTGGCTGCAAGTATCTTTATGTTTTCCACCATGGTGATTGTTGGCTCAGCATTTTTTCAGTATTTTCAGACCCTCTCACGTTTATCTCAGGGAGCGAACATATTTGCCAGCGACGAGCCCTGGCGCCTCACGTTTGAACAGGGAAAGTCTGATCAGGCAAATCGCAATGATCAATATGCCGAGGAAAAATTTAGGCGCGCCCTGGAGCAAGCGAAGACTAGCAGTAATCCGGAGCTAGCCCGTCTGCAAATCCTGCAGCGACTGGGCGATCTGTATATCGAATGTGCTGAAAAGGGTCAGGACTCATACCCGGAAGCAAGAAAATGTTTTACAGAGGCAGTCTCCCTTGCCCTCAAGAGCGGCACGTTATTCGATAGAGCTCACACACTGGAGCGCCTTGCAGAGGTTGAGTATAAGTTGAAAGAGTACAACGATGCCGAGAAGCATTTCCAACAGGCACTGGAATTCAGAGAGAAAGAACCTTCTCCAATTCCGATGTCGAGCACCCTGATGAAACAGGGTAATAATTTCAAAAGACTGAAAAAATGGGAAGCCGCCCACCAGGCGTACGTTAGAGCTGCAGAGTATCTGGCGAAAGTACCGGGACAGGAACTCTTCATTGGCAACGCCTATAAAGGTATTGCCCAGACTAACAATATGATGGGTAGATATTCCGAATCAGATGGGGCCTTCAAGCAAGCTGAAGAGTACCTGACCAAGGCAAATAGTATAGCCGCCAGAGCAGATCTGCAGTTGGCCGTCAAAGAGCATATGGAGATGCTTGTGCGCATCGGGCGAACTCAGGAGGCTGAGGCTCTCAAGGCAAAGCTGAAATTACATTGAACGCCAGGGGCAGAGGCTGGAAGCGACTATTGCGTGCTTTCTAGCTCAGTTGCGGCAAAACATGCCAGGGAGGATGACCCAGACCAGCCATGCTCTCTGGACGTATGGTAGTCTTCTTGCACTATTGCAATTGCCGAGTAAAGAGGAGCCGCGTGGTGATCAAGCATATCCAGATTCTTTCCCTGAGCTTGAGTTTTTCTGTCCTCAGCCTGGCGGCTTTCGCTCCGGTGCTGGCCCAACAGCCGGTTCAGGGGCAGGCTCAATCGGTTCCCACCAACAATGTATCAATGAGTCTCTATCATGTGGTGCGGGGCGGCAATGGTGAACAGCTCTTCGTCACACCCGACGGACAGGCCGTGCCTCTGCCCGGCGTCGGCATTGAAGGTCACCGGGTGGCAGTTTATACCGGTTCGGGCGGACAGCGCTGGTATGTTGATAAAACCGGTCAGCAGGTGGATTTGCCGCCGCTTCCCGGTCCCCAAACTTTTCCCACTCAGCCTTACGGGGGCGGCTATGGTCAGCCTCAGGGGGGCGGCAATTATCAGGGTGGTTATGCTGGAAGTGCTCCCATGGGAAGTCCCAATTATGCGCAACCAGGTTATGCGCAACCAGGTTATGCGCAACCAGGTTATGCGCAACCAGGTTATACGCAACCTGCTTACGGACAGCCGGCCATGCCGCCTTATGGTGGTTACCCGCAGTCTAACTTCTACGGCAACCAGCCCCCTTATCAAGGCGGGAATTATCAAACCCAGCCTCCCGTGCAGGTTAATGTAGATCCTTCCGTCAGCTCTTCCTCAGGCAACGGTGGCGGCGGTTCCAGCAGCGGCGGCGGCAGTGGCGCTGTCAGCAGTGGTGTGGGGGCCTTTGCCGGCTCCATGCTGGGTTCGACACTGGGCTCGGTGCTTGGTAATTCCTTCGGCGGTGTGCCGTATGGAATGCCCATTTATAGCGGCGCGCAGGGTCCCTATTACATGGGTGCCGGTGGGCAGACCAACTATATTTCCAATAACAATGAGGTTAGCAGGCATTTTAGCGAGTTCAACAGTCAGCACGACTGGTATCACCACCAGTCTAATGATGCCAACGGCCGTTACAACGGCGGCGGCAATAATGCAAATGGTGGTGGCAACAATGCCAATGGCGGCGGTATGAGACCGGGGGAAAACGGTGGCGGTATTTATCACGGCGGTGGTGACGGCGGCATGAGACCGGGAGAAAACGGTGGCGGCATTTATCACGGCGGTGGTGACGGCGGTATGCGTCCGGGCGAAAATGGCGGCGGCGAACGTCGTGAAGGCGGTATGGGCGGTATGGGCGGCGGCGAACGTCGCGAAGGCGGTATGGGCGGTATGGGCGGCGGTGAACGTCGCGAAGGCGGTATGGGCGGTATGGGCGGCGGCGAACGTCGCGAAGGCGGCATGGGCGGCGGCCGGCGGGGCGGCGGCGGTGGTCGCCGACGTTAATTCCCATAGGTGAGCATTATCTAGTCAAGGCTGACCTGCCAAGTAGCAAGTAAATAGCTCTCAGGGTGGTATCTTTTCATCGATATATCCACTGGGAGATAAGGAAATGGCTACAACCACCCTGAGAGAAACACCGCTGGCCTCGGCGCACCGCAAACTGTCGGCGCGGATGGTGGATTTCGCCGGTTGGAACATGCCGGTGCAGTATAAGTCGATTGTCACTGAGCATATGGCAACGCGCGAGCGTCTTGGTATTTTCGATGTCTCTCACATGGGCGAGTTTCTAGTCACCGGCGATAAGGCCGCCGATTTCGTGCAATATGTAATTGCCAATGATGTAAATCGGTTGACCGAGCCCAATCGTGCTCTCTATTCTCAACTTTGCTACGAAGATGGTGGCACCGTCGATGATTTGATTGTCTATCGCCGCAAAGACAATTTTATGTTGGTAGTCAATGCGTCCAACATCGAGAAAGATTTTGCCTGGCTCAAAAGCCATGCCGGAAAGTTTGGTGTTACCCTCACCGACCTTTCGGACGAGACCGGTCTGATTGCCTTGCAAGGTCCGCAGGCTGTGCCGCTTTTGGCTGAAATTGCCGGAGACTTCGTTTCTTCCCTGCCCTCTTTCGGTTATGGTGAAGCCACCGTGGATGGTGTGAGCTTCAGTTTCGGTCGCACCGGTTATACCGGTGAGGACGGCTTCGAGATTTTTGTGCCTTCCGCCAAGGTGGAATGGCTCTGGAACACCCTTCTGGAAAGAGGCGCCGGTCGCGGTATCGAGCCTTGCGGTTTGGGTGCCCGCGATACGCTGCGCCTGGAAGCCGGTCTTCCCCTGTACGGCCACGAATTGGAGAAAGACATTACTCCCATCGAGTCTGGGCTTGGCTGGAGCGTTAAGCCTGAGAAGGGCGATTTCATTGGTCGTGAAGTTCTGGCTAAGCAGAAAGCCGGTGAGCTTTCCAGGCAGATTGTCTGCTTGAAGGCCGAGGGTAAGGCGTTACCTCGTCAGGGCTATGCTGTTTTGCACGGCGACCAGGAAGTGGGCAAAATAACCAGCGGCTCTCAGGGAATATTTGTTGGTTATCCCATTGCCTTTGCCATGGTTCCCAAAGAATTGACCAAGGTGGGAACGGAACTTTCAATCGCTATTCGGGATACCAAAGTGCCTGCCAAAGTTGTGACAAGACCGTGGTATAAGCGCAAAAAATAAGAATGGAAAAGGATTCCACGGCACTGGACCGCACTGGAAGAATTAGCTGACGCATGTGAGAAAGAGCAGGTAGGCTCCGCACATGGCGGCGAAGGCGATCAGATCGAGGGTACGACCCTGGGCGGGCATTCTTCTGGTCTGGGCGATGGAATGAATTCTGTAGTTCATGGTAATTGCTGCTTTCTAGATTCTCAAAACTGTCTGTCGTTTGCGGCGACAATTAGCTAGACTGTCTGCCTGGAAGATTTAGTAAGAAAAACAGGAGAATTTCTTACACACCTCAAAATTGCAACCAGGTCAATAGAACAAGAGTACGCAGGCGCAGGAGGATAGGTTGTCCGATATCAATACAGGGCAGATGATGGGCTTAGCACTTGGCGGCGTGGCTGTTGTCATGGTGTTTGCCGGTCCGGTGCTTATCGGTCGTATTTTTGGCAGCGGTAAAAGCAGCAAGAGTGCCGAACTGATTCCGGCTGCGGAAACTTATTTCCTCTCCTGCGGTGAATCAATGACTGTGGTGCGCCAGGTGCTCACGCGGGAATCCTTTCTTGGCTGCCGGTACCGGATTACTTACGATCGCATGGATGAAGGGCGCATTCAGGCCAGGCTCTATGGAGTTCCCAAGTTTTCCGGCGGAGCTGACCAGGGCGAAGTGAAGGCAGTGGATGTGCTGCTCAACATGCTCTTTCACCGGCTGGAAAGTGATAAGACGGAAGTGGAGTGGAGCTATGTGGTCATGAGCAGCAGAAGCCCGGCTGCCTTTTCAGTGGTGGAAGCCTGCAACAAGGCTTTTCGGGATGGGCTCAAAAGCGCTCAGAGTGCCAGGCAATCTACGGCCGAACAATTGCTGTCTGAGGAAGACGGCAAGGAGGCGGTCGCAACAGAAAAAGCAAAGGCGGACGAGCCTGAGAAGTCGGCGTGAATTCTCAAGCGGGAGAATTCGCCAAGTTTTAGGTTACATTCTTCTACGGGATAAGAAAATCTCGAACAATGTCTACTAGAATCTCTGCTACCGTAATTTGAGATCTTTTATTTGGAGTTATTACCAATGTCGTCAACGCAAGCCCTCAGTCATCCCGATGATCTCAAGTATGTGAAAACACATGAGTACATCCGAGTGGAAGGTGACATTGCCACAATAGGCATCACTGCCTTTGCCGCCGATCAGCTTGGCGACGTGACTTTTGTGGAATTGCCCAAAGTCGGCGAGAAGTTCAAAGTTGAACAGAAGTTCGGCGTTATCGAATCCGTTAAGTCGGTATCCGATCTTTATATGCCTGTCAGCGGCGAAGTGGTCGAGATCAACGAGAAGCTTAATTCCGAGCCGGAAGTCGTCAACCTTGATTGCTACACGGCCGGTTGGATGATCAAAGTCAAGCTCGACAGCCAGAACGAAGTGGCTGGGCTTATGTCTGCGGCAGACTATAAGCAATTTATCGTCGACTAATAAAAGCCGCAAAGGCTTACGATAGCAGGGTCGAATGTTGCTAGACCTTGTAAAGTAAGTATTAATTTATAGGCACTCTTGGAAACTTCGATATATGATGCGGCTGTCTGTTGGTTATGCAGTTAGCCGCTTTGTCGCGGTCCCCCGGGGGGCAATTATGAAACGTCAGGTCGTTATCAGGTCCACTCAACTGGGGCTTTTAGCCTTTTGTGCCGCGCTTATTTCGGCTCCCGCCTCACAGGCTTCGCCCGGTGCTGCTTCTAAGAAGAACTGCCCCCAGACAAAGACCGGGCAGTGTCAGAAGAAAGCGGTCGGTGCCGCTGAAAATCTCAGTCTCACTCAAGAATCTGCTTGTGACCTGGTGCCGGCTGGCCGCAGCCTCAAGGTGCGTCGGGATGGATCGGTTTATGTTAAGGCCGTCCACCCCTATCAGCCCGATAGTGAGCGTTTCGCTCCCGATGTGGTGATGGGTGACAAAGTCAATGCCAAAGCAGCGCTACAACTGGCTACCAGCAATCAAGACAGCATTGTGGCCAAGTACAAGCAAATCGACAAGGAATTGCCCCGCGTACATAGCCCTCGTACCGGTTTGGCCGGGCTCAATCGTAACTGGCAGTAACTATTGCTTTTAGCCGGCGGAGGCGCCTGCCTGCGGCTATTCGCCCGCTCTTTGCGTTTGTTCGCTTGCGCCCGGCGGTGTTTGACCTGCCGGTGCGGATTTTTCAGGCTCAGGCTTTTCACTGTTGCCTGGAACGACCAGACCCTGAGTCGGTTCAGGCTCAGACTTTTCGGCGCCGCCTGATGGTTTTTCTACTCCCGGTCCTTCCAGTTTGAGCTGGTTCAGTCTTTCCAATTGTTCCTGGGCCAGATCATAAAAGCGTGAGCCGGGTGTGATTTTAGCCAATTCCTGGGGCGCAGTTTGATCGTTATGATCGTTGTCGAGCTTTTCCATGGCATCCAGATAGAGTGCCTGGTTCAGCAGATCGTCGCTGTTTTCCATGCCGGCTCCGCCGAATATATCCGGCACCGGAGCCCCCCTGAGTATCTGAATGGCGGCTTTGTAGTTGCCTTGCATAATGCTGGTCTTGGCTGAATGCGCCGTATATGTGCGCACGAAGCTGATGGTCAGGGCGCCCATGGCAAAGAGCAAGCCGATAGCGATGGCTAAATCCACCACCATAGGGTGTTTATAAGTTTCCAAACGGCTGCGGCGGCGCGGCTCTATTCCTTCTATACCACCTGCTATGCCGCCGGGGATGCCGGTCAAGCTGTGGTTGCCGCCTGTCAAGCTTTGATTGCCCATGCCACCGTTGGTGCCGGCCAGCATCTTGTCGGCGATGGCATCAAGGGCGCTTGAGGAAATAGGCCTGGTGACGGGCGGCTCCGCAGCTTCCGCTGGGGGCCTGGCTTCGCCTGCCGGCTTTGCTGTTTGACTGTTAGCCTCTTGATCCACCTTGATTGGTCTTCTTGTGGCGGGGTAGCTTTGACTAAGACTACCTTATCATGGCACTTACGTCACTTCAGTTTGCTTTCCACGAAATCCAGTATTCGTTTACTTTTCGCTCCGTTTCGTTCTGCCCTGGCGGCCTCCGTCAGAGCTGCCACAACCTTTTCCTTTTCGCCGGCGGCGGCCAGCTCGGTGAGGCTGTCGAGGGCAGCGCGAGCCAGGCTGATTTCTCCAGCCAGGGCCAGTTTAGAAAGGGAAGGGATGGCGTCGCTGAGGTTCATGCGCGCGCAGGCTTGGGCAGCCATGGTGCGCACGGCGGTGGAAGGGTCGTTGAGGCTTTTTGTGACGGCAGTCTTCACTTCATTGGAACGGGCTAGCTGCCCGTTTGTTTTCAGGAAAAGTTTTATGGCTGAATCCAGGGCTGCTTGCCGTTTGTCTGGGGCGCTGTCGCTTGCCGCCTCCAGGAGCAAATTGAGGGATTCGGTGGTGGAGATATTGCCCAGAGCCTGGAGAATGTGCCAGTAAGTTTCGGCTCCTCGGGCATCTTTTTCCTGGATGGGTTGAGGGCTGAGCGGCAATCCAGTGCGGTCTTCCATTTTGACGCAGTGTCTGGCCAGTTTGACCAGGGCCGTTGCCGCCTCGGGTTTGCCCAGCCGGCCCAGGGCCTCCACTGCTTCATCGCGGTATACGGGGCAGGAGTCCAGAAGCTGTATGAGAGAGTCGTAGGCGGCGGCGATTTCGAGTTCACCGGCCAGTTTGACGGCGTGGCGAACTTTGCTCACCGAGGCGCTTTCCGCCTGGGTTTGAGGCGCAGTTTTGAGAGCTTCTTGCAAAACTGCCAATACGGCCTGAGTGGTTTCTTCCGCCTGTAGATTTTCTTGCCCGGCCTTTAGTTGAGCCTCGCTTGGCCAATCAATGCCATCGTCATTCAAGTCATCATTTTCTTCCAACCAGGTGAGCACCTGGTGTAAAGTTCTGGCGGCCAGCGGGGAGGAGAGTTTTGTCTGGCTCAAGACGGCGGCAACCTGGGGCAGACCCAGCTCGGCCGCCATGGATTTTTGTCCGGCAAAAGTAGAGCGGAAGGCTTCCACCAGGCCAATTGCTATTTCAAGACCGATATCGCCTGTCTGATCATTGATTTTGTCGTGCTCTTTGCCTTTAATGAACTCGGCGGGGCGATGGTGTTTGGCTACAGCTACTGATTGATAGTCGAAAAATTGATGGTGGCTGGCAAAAGACCTGGCCAGCGGCTCTTTGATCATCTCCAGAGGCCAGGTGGAAAGAGCGCTGACGGCGTCTACTCTGATCCAGGGTTCCCTGTGGTCGGCAAATTTGGTCAGAGCCTGGTGCGCTGTTTCGGTGCGTAAGGCGGCCAGGGAACGGGCGATGTGACAGAAAGCGGGGCTGGTATTGCTGGCGGTGTCCTCCAGGCTGGCAATTAGTCTGTCGACAGCTTGTTCGGCGCTGATGTGAGCGAGAATCAATGCAGCATTGGCTCTCACTTGCCAGTCGGAGTGATGGAGGGGATCGTGACTCTCTTTATCGCGATCATGGTAGTTGGGCGGCAAGAGGGTTTGAATCAGATCTTCCCGGCTCTTGCCCTTGATCTCGTCCACGATTTTCTTCAGTTTGTCTTCCCAGTGCAGGGGCGGTAGCCGCAGGCAGATGCAGAGATTCTGGGAGTTGTTGCGAGCTACTGCCGAGTGGAAGTCGGCCCGAACATCTTTGAAAGCACGGCCGCTCTCCGGGCTGGAGCCCACCAGCCCGTGATAGAAGAGCACGTGCTCGATGGCAAAGTCGTCAGCCTTTAGCTCATTTTTATCCGGTTCGGAGAGGAGATTTGTGGCTTTACGAATCCACTTTGCAAGCATTGTCATCTGTTCTGCTTCCGTTATTGGGGAAAGGTTGTAGTTTCCGGGTTCGGTGTTGGTTGGCGGATTGGCCGGTTTTTAAGGGGGCGGCGGGATTGCTACCGGGCCCCTGGATAGTGCTATGATCTGGGGCTTATCTGGCTTTCGATGCCAATATCCTAGTATGAATTCGTGGGGGTTTCCGTGAACACCTTCTTAAGCGCCGCTCAAAAAACGCTGCAAGAACAGTATGTCAAGTTTGTGGATGAAGTAGTAGCGCCTGTGGCCGCTGAACTTGATAAGGTCGAAGGCAGTTCGTGCCAGAAAGAAATTATGAGTAAGCTCGGTCAAAATGGCTATCTGGGCATTACCGTAGCGAAAGACCTGGGCGGTCAGGGCGGTACTCTCCTGGACGCTGCCCTCTTTGTGGAAGCTCTGGGGGCGCAGGCTGCCGGTCTGGCCCTGGCGGTGAGCAGCCATTACAGCATAGTGGAGTTGATCAGTCGCTTCGGCAGCGAGACTCAGAAGTCACGTTATTTGCCCCTTCTTGCACGTGGTGAGTGTTTCGGCGCTCAAGCCTTTTCGGAAGAGAAAGCAGGTTCCGACCTCAGTTTGATTGAGACCATTGCCGAAGTGAATGGCGCTGAGGTCAAGCTCACCGGCGTTAAAACCTGGGTGGTCAGTGCCGATCTGCCGGTTTTGCTGGCTGTGCTTGGCAAAAACGGCGAAGAAAAGGGCGTCTGGCTTCTGGATGGCGCCGATCGAAGCAGCGTGGTACTTTCCGAGCGCAAAGGCACCATGGGTTTCCGCTCGGCACGCCTGTTCGATGTGACCTTGAAGGCTGCTAAGAGCAGCGCCGACAATCATTTGAAGGGGGCTGATGCCCTGGCTCTTGCCTCTTGTGCTCTTGATGTCTCCAAGACCTTGCTGGCTGCCTGTGCCCTCGGTCTCTGTCAACAGGGGCTGAGCCTGGCCGCTCAGCGCGCCAACACCCGGGAACAGTTCGGCGCTCCCATTGCCAAAAATCAGGGTGTGCAGTGGAAACTGGCCGATTTCTCCACGGATGCCGCCGCCGCACGGCTCTTGACCTACAGAGCCGCCTGGTCTAGAGACGGAGCCCCCGACGAATTTCGCAAGTTCGCTGCCATGGCTAAAAGCTATGCCGCCCGCACGGCCAGATTGCACAGTGGCGAAGCCGTGCAGATATTCGGTATGCTGGGAGCATCCTGTGATGAGCCCCTGGAGAGAATTTACCGGGATGCCAAGCTGACGGAGATTTTCGAAGGTACTTCGGAATTGCAGAAGGTAATTCTTAAGGAAGAGCTTGGAGTCTAGTTCGACTTGACTGCGGTGCCGCTTCTTCAGGGTACATACTGTCTGGTTGGTTGGCCGTTAAGGAGCTGATGATGCTGAAAACGGGCGGGTGGAGGCGTACAATCCTGACCATTTTGCCTGGTCTGGTGTTGTCTATGACCGCAGGCGCCGGGCGGGTTGTCGGTGCCGATGCCTACAGCACCGGCGTGCAACTACTCACCGCCAGAAAGTTTCCTCAGGCTGCTCAGTACTTCAGCCAGGCGGTGAAGGCCAGTCCCCGCCAGGGAATGGCCCTTTATTATCTGGGGCTTTCCAAGCATTATCAGGGTGACAGGCAAGGAGCCATGGAGTCTTACTCCCGGGTTCTCTCCGAGTATCCCGGTACGGAAGCCTGTAACCTTGCTGTGCGCGGTATGTCCAGTATCGATCCCTCCATTTTGCAACAGCTTGGTCTTGCCGGCGGCGGGCAGTCTTCCGGTCGGCGGCAGCAGCGTCAGGGGCAGGAGGCATCAGGCGGCGGCGATGACCTTTCTATGCCGTCCGAATGTCGGGTCAATTTCACTAAGGAAAGCAATTGTATGATCGTGGATGGCCGTGTAAACGGGCGCTCCACTCGCATGTTGTTCGACACCGGCGCCGAGAATGTGGTTTTCGGCATGAATCACATCCAGGAAATGGGCATCAATCTGGGCAAGAGCGAGCAGTCCGTCAACGTCACCGGCTCCGGCAGCCGGGGCAGTCAAAAATCAGAGGTGCACTTGGTTGAACTGACCCTGGGCAATATCGTGCGCAAGAACTTCCCGATTCTGGTCATGGAGCATGCCGACAACTATCCGATCATCGGGCAACGCTTCTTCAATGAGTTGAAGTACACCGTCGACAATAATTCCAATTGCATTACCTTTCAGCGCCGCACCGGCCAGGTGGCTTCCAATGCTCCTCTCACCGCTTACGATGTGCCCTTTGAAAGAGACGGCAAAGAAATTCGCGTCATGACCGAGATTGAAGGAAAGAAAGTGCCTATGTGGTTTGATACAGGTGCTTCCTGGGTTGTGATGAGTGCTTCCCAGGCCCAGGCTTGCGGCATAACTGTGCCCGATGATGCCCGAGTCGTTCAAACCCGGGGCGTCAATGGTTTGAGCCGCACTCGCTTTGTGCGGGTGCGCTCCATGCGCCTTGGTCCTGTGGATAAGCGCGATTATGAAATTGGCGTGGCCGACAGCTTAGGCTCGCCTTATCCCCTTCTGGGCGGTGACTTCTTGCAGAATCAACAGTTCACCATCGATTACGACAGAGGTGTTATTCACTTCGGGCGGCATTGAGCCCAGGAAGCAAGTGTTGCCAACCATCTCGCTAGTAATAGTTGCCCAGAACGAGGAGCGCACCATCGGTGCCGTAATCGACGCCGCCAGGGAACTTGTCTCTGAGATAATTGTGGTTGACTCCGGCTCTACCGATAGTACCATCGCCATTGCCACCGAGCGTGGTGCCAGGGTGGTGCATCAAGATTGGTTGGGTTATGCCCGGCAAAAGAATTTTGCCATAGATCTGGCAGCCGGCGAATGGATTCTCAGTCTTGATGCCGATGAGATTTTGACGCCGCTTCTGGTGCAGGAGATGAAAGCGCTTATAGATTCGCCTGATTTTGCCAGGTATGACGGTTATAAAATCCCCCGGGTGTTATACATCGGCGATACTCCCATCTTCCATGGCGGCTTTTATCCCGACGCTCAGTTGCGTCTCTTCAAAAAAGGCAGCGGGCGCTGGGGTGAGCGCCTGGTGCATGAAGCGATTAAGATGGAAGGGCCTAAAGCAGTCTTGAAAAACCACATGGATCATTATTCCTATAAGACCGTGGATGACTTTGCTAAGGCCATGGACAAGTATGCCAGGCTCTCGGCCCGGGAGTTCTATCAGCGTGGCAAGTACCGGTGGCGCGTCCACCCTATAAACATGGTGCTGCATCCGCTCTGGACCTTCCTGCAAAGGTACTTCTTGCGCGGCGGCATTCTGGACGGCCGGCTGGGTTTAAGGCTGGCAGTCATATACAGCGACTATGTGCGTAAGAAAATAGTCTATTTGCGCGAACTGGCCAGGGAAGAGCAGGCGGATCGTTCTTAAATTAATTAGGGCTGACCTGGAATTAGAACACTAAGGATCGGCAGGTATTTAACTCTTGGCTGGGTAAATATCTAGAGACCGATTCTTTGATAAGTTCCGGTGGGCAGAGCGGATTGGTCCGTTTTCAGACAGTGTGTTTGAATAGTGAGAAAGTAAAGTCCAAAGGGGGGTAAAATGGCTGGAAAGTATCTGGCTCCGGCTCTGATAGCTGCACTGTCCCTCGTTTTCTTGCCCCTGGGTAGCCGGGCTGCCGGTGCCGATCCCTACGAAGCGGGCATCAAGCAGCTTTCCGCCAAACAGTTTGCCCAGGCTGGTCTGTCTTTTCAGCAAGCCGTCAAGGCTAACCCCAAGAATGCCATGGCCTTCTATTACCTGGCCCTGGCCAGGCACTATCAGGGTGATCGTTCGGGCGCCATGAATGCCTATTCCAGGGTTATATCTAGTTTTCCTGGTTCTCAGGCCAGCAGCCTGGCCTTGCGCGGCATGGCTGCAATTGATCCATCTATTATGCAGAAGTTAGGTCTGGCCTCGGCCGGCGGTAACTCCGGGGCCGGTGCTGTGCCTTCCGGGGGCGGGCGTAACTACGGCAGCAATTACACGGCCGCTTCCAGTAGTTCTTCCAGCGATACGGTTCCGGATGAGTGCCGGGTTTACTTCACGAAGGAAGCAAATTGTTTCGTGCTGGATGTGCGCCTTGGTAATCGGCCGTTGAAAATGATGTTTGATACCGGCGCCGAGTCTACGGTGGTCGGTAAGAATCATTTGCAGGAACTGGGCTTACCGCTACCCACCGGCCCTTCCGTCGGTACCGCCCATGGTGTAGGCGAGGGAGGCGGGCAGCGCTACTGGATTCAGAAGATGGATGTCACTTTGGGCGGCATTACGCGTCGAAATTTTGAAGTATGTGTGCAAGAGCATATGCCGGGCTATCCACTTTTGGGTCAGACTTTCTTCCACGACATGCGTTACACCATTGACAATGGCGCCAATAGCATTCACTTCATGAAAAAGAAATCCGACAGAGGCTCGGTCTATTCTTCTCTCAGTCGAGATCCCAACGTTGTGCCTTTCACCCGGGAGGGCAATGAAATCGTTGTGGTGACTGAGGTGAACGGTCGGAAGCTGCCCATGTATTTTGATACCGGGGCGTCCGGTGTGGCTTTCGCCCCTGAACATCTAAGCCAGGTGGGGCTTACTATTCCGGACGATGCCGGTACATCGATGAGTCAGGGAATTGCAGGCAATTCTCTCGTCCGCAACTTTCCCGTCCGTTCCTTGAAGTTGGGGCCCATTGAGAAGCGTGACTTTGAAATTGGCGTTGTAATGTCTTCTCATATGCCGCATCCGCTTCTGGGTCAGACCTTTTACAACGATTATCAATACACCATCGACTACGACAAAAGCGTCATTCACTTTATGCGTCGTTAGGGTCGCGGTCTCATTTCTTCCAGGGTAGTAGCAGATTGCCCTTATCGGTGCTGACTAGATTTTTGCCGAAGGATCTGTGATCGAAGCTCGACTGGTACTGAATTGAGACACCATCCTTTTCATTCACCCCGGTGCAAGTGAAAGTGGAAGAGGCGTGGTGATCACGTTGCCCCTCGAAGGTGTCGCCGCGGGATAGAAGGAAATCGCTCTTGCCGGCTTTCTGAAAGAAGCCGTCTGTGATGAAATGGGCACTGCCCTTTTGAAATGAGAGGCTCTTCACGTGGAGGGCAAAGGCTTTTTTCATCCATGCCGTTTGCTCGCCTGTGGTTTCCTTTTTCTCTTCTGCCATGGCTTCCTGGGGGGTGCAAAGGATGACGGCAACTGCTACCAGAGCAAGCTGTATTCTTGTCGGTGCCATTTTCATGGTCCTCCTGATTTTGGCGGTCCTGGATGATTGTATTTCTCTTTTTCCCTTCCTGCCATAAACAGCCTCGCTTTGTTCGTCATGTTGACAATTGCTTGTAAGTAGGAGCGATACCTGCCATACTACGTTCGGGGCTACAAAGCTAGAGAGCCTCGTGCGCAGAAAGAGTTTTATTTGCGCATTCACGCTATACGAGATTCAATGAAGAAGTTATTTGTCGGCAACCTGTCTTTCAATTTGACGGAGTCCGATCTGGAAGCCCTCTTTGCCCCTTCCGGGCAGGTTACCTCGGTTTCCATCCCTACCGACCGTGAGAGCGGTCGCAAGCGCGGTTTCGCTTTTGTGGAAATGAACACAGAAGCCGAAGGCGAAGCAGCTATCCGCAACCTTGATGGTAAAGAAGTTGACGGGCGCACTATTGCAGTCAATGTCTCCAAGCCTAAGCCGAGATACTAAGCGAATCATCGCTGGGATAAGGTAAATCCATCTTTCAATTGCGCTTACGTCCTGTGCGTAAACGCGGTAGTCAACCCCGGCTAGCTGCCGGAGGCGAACTGCCTTTGCGTGCAGAATTATTCAGTGCTGACCAGATGGAAGAGTATGGAAAGGCCCTGGCGCTAGCTCATGAGCTAGCGCCAGGGCAAATTCCTGACCGTCTGCTTTTCCGTCTTTCTGAAAACGATGGTTTCATCCAGGGAGTTTGTGCTCTTCTGACCGCGGCCGCTGCTGCCGGTCGGCGTATTACACCGGCAGGTGAGTGGCTCCTGGATAACTTCTATTTGATAGAAGAGCAGATCCGCACGGCCCGCAAGCATTTACCGAAAGGTTACAGCAAAGAATTACCCCGCTTGGCAAATGGCGCCTCCCGGGGCTTTCCTCGCGTCTATGATCTGGCCTTGGAGACTATTTCCCACGGCGATGGGCGGGTGGAGTCCGAAAATCTGGGTCGTTTTGTCACGGCTTACCAGACCGTTTCCGAGCTGAAGCTTGGTGAACTCTGGGCCATACCCATTATGTTAAGGCTGGCTTTGATAGAGAATCTCAGGCGGGTGAGCGTTCGCCTGGCCACCCATATGATGGAACGAGATCTGGCTGATGGCTGGGCGGACAAGATGTTGGAAGCGGCGGTCAGTGACCCGAAGAATCTAATTCTGGTTATCGCCGATATGGTGCGCTCTAACCCGCCCATGACCAGTTCCTTTGTGGCGGAGCTGACCAGAAGACTGCAGGGACAGACCGCCGCGCTTGCTCTCGGGCTGACCTGGATTGAGCAACGTCTTAATGAATCGAGTTTGACCATCGAACAACTTGTGCAGTCTGAGACTCAGTTGCAGGCTACCGACCAGGTTTCGATCAGCAATAGTATCGGCAGTTTGCGCTTGCTGGGTGCCATGGATTGGCGCAGCTTTGTGGAAAACCAGAGTGTGGTGGAGCGTACCCTGGCCAGGGACCCTTGCGGCTATCTACAAATGGACTTCGCCACCAGGGATCAGTATCGCCACGCCGTGGAAAGGGTGGCTCGTCGCTCGCTCTTTTCCGAAGGGCGAGTGGCTCATGCGGCTGTTGAGCTGGCAAGCAAGCAAAGTCTGCTTCTGGGCGCGGAGCACCGCCTTTCCCATGTCGGCTACTACCTGATTGGAAATGGGCGCCGGGAATTGTTTGTTGCTCTGCAAATTGCCCCGTCTCTTGCGGACCGGCTGGTTTTCCATGGTTGGCAACCGCTGTTTCTTTATCTGTTGCCGCTCTTTTTGCTTTCCGTCTCCTTATCGGTCTGGCTGGTGCTGCCGGTGGTTGAAGGGCCGGCTTTCGCTCTCAGCGGCCGGCCTCCGGAATGGTTTTCGGTGCTGCTATTTTTGATTTTCCTGGCAGGTGTCAGCCAGTTCGCGGTCATCCTCGTAAACTGGCTTGTCACGCTCTATTTGCCGGCCAGACCTTTGCCGAAGATGGATTTTTCCAAGGGCCTGCCCCCGCAGGCGCCTACCATGGTAGTGGTGCCCACCATGCTCAGCAATGAGGAAGGGCTGGAGCATCTTCTTGAGGGGCTGGAAGTGCGCTTCCTGGCCAATCGCGATCTGAATTTGCACTTTGCTCTCCTGACTGATTTTCTTGACGCCGACAGGGCTGTGCTTGAGTCTGATGAGAGGCTGCTTACGCTTGCCCGACAAGGCATTGCACAGTTAAACGAGAAATACGGCGCCGACCGGGAAGTAGCGGACAGTACTTTCTATTTGCTGGCCAGACCAAGAATCTGGAACAGCAAAGAGGGTGTGTTTATGGGCTATGAACGTAAGCGCGGTAAGCTCTCGGCCTTGAATCAGCTTATCTTGCATGGGGTGCGTGAGCCGTTCCTGCACATTGAAGGCGATTTCGATGTACTGAGGCGCATCAAGTATGTTATTACCCTAGATACAGATACCGAATTGCCCAGAGATGCTGCCAGGCAATGCGTGGGAGCCATGGAGCATCCGCTCAACCAGCCGGTTCTTGAGACTGCAAAGGACGGCACCGTTATGGTGCGGCAAGGCTTTGGCATTTTGCAGCCGCGGGTGGCCGTCAGTTTACCTGGTACGAATCGTTCAGCCTATGCGGCCATGCACGGCAATGAACCAGGCATTGACCCTTATACCCGCACTGTATCCGATGTCTATCAGGATCTCTTTCAAGAAGGTTCCTTCATCGGCAAAGGCATTTATCAGGTAGCTGCTTTTGAGGCGGTGTTGGCCGGGCGGTTTCCCGACAACAGCATTTTGAGCCACGATCTATTTGAAGGCTGTTACTTGCGCTCCGGTCTTGTAAGCGATGTGCAACTCTACGAAGAGTATCCTTCCTCGTATCTAGCCGATATGACCAGGCGTTATCGCTGGATCAGAGGCGACTGGCAACTTCTTCCCTGGCTAATGCCCCTGGTGCCCATGGCCGGGTCGCTCACCTGGAATCGTCTGTCGGCGCTCTCAATCTGGAAACTCTTCGACAATTTGCGACGCAGTCTGGTGGCACCGGCGCTCCTGCTCTGGTTTTGTCTAACCTGGCTTTTCCTCTCGCCGGCCTGGTTCTGGACGGTGGCTGCGGTTTCGGTCATGTTCGTGCCGGTGCTGCTGATATCCTTTGCGGCGCTTTTCAGGAAGCCGGAAGACTTGCTGGTCAGGCAACATATTTTTGCTAACTGCAAAGCTACCTTGAGGCAACTGGAAGGTGTAGTTTTGACCCTGGCCTGTCTACCATTTGAAGCGATGTTAACAGTGGATGCGGTGCTGCGCACTCTCTATCGATTGTTAGTTAGCCAGCGCAACCTGCTCTCCTGGAACGCCTCGGGGCAGGTGCGGGGTGACAGCTCAACCCTCGCCGTTACCTATTTCAGGATGGCTGCTGCTCCAGTGTTTGCCATTGCTGCTTACGTAGTACTGCTGGTCTTGCGACCGCAAGCTCTCGGTGCTGCCTTGGGTGTGCTTGTGGCCTGGTCTCTGGCACCAGCTCTGGTGTTTTATTTGAGCCGGCCCAAGAAAGAGAGGGTATTGAACCTCAAAAATGCGCAGGTCTTGTTCTTGCGTCGCCTGGCGCGGCGGACCTGGGCATTTTTTGATCGCTATGTGGCAGAACCGGATCACTGGTTGCCTCCCGACAATGTGCAGGAGTCGCCCACTGCCGTCATTGCTCACCGCACTTCTCCTACCAACATCGGCATGGCGCTTCTGGCTAATCTGTCCGCCTATGATTTTGGTTATATTCAAACAGGCGAACTTCTGGAACGTTGCCGTTCCACCTTGGAGACCATGGCCAGGTTGGAGCGCTACCGGGGGCATTTTTTCAACTGGTATGACACAAGCAGTCTGCAACCTCTGCCGCCGCGCTATGTTTCAACGGTGGATAGCGGCAATCTGGCGGGGCATCTGCTTACCCTTAATGCCGGTCTTTTAGCCTGTCCGAGCCAGCCTCTCATTAGCAAGTCTACTTTCGATGGACTGGGCGATACTCTTGCTGTGCTCCTGGAGTATCTCGATCCTTCCGAGCGCGGGTTGCTCTCGCCTTTGGAAATTTTACTGGAAGAGGGGCGTAAGGCTTATAACGCCAATCTCACCGTCCTCCATGATGTTCTGGGGCGCCTTGTGGAAAGCAGCGCTGCCTTGAATTTGATGCACGCCGATTCTGTTCAGGGCGATGCGGCCTATTATATGGCGGCCTTTGAACGGCAGTGCCGCAGCTTATTGGCCGAGCTTCTTCATCTGGTTCCCTTTATTGATATGGTGCGGGCACAATCGATTTCAGAAGCGGCCCTATACGACCTGTTGAATGCCTCTACTCCAGCCAGGTTCAGCCTCAATGATCTGCTTGCCTTTTACGAGCACTGGCAGCCCGGTGCAGATTCTCAGGTAGAGGCGGCCCTTTTTGCGACCGGGCAGAGCCGTGCGCGGGAAAGGCTTTTGCTAGTCCAGCAACTGGCTGGTCAGGGTGCTGCTTTTGCTGCCGAAATGGAATACGAATTCCTCTATGACAAAGGTCGCTGCTTGCTCTCTATCGGTTTCAACGCCGATGAACCAAGGCTCGATGCCAGCTTCTATGATTTGCTCGCCTCGGAAGCGAGGCTTTGTAACTTTGTGGCCATTGCCCAGGGGCAATTACCTCAGGAAAGTTGGTTTACTCTCGGGCGCTTACTCACTTCCGCCTCCGGAGAACCGGTGCTGTTCTCCTGGAGCGGTTCTATGTTTGAGTATTTGATGCCGCTCCTGGTTATGCCCAGTTATGAAAACACCCTTCTGGATCAGACCTGTAGAACCGCTGTTGCCAGGCAGATCGAATACGGTAAGCAGCGGGGCGTGCCCTGGGGTATTTCGGAGTCCGGTTATTTCGCCTTTGACGTGCATCTCAACTATCAGTACCGGGCTTTCGGCGTGCCCGGTCTGGGTTTAA
>JACRFZ010000087.1 GCA_016212515.1 Candidatus Melainabacteria bacterium
GTCGTGTTGCCAGCGGTCGTCGTTGCACCAGTAGTTGTATTACCGGCTGTCGTTGTTGCCGCACCTGTAGTCGTGTTGCCAGCGGTCGTCGTTGCTCCGGTAGGAGTGTTGCCAGCGGTCGTCGTTGCACCAGTAGTTGTATTACCGGCTGTCGTTGTTGCCGAACCTTGAGACGCGGCAGCTTGAGCGAGATTACCGCTAGAAGTTGTGTTGCCAGCGGTCGTTGTCGTGGCACCCGCATTCGTGTTTCCGGCCGTCGTCGTCGCGCCACCGGTAGTCGTGTTACCAGCCGTCGTCGTCGTGGCACCCGCATTCGTGTTTCCGGTCGTCGTCGTCGTCGCGCCACCGGTAGTTGTGCTGCCAGCGGTCGTCGTCGTTGCACCGGTAGTCGTGTTGCCGGCCGTCGTCGTCACTGAACCGCTATTCGTGTGGCCAGCGGTCGTCGTCGCAGTCGCAGCCGTACCTTGAGTAGTGGCAGCTTGAGCAAGATTGCCGCCAGTAGTTGTATTGCCGGTTGTCGTCGTCGCGGCACCAGTAGTCGTATTACCGGCCGTCGTCGTCGCGGCACCAGTAGTCGTATTGCCGGCCGTCGTCGTCGCGGCACCAGTGGTCGTATTGCCGGCCGTCGTCGTTGCACCGGTAGTCGTGTGGCCGGCCGTCGTCGCAGTACCGGCAGTCGTGTTACTGGCTGTCGTCGTCGCCGCAGTTCCTGCTGTGGTATTGCCCGCCGTTGTAGAGGAAACGGTGGAACTCTGAGATGCGGCCACCTGAGCCAAATTACCACTGGCTGCCGTGTTACCAGTGGCACCGGTGTTAGTGGTTGTGGCAGCGGCATTGCTAGCTACAGTCGTTGAGGCACCAGTAGTGGCATTCGTCGCTGTGGCTACCGTTCCAGTAGTGCTCTGCGGAGCCCCAGTAGTTGTGTTGCCTGCCGTCGCAGTTGTGGTGGCTGCGGTGTGACCCGCCTGTACCGCATTCACAGTGGTTCCCTGAGAGGCAGCTACCTGTGCCAGGTTACCGGAAGTGGCGTTTGTGGTATTAGCAGCGGTTGCATTAGCCCCTGCTTGAGTGTTGCCTGCTACAGTAGCACCCGTCGCCTGAGAGCTAACAGTTCCAGCAGCGGGCGTGGCTTGAGTGTTCGTTGTAGACACTTGAGCTGAATTAGCGGACGCCGGATTGTTGCCAGTAGCCGACACGTTCGAACCTGCGGTCGTTGCCACACCGGTGGCGCCCGGTACAGCGTTGCCGGGTCCTGTTGCTGCCGAGCCAACCGAACTGACTGAACCGTGAGTAGCGGCAACCTGCGACAAAGTTGTGGCACTGTCAGTTTTCACCGCAGTCGAAGGATTGCTGACGTTCCCGGCACCAGTAGCCACCGGCACTGCCTGCGCGGCAGGCACGACGGCAGCGGCGGTATCTGTCTTGGCGACAACCGCACCGCTCTGCTGAGGCTGTTCCACCGGTTTATTGACCACCGGAGCAGGAGTCGCATCAGCCGTTTTCACAGGGGTCGCTGCATGGGAATCGACAGCAGGCTTGAGTTGTTCCGCCGGAGTCTTACCCGCCTCGGCGACCTTAGTTGATTCGGCTGTGTTTCTCGCAGACTCTGCGGAACGCGGCACTTCGGAGGAAGGTTTGGGCCCTTCAGCGGTGGCAACCTTAGTGTCTGCCGGTGCATTGACTTTTGAGGCTTCTGTAGCGGTCTTTCCAGCTTCAACTGTCGTTGTGGCCTTGGCGAGGTCAGTCGTACCAGGCTTCTGCTCGACCACGGTTGTCTTAGTTTCCGCCGTTGCCGCCTTGGCATCAACCGGTGTCGGAACTGTAGCCTTAGCTTGTTCCTGAGTCTTGGTATCAACCGGTGTCGGAGCGGTATTCTTAGCCTGTTCCTGTGTCTTTGTATCAACCGGTGTCGGAGCTGTAGCCTTTGCTTGTTCCTGTGTCTTTGTATCAACCGGTGTTGGAGCTGTAGCCTTTGCTTGTTCCTGCGTCTTTGTATCAACCGGTGTCGGAGCGGTATTCTTAGCCTGTTCCTGTGTCTTTGTATCAACCGGTGTTGGAGCTGTAGTCTTTGCTTGTTCCTGAGTCTTGGTGTCAACCGGTGTTGGAGCTGTAGTCTTTGCTTGTTCCTGAGTCTTTGTATCAACCGGTGTCGGAGCGGTGGTCTTAGCCTGTTCCGGCGTTTTTGTATCAACCGGTGTCGGAGCTGTGGTCTTAGCCTGTTCCTGTGATTTGGTGTCAACTGGTGTCGGAGCTGTGGTCTTAGCCTGTTCCTGCGTTTTAGTATCAATCGGCGTCGGACTGTTCTGTGGCTTGGTCTCAACTTTAGCCTGCTCCACTTGTGCAGCAGCCTGAGCCTGTTTCTCTTTCGTGATTGCAGCCTGCATGGCGGCCTGCTGCTCTGCAGCAGTCAGAGGAGGTTTCTCAACAGGAGTTGTCGCAGGCAATGGCTGTTGCGGCAGCTTAGCTTGCTCCGCCGCCTTTTGTTCTGCGAGTTTCTGCTCAGCCGCCTTGGTCTCGGCAGCTCTAACATCGCTAGCCCTCTGCTCCGCCAGTCTCACCTCGGCGGCTTTCTGTTCTGCAGCCCTTTGCTCCAAGGTCTTAGCTGCCTGAGCGGCCTCGGAAGAAGAGGTAGGAGCCTTAGCATCGCCACCTATTTGTATGCCACCGGGGGTTGTGGTGCCTAGTTTCTGACCATCGGCACCATAGTGATCGGTGTTGCCGGTTTTGTTATCGGTAACAGTCTTAGTCTTGTCAGGATTGATAGTGGTGGTGGTTTGTTTGTTGTTGTCCTGGATGACCACCCGATTATCCGGATAAGTGGTAGTCACCGTGTTAGCCTTGAGGTCGTTTACTGTGACGGTCTTATCAGCCAGGGTTGTCGTGATGGTACCCTTGTTGCGGTCCTCAACGGTAACTGACTGATCCGGTCTGGTAGTGGTGGTGGTGTTGGCGTTGCGATCAACCACAGAAACGAGACCACTGGGCTCAGTGCGAGTCAAGGTATTGGCGGTGCGATCGTCTACGGTTACTACTCCGGAAGCTTCGCGTGTAGTGGTGGTATTTGTCAGTTTATTATCAATCACCACGCGGCCATCCGGAGCAACGGTCGTGTTCAAATTGCCTGACGCATCGCTAAAGCGAATAGCTCCACTAACTTTATCTACTTCGAAGGTCTGACCGGCAGGAATGATTGAAGACACGCCATTTGGACCGGTGATAACCTGATCACCCTTGGCCGTGGTGGAAATGTCCAGAGTTTTACCGTCGGGACCTGTAACGGTTGTGTGGGCGCCGTTTCTCTCGACCACCACGGTGTCGGTACCTTTGTAGTACTCTTCACGAACGGTCTTGGCTTCATCGTTTCTGTGAAGGATGGAGCTTGAAACACGATTACCGTCCCAAGTCACATCTCTGTAGGTTCCATCAGCCCAGGTCTGGTGTATGAGACGATTCTGCGAATCGGCGGTCATCGTACCGCCCATGGTATCGTATTTAGTGACAGAGTTGTCGGCATGGGTAATCAGAGGCATGCCGGTCTTGGGATCGGCCGAGATTTTCTCGCCAGGTACATCAAGGCGAACATCCTCAGCTCCGCTCTTCTTCATGACCACGGAAGTGGCTTCACCATGAGCATCGCGAGTGTAGACAACGCCATTTCCGCTAGAATCAAGTTTACTCAAGATGCGATCGCTGCCATCAACTGTTGTGGCACCGCCACGACTGTCATAGCTAACTTTACTGGTGACATTGCCGTCGGCATCCTTATATATGACCGTCGGCAGTTTGGTGGCAGCGTCTTGAACTACGGTTCCGCCTGCCGGCTCAAAGGTCTTGCCGCCGTCTTTACTTATGGAAACGCCCTTGATGTCCGGTGCGACTCCATCATATTTATATTGATATCCATTTTGCGCCACATACAGTGAGCCGATTTCTTCGCCTTTCTCATTCTGCAAGGGGCGAAGAGCATCACTGGTCTTACGAGCGAAGGTATACTCACCACCGCTCGTGTTAATGGCACCTTCCCAGACCAACCGGGTTCCATCGGATACTGGTTTAACTTCAAATGGCGGATTCTTACCGACTTCGCCGATACGTTCCCACTTGGTGTCGCCTGTGACCGGATCTCTGGGGCTGCCTTCCAATACTTTCCACTGGCCGGCTCTGTTGGTCACTTCCGACAAATTACCGCTTGCATCGTACTTAAATTTGTACTCAAAGCCGTCCTTCTCATCCAGCATAGATGTCATCTTGCCGTCAGGATTGAAGGTCTTTGTCAGCCCCTTGGTGTAGTCCTCGGCAGTAGTCCAGCCGTCGGTGGCTACCTTCCGATTCTCATAACCCAAGTTGTATTCAAGGGCTCCACTGCCATCGCGAGAAACGGAATAGACCGGCTCGGTTTTGCCGTCGGCGGTCTTGCGAACATAAGAGTAATCGCCGGAAGTGCCGTTGTACTGACGTTCAATAGAACTACCATCTGGCAGTTTGGCCGAAATAATGTTTCCATCGGCATCGGCCACACTGGTCAGTTTGCCGTTCTTCGTCTCGATGCTTTCAAGCTTGCCGTCACGATTAAACTGTTCCGTGGTACTTACGCCGTCTTTGACCTCGGAGTGAGCCCTACTGAAGTCAGACTTGAGCGTGTCACTACTGTCGGCACTCCGATGCAGCACCAGTTCGCCGGATTTCTTATCATATGTGGCGAAGGGAGGCTCAGCTTTAGCGCCGTTCTCCACCAACTTGAAGGTCTCAGCATTACCGTCCGGTCCCTGTACTTCAACCTTGACACCATCGGCGCCATCCCTCTGCACGGTGACTTTGCCATCCGGTCCCTCTTGTGAAGCCAGATTGTTGGAATTGTCGTACCAGCGGTTCTGAGTTGCATCCTTACTGTACTCACCACGGCTGCCGGAGAGCATCTGCACGACTGAATCACCATTGGGTTTGGTGATATCAATACTGTCGAACATGCCCTTTTTGACATCGTAGCCGCTCTGCCCGTTTTGATCTACATAAACAAAGCTGTCAGGCTTATTGGGATCGGGCTGTCTGCTGATCTCCCCTATATAATCACTTTTGACGCTCTTGACGTTGCCGTCGGCGTCGAATTCAGTAACGAGATTTCCAGCAGCCTTGTTCTCTACCTTCATCTCGCCGTTCTTGAAGATGGTCTCTACCTGACCATCCAAAGTTTTGGCTGTGAAATCACCGGTAGCTTTGTCGAAAGAAGCTTCCGCAACCAGGTTACCGTCCTTCTTCCATGTATTGGAAGCGGAATCAAAAGTATATTGATGTTCACCCTTAGTAACACCGACGATTTCTCCAGTGGGACTGTACTCAGTAGAAACCTTGGCGATCAGATCTTCCTTGGTGACGTTACCATTGCGGTGCGTGGTCTCTATATTATTACCGTCGACATTTACTTTGACATCGCCAGTGGTGCTATCGTAGGTTACTCCTTTTAGAAGCTCTCCATTTCTAGTCCAAGTTCCGGTAGCTTCATCAAGGAGTAGGGTGGTACCACCTTTGGTGATTTCCACGGGCTGATTATCAGCATTGAGTTTTACGGTTTGCTCTATGCCAGACTTATCAGTTGATGTAACGGTGGATTCACCACTTGCATGTTTTTCAATTCTTGCACCGTCAGGCAAAGCGGTGATCGTCTCACCATTTCCCTTGTCTATCGACAAATTGCCGCTCTTATCCAGACTGACAGAGGCGATTGACGCACCATCGGCATTTTGCCAAATTTTCTGCCCGGGATTGTTCGGGTCCTCGACAGCCTTGTACTGCCCGCTTCGATCAGCCAGCGATACCAGTTGTCCATTTACATCAAAGGCACCGGAATATCCGGCAGCGCTGTCTGAAATAACGCGCTCACCACTGGCACTGATAGTCTGTACCCGAGTATCTGTGTCTCGAATAACAGCAGTTCCAGTGGAAGGCTCATAGCTGACGTCTTTAGCGGGCTTGCCATCAGCATCAGACCAGGACTTCGTCTGTGCATCGAATTGATAGGATGTACCGCCAACCTTCAGGGCGCTAAGTTTGCCATCGGCGCCAAAATCTGCGACGGTTTCCTTTCCGGAAGCATCCTTAGAGGTTACTTCCCTGGCTCCGTCACTAGTACGCACTTCCTTGATGCCGTTGGTGCCCTCCAGCACCAGCCTGCCGGTCTTCTCATCAAGAGTGGCACTCTTGTAGGTTCTACCGTCGGGTCCAGTCCAAGTGCCTGTGTCAGAGTTCTTTTTGAACTCATCATTGCCGTACTTTATCTTGTTGTCGTCGGAGAACCATTCAACAACCGCCTTGTAACCGGATTTTACGGCGTCGATGGCCTTATCTATCAAGTCGGGTTCTTTGGGCTTCGTCTCCGGCACAACCTTAGTTTGATCGGTTGCCGCAGGGGCCGAAACATCTTTGGCTGAATCGGACAAAGGAGGCAAACCAACAGTGGCCATACTGGATGGCTCAAAGTTTGTCTGTACCGGTTCGATTTTAGCGACGGTCGGCACCGGCTTCTCAGGCAAGGATTCGGCTGCCGCCGGAGACTGCACCGAGAGTTTCTTGGGACTGGAATCGACTTCGTGCGAGGCAGATTCGGTAACGGTCTTAGCCACCGGCGGCAAATCGCTTTTAGCAGACGTAATCGGCTCGGCAACACCGCCGGAAAGGGGCGGTAAATCGGATTTCAGAACCGCATTCTGCTCAGCGCCGCCACCAGATAGAGGCGGCAAGTTAGTATCGGAGACCTGAGTCGGCACAGTCTTGTCACCAGATAGCGGCGGCATAGAAAGGTCATTTCCGACTGATGTAGAACTAGACCCAGACTTGACCGGCGGTGAGACTGCTCCCACCACCACTGAGCCGGATTGATTGGAAGCCGAACCGGCATCCCTCTTCGCATCTTGGAGTTCCTTCTCTTCTTGAGAGAGAGGCTTTTCGACCACCGGCTGGAATGGCTGCGCGTCCTGGCTGACCGGCTTGACCATGCCGGTGTTGGCATCGGTGACAGCCACGGTCCCACTTTCGAGGGGAGGAGCAGTTATTCCTGTTGACTTATCAGTGACAACGGAACCGGCAGAAGTCTGCTCACCAACTTTGGCGTCAACCTGCGGTATGGTGGCGGCGGCGGCCTCCGAGCCAAACACCGCGCTGGAAACTCCGGCTACGACGGTACCTCCGACCTCAACGGCGGAATCCGCCAGTTGCTTCATCTTGTTGACGGCATCCGCAGGTAGCTCAGAGGCGGTCTGGACAACTGAATCAGCTAACTCACCAACCTTTTTGACGGTGGCATCTTTCAATTCGCCGGCTTTTTGCAGTGCACTGTCGGCCAGTTCGCCAGCCGTGGTGGAGACCGAGTCGGCAGCCTTTTTCATCCAATCGGGCAAGATGCTGTCGGACGCCGTCGGCTCTTGCTTGGCCGCCACCTTGTCACCGGCTACCGCTGCCCCATTGTCTTTATCGGAAGTAGCCTTGTCCTTGCCGGCAGATTCCGGGGTTTTAGCGCCGTCACCTTCGTGACCGGCCTGCTGGCCCATCCCCTTGAAACGGGCATCGGCGATGTTGACGGGCACAATCAGTGCCCCGTCCTTCAAGTCTTTCTCGTTATTGGCTACACCGGGAGTCTTTTCCCCGACGGCACCTTTATCCGCCTGAGCCGGCGGCTTAAATACTTCCGCCCGCAAAGCATTACTGGCCACTGCGGCAGCCTGATCCTCAACCTTCTGCGGAGGCTTCTCGACCTTCTGGTCTTGCTCATTGGGTTTGTTCGGATCGGCCAAACCGTAGACCTCTGTCGAATGAATGACCCCAACTGGTCACCCACTTACCAATATTCACAATCCGAGGCCTCTTTTAAACGAAAGAAAATGGCTGAAAGTAAGTTCTAATCTAGTAAAAATGACGCCAGTTTCTCATCGCCTGCCAAGAACCGTCAGACCTCCGCGGTGCGGGGCTGAAGCCCGGCTCCTTAGAGAACACTAATATATATGCAAATCGGAAACGATGACTGTTGTCTGGACAACAAAAGGTCCAATCCGGGCTGCCAAATCAGGCCGGAACCCCAAAATTAATATTAAACGCAGAGGTCAAGTCGAACTTCAACCCGGAGCGGCACCTCCACCGGCGGCAGATATGAGCGTGAGGTATTGCCGGCAGTACGCCAACCACTTGGAAGCCAGGTCGTTGTCCGCCAACTCTTGCACGGTAGCAGGCGGCAAATCTATGCGCACCGACTTGCGCTTGCCGCCGGGCGAGTATTCGTGCCTGACCGAACCCTGTGGAAAAACTTCGTAGAAGATAACCGGGTACCAGACCCCGTTAATGAGCATTTCCAATTGCGCCCTGAAGACGCCGATGGCCGGGTCCCAACGTAAGCAAGACTTGACCAACCTGATACCCGGTCGGATTTCCCAGAGCAACCGGTCACCGGAGACCATGGGAGGGGCTTGGAGGATGTCGGCAGCACTGGGCAGTGCGGCCGCGGGCACTCCAGCCGCCTGCGTCTGAGCCTGAACAGACTGTGGGTCAATCCCGGGCATCGGCGGTCTGGCAGGCACGGCGGAGATGGTCGGTGGCTGCTGTTCCGGCTGCTCTGACTGCCCGGCAAATTGCTGCGGCACGGCTTCTCGACTCACCACCGGCGGTGAAGCGGCGGCGTTCGATACATTGTTCAACACTCCAGCACTTGCCCCGGTATACTGCACCATATTCGGTGAGCCACCGACATTTTGAACCGGTTCAGAATCGGACGAAACCACCGCTCCCAAATCACCAATAACAGCCTCCTGAGCCTGGTACGACACCGTGCCTAGAGGATCGGCGGATGGCTTCAGGGCTAATCCGGGCGGCTGAGGAAATTGCATTCCGGTTTGCTCATCCGGGTCTGACTGCGACACTACAGGCAATGGCATAGTCGTCTGCTCTATTTGCATATTCTGATGCACTTCTTGAGCTGGTGCGATACCACTGGTGGCATCAAAGACTCTGGCAAGCAACGGGTCTGAAGGAGCAACACCGCTGATTGCCTCCAGTCGTCTGGTCTCGGTTTCATCCTTCAAGAAAGATCTCGGTTGCGAGACTACAGAAGGCGCCGGCTCCAATGCCACTTGCGACTCAAACTCGTCGTCATCATCATCCTCATCAAAATCACCATCCTGTTCCGCTTCCTCGGCCTCCATCTGGGCGCGCAGGGCGGCGGCGGCAGCTAGAGCGGCTTGCTGTAATTGCGTAGCGGAAAGCGAGGAGGACAAGACCTGCGAGACAGATTCCTTCATGGCAGCCGGCATAGCCGACTCACTGGCGGAGCCCTTTCTGTCTGTGGAACCGGCCGAAGAGCCTGCATCATCTCCGCCACTTTCTTCCTGCGCCTGGCGGAACTGACTGATCTCCTGCGGCGTAGGCAAATTCAAGACCATACCTCGGCGCAAGGTAGCCAGAGGTCTATCATCATCATCAGCTTCGTCCGAAAGTTCATTCAGCCTGGCCAGAAGAGGCCAGAGACTGGCATCTTTCAGGGCCGGGTGTTTGGCGGCTACGCCTTCCAGCGTATCGCTCAAGCGCACAATATAGCGAATTCTGCCCGAATCGGGCGTCTTGGGTGCCATTGGACCCAATATCTTTTCAATATTGGCCCGGCGCACCTGGCTCTTAGCCACCGCCGCCCCAAGCATACCGGCTGCCGGGGAAGTAGTGCCTGGCGGTCCGTCCCATCCGGCTCCAAAACGGGCCGAAAGCTCATCCTCAGGACTCTGACCGGCTTTATCCGGAGCCGGACGGCTGGAGGGTTGGCCCGGCACGGGCGGACGAGTAGGGGCGTACAGGCGAGAGCGAAACTCTCTAATTTCAGATTCGGACGGCAACCATATCGAGGTGCCCGGTCTGGGATCTACAACCTGCTTGCCCTTTTCCATGCGAACCGGCAACATGTGTTTGTTTATCTCATAGATGAGCGCAGACAAACGCACGTCACGCAACTGCTTCTTGGCTATCGTCTCGAGCGTGTCTTTTTCCTTGACCACATAACGGCGGCGCTTATCTTCACCTTTCTTCTTGGCTTCATCTATCAAGAGCTGTCTGTCCTTTTCAGCTTGTTCCTGTTGCTTCTTCTGAGCCAGCATGGCGGCAATCATCTGAGCGCGAGCGTTAGCTCTTTGCTCCTCTTCAAGTTTATCCTCTTCCGAGTCTTTTTCCTTCTTGGGACCTCTATCTTTATTTTCCCACGGACTATTGTCACCATTAACAACAGAGTCGGATTGGCTGCGATCAGAGACTTTTCTGGTCACCCAGGAGTCATCGCTGGTTTCCGGTTGAGCAAGAGAGACCTGGTTCTTAGCATTGGCTTCCTGACTGCGATCACCTTTGGCACTGGCAGATGCATCATCGAATTTCTGAGCAGTCACTTCAGGCTTAGCTGAAAGCTCGCTCTTTCCGGTTTCAACCTTGCTTGTGGTTTCCGGCTTGACAGAGGTTTCTCCCTTGACTGCTTCCACCGGCTTGTCTCTGTCTTGTTTTACGGTTGGCTCATTCTTCATCGGCACATTATCGCTCTTAGCGACGGCCTCGTTCCTGGCGGGCTCGACTCGCACCGGCTCCGGCTTGCCCTCCAGCCTGGACTGGGCATCGGCATTACCGGAAGCAACTTTGTCTCCGGTCAGCGACTTGCCTTGCTGGGAGCTAAGTTCGAAGCCCATGGCGGCGGCACTAGCACCTCTGGTACCGTCCAGCCTGGCTTCAGAAGGAGTTGTACCGGTCTTTGTACCAAGTTCAGGCGAAATAGATTTGCCGGATTCAAGACCGCTCTTGGCTGGTTCGGTCTGACTTTTTACAAGAGCCTCAATTGCTTTGGGATCGAGGCTGGTCAGAGTCTTAACATCAAGAATCGGCATAGCCTTGCTTTCACCGGCCCTGGTATCACCAGCCAGCATCGGTTTGCCGTCGGCTGTAATCATCAGCCCCATCTTCTGTGCAGACAATAGAGCAGCATTCAAATCGCCACGAGAATCGACTTTCCCGTCCATACCGCCGGGTAAAGGCTTGCCATCCTTACCAGTTACAAGAGCACCTTCCAGAGAACCGCCCCTGGCTCCATCACCGGCAGGCTTTTCGGCCTGCTTCAGCGCTTGAGCTAGATCACGGAGACGGCCGGCGGTCTGCTCGTCTATTTGAACGCCACGCATCTGGGGCTGCTCACCAGGTTTCTGTCCCATGAGTTGAGCGAGATCACCAGGCTTAGCACCTGGCAACACTTCACCGGGCTTGGGTGCCGTACCCTCTCCCGGTTTGGTGGGCAGACCTTCCTTCGGCTGTTGCCCGCGATTTTCGCCACGGTTCTCTCCACCACGGTTCTCTCCACCACGGTTCTCTCCGCCACGATTTTCACTGCCGCGATTTTCTCCGCCGCGGCCGGCTAGCTCCATAGCCTTCGCGTTCTGAGCCAGTTGCTGCGCGGTCAGCATCACGGAAGCATCGGTTTTGCTTGGATCCCGCGGCACTCCATCCCGACCTTGCTCCTTACCGAGGTTATCCTTACCGGCATTGTCACGGTTACCTGAGCCGTCCTGTCTGGGCACAAACTGCGGCTGAGGCTGAAGACCTGCCCCTATAACAACAGACGGCTGTCCGTCTTTGCCGGCCGTCGGATTGTCCTTACCGGCCGGATTGTCCTTGCCTGACATACCACCGCGTTCAGTGACAATACTGGGGCGATCACTCTGGGCAATGAGATTAGCTACAGTCGGCGCAACTCTCGTAGCCTCCACCGGCTGCGTACCGGTATCTTTAGCCACCTGCTGACCTCGCCGACCTTCATACGATGCCACTTCCGACAGATTTGCAGAGGAAAGAGATTGCCTCACTTCAGCAATCTGAGCAGGAGTAAACCGATTGGCCAGACTGGCGGCAGTAGCATTGCTATCAGTAGTCGCATTGGCGTTAACAGTACGATTTTCCACTGGTTTAATGACACCGGTATCAGTACCGCCGGTGGTAGCACGCTGTTCCACTGGTCTAGCAATGGTGCCATCGGCACCTGGTTTGGGCACTCCAGTTTCGACAGTTCTGACAGGCGTTTCAACAGCCCTGATGGGAGTCACAGGCTGCACTGCTCTTGCCTCAGGAGCCACAAAAGCCGTTTGCCTGTCGGCCGGCAGGGGTTGCCCAGACACTTTGCTATCGGCATTCTGGGCCAATCTATTCATAATTGCGGAGGCTGAAGGCGGTGCACTGTCAGTGCCACCGGTCACTGCGGCATCAGCTCTGACTACAGGAGGTCTAACGTTACCCGCCTGGTCGGCTGGAACATTGGACCGCGGCACACCCCCAACTTCTACAGAGGAAGTGGAACTGCGCACAATGGGAGTGTCAGCGTTGCGCTGACCGCTCACCACCGGCTGACCTTCGTTTACCGCTGGGTTGCGAACGACTCTATTGTCCACTGTGGCAGGCACAGTCCTGTCACCGACAACCGGCGGAACCGAGGTCTGCAAGGAACGATTCAATATAGATGATGCGGATGGCGGAGCGGCAACATCAGGAGAACTACTGTCAGGACGGGCAAGCCCGGTTCTAAGGGTACCAGCCTCCGTCGGTCTGACGATGGCGGTATTGTCGGTCACATTTCCGGGTCTGACTGTTGTGGAAGCTTCTGCGGCAGATTTGCCGGTGCCGGTATCGGATGCCACAACGTTACGCTGAACGCCGGCAAGGGTCTGTCCCTCGGTTACCAAGCCGGGTCTTGGCTGAGCACCTACTTCCACAGAGGATAACGGTGCTCTCAAGGGGGTCGTCGCATCGGCTGGAGTGCGCACTATGGGCTGGGCATCAGCACTCAATCTTGCAGAACTACCTACTTCCACGGAGGACGTACCGGTGCGAACAATAGGAGTATCGCCGGCCCTGTTGGCGGAGGACTCCACAGGTACGGCAGGAGTTCGATTAGCGCTGCCCAGGGAAGCCGTTTCTGGATTGGTCGTTGTTCGAACCGGTACAAACACCGGACTGTCAGCCGCCCTCACCAGCCGCTCGCCTGTGTTGGTATAAGCTACCTGTTCAGTGCCCCGAGTCTGCACCGTGGCATTGATAGTACTGCCGTCAGCGGTGGTAATCTGACTGGGTTTGATACTGCCGTTCACTTGTGACTCTGAGGCTACCGCGCGAGCAATGGCGTTACCCTCACTGGGCGTAGCCGGTGGCTTAAACTCCGGACTATCCTGTTGAAACTTATTGAGATCACTGGTCTGACCACCGGTTTCAACGGGTCTATCCCCGGCCGGCTTCGCCGTGTCCAAGTTGGGATTGACGAAAACCGGCGTATCTATATTGTTCCTGGTCTGGGTTTGCGTCTGTTGCCCGGCGGTGGCGTCACCGGCGGCCGCCTGATTGTTATTTCCTGCCATCTGGCAAAACCTCAACGAATGCTAAACGACCCAGCGGGTCTTGTTTCTAGAAAGGGCTAACCCGAATACGCTGATTGGTAAACGCCTACAGGGGGCACTAAGCCGCCACACTAAACAGTAAGCCCATCCATATTAGGTAAGTTTTCGGCAGTTGTCAACAAGCCTATCGTTTCCGGGCCGGAAAGTCTGGCAACGAGCGGCGGCGGACCGCCTGATTTTAACTACTTGGCGGGCAGAGCTGCAAAAACTTTCCAATTTAATCAACGGAGCTGTCGAGATTGCCGAAGGGCGGTATAGAAACATCCACGCTGGCAAAGCGCACAAATTTTCTAAAACCCAAGTTGACCGAGGAAGTATTTATGGCGCGGCAGAAAGACCTGAATCAAAATCAATTGCCCGGCTCTAACGCTTCTACAAGAGTGCATTATGAAATTGAGGCCGGCGACAGCCTGGCCAGCATTGCACAAAAGAAGCTCTCCGACACAAGATTTGCTCGCCTGATTTTTACAATTAACAGAGGGGAAATTCCGATTCGCTGCGACGGTTTCAACACATTTGCCTTCATTTTTCCAGGACAAAGAGTGCTTTTACCCACCAGCGAAGAAGCAGCCATATACAAGAAGAACTTTCTTACTGAAAGCTCCCGCGCCAAGTTCGACCTGGCTCACTATGCCAGACCGGCCATGCCTTCCGACAGCATTCCCAGCGAACTTATTATGCCGAGATCAGCCAAAGGCTGGGGTGAACCTATCGCCCAGGAAAGCGAGTCCAACCAGGTAGAGACAGGCTATCCCAGCCATAATTCTCTGGGCAATTCCCATATAGAACTTAACCGCACCGCCACTAAATACAGTATTACGCCATCGATCCGGCAGAACTCATCGATCCCACAATTTACACCGGTGCATAGCCAGCACAAGACTGAATCGACAGCGATACCCAACCCCCAGGTTGTGCCGACTTTCGAATTCAGACCCCAATCGGCAGCGATGAGCGGCGTCAGAACCATCGACATGAGCCCGCCCACAGCCGACACGCCCCGCATCGAAGAGCCAAGACCGCCCGTCAAACCCGCTCAATTTGCCGGTTCCACCATTCAGCAGGCCGATGACCAAGATCTCTTCTTTTCGCAGGGCAGCCTGGAGCTGACTACCTTGTCACACTATTGCCGGGTGATGAAATTCGAGTCCATGTCCAATCAGGATAACCCTGGAGATGTACTGGTCAAGCTGCAAGTTTTTGACAATCAACGCTGGCAGACCATTACCACCTATTCCATCAGAAAAGAACAGACACAAAGAAGCTCGCACTACGCCGACGGCACCGTCGACACCGTCAACATCGATTTACCTACGACCATTGCCAGAGAGCTGTCATTCAACGACTTCACCAAAAACTGGAAGAACTACACCAAAGTCTATTTCAATCAGAAAGAAAAGTCGAAATTGGAACAGATCGTGGGCGGCACTGCACAGCTGAGAACAGCCGTCTGAGCCGTAATTCCTTCAGGGCAAGGCACTCGCCCATTAAGAGGAAGAGGAAACCTCGGACTCATCAGTCGGCTTTACGGCGCCCTCATGGTCGGCAACAATACCGCTTCCAGACTGCATTTCTCGCAAGACGAATTCGTCAAAGAAGACTCCCGGCGGGTTCGATTCCTCAAAAGATCCGGCGCTGCGCGAATTGCCCATGGTGCGACTGAGCATGTCGATAACTTCCGGCAGCATGATTCTGCCCATGCATTCGCCCGGTGCACCCGGACCGGCCAGATGACAGGACTTCTCACCATGACACTCGCAAGAACCGCTCTGATCGAGCACCATGTTAAAGCAACCGTAGGGTCCGCTTCTGGCTGGATAAGTCGGACCGTAAAGACCAATAACCGGCGTGCCGACAGCCACTGCAATATGGGCCGGTCCGGTATCACCGGATATGACAACATCGCAGCACTTGAGAATGGCGGCAGTCTCGTCAAGTTTAAGCTGCCCGCAAAAATTCAAGCAGCGATCGCCTGACTCATGGTTGATTTTCTGAGCAGTTTCAAAATCATCGGCACCACCGATAAGCACCGGCTGATGCGTCCCGAGAGAAAGTATGTGCCGCACAAGATAGATCCAACCATCAAGGATCCAGCTACGATGAGGTCTTTGTGAGCCGACCCCCGGCACTATGCCAATCATGGGTCTCAGTTCGAACTTGTATGTCTCAAGTAGTTGCGGCACCAATACTTCCGCAATGGCGTCAGGAAAGATCGTGGGAAACAAAGACTCCGGAATATCCTTGCAAACAGGCTGGATAGTCTCCAGGAAATTACCCACGGCATGCTGCTGGTCGGGGCCATTGTCAGGCTTCTTCTGGTAGCAAAACGACTTGCAACCACCCAAAAGCGAGAGAAAAAGCCCCCTTGTGGAATTGGAAAGGTCGATAAAGAGGTCGGGCTTGGCAGCTTTAAATACTTTACGCTGCTGGAAAAAGCCCAGCTCTTTGTCGAATTCGATGAATTCATCGATGGCAGGACACAAGCCAAGCAGCAGGGGTTTTAAGCTGGCATGGCTCCAGTACGTGATTTTTGCTCCAGGAAAATTATGCTTAAGCGTAGATGCAACAGGGGTAGCAAGCACGGCATCACCGATAGCGGCCGGATGGAAGATGAGTATACTGGCGGGCTCTTGCATATACGTCTGGGGTTACTCTGGAGCTACAAAACTTGGATTTGCTGCACTGGACTTATTAGGATTTTGACTTATCATTATCAATGATGATGCATGAAACTTATTACGTTTTAGGTTGGCCACAACCCTCCGGCAAGATTGCCATCCTCTGTAGATCCAGGGGAAACAATCCCGGCCCGGCTTACTGCTGGACAAAGCGCGAAGCTATTCAGCTTCGTACCCGCCTGGCTAATGATAAACGCGGCGAGCAAAATCCCTCCGCCCGCAGAATCATCAGACAGCTTCTAGTATATCGGTATCTCTCCAATCACCCACTGCCATGGCGCAACGGAGATCTCTGGGTCTATTGTGATCCGGGTTATCTTGAGCCTCTGGAAGCCGGATTGGCGCCGGCCTACTAGTAAATGGCCCGGGTAATTTAAGCAGCACGGTTGCAGGTCACCACCTTAAGTTCCACTAACCTTGTGGGCTATAGTTTCGCGTCTCTCTTTCCATAAGTCTGCTTGAGATGGCAGAGATGGGCCTTAACAGTCGGCCACTCGCTTTCAATTATGCTGTAAACACAGGTGTCACGCATGGTGCCGTTCGCATGCCGGCTGTGATTACGCAAGACACCGTCCAGCTTGGCACCAAGCTTTTCGATGGCACGCCTGCTTTGATGGTTAAAAAAGGAAGTGCGAAACTCTACGGCCACGCAATTTAGCTCTTCAAAGGCATAGCTCAAGAGCATCGCTTTGCAATCCCAATTCAAGCCCGTGCCTTGCACACCTTTTCGATACCAGGTTGATCCGATCTCCAGGCGCCGCACAGCCGCGTCCAGGTTCATATAGGTAGTCATCCCCACGGCCTTGCCGCTGGACTTCTCTATTACCGCAAAAGGCAGCATCGAACCTTCGCCCTGTAGTTTGAGGCGCCGTTCAATCTCGGCAACCATATGGTCCGGTTCCGGTATGAAGGTATACCAGAGCTTCCAGAGTTCGCCATCAGAGACGGCCTCCGACAGATCTGCCAGATGGGAAGGAGAGAGCGGCACCAGGTCGGCGATAGTACCTGCCATGGTAATAGGCTTAAGCCAGGTCATCAGGTCTCCTTATCCGGAAATTTTCCAATCTGCTACCGAAACTCGCCCGCACAGATTACCAGAGACTAAGCTTTCACTTTAATACGTCCTTAACCAGTAGCCTGCTATAAAATTTATACTGCTTAAATTGTAGTGGTAAAGAGCATAAAGTTATAAGAGAAGCACTGGCGCTTACAGAACGGAAGAGCCGTAAGCGGCAAGAATTTCCACGAAAAGTCTCAACAAAAGTCTACAGCAACAATATATGGATATCGAAACAATCATCGCAGTGCTGGCAATTCTGCTTGCTCTTGGCTTTGATTTCGTCAACGGCTTTCATGATACGGCTAACGCCGTAGCCACGGTAATTTACACAAAGGCACTGAAACCGGGCATCGCCATTTTTATGAGCGGAGTGCTCAATTTTCTAGGTGCCTTACTTGTGGGTACGGCCGTGGCACAAGTTATTACTAAAATCATCCCGGAAGGCACGGTGACACTGCCCATGGTTGTAGCAGTCTTGCTGGCTGCCGTAATCTGGAACTTGATCACCTGGTGGAAGGGTATTCCGGTTAGTTCTTCGCACTGCTTGATTGGAAGCCTTTTCGGAGCCGGAGTGACGGCGGCCGGCGTCGGCGGCGTGGAATGGACCGAACTTAAAAAGGTGCTTCTGGCGCTGCTCATTTCACCACTGGTGGGCTTCACCGCCGGTGCTTTAATGACCTGGACGGCCCTGAAGCTCTCCAAAGAGAAGGAAAAGGATTTATCCAAGACAACAGCCCAGAACCCGATCATGCGGCTGCTGCACATCTTCTCCAGTGCTTCCGTCAGTTTCAGCCACGGCAGCAATGACGGTCAAAAAACTATGGGTATAATCGCCCTGATCCTGGCTACCCACTTCGGCCAGTATGGCTACACAGCCAAAGTGGTGCCCTTCTGGGTAATGCTCTCGGCGGCATCGGCCATAGCACTGGGAACAGTTATTGGCGGCTGGCGAGTTATTCGTACCGTCGGCACCAAGATAAGCCGGGAAAAGCTCAGTCACTCCCAGGGCTTCGGTGCCTCAATGAGCACCGCCATCATCATCTTAATTGCCTCCCACTGGGGCGCGCCCATCAGCACCACCCACACGTTAAGCTCGGCAGTTGCCGGAGGAACAATTCCGGTCCACGGTAAGGAAAATCTCAACCCGAAAACTATGAAACTGATCCTGCTGGCCTGGGTGCTAACATTACCAGTAGCAGCTACTCTTGCTTCGGTTTCCTATCTCATACTCAAGTTTATCTGGCATGCTTAGGCAAATATATGAAGTACGCAGTCGCATTTAGCTCTCCCAAAAGAAGCGCCAAAACCATAGAGGTAGCGGTGCAACAGGCCAAAGCCGTCAACGCTGAGCTGGTCTTGTTGCGCTTGATTCCAGACCCGCATAAAGTCGGCATCGTAGCGCAACTCATTTCCAGTGAAAGACCGGTTGATAAAGCGCGCATGCAGATAGATCAGATTGTCAGCGAACTGTCCGCTCAAGGCGTGAAGGTCTCCGGCATTGTTAAAGTGGGTGAGGTGGCCCAGGGCATCATCGACACCGCCGTGGAAATCGGAGCCGACATGCTTTACGTAGGCACCACGAGCGTAGGGGGTCGGCACTTCTTCCTGATGAAGAAAGATCCGATTGTGCACTACCTGGTTGAGCATTGCCCGATTTCACTCTGCCTGATTCGCCATGATGCGGCAGCAGATGCAGCCATTGAGCAAAGCGAAGAGCAAGAACTCTCAGAGTAGTTTGAATCAGGCGTTATAGTCCATGCCCAGGTCGAGAAAGTCTTGCATTACGCCGGAAGCAGGCGTGGGCAAGGCTCGAATAATGCGCATGGGCGGCAGGCATTCCAGGATCTTGCGACCATAATATTTCTTGGTCAAACGATTATCCAGTATGGCCACAATGCCGCGATCTCGTTTGGTACGTATCAATCTGCCCACACCTTGCTTCAAACGCATGGTGGCATAGGGCAGGGCCAGATCGTTAAACCAGGAACGCTCAGGGTCTTCCTGCATTTGCTGGCAGCGTGCCTCATAGACAGGATCATCGGGAACCTGGAAAGGAATTCTATCGATAATGACACAACTCAACTGATTACCGTCTATGGAAACACCTTCCCAGAAACTGGCAGTACCGAATAAGACCGCATGGGGTGTAGACTTAAACCATTCTATTAACCTTTGCCTGGGCATCTCGCCCTGACGCCTGCATTCATAAGGCAAGCGCTGCGATAACTCTTCGTAGGCAATCGAAAGAGCGTACTTACTCGTGAACAAGACAAAGGCGCGCCCCTCTGACAGCTCTATCAGTCTTTCAATTTCTTCCATGGCATAGGGCAGGAAGTCGGGATGGTTGGGCTCTGGAAAATCACGGGGCAAGTAAAGCAGAGCCTGATTCTCAAAGTCGAAGGGGCTGGCCACCTGCCGCTGCACCACATAGCGATCGGCACCAATAGCTTTCTTGAAAAAGTTGAAAGGATCATCACCGGCGGTGGCAAGGGTGGCTGACATCCAAACGCTGGAAATCAAGCTGGGTTTAGCCATGACAAAATCGGCAATATACGAGGAGGGATCAAGCGGTGCGGAGACCACTTCCAGTTTTACGTCGGAGCGCTCGGTGCGTTCCAACCAGGTAACATAATCCTGGGATGGATCACCAAGCAGAGCCAGGCATTTTGTGTAGGAAGAGACAGTGCTGATGATGCTCTTAGCCTTAAGCTGCGCCTTCTCCCTGGCCATTTCCACATCCAGAATATGCGAGAAATCGCATTCTTCCAGCCAATGCCTCAGTTCCTCCAGCGCCGTATGAAAGTCTTCCGTGCCCTCCACCGGCTCGTGCAAGCGCATGCGCGGCTGCTTTGCCTGCATATTGAGATGGAAGAAAAACTGACCTGCGGCCAGTTCAATTTCATTTAGTAGATGAGCCGGAGCATTCACCTTTTTAGCAGCCCGCGCCAACATTCGTTTGACACCGCGATTGCTGATGGACAGACTGAAGGCATCCGTAGCTACATCAGGCAAATGATGGGCCTCGTCTACGATCAAATATTGATAGGGAGGCAGAATACTACCTTTGGAAGCGGCATCAGCCAGAAGCAGGGCATGATTTACTACAATCAAATCGGCCTTCTCGGCCCGCCGTTTGGCATCAAAATAGAAACAGCTTCCGAAATTGGGGCAACGATTACGCATACAGTCATCGGAATCTGAGTTAATCTCCATCCAGACATCAAGCGGCGGCACAAAATCAAGCTCGGAAATATCACCGGTCATAGTGCCATTGACCCAGTCGACAAATTCCTCATCAACGGCCTGTTCCAAAATATAGTCGTGGAAACGCCGCATCCCGAGATAATTACCGCGCCCCTTAAGCAAGACGGCACTGAACTCGAATGGCAAGATCTCCTGCAAAGCAGGTATATCCTTGTTTATATACTGTTCCTGCAGGGCTATGGTGGCAGTGGAAACCACCACTTTCTTTCCACTTAGAAGTGCCGGAATAAGGGCAGCAAAACTCTTACCGACACCGGTGCCGGCCTCGAAAACGCCGGTCTTACCTGACTCAAAGGCACGGCCGATTTCCTTTGCCAGCTCCAGTTGGCTATGACGCACTTCATAGCCGCCTAGCTTGGCAGAGAGCATGTTGAATACGTCTTCAACGCTGTAGTCACGATTGTGAGCAGGACCTTCACCCACTAGAGGCGATAGCAAGCCTTCACCGGCGTCATCTAAACAATAAAGAGATGACTCAGCCGGTAAATCTGGCGCGATACTCACATTTATTGTACGGGGCTGGTCTGCCCGGCAGCCGTCTGAGCAGCTTGAGGCAGGTAATCAGGCAAATTCAGCTTCTGACCGAGGTTAAGGAAGTTGGCATTACGCATGCCGTTAGCCTTGCAGATGGCATCAAGCAAACGAGGCGTGGCTTTGCCGTATTCTCTCAAGGCAATGGCCGCCATGGTATCGCCGTTCTGCACTTCTACCGTAGGATGCGCCGGCTTGAGGACTGCACTGGGATCAACCCCTTGCGGTACCGAAGATGGTGCAGACTGGGCAGTGGCGGTAGTGGTGGCAGGGGCGGTGACGGCTGCTTTGTTAGCATTATGACTGCCGGAGGCAATCAAACCGGAGATCGCCGAATAACCCCAAATACAAACCATGGAAACAACGGCGCCAGCCAGGAAACCCACCATCATGTGAAAGCTAGGGGTACGCTTCGGCGCATGGGATTGAAAGAAGTCTTGATGGACACCCGGCCAGAGAGCCTCTAGCTCATCGGCAGGTGGTGTTTGCACGTCTGAGAAGATATTGGCAAAGCCACCCGTATCTTTCTGAGACTGCCGCTCGCTAACAGCGGATAGGCGCTTCGCCTCACGCTCAGCCAGGGAACGGGTAGATATCGAACCGAATGCATCGCGAGCGGGTGAGTCGGTATCTCTGATATATTCAGGCAGCCCGTCTACATCCAGTTTCTCTTGGTCGTACTTGATCACTGTGCTCATCTCTTGCAACGCCACTGGGGAAACACTCTCAGCATATTATCCCCATTGTCACTAGAAAGTCAAACTTCTTCATGCCAACCCAAAACCCTTACTGAGCAATTGTTTCAGGATTCCGCACCAGTTTCATGAGACGGCCAATCAAGGCGAGAGCCAGCATTCTAGCGGATCATATTAATTAATTGACAACCTCGCCCAAGTTTACATTGCTCCCTTAAGCAGCGATTACAGCCACTTTCAGCAAACAGCAAGAGCAGGCACCGGCGCAGCCCACGGGCAGTTTTTCAGGCCGTCCGGCATGGAGAAGCACCATACTCTGCATAGAACCTCGGCAATAGACGAGAGTGGTTACGCATATACCCGTTCTGTGGAAATTATGAGAGGGAGCTAATTGTAAAGGGAGCCCACCTCTTGATAACTACTTTTTTCTCACATTAAAGTCGCGGCAGGTTTTCAACAGGTGCTTACTTGCCATCGGCGGATTTCTCAGGCTTATCCCCGGAGCGCTCCGCTGAAGTCTCTTCATGCCTGATGCCGTGCACCTGCCCAACAACCTGCTTGGTACCGGCAATGACAAGGGAAGCACGATCCGGCTTGAAGCGCTCTCGCACAAATTTGTTGAGACTTTCGGTGGAAGATCCTTTGATGCCTGCATACAGATCAGGCAAGGGATCGGACTGACCGCAAAGGACAACCGATTCAAGAATACTGCGGGCAGCCAAATGACTGTTGGACATCCAGCGCACCGGAAGAGCACCATTCATATATAGGCGTACTTCTGCGTATTCACTTTCACTCAAGCCCTGTCTGGAAAACTTCTTCAACTCGCTCTGAATAGACTTCACCATCCCCGGCATCATATTGTTCACCACAGGTATATCGAGGGTCCAGAGAGTGGTGCCCGGCATACTTTCAACATCTGAAGCCAGATCTTCCAGAGAAAGACTGCTCATCAAACCGGTTTCCCCGGACAACTTCTGGGCAAAGCGCGAAAAAATAGGGTGGCTGGTGAGAGCACAGTCGCTGAGCAAGAGCAGGGGATAATCGGCAGCACCAAGACCGGTATCAACAAGCTTACCGAGAGTAACCATGGCATCCTGCTTCTTCTCTACAATAATAGAGTTCTTGAGCAGCCGCCTGGGGCTGTGTTGAACTGCCACTTTCTTGGCCGTACTCTTGCCGCTCCACATAGAGAAAGCGCTCTGGGTTAATGAAACGGCCTGGTCTAAACCAATGTCACCAACAAATACTATGGTAGCGGCATCCGGTCTCACCGCCTGTTTGTGAAACTCTCTGGCGTCCGCAAGTTTCAGATTGGCAATAAAGCGCGACTTGTCCATGGGTTCGAGCGGATAAAAGCTCGTATTAGGCGCTATCAGCCCCTGCAAAAGAGCGCGGTCGACTCTCATTCGGACGGTGTCCTCATGACTTTTCACGCGGTCGACCACATCTTTACGTATCTGCTCGAACTCAGAATCTTTGAAGTTAGGTTCGCAAAGAGCACCGGCAATTAGCTGCAAGATGGCCGAAGTATCACGGGAAAGGCAACGAGATTGAAAACTGATCCACTGGGGACCGGCGTCAAACTTGACCATCAAAGCAGGAGTCAACCCAAGCTCATCCTGCTGGGTGATGGTCTGCCCCTGACTGAGCCTGGCGGACCCTGAATTGAACAAACGGGCCAGCAAGGTGGACACACCGCGCTTTCCAACCGGTTCATAGGCCTCACCGGCATTAACGGCACCACTCACCTGCACCACGGGGCTTACCTTAGTTTCTAGCACCACCACGGTCAGACCGTTTTTCAAAGTAGCTTTTTTGACATTGGTGCTGCCCGTAGCGCTACCGGCGGTGGCACCCGCACCACTTTTAGTGTCGCCACCAACACCGGTCTGGGCCAGTCGCCTTGCTTCCGGCAGGGTTTCATTATTTCCTTTATAGGCAACCAACCCGGTCAGGGAGGACAGAGAGCAGCCGGCAGTCTGATGGTCGCCGCCGGGAATCGCTGCCGTATGTTTTCGATCCCGAGTCGACTTCTCACCCCTACCCGGTTTGCCTTTTTCTTTTGCCTTAGATTTGGACTCAGTTTTGGCAGAAGAGCCTTTCTTAGAATCAGATTTAGAAGAGGCAGAAGAGGGAGATTTCTCGCCCTTCTTGGGATCAGTCTTCTTCGAATCTTCCTTCTTCTTGGATTGCTCCTCAGCTTTAGATTCCTTCTCTTCTTTCTTGACCGGCGGTTTAGCAGACTTGGGCGCCGAACCGGCCAGAATTCCAACTACGCGGTTCTCGCTGCCAAAGTAACGTTTAGCTACTCTCTGCACGTCCTGGCAGGAGACGGAGCGCAAACGCGTCAACCAGGAATAGGCAGACTGCCAGCCGTCCAGACTGTCGAAAAAACCCAGGTGAAATGCGGTGCGGTAAGGACCGTCCCGTTCAGCCAGAAGCTGCAGTTCGGCGTGATTTTTTGCCCGCTGTAGTTCACTATCAGTGACAAGCCCACTTTTAAGCTGTTCCATGGCCCCGTCGAAGCTCTCGAGAGCCCGCGCCGCGCCGACACCAGCCGCACAGGTCATATTGACAGTAAACAAACTGGGATCATGCTTCACTTCAAAAGCAGATTTCACCGCTGAACATGTATGAGGCTCCACTAACCGACTCTTAAGACGACCGCCCACGCCGGAGAGCAAGATCTTCTCCAGTACTGCCAGTGCCGCCGTGTCCGCGTCGTTGAAACCAGGCACATGGTAAGCAAGGGATACCACATCACTGGCCCCGCCGTACTTCATGTAAATTCGCTTTTCTGCCCGCTGTGGCGGTTCCACCACCCTCACGGCAGGCGGCAACTGTCCCTTGGGCAAGGGCTCAAAATACTTGCGCACCAACTCCAAAGCCTTGCGCGACTGAAAATCGCCCACCAAAACGAGGGTGGCATTACCAGGCTGATAGTATTCCCGATAGTGCCTTTTCACATCATCAAGAGTAAGCTTGGGCACATCCGTATTCCAGCCAATGGTGGGATTCTTATAGGGATGCCGGGTGAAAGCGGCTGATTTTACTTCTTTGACCAGCAGATTCGCCTGGTCCTTTGCTTCCAGTTCCAGTTCTTTCTCAATTCGCTTGATCTCGGCGTTCAAATCTTCTTCAGTAAACGTAGCCGACTGCATACGAATTGACTCCAGGCGCAAAGCCAATTCAAGCTTGGAGGGCGCCATAGTCTCGAAGAAAACAGTAAAGTCATCACTGGTAAAACCATTGAACATGCCGCCGTTTCTGGCAATCAAAGCACCGAGTTCGCCCTTGCGCAGTTTTCCTACCCGCTGAAAGAGCAGATGCTCCATGAGATGAGAAAGACCAGTCTCGCCCAGATTTTCGTTGCGGGAACCGACTCGATAGAAAACCATCGATGAAAAGACTGGAAAGGAATGGTCTTCCATCAATAAAACTTTGAGCCCGTTCGCCAGGGTAACCTCCTGTACTTGACCGGGCTTACCTTCGGCAGCAACAGACGAGGCAGTCGGCTCTTCAATGGATGCGGCCAGCACCCCCGGCAGAGCCCCGATGTTGAGGAGGGCCAGCATCAGGCTGATAGCGACTCGTCTCATACCGAACGGCGCCTTTTGTTTCATCCGGCAGGCTTCAAAAATTTGCTGGCTATTCAAGGTTGGCTCTATCTCAATTGGTTTTTCTAATTTGCGTTTCAGGATCGTTCGGGTGACTACAGATTGATTCAAAAAACCAATTCGAACGTGGAACACCCGCAATCCCGGCCAAGGTGAAAGGTACCATAGCCTACGGCCTTCCGTTAAGTCTCATGAGGTTATGAGAGCAAGAACATATCGAAGAAATGCATCTGTTGATAAAATTTCTCAATAACCTGGAGCACAAGGCGTCAATTCATGGCATCCGGCAAGAGCGACAAGGAAAGCAGCACTGGCACGCAAGTATCCAGCGCAGGCAATGCTATTGATGCCACAAGAGGCGGACTGGCGGTGCAAAGCCCTACTAGTCAAGAGCACCGGGTTCGCAATATTGTCCTGGCCGGTAATCCCAATGTGGGCAAATCAGTCATCTTCAACGCGCTCACTGGCGCCAATGCCGACGTTTCCAACTATCCAGGCACCACCATCGATATAGCCAAAGGCAAGCTGGGAAAAGATGATCTGGCGGACACACCGGGCGTCTACGGCGTAAGCAGCTTCAACGACGAAGAACGCACCGCCTCAAAAATGATTCTCAACGCCGATCTGGTCATCAATGTGGTCTCAGCCCTGACCCTGGAGCGGGATCTGTTTTTGACCCTGCAACTGATTGAAATGGGCAAACCCTTGCTTCTGGTGGTAAATCAGAGCGACGAAGCAAAAGCCAGAGGCCTCAAACTAGACCTGTCCGTCCTGGAAGATACCCTCGGCGTCAAAGTTATTCCCTGTGTAGCAGTTGAGAACCAGGGCATCGATGATATCAAACACAGTCTTGATGCTGCCACTACAGGTAATGCCTGCGGCAAAGTGCTGGAGATTCTCGCAGATCTTGCCCCCTATTGGAAAGACGAGCATCTAATGAGCCAGGGCGAGGCGCTTCTGCTTGCCGAGGGCGACCAGACCGTGCAAGACTCTGTCAAAACGCGAATACCGCAAGCCCTTTCTCACGCCACTGCCAGCGGTGCCAGAAAAGCAGAGATATACAGCCTCAGGCGCCATAGAGTCAATGAACTGACCGAGCGCATTGTAGAGCGCACCCGGGGCACACAGATGCTCTCCTCCAAGATCGGCCGCACGCTTCTACACCCCTTCTGGGGCACCATCATATCCATAGCCGTTTGCTATCTCATCTTTTACCAGATGCTGGGGGTGTGGATTGCCGGTAATCTAGTGGACCTGACTGAAAAGAAAACCATGAAGGTCTACTATGAACCTTTTGTTCGCAGGCTGGCAGCTTCGGTCTTTCCTACCACGATAACAGTGAACGGCAAAGCCTACAGCTTCGAAGAGGGCACCACCAGGGAACCTCAAAAGGCCCGGGAACTGGACCAGGCAATCAAAACCGTGCCGGCCGACGAAGTGGAATACAACTTCTGGTCTAAAAGGAACCTGATGTCGGTTCTGGGCAATATTTTTGTAGGCGATTATGGTCTTGCCACACTGACGGTTACTTACCTGCTGGGACTCTTGATGCCTCTGGTAATAGGCTTCTACCTGGGTCTCTCGCTCATGGAAGACTCAGGCTACCTGCCGCGCCTGGCCGTTCTAGTGGACCGGCTCATGAACAAAATCGGCTTGAACGGTAGAGCCATAATTCCACTTATTCTGGGTCTGGGCTGTGTAACCATGGCTACAATCACAACCCGACTGCTGACCAGCACAAGAGAAAAAATCATTGCCACGGCCCTTCTGGGAGTCGCAATTCCCTGCTCCGCCCAACTCGGCGTGGTCTCCGGCACCCTGGCCAGAGCCGGCGGCGCCGCCGCCTGGGCTGTCTATTTAACTATGGTTTTCTCCATTCTGGCTATCACCGGACTATTGCTCAACATGGTGCTGCCGGGCAAATCCACTGGTCTGATGATAGACCTACCGCCCATGCGCCTGCCGCGCCTCGATAATGTGCTCAGAAAAACCTGGAAGAAATCCTGGAACTTCCTTGTGGATGCCACGCCCATGTTCTTCCTGGCCGGCTTTGCCGTCAGTCTGGCGCAGATGAGCGGTGTCTTACAGCTCTTTATGGACGCCCTCAAGCCGATTGTGGTCAACTGGCTCAATTTGCCGGCCGACCCGCGCATTCCCACCACCTTTATTCTCGGTATCGTACGCCGCGACTTTGCCTCTTTCGGCTTATCGGACGTTCCCCTGACGCCGGTTCAGGCTGTTACATCAATGATTGTCATCACCCTCTTCGTGCCCTGTATCGCCACAGTCGGGGTGATGATTAAGGAACGGGGCATGAAGATTGCCATGACAATCTGGCTGGGCTCCTGGCTGGCCGCATTCGCCATTGGCGGTGTCGTTGCCAGAGTTTTACCCTTTGTCTTCAATCCCCTTGGAATTCACTAAAGTTACAAAATATTGGGACAGCCATCCCCTGAAACGAACTGCCGGAAGAGCATGTTAATATAAATTTTGCGCATATGGCAGGCGTCGCCAAGTGGTTAAGGCCCCGGATTGTGGTTCCGGTATGCGGGGGTTCGAGTCCCCTCGTCTGCCCCATTTTCTTTTACTATCGTCTCAATATCCTGATTATTGCCGTGCTCTGGTCATTCTCAAAGAGCACAGGCGGCACATCGGTTGCCACAAAATAATCATATGCATATTCCAACGGTCTGGACTGCACGCCCAGAATCTCCGGCAATGCAGGAGAAAGGCAGACGGAGCCATCAAAAGCATAAGGCAAGGCCATGCCACGGTCCTCAGTATTGATACTGGAGCTAAGCAACACCTCATACCTACTCACATAGGCGATAAGCCCGAAAAGCGCCTCGTGGAAGCGACGTACCCGCCGGGGATCCATCAGCCAATTTCTCCGCCCGCCCCACCAAATTCCCCTGAAAGTAGGGAATAACAGATATGGATGGTGGTTTCCCCATTGATACCCCGCCTGCCACCCCTTAACCTAGACAGTATCTATTCTTTGCTCAGCTTTCCTGGCGGTAAAATGGCTGATATTCCGGAACTTCACAGAAACAAACTGAGGGAAGTCGACCCTAACGACTTCAAAACTGAAGACCCTCTCGGCGCTCTGGCCAGAGAGATAATGACCCGCGAGAAGGCAAACGAAAGCAAATCTCTGCTCGATAAAACTGTAGAAGTCTTCTACAACGTAGAAAAGGGCTCCCTCGACAATATGAAGGAAGTAGGTCTGAAAGCCTACGAAGCTTCCAAACGAGGCGACAATGCCGCTCTTTCGGCAATGACCCCGACCATTCGCGAATCCATTGATAAAGACAGAAAAGCAGTCGAGCACCAGGAAGAAGTCAACTTCTATGCAAGCAGCTTCGCCAAAGCCGTGCCTCTCTTTGCCGGCGGCAAAGGCAAACTTTTGCTGGCCGCGTCGGTAGGCGTCAATGCCGCCGAGCAAGTCAGACTGAACGACGACCTTGGTTCAGGCACAGTGCATGCCTTAATGGGCGGCACCAAGGGCTTCGCCATGAAGAAAACCTTCGACTACCTGGGACCGCGGTCACTACTGGGAGAAGGAAGTAAAACAGCAGGCATGTCCGCCGGCCTCGAATACGCCAACGTGGCAGCTAAAGGTGTGGCCTTAGGCGGGCTCTCGCGTCTTTATGAGACCGGTCTGACTGCGAACAACTATTTAGACGCCCAGGGCAAAGTTACCGGCAAGTCTATATCTGATGGTCTGGTAAAGACTGCCGGCAGCACCGTCAACCCCGGCGCCATGGCCATGGACGCCGTGCTCTTCATGGGCGCCCACGGTACCTTCAAGAGCCTGGCCGGTGCAGCCGGAAGGGCGGCGGAGACCTCGCCGCTCATGACCTCCATAGCCAATTCTCGCATCGGTATGTTCACCCGCGAAGGTCAGGTGCTGACCAATACCGGCATGGGTGCAACTTTTGGTCTGGCGACCGGCTCCTCGCAAGAATTCATCAGGCAGCAGACCGCAGGCGAAGATTTCAACCTGGCCAAGATAGCCAAACGGGGCGCTCTGCAAGCATTAACCGATGCGGCAGCCGGCGCCACAGGCTCATCTATGGTTCACGGCGGCCGCCTCATGCAGGCAAGAGCCGCCGAACTCAAAGCAACCGGCCCCAAACTGAACCGCGGCTTTGCAGGGGATGAGGCACCGCTGGTAGACGCCGACGGCACAACAACCCCGAAAGAGGCAACGCCCGATGCGACTGCCGAAAAGCCTGTAGCCCTTGCTGAGACACAACCGCAGGTGAGGGTGGCCGCTGAGGGTGATGGAAATGTTCAAAAGCCGGTCGGAGAAGCAGAAACCGCACAAAAACCGTTAGCTGCCGACGACACCAACACCGCCAGAGCGGCTGCTGAAAATGACGGAACTGCTGCAAAAGCCGCTGTCGAAACCGACGCAACCGCTCAAAAGCCGGTCGTAGAAGATGACGGCTCGGCCCAGCGACCCGTCGAACAGAACGATGGAACTACCGCCTCCGCAAAAGCCACATATGAAATGACCGAAGCCCAAAAGCCGGTCTTTGATGAGGGCATTCAACTGGCGCAGAAGGTATTGACGGAAGGAGCCTCCTCCAAAGACGTGCTCAACTTCCTGGAATTCGGTGCCGGTCGCGGGCAGGAAGTACGGGCCCAACTTGAGAAAATAGCTCAGGACGTTGGACAACAAGGACACACGCAAGTACAGAGACTGATTGAAACGGCCCTGAACGGCACACCGGAAACCGTCGCCGCAGCTAAAGAGACCCTGCGCCTGGCAGAGGAAGTAACCAAACCAGGAGTAGATCCCCTGGGCCCTGAATACAAGAGCCTGGTAGAGCACGCCTGGCGTCAGGCCCGGGAGTTCGACGGCACACAAAGGGTGGTCACCGACGCCAATGGTGCTGAGGTGGTCGTGGGCTCACATCTTTCCGTGGCCCAAAAGTCGTTGCAACTAGTGCGAGAGCTGACAGGTGAAACCGCTGCCACTAAGCTCGTTGAAGAAGTTTCTGCCGCAGCCGGCCGCCTGGAAAAACCAGTGGCAAATCAGAAACCTTTAGAGTGGGGCGACACGCCTGAACCTGCCAAAGATTTACTGCGTTCCATTTTGCAGCTTCGCCCCAGAAACGCTGAAGAGCATATGATTCTACGCGAAGGCATCAAAGAGTGGGCCGATGCTTTTCCCGCTCATCATTCGGTTTTGCACCAGTATGCTCAGATCACCAGATACGGTGATGTGACCGCTATGATCGACGCCCGCCTCGGCACCGATTACTTTAGCCGCTTCCGCTCCAATCAAGGAACTGAACCGGTAGCGGAAACTCAGCCGCAGACAGCAAGAACAACCGAAGCCGGTGACTCACCATCTGTGGTGCACGAACCAGGCAAGGTTACTGTTTATCCCGAGCGCCTCATCCAAGACTTCGAAACGGCTACCGGCACGGCAAAACAGGCGAGAGCTCATCTATTGAGCGAGCATATCGGTTCCATGTCCGACGCTCAGTTCCTGAATTGGCTCAAGTATCTGCATTCACCAGTGGACAAGCCAGGCGCTCCGCCTGAATTGACCAACCTGGCCGTCATGGGCATGAGTCGCAGCGGTGTACTGGGTCGACCGGAAGTGAAAGCGCTGGTGACAAATCCTGAAAGTTCGCCGCTGAACGTCTCCACTCTGCGCCGTTTCCTGGCGGAGCCTGAAAAGCTGCAAACTAGCGGACGACTGCCGGAAAATGTCACCGACCATATTGCCTACAGATTGGAAACCGCCCTGGAAATGCAAAAGGCAGCCAACGAAATGCTGCCGGCTGCGCAGCGCAAGCCTCTTGATTATGGACAGGCAGTAACTGAAGCCCTGCCATCGTGGTATGCCAGACAGTTGCGCGATACTTATTCCACCCGCAACACGGAAACCGGGCAGTACGAGTACCCGCACGACTTTGATCCCCAACTGATGAATTGGCTCGAGTTGTCTCGCCAGGTGGAGATGGCTAATCCTCGCTACCGCGAATCAACCCCTCCGCGTAATTCAGTGGCTGACAGAATGTCGGTGCTGGAGCAAGCCATGACTGTGCGCACGCCGCAAAATGCCAAACTGGTAGACAGACTGCTGGAATTAGGCGGGCAGGATCAAATAGCCGTCAAGAATATTCTCGGCAAACTTGATCCGACCACAAATGCACCCGAGTATGCCGAGATGCTTTCCATCGTGGCACCCCGCGTGGAAAACATGACCGACTTGAAGACCCTCATGGACGCCGTCAACTTCGGCAAGAAAGCCGACCAGGACTCTTTCAAGGCTCGCAAAGACGGACGCGATACGAGCCAGACCGACAAAATGCGCGAAGCCAATGAGTCTTTGGCACAGTCTGTGGTGGCAAGAATTCTTACGCCCGGCACTCCCGAGTACAACCGAGTGCATCAGATAGTTTCTGATGTTATATCCGGTCGCATTCGCGACCCCCGTCCCGAAACACCGGGTGGTCCCGGCGGCAACAAAGGACAGGGCGGTCGCGGTCAAGGTCAAGATCGTGGCGGACCTCGCCGAGACAATAATCAAGGTCGCTAGACAAGGGCTCTATTTATAGATGGGCTATGTAATTCCGACTTAATCAATTGCTCTCAAGCATAAGTTTGGTCAGATCAAGTCTTGGCGGTTCAGCGAAGCGACTGAAGAATCTCGGTCCGCCATTGATTGGATTGTCATAGGTCCAGACGGTTTGATTCTTTGACTCTGGTAGTTGCTGCAACCGCCTTGCCAAACCTTCAAAGCGCTCTGGTTGGCCGCGGTTAGATAGGAATTTACCGATGGCTTCGGCACGCTCCTGACGAAAAAACGGCTCAGAAATAGTCTTGCCGGGAGCCCAGTGTCCACGTGCACTGCGAAAGGCCTCCTGATGAAAGCTCCTGGTCTCAGAGTTCAATATGGTCTCTATCGCACTATTTCCCTTTACCGTCCAGGTTGCCTTTGAAACAGCGGAGGTAAGACCCATAGTCAATGCCGCGTCAGTGAAAAACCTTCCGGCACCATATCCGATGCCTTCGGCTACCGAATGACTCTCTTTAGCCTTACTGTTCACCTCATCCAAATGCCCCGGCGATAGGATGAAATGGCCGACGCTGAAACCAGCACCAACAACAAGAGCAAGTTTTTTGTTACTTTTGAGCAGATCATCCTCAAAAGTGCCAAAATGAGTGACTAGAGCAGAACCGCCCGCTCTCAATGAAGTGTTCAGGTAGTGCTCTCTGTCATAATTAAGTTCGTCACCGGCACCCCTTTGCATACCTTTCCACAGGTCACCGGCAAGAGATGAACTCTGATCGCCTGTAACAGGAATCGCTTGCTGAGATGCGGACGATTCAAGAATTTCAGCACTACTCATATTTCGAACCTCGAAGTCTGTTTTTCACTGCACAATGATAGTCTCCACATTAGCTGTGTCTGAACTGTGATAACTCAGTGGGGTAAATACGTAGTGATGCAAGGTCGCACGATGGTCCGCATATCTGAATGAATCAGATACCGGAACTTGCTCAGAGCCAAATCATCAAGAACAAAGATGCTATCTAAGGCACTTTGTTTACCCTCTTATAGTGAAAATAAATCGGCACGCCGCAAAGTAAGATGAGAGCGCCGGCAGCCTGATGCACCATTTTGACGCAATAAAATGCCGCATAACCCCAGATTGCGCAAGTTAGAATAGCTAGAAGCCAGACTGCAACATTGCCGTTTTTGCCGATGCGAAATGCTCTTTCCTTGTGAGGGTCGGTATAACGCAGGGAGACCACACAAAGTCCATAGAGCATGGCCACAAAGGCATAGAGAAAACCAAAGACTTCCGCTAGAAACGTGTAGGCATCAGGGAAGAGTCCGGTGCGACCAAGAACACTGGCAGCGACGCCGATGACGGTCAAACACCAGAACTGAAACCAGAGAGCATACCTGGGCACACCGGAGCGGCTGCAAACCTGGGCAAACTGCCGGGGAAAGAGATTGGTCAAAGCCATGGAATAACTGACGCGGGCGATGCCCATGAGAGCGGTAAAACCGCAGCCGACAATGGATGCCACCACTGCCGCCGAGAAAATATTGCCCCAGATTGGTCCACCAATCAGACCGGCCAGACCCGGGCAGGTAGCCGGCACCAGAGTACCTGCCACCACCAGGGTAGACTTGTCGACGCTGAGAGAATACTTTGCACAGGCACTGACGGCGACGCACATGGAAATGTATATCACTGCCACCGTTATCAGTGTCATAAACATGGCCCGGGGAACGCTCCGCTGCGCGTCCCTGGTTTCAGCAGCGGTACAGCCGGTCATTTCCATAAAGGAAAAGCCGGCCATGGCCAGCATCAGCACGGAAGCAACGCTGCTCCAGAAGTCGGAGGGTACGGACTGATTCCGGCAGGCCAGAAGATTATTCAAGGAAGCGCCGGGAGTAAACAAAACCAGCGCAGCAAAAACCAGAGCCATAGCCAACTTGAGGAAGGTGAAGAGATTGCTGATGCGAGCAGCGGTATCTACCTTTTGCAAGTTCAAAAGGGTGGTAACACCAAACAGCACAAGAATAACCATGGGCGCAAACCAGAAAGGCGATGCCGCGACCGAGCCAAAAAGCATGGTGGAAAGCAAGTTGGCAAGCCCGTTGGCCATGCAGGCAACACCCACGATAATGGCAATCCAGAAGAGCCAGCCGGTCAAAAAGCCGAGCAACTCACCGCTTCCCGGAATGAGACGCTTGAGGGCGTAGAACTTATATACATAGGGTCCGCCCGCTGATGGAAACATGGAGGACAATTCCATGAGAATCAAGGCTAAAGGCAAGGCCATAATGCCGGCAATAAGCCAGGCCGTCAAACAGGCCAGTGACCCGGCGCGCGCCAGCATGGGGCCATGGATAAGCCAGGCCATGGAACCAATTATGGAACCGACTCCAAGCATCCAGGCGGCAAAGGAGCTGATGCCCACTCTCAGACCATCGGTTCCGGCGCATGACGACGCCTCAGCGACAGTGTCAGCGGCACTGGACTGGTTTGGACAGGACACCTTTGGAGCTACCAGGTTCATAACCACCACCTCCAGGCTCAAACACTGAGGGTAGTACCAGTACCAGCAGTTGACAATGATGAAAGTACGGCAAGACCCTAGGTCCGGCTTCTCCACTCCTTTACACCCGGCTCAGGACCTTTAAGCTCAACTGAGCTAAAATGAACCGGTAGGACAAATGCGGCCAGAAAAGACTTTCTGGAGAGGGACAACCTTGACTTCCAAACCTTCAGAGATTGTTCAGAGAGCGGTTGATACTCAACCGGAGCGAGTTCGCGCTACTTTGCGCATTTATCATCCTGAGCTAAATCCAGAGCAAATCACCAGCTTGCTTGAGATCAGCCCTTCGGTATCCTGGCGCAAAGGCGATGATGCCTACGGTTGGACGAAAAAGCCAGGGAAAAAAGCTCCTTCCGGCGGCTGGCTTCTGAGCAGTCGACAGAAAGTAAAGAGCAATAATGCCATCGCCCACCTGGAGTGGCTCATGGACCAACTGTTAGGCTCCGGTACCGTGCTCAAACAATTACAAGACCAGGGCTTCATGGTTGATGTAGTGGTGGGCTGGCATGCCACTTCCTGGAATACGACGCCGGCTCTCACGCCCGACATCATGCGTCGCCTGGCCAATCAGCGCCTGCCTATCTGGTTTGACGTCTATCTTTATGACGATGAAGATATTTAGTTAGCGGTAGCCGCCGCCATATTGCACATCGGCAATTTTACGGAAGCCGCGCGGATCCCACAGATAGGTCCAATCGGCAGTGGATACCAGAAGTTTGCTACCGTCAGGACTGTACATGGCGGCTCGAATAGGCAATTGATGGGCAATGGTGCCAATGATCTGCCCATCGGTAACCCGCCACAGCACACAATTCGAGCCATCCAGTACGGCAATTTGACTGACATCGGGGCTAATGACAAGAGATGATATGCGATTGGTAATTGGGATTTTCGTGCGTAAAAGACCGTCGGCCGTGCTCCAGAGCTGAATACTATCGGCGGTGACGGCCACCAGGTAACGTCCGTCGGCACTGACCACCAGTTTCATCAGTTGCCCTTGCAACTCGCACTGTTTGCGAAATTCACCGCTGGGGCTCCAGGTGCGCAACCAGCTATTGCCGCCGGTAACAATGAAGGAGCCGTCGCGACCGTAGCCAACCCAGGAAATTGGTCCGCCGTGCTGGAGAGCCAGAAGTTGCGAGCCGCTATCGCTGCGCCAGAGAGAAGCCGTATCACCTTCCACGGTCAAAAATGTATTGCCGGAGGGACTGAAGAGCAAGACTTTGGCACCAGCTATACGGGGCACGAAGGCGCTGTGATCATTGGTAGTGGTGCGCAGAGGCATGCCGCCTGTAGGGTCATCAAGATAAAGTGGAATCTTATTGCCGAAAACCACCGTATTGAACTCATTCACCTGAGCAGCTACCGGCTCAAGCAGCCCACAGCCCAGAGAAAGGGAAAGAGCAAGCACTGCTAAAAATGAATTCGGTACTCTCATGACAGCCCTCGAAGGAGTTAATTCCGATAAGACAACCAACTATAACTGAAGCTGCCTCATTTAAGGTAAGTAGCGAGCAAAATGCTTATGCTCAGGGCATAACTGAGAGTAGACTGGCGACGGCATATGACGAGGAATACCGATGGCTTCAGACAAAAAATCAGACGGCGGCAAGAAGCCTCTATCGGGCATTACCTTGATTGCTTCCGAAACTGCCGATAAGCATAACAAGCCGAACGCCAGGCAAAATGATGGGGCTGAATTTCAAATCGCCGCCGAGTCACTGACCGATAAACACAGCCTGGAAGAGAGTCAGAAGTCGACCAACCAGATGCCACCGGCAGGCAATAACGGCAAGCCCATCTCAACCAATCTTGAGGCTAACAACAACGTCGAGAGCAAGCCCAAGAAGAAGAAAATCAAGCGCGCCATCATTCCCCTTTCCCATGATGATCTGAGCCGGCTCAATACCAATAAGGGTCTCATTTCGCTGCTTCGCAATCGCGAAATCAAACTGAAAGATGTACTTGACGAGCTCAAGTACGAAGACGAATTGGTCAGGCTGCAAATCGAATTGGTGAAGCTGCAACGCTGGGTGGCGGAAAACGGCAAACGTATCGCTATTATCTTCGAGGGTCGCGATGCCGCCGGCAAAGGCGGCACCATCAGACGTTTCACCGAACACCTTAACCCCCGCGCCATGCGAGTGGTGGCATTGCCCAAGCCCACCGACGCCGAAAAAGGTCAATGGTATTTTCAGCGTTACTCGGTGCAACTGCCCAACCCGGGAGAAATCGTCTTCTTCGATCGAAGCTGGTACAACCGGGCCGTAGTCGAGCCGGTGAACGGCTTTTGCAGCAAAGCGGAATACCAACGCTTCATGCAGCAGGTACCGGAGTTCGAACACATGCTCTATGAAGATGGTCTGATCTTGATCAAATTCTGGTTCTCCATAGCCAAAGAAGAGCAAGCCAAGCGCTTCGAATCCAGAAAGCAGAACCCGCTCAAACAGTGGAAACTAAGCCCCATCGATGAACAGGCCCAGAACAAGTGGGAACAGTACACCCATTACAAAGAAGAAATGTTCAGCAAGACCCATACTTCATACAGCCCCTGGATTCTTGTCAAAGCCAACAACAAATTGCGCGCCAGGCTTGAAAGTATTCGCTACGTTCTCAATCATATTCCTTATGACGACAAGGTAGAGGGTAAACTCAGACTCTGCCCCGATCCCAATATCATCACCAGGTTCCATCGCAACGTCATCAAAATAGATTAAAAGGCAAAAGTCTATTTAAACTAGAATAGTCAAGCGCCTATCGGCAGGGCCGGCGCTTCTATAATTGCTGCATGAGCGATCTGAAAGCCGCCTACACTCCTGAGCAGGTTCTAGAACTAGCTCCCGATTCCTCCTCCGCCAAAAGCGGCAGGGAACTTGCCGTTGAGAAAAAGTGGCAAAATCTGGGGGCTAGCGATAGAGCGCTCTGGGGAGAATGTCAGGGTAGCGGCGCCAAACCGTACCAGACCAGGGTCGACCTCAGCGGCCCGGCTTTCAAATGCAACTGCCCAAGCCGAAAATTCCCGTGCAAGCACGGACTGGCCCTCTTCCTTCTAGCGCTGCAAAAAGCTGAACTCTTCGCAATAACTGAAGCTCCGGGTTGGGTGAGCGAGTGGCTCGCCTCCCGCGCGGAAAAGTCGGAAAAGAAGAAAGAACGCGAGGAGGCTCCTCGCTCAGAGGAAGAGCTGGAAAAGCTTCAGCAAGCCAAAGAGAAGAGAAAGCAGGACCGCCTGGACAAGGTTGAAGCCGGTCTCGATGAACTGAATCTATTTCTACAAGATCTGATGCGGCAGGGCACGGCCAACCTGAAGAGCAAGCCCAACAGTTTCTGGCAAGAAAGAGCGGCACGTCTGGTAGATGCGCAGGCGCCGGGACTGGCAAGACGGTTGAATGAGGCCGCCGGCTACACCACAACCAGAGTTGCTGCGCCAAACTCAGATCCCTGGCAGGAAAACCTCCTGCTTAACCTGGGGCAACTGCACTTGATCGCGCAAGCCTATAAGAACAAAGCGCAGCTCAACCAGGCCTTGCAGGAAGACATTGCTTCGGCAATGGGCTTCACACACAGTCAGGAAGAATTGCTCAAAGAAGCCGGGCTCAAGGATACCTTTCTGGTGCTTGGCCAGTATGTTACCCAGGAAGACCGCTTGCGCGTGCAAAGGACCTATCTGCTGGGCAAGGAAAGCGGTAGATTAGCACTGATTCTAGCCTTCGCCCATGGCGTTCAACCTTTCGAAAGACTACTTGTACCGGGTAAGAGCTTCGCCGGAGAAATAGTCTATTTCCCATCCAATACCCCTCTGAGAGCGCTGATCAAAGTACAGGGGGAAGCCCTGTCGGAAATTTTTCAGCCTGCCGAAGGTGCTACTGCCGGTAGTACCAGAGAAAAATGGAGTCAGTGGCTCAGTCTTTGCCCCTTTCACCAGAACATGCCGGTAATTTTTACAGAGTCTCTGCTCTTCCAGCACGAAGGGCGCTGGTGGTTGCGCGATCAAGAGGGCACGCATACGGAAGTAACCGGCAACCAGGCGGATTTATGGATGGTGCTATCTTTCAGCACCGGCAAAGCCCTTACGGTCTTCGGGCTCTTTGACGGCCATACACTCTGGCCCCTGGCGGCACTCACGAAAGAGGGTCAGTACCTGAAGCTTTCCAGATCCGAAAACAAAACAGATAAAGAAGCAAACCTCAATCGCGGGGCGCAGGTATGAGTCAAACCCGTATTCTTTTCCAAGAAATGGTGGCTACCTGTGTTCTCGGCACCAGGAGCCGCACCTTCAACTTACCACAACCCCGCACTACTGACGGTGCAACAATAAATGCCCTGCGGCAATTGGAAAGGGCAGGCAAGAAAACCGCAGCGCCTCAGGAAGAGTTGATGCCGGAAGCCTTAATTTTGGATCAGTTGGCCCTGATAAGTACGGCACTGCGAGCGCTTGGCAGTGGACCCAGCCAGGAAGAGGAGGATAGGCTAGGGCAAGTGCGGCTTGAGCCATGCCGGCCGGAGCATTTACCGGAAGCACCGGCGGCAGCCCTATCGATGCTGAATCAGTTGATAGACGACTTGAGCCCGGTGGGCCAGACCTTTCTGGCACGTTGGTTCGAGCTGTGCAGGGAAGGTGGTTACCGCCTCAGCCGCCATACCCTGCCAAGGCTTCTGGAGAAACTGAAAGAGTGCCCGGCCCTGAGAGAGAAGTTACTGGTCTGCGGTGGAGAAGCCCTTCCCTGGCTGGTTAAGGTTAACCCGGACTGGCATATGTATTTTGCCCCCAGGAAAGCGGAAGCAGCCGAACTCATTCAATTATTTGAAGAGGGTGCTCCGACGGAACGGCTGGAAAGTTTAAAACTCTTGCGCAACCTTGATGCCAACCTGGCAAGAGAAACCATGGCTAAGTCATGGGCAAGTGAAACGGTGGAAAGCAGAGTCGGCTTTTTGAAAGCGCTGGAGCCGGTCTTGAGCCTGGCCGATGAAGACTTCCTCGCCGGTACTGCGCTCAAAGACAAGCGCAAAGAAGTGCGAGAACTGGCCTGCGACTACCTCACCCGCCTTGGCGGCTCCGCTCTACAGAAGCGCCTGCAAGACTTCCTCAGAGAGCAGGTTCAACTGAAGGGCAACAGCCTGGAAATAACTTTAGCCGATGAAGTCAGCGCCGCCGCTCTTGACGAGATTCTAAAAGATCTGCCCCTGGCCGGTCTGACAAGTACCTTCGACAGCAATATGGGTGCCGGAGCCAGGCGGCTTCTCATCCTTATATCGAGAGTAGACCCCGCTTTCTGGAGCAGCCTGGCGGCGCCGCCGAAAATAGTCGAACTGCTTCTAGCAAACGAAGAATGGAGAGATGTTCTGACAAGAGGCTTGTTGGAAGCACTGGCTACTTTTGCTGCACCTGGAGGCGGCGAAGATCTGGAACCGGCAAGCGAGATCCGTCGCTATCAGGAAGAGCTGGTAAAGTGTGCTTCCGACAAACTAACCGAAACAAGTGCCGGTCTGCGTTTTCTCAAGACCCTACCGGCGGATCTGGCCGAGACCCTTATCGTCAGTCGACTACCCCGCTGGGCCAAACCCGGCACCTTCGGGGCGCCCAGGCTGGATCTCTGGAACTACCTGGAGTCAACCGACTTCAACTGGAGTGAAGAATTCACGGCCAGAATACTGGACTTTATCATTAAGGAAAGTCGCGAGAAGGTACCGGCCCTTAGCTATACCTTCACCGCCAATGTGAAAAAATTTGCCGCGCAAATGCACCTTTCAGCCGCCGGAAGAGCCCCAGACTTCTACCAGGTGACCGAAAACACAGAACTGAATTCTTATTTCGTCCGTCCACTTTTGCAGATAGCGGAAACTCTCAATTTACGCCAGGATATTGAAGCCGCCTTCAACGAAAAACTTTCACCTCAGTAAACCCATCAATAGAGTCAACCAGAAAACCAAAAGGACCAGTCAAAAATGGAAGCGACCACGGATCTCCTGAGACAGCATGCCGAAGCCCAATTCAAAGAGGAGTTGAGCCAACTGGCCGCCGTGGATAAACGGCAGAAACCGCCGCGCTGGTTATTATCACCATGGGCGGTGCTGACCTATTTGATGGGCGGCAAGCTGGAAAACGGCTATGAAATTAGCCCCAAGTACATCGGCAATAAACGCATTATGGAAATTGCCGTAGCCACTCTCACCACGGATAGGGCCCTCTTGCTTCTGGGTGTGCCCGGTACAGCCAAGACCTGGGTGGCGGAGCACCTCTCCGCCGCCATCAGCGGAGACTCCACCATGCTCGTACAGGGCACCGCCGGTACAGCCGAAGAAGCCGTGCGCTATGGATGGAATTACGCCCGCCTGATAGCTGAAGGTCCGTCTATGCAGGCTCTTGTACCGAGCCCGATTATGGAAGCCATGAAGCTGGGCAAAATCGCCAGGCTGGAGGAATTGACCAGAATCCCCGCCGACGTACAAGATTCGCTAATCACCATATTGTCGGAAAAGACCTTACCCATTCCCGAGCTGGGCTCCGAGGTTCAGGCCGTAAAGGGCTTCAATATCATCGCCACGGCCAATGACCGGGACAAGGGAGTGAACGAGCTTTCCAGCGCCCTCAAACGGCGTTTCAACACTGTGGTTCTGCCGGTACCCGCTACGCTGGAAGAAGAAGTAGATATTGTAGCCAGGCGTACGGAAGCCCTGGGGCGGGCCCTGGAACTGCCTGCCGAAAAACCGGCCCTGGAAGAAATCAGCCGGGTGGTGCAGATCTTCAGAGAACTGAGAGCCGGTGCCACTCTCGACGGCAAAACCAAACTTCGCAGCCCCTCCGGTTCCATGAGCACCGCCGAAGCAATTTCAGTAATGAATAGCGGTCTGGCCCTGGCCGGGCACTTCGGCGACGGCGACCTGAAAGCGGAAGACCTGGCTGCCGGCATAGTAGGAGCCGTCGTGAAAGATCCAGTGCAGGACAGCCTGGTACTGAAAGAGTATTTAGAAACGGTAATAAAAGAGCGGGAAGGCTGGAAAGATTTTTACCGCTCTCTCAGGCATCTAATTTGAGCGGCCGACACTGAAAAAGGCTAGAGATGAGCGCCCCTGAAAGTAGAGAGCCAAGTATAGAAATTGACCACCAGCATCGCCAGCAAGAATAAGACGGATTTAGCCCGAGTGCACCTTCTCGGCATAAGACATCATGGTCCGGGCTCAGCCCGCAGTCTGGAAGCATCCCTCAAGGAAATTGAGCCGGACATAGTCTTGATCGAAGGTCCGCCTGAAGCAGAAGCCCTGATCAAATACGTTCAAGGACCGCCAGAGGATCCTTCGAATTCTGAAGAGGCAGCCGACGCAGATAGACTGATACCGCCGGTGGCGCTGCTCATATACGCTAAAGAAATGCCAAAGCTGGCTTGCTACTATCCTTTTGCGGAATTTTCGCCGGAATGGCGGGCCATGCTCTATGCCAATCAAAGCCGGATTCCCTGCCGCTTTATCGACCTGCCCCAGAGCCACTGGCTCTCCATGCAGAGCAAACAAAAGCAATCGGCCGGTATCGACCAGGTCTTGAGCAACCTCACGGAAGCAGACAAAATCCGCCTCGATCCCATAGGTACCCTGGCCTCACTGGCCGGCTATGAAGAAGGGGAAGTGTGGTGGGAACAACTGGTGGAGCAGAGAAGCGACAGCCAGATATTTGAAGCGGTGAGCGAAGCCATGACGGCTCTCAGAACAGCCGTCAGAGAAGACGAAGAAGAAGAGAGAAGCAAAATTGATGAAGACAAACAAATTTTCGACGAAGATTATTATATAGAGCCCCTGCGTGAAGCCCATATGCGCACCTGCATAAGGCAGGCGCAAAAGGAAGGCTACAAGAGCATCGCCGTTGTCTGCGGCGCCTGGCACGGTCCGGCACTGGCTCAAACCGTCAAGGCCAAAGACGACAACCAGCTTCTCAAAGAGAAGCTGAAAGATCTACCAAAACTCAAGGTGGAAGCCACCTGGATCCCCTGGACAAACAGCCGTCTTTCCTTCGAAAGCGGCTACGGAGCCGGTATTACCTCGCCCGGTTGGTACGAACATCTCTTCCACAGCGACAAAGGCAGTGATACCACTTTATCCTGGCTGGTGAAGGCGGTAAAACTATTGAGAGCGGAAGACTTCGATGCCTCCTCCGCGCAAGTGATCGATGCCGTCCGGCTGGTGGAAAGTCTGGCGGCCATGCGAAACCTGCACCATGCCGGGCTGACTGAGTTGCAGCAAGCCCTGGTCACCTGTGTCCTGTCCGGCAATGAAATGCCGCTTGCCCTCATCGAAAAGAAACTCCTGGTGGGGGAAAAACTGGGGCATGTACCGGCCGAGGTTCCGGGCACGCCGCTCATGGTGGACCTGCAAAAGACGTCGACAAGGCTCAAGCTCAAGCAAGAAGCCCTGGAAAAACTACTGGAGCTGGACCTGCGCAAACCGCTGGATCTGGAAAGGAGTAGTTTCCTTTCCTGCCTGCAGATTCTCGGCATCGCCTGGGGCGAAAAGCAAAAGAAAAAAATCAAAACCAGCACCTTCCATGAAACCTGGAAACTACAGTGGCAGCCGTCACTGAGTCTGGCAGCCGTGGAGGCGTCAATCTGGGGCAAAGACGTCAGGCAAGCGGCCACCGCTAGAGCCATCGATCTGGGCAGCAATAGCCCCACATTCGCTCATCTAGTGGATGTTCTGTCCCTCAGTCTTGACGGCGGGCTCCTGGAAGCAGTTGAGAAGACCATGACCCTGGTCGGTGAGCGCAGCGCCACCTGCTTCGATATGGGCGAACTGATGGAAGCACTGCCGGTCCTGGTGGGCATAGCCCGTTACGGCAATGTGCGCGGACACAACCCGCAGTCTATGGATACCCTGATCACAAGCATCACGGAACGCATAATCGTCAATCTGGAAAGCACCTGTCTTTCTCTTGATGAAGATGCAGCCAGGCGAATGCAAAGACAAATCACTCTCATGGAAGAAGCGCTCCGCCTCTTCAATAAAAAGGAACTTCTGGAAGATAGTCGTGCCGTTTTGCATCGGCTGGCGAGCAAGAGCAATATACCGGCACTAATATCGGGAAGAAGCGCCAAACTTTTATACGAATGCAGCTACCTGAGCCAGGAAGAAACAGTCAGATTGATGCACTTCGCTCTTTCCGCCGCCTCCGCCCATAGCTATAGCGGTCAATGGCTGGAGGGCTTTCTTACAAATAACGCCCAGGTCCTGATCCACGATCCGATCTTCTTCCACATAGTGGACGACTGGATTAGAGGCATAAAGACGGATGCCTTTCAAGAACTGCTGCCCCTTTTGCGCAAGACCTTCGGAGCCTTCAGTTACTCGGAGCGAAGACAGATTTCAGAGCGGGTGCAAAGCCCTGGGAAAACAGCACTGGCGGAAACAAGTGCGCGCGCGGACGACGATCGGTTACTGACTGAAGTTCTCAGAACCGTTCAACTCATGCTGGGAGTGAATCATGACCATCAATGACCTAACCGCAGAGCTGGACCGCGACCAGGATAGGGACCAAGAGCGCATAAGACGCTGGCGACTGGTCCTGGGCGCTGCCGCGGAAAGCCGCCTCAGCTATGGCATGACCAGCGACGATGCCGCCATGGATGGTGCCCTTTCCATGCTCTATGATCAGGAAGAAGAAGCTGAGGATAAAGGCAAACCCAATAAGCGCTCGGCCGGACTGGGGGCATCAAGCCCCCGGGTAGCGCGCTGGCTGGGCGATATTCGCAAATACTTTCCTTCCACCGTGGTCTCGGTGATGCAAAAAGATGCTCTGGAAAAGCTCAACATGAAGAGCATGTTGACCGAGCCTGAACTGCTCTCCACCCTCACTCCCGATGTCAATCTGGTAGCCACACTGGCCGCCCTTTCCTCGGCCATGCCTGCCAAAAGCAAGGCTACAGCCAGACTGGTTGTGCAAAAGGTAGCCGATGAACTAACCAGAAAGCTGGCAAATCCCATGCGCCAGGCCGTCACCGGCGCCCTCAACCGCGCCCGCCGCACAAGCCGCCCCAGACTCAGTGAAATGGACTGGCATCGCACCATCAATGCCAACCTCAAGCACTATCAACCGGATCTAAAAACCATTATTCCCGAGCGCAAAATAGGTTTCAGCCGCAAGCGCTCCAGCCTGAAAGACATAATCGTGCTCGTGGACCAGAGCGGTTCCATGGCCACCTCGGTGGTCTATGCCAGCATCTTCTCGGCGGTTCTGGCCTCTATCGCCGCCGTCTCCACCAAGATGGTCGTCTTTGATACCGCCGTAGTAGACCTGACTGAGAAACTAGCCGACCCCGTGGATGTCATCTTCGGTACCCAATTGGGCGGCGGCACCGACATAAACGGCGCCCTCGGCTATGCGGAAACTCTTATCAGCCGTCCTTCCGAGACCATTCTCGTGCTCATAAGCGACCTCTATGAAGGCGGCAATGGAAGTGAACTGAAGAAAAAACTTTACCGCATCGCCGGCTCCGGCGTAAGACTAATTGCCTTGCTGGCCCTCAACGATGAAGGTGCGCCGGCCTACGATCACAACATGGCCGCTTACCTGGCGGAGCTGGGCGCACCGGCCTTTGCCTGCACCCCGGACCAATTTCCAGACCTGATGGCTGTGGCCATAGCCAAAGGTGATCTGGCCGACTGGGCCGCCTCTCAGGGCATAGCCGCCGGTCGCTAACGTTTATAAGTGCCCATCACTTCGCCAAAGCCTAAGATATGCCCGGCCAGGGCTTTAGAGAAAGCTTCTTTCTTGGCTCCGGCCGGCAAATTCAACTTACTATCAAGGGCATAGACCCGGAAAAAATATCTGTGCGTGGAGCCCGGGGGCGGAGAGGGACCGTTATAGCCGCTCTTATCAAAGTCGTTGAGCCCTTGCAGGGCGCCGGAAGCCAGGTTGGGCGTCTTCTCCAGACCTTCTTTCAGAGACTGCGTAGAAGGCGGTAAATTATAAAGTATCCAGTGCCACCAGGTGCCGCGCGGAGCGTCGGGATCTTCGCAAGAGACAGCAATACTGACTGTGCCTTTGGGCACCGCACTCCATCTGAGTTCGGGCGAAAGGTCGGCACCGTCGCCGGTGAATCTGGCAGGAATAGCGGCGCCGGCTTTGAAGGCAGTAGTTTCCAGGCTCAATTTATCCATTTTTGCAGCCCTCACCCCAGAGGCAAAAGATACAGCCAGCCCCAAACTAATGAGGGGCGCCAGCAGTTTTTTCATCTACTTATTCTCCGATATTGTCGCAACCCTCAGTTCATTTCGTTTAAAGACGCCAGTAATCTTGAAAATGTGTCCGGCTTCTTTCTTACTTGCCTGAAAGTACTTTCTAGCCATGTCATTGCCCTTTGGATCAAGGTCGAACCATTTGCCGCCGCTGTACAAAGAGTAACCGGACTCGGAACAAGAAGGTTCAAGGGAACAGTGCCTGGTGTGCTGTTTCAAACCATTGTCCAGACCCTTATTTTCCATCTTCATGGCCGCAGCGCAGGAGCGATCGATGAGATAGCCGGTATAAACTTCGCCAGCTACAGTCGCAGGCTTAGCACCTTGGGCGGCAGGCTTGGCAGACTGGGCCGGCGTAGCATTGCTTTTCGGCTTGGCTTGAGCGCAGGCCAGGCCCGGGTAAAGATTAAGAAGGAGGAAGGCACATATTGCCGAGCGGCCATACCAGGTGAAAGAATTGCCCTTACTCATTTGCTCATCGAATCCTCTCAAGTGTCGACATAAATGGTAGCAGAGTGTCCGAAGAAAATTCCAAACTGAAAACACTCTTGAAAGAAGAGCTGGCCGCCATTCTCACGCCCTACGGGGCAGAAGGTGAAAAATGGGCCCAGGCCCTGAAAGCCACGGCCGGACGGTCGGTAGTCTTAGTCAATAAAGAGGAAGAGCCCAGCGAGCCCGGGACACAGAAGAGTAATCTAAGCCGCTTGTTTGGAAAGCCCCTTACATCCGGAGCTTTCCGCTGGCCAAGGGATCGGCAGGGGGAACCCATGCTTTTTCTGGCTCAAATTGACTGCAAGCAATTGCCGCCGCTGCCTGACTACCCACATGAGGGCATTTTAGCCATCTTCAAAAGTTTGACCAGGGAGAGCCTGGCAAAGGGAAGGGAAAGCCGCTCCGGTGCATTAAAAGACCGGCAATCCTTCTACTTGCATTACTTCCCGGAAGATGTCAGGGGAGACTTGAGGGAAAGGGAGGATGGCAAGTGCCTGCCCCCAAAACCCCTCGTTGCCGCCTCCACAGTCTTCTTAAGCCTGGAACGCTGCCAGCCTCTCGCCCTGCCGGAAGGCGATGACCAGTTGCGGACACAGCTTGCCGCCTGGACGGAGAAATTTAACCGCTTGAGCCTGACAAAAGTTTCCGGGGTAGTCGGTCCGGCCTACGATAGTGCAGAACTAGCCGAGATGAAAATAATTGCTTCCTTTTGTGCCTCGGGCATAGGTTACAGCCTCAATCGCAAAACAGACTGGCACTACGGCCACCTCGTCGAAAACGCGAAAGAGTACGAGGTGGTGCTGGTGCTGAGCGAGGCCGATAGCTTGCTTGCAGGTGGTGGCACCGGCGATACCGGCACCAATTACATCGTCATGCGGAGGCAAGACCTGATTGATAAGCGCTTCGACCGTGCCTGGCTCTTCTTAGCTACTTGATCTCACGAAAGACAACGCGACGATTGCGCTCCCGCCCTGCTGAGGTGGCATTGGATTTCTCCGGCTTGGTATAGCCAAGACCAATAGCCTTCAAACGTTCCGCCTCAATTGAACAGGATTCCGTCAGGTAGCGACGCACAGACTGAGCCCGTTTTCTGGAGAGCTGCATATTGTAATCGTAACCACCGATGGTGCAAGTATGACCTTCCACTTGCAGTTTGAGAGCTTTATCTTTCTTGAGGTAACGACTGAGAGAGAGCAATATTTCTTTTGAGTGCGGACGCAATCTGTCGCTATCGAAATCAAAGAGAATCAAGTAGCTCGTGGCAATACCGTTACGCTTTAGCTGATCGTAGATATTGCGCGCTTCTTGATTGGCATCGCCGGTTCCGTCACCATCAACTTTCCCGAGGGAAACTACCCAGCGAAAGGGGGCATTGCCTTGAATCAACATGGGACATTGAGGGTTATCGAGAACCCAGTAATTCCAACCATTGTCGCAAACAGTCTTGATGGCCCGCAATTCCCGGTCCTGCCCTTCCACCCTGATTTTGACGTTTTCAACACCAGCCGGGCTAATCTTGCGGGGCAGAGGCGTCACCTCGCCGTGGTTTATGACGATACTTTCGGGACCATCAATCATGAAATCGGAGGTGCGTCCGGCTTTCAGATCGTTATATAGATCATCGGAAAGGCGCAATACGTTGGTATAACCAACCAGGGTGCAGACTTCGTGCTTGGGATAGAAGAGGGAAACCTTGCGGGAATGCCTGACATCGACATCCTCGACCTTACGGGAGCCGCTGGCATCAGCGGGATGGCTCATTTGCCAGTCATATATAAAGCCCTTGCCCTTGCTCTCGCATTCCGCCACCCGAGCAATGAAGTCGTAGTCGCCCACGGTCTGCCAATGGGTATCAAGACCGTCAAAGGTGTGAACTGTAACGAGCATGCCCGGCACCAGGCGCAAACTGGAAGTAAGGTCGCTATGATGGAGAATGGAGCGCGCCTGTTTAGACTCGGCGTCGACGGAGCTGGCCGCTAAAGCTCCGGGAAGGGTAGTGGCAACAAGCGCCAGGGTAAGAGCAAAGCCCCTGACCACAGACTGAACTACTTTTGCTGAGGAACCCATTCCCTATCCATATCCCTATATATGATCGGCACCTGCCGTGTGCGCCCTAAACATCCGAACTTTGTTTAAGTGTTTGAATTATCGCAAGAGGGGCGCCCAGGCACATTATAGAAAGATGCACTAAGCGCCCCGGCAGGAGCCAGATGATTAAAGAAAGCTACAGTTTCCGTGAAAGCGGCGCCATTGTTAATAGATTGAATTTAGAAGCTGCCCTCAGGGGCAAGCGAAGTATTACCGGGTTGCAATATTAGAGGAATACATTATGTCGAAGGGAACTGGCAAATCTGTGGGCATTGACCTCGGTACGACGAACTCAGTCGTGGCTGTAATGGAAGGCGGTCAACCGACGGTAATCGCAAACGCTGAAGGAGCGAGAACCACACCTTCGGTCGTAGCCATCTCGAAAGGCGGCGAAAGACTTGTGGGGCAACTGGCCAGACGCCAGGCCGTCATTAACCCGCAAAATACCGTCTATTCAATTAAACGCTTCATGGGCAGACACTTCCAGGAAGTAGATTCAGAAAAGCAAATTGTCTCTTATAAGGTTAAAGAAAGCCCCGAGGGCGGCTGCAAGGTGCCCATGGGCGGCAAGGAATACTCGCCGGAAGAAATCTCGGCCATGATTCTGCGCAAACTGAAGGAAGACGCCGAGAAGTATCTGGGCGAGAAAGTAAGCAGCGCCGTTATTACCGTTCCGGCCTACTTCAACGATTCTCAGCGCCAGGCCACCAAGAATGCCGGTGCTATCGCCGGTCTCGAGGTGCTGCGCATCATCAACGAACCCACGGCGGCAGCTCTGGCTTATGGTCTGGAGAAGAAGAAAAACGAAACCATCCTGGTCTTCGACCTGGGCGGCGGTACTTTCGACGTGTCCATACTGGAAGTGGGCGACGGTCTCTTTGAGGTTAAGTCTACCGCCGGTGACACCCACCTGGGCGGCGACGACTTCGACCACAAGCTGGTGGAGTGGTTCGCCAAAGAGTTCAAACAACAAGAAGGAGTGGATCTCACCAAAGATCCCCAGGCCCTGCAAAGACTGACGGAAGCGGCGGAGAAAGCCAAAATCGAGCTTTCATCCGTAAACGAAACCACCGTTTCCCTGCCTTTCATAACCGCCAATGAGACCGGTCCCAAGCACCTGGACATGAAGCTGACCAGAGCCAAATTCAACGAGTTGACCAGAGAGTTGGTAGAAAAACTACGCAAGCCCGTTGAGCAAGCCCTGGCTGACGCCAAGCTGGGCTACTCCGCTATAGACGAAATCGTCCTGGTGGGCGGCTCCACCCGCATACCGGCTGTCAAAGAACTGGTAAAAAGCCTGACCGGCGGCAAAGAACCCAACCAGAGCGTCAACCCCGACGAAGTGGTGGCCATAGGCGCGGCTGTGCAGGCCGGCGTCCTCGCCGGTGAAGTGAGCGAGATCGTACTTCTGGACGTGACTCCACTCTCCCTTGGCATCGAGACCATGGGCGGTGTTTTCACAAAATTAGTGGAGAAGAATACGACCATTCCCACCCACAAATCTCAGATCTTCTCCACCGCCGAAGACAATCAGCCCAATGTGGACATCATGGTCTTCCAGGGTGAAAGACCAATCGCCAGAGACAACAAACTGCTCGGAAACTTCCTCCTGGACGGTATTCCACCGGCTAGAAGAGGCACGGCCAAGATTGAAGTTTCCTTCGATATCGACGCCAACGGCATTCTGTCTGTCACAGCCAAAGATCAAACCACCGGCAAGGAACAGAAAATCACCATTACGGCCTCCACCAACTTGACCAAGGAAGACATCGACCGCATGGTTAGAGATGCCGAAACCCATGGTCAGGAAGACCAGAAGAAGAAAGCCAAAGCCGATCTGCGCAACGATGCCGACGGTCTCATGTATGCAGTGGAAAAACACATGAGCGAATTCGGCAGCATCACAAGTAGTGCCCTCAAATCGAAGGCAGAACTACTGGTCGGTGAATTGCGCCAGAAAATCAAAGACGATGTGGCACTGGAAGTGCTCAAAAAGGCCGTGGAAGATCTAGCTGCCGTCTTGAAGGAGATGCAGACCGAGGCCCAGACCAACTCCGCCGGTGCCCAGACCAATTCTGCCGGGGCCCAAAGCCGCGAACCGGTGGGAGCGGGAGCCGGTAATGGCGGCGGCGGGCATGACGTAGTGGATGCGGAAATCGTCTAAAGCCCAAACCGACCCTTCAAAAATAAAAGTTGGAAGTTCAAGCTGGAAATTTATTTTCCGGCTTGAACTTTTTAGTAGCAAATAGCGTCTTAGCTAATATGTTCACCTGACAAACTACTGCAAATTCATTAGTAGATCATAAGAGCCGCTCACAGTGCTGAAACCTGTGCGGGTCTAATTTACGCTGCCAAAGGAGCCGACCATGAAAATCAAACAAATTCCCTTTATTGCCCTGGCCCTGACTCTCACCGGCGCTTTCAGCCAGTGCTTCATACCGGTCTTCTCACAAGGGCTGGAAACTCCCGATAAGCTTGCTTCTGAAACAACTACCGTCAAGACCGACAAAAAAGGCGGACATCGCAAAGACCCCCTTGGTTTGAGCGACGCCCAGAAAGAGAAGATGCTCACCCTGCGCAACCAGATGAAAGACAAAGTACAACCCAAGATTGCCGAGCTAAGTTCCCACAAGCGCACTCTGCAAGACCTCTTAACCAGAGAAAGTCTCGACAAAGCAGCCATCTTGAAAGAACAAGAACAAATAAACTCCCTTGCCGGCGAAATTGCCTCAGTCAAACTGTCTTACCGCATCGACACTAGTGAAAACCTCACCCCCGAACAACGGCAGACCTTGCGCAAACGCCTGGCAAGCAAAGGAAAAGGTATGGGCGGCCGCAAACATGCAGGCAAACACAAAAGAGCGGCACAGCCAGCTTCCACCACCCAGGCTGAAATGGTAGAAGAGAACAAAGAGCAAGTTTGAGGATGCACTCAACCGGCAAATTGCAGAAGCAAATGAAGCCTCGCTGGCGAGGCGAGGCTTCATCTGGGAGTTCTCTACAATGCTATGGTACGAAATTCTCTTGAAATCTTAAACGGGGTTTTCCCCAGTCTCAGTCTGGGCAACATCCTACTTGCGATGAAGCTTGCAGGCAGGCGCCGCCACAACCTGATGGAGTAGCACTGATAAGTTTCGCCGCTGCCGGAAAATACCCTAGAACCTGAGCCTGACTGTTCAAGGTGCAGGCATCAGCAAAGTCTTTGCAAGAGGAATTGCACAGACAGACCGGACAAAATACCGGCTGTCCAAAACGCAAACGCCAGCGGTTGAAGTTCTGAACGATACCCAGTTCTAACGCCGGTTCAGCGTCCCGTTCACAGGCACTAACACTTGTACTTGTCGCTCTCCTCAAGCGATAAGGAGCGCGTTCCTCGGAAGATTTTGCGACGCCCTTCGAAGCTGAAGCCCGCTCGGGCACAGCAGCGAAGTGTGGCTGAGCTGGCGCCGGTGGGCAAGAGACTGCCAACCACAAAATCAGAGTTCCGAAAAAAATCATCGGTCCCAAAACTAAAATCTCAAACGAACCAGACGGCAGACCGGGCAGTGCAAACCGGTGCCACGTAGCGCATAAGAAGCACCAATATTAAGCGCCATACCAAGTGCCGCTCGCGCTACCACCTTGCCCGTGGAAGGACGGGGCGCACCCACCGTCAGTGTAGGCGGAGTGGCATTCCCGACCGGGAGCACTGGCGGAGTCATGGCATTTTGATTGGACCGCAGTTGAAAAACCTGTCCGTCCTGTACTGGTACGGGGTCGCTCTCCGGCAAGGTGAAGGGCTGAACGGCCACAGTTCTATCCATGGCTCTGACGCCTGGGTTTGCCACCGGCAAAGTAACCGCGCCGGCAACCGGCGGCGCCACACTGAGGCTGGGATTTCTCTTCAACTGACTTTCCAGCGACTGCACGGCCTCGCCTATCTGTAGGTCCCGAGGCGAGAGCGCATGGGCAGCACGGTAATGACCAAGGGCCGTGATCAAATCACCGCGACCTTCAGCCAGGGCACCAAGATTGAAAAAGGCATCCACATTCTGCGGGTCCCGACCCAGTACCTGGCGAAAGTTATCTTCCGCTTCCGATAGCTGCCCTTCCCTGTGCTTCAAAGCCCCCAGGCGAAGCAAGCGATCGCTCTCAGGATCTGAAATGACAGGCTTGATCTCATGAGTCGTCGCTAGAGACGAATCAAGCAGGGGCTTTTGCAACACCAGGGGCTTGCCTTGTCCGGCCTTGCTAATGGCATTGTTACTGGCATTGCCTCTTCTTTTCGGTCTCTTCTTGTGCTTGGAAGCTGCCACCTTCGACTTGGGTCGAGCTGTAGCGGCGGGAGTTGTAGCGGACGGAGCTGCAGCCGCCTCTATAGATATAACCGGGATTAGGGCCAGAAGCGTCAAAAGCACACACAGGGAGGTTAACAAAGTGTCGCTTCTTCTCACAAGAAGAACCCCTCTCATACAAACAAGGCAATCAATCGTCGAGCCGATAAAGTATTTGACGTAACTTCTCAATCTTTGTGCCTGCATTCATTATTCCCGCTTCGTCCCTAGCTCAAGCCGTCGGGAGAGACTCTCTAATTTCGCTCTCCGGCAAGTAAAGGGTTACTGGTTACGAAAGTATAAACGAGCGTACACTATAAAATAGGAACCGCCGAACTAGAGAGCTAGTTAATGGTCTATCAAACTGGCAAAGGCAGCAAATGGTCAGGCAAAGAGCAGGGCAAATAGCCGTAAACAGTGCGCAACGGGCAACGAAAGGATGCTTGTCCCGGCGGCACTCGCTTTTAGCCCTGCTGATACCTTCTTTGCTCTCTTTGTTTGCCTTTTGTCAAACCGCCGCCAGGGCTCAGGCCGATCAGTCCCAGCCAGAGTCCACAAAATCGGCAAGGGAAGAAAGCACCCTCAATAGCGATGTAGTAGTGGAAAAACCCACGCCGGGCACTAACTTGAACATTGAGAAGGAAGGAGACTACAGTCAAAAGCTATATTTAGAGGGAGAAAAGGCCCTTTCCGAAAGGCGCTACGAAACCGCAGAAGCCTACTTCAAAGCCAGCCTCAAGGAACTTTATCGCAGCACCAATCGCCTGCACCTGCAAGACCTGGAACTGAGCATGGCCCGACTCGACCTGGCCAGACAGAGAAACGATCAGGCCTATCGCGCCCTCACCAAGCTAGCCCAGGGTATAAAGGTCGACCAACACGGCAACGTCAACAAGAGCAAAGGGGCCTTACTACTTTCAGAACTGGCTGAAGCCGAACTGAGACTGAGCCGCTTTGATGAAGCGGATAAACACATAAGACAGGCCATGAGGCTGATGCAGAAGGGCTATCACGGTCTGCCCGCCCTGAAAGAACGAGGCATCGCGGAAGGTCGCCTGGCTCGCGTTCTCAGTCACCGCGGTCTTAATCAAGATGCCAAAGAGCACTTTCAAGCCGCTGTCGAACTACTAGAGCAAGAACCCGGCTATAAACAATTGGATCTGGCCGACCTATTAAGGCAGGAAGCGCTCTTTTACAGAGACATCGGGGCCAGAAAAACAGCTGCTCAAATTTTCGAGCGCGCCTGCGCCATAAAGGCCAGTGCCAGTAATTCACAGAAAACCAAGTCTCTAACTGGTGAAATTGACTATGTCTGGGAACCGGGCTCCCCTCATTCCCATGAAATAATCGATCAAGACTTCCCCTTGCGCTATATAGAAGTAAACAACACAAGGGTAGCGGTTACAGTCATAGACCTGTGGGAACTGGCTGGTTTACTCATTTGCGTAACCAATACCGATGAGCACCGGCATGTCTTTGGTCTGGGAGAAGTAAAATTCTACAAAGTTGTAAAAGATCAAAGCTCCGGTGTCACCAGATCCTATGAACAGATTCCCCAGGTAGATCACAGCCGCATCGATCGCATTCGCCGCGAACGCAATATCTGGGATCTCACTCAGAATCGCCCCTGGTTGGCCAACATCCAGAAAACAAGAAATTTCCGCGGACTGGTACCGCCCAACGGTCATGACCTCTTTCGTGGTCCAAACGTCTTTGGTGTCTGGGGAGAATGGCCGGGTATTTCCCACGTGGTGCCAACGAGAGTGGCCATCTTACCCAGCCGAGAAAATGTCTTTTACGCCGATGAAGCCGAAGAAGAAGGCAGCCGGGAATCCGGTTTAATTCGCTCCGAGGGCATCAGGCAAATGGGGCTCCTGCCGATTTCCATGGAACCACTTGAATCACGCACCGGTGAGTTGTTCTATCTCTACCCTCGCAACGAAGATGTCGAAGTACGTGTCACCGTCGGTAATACCACCTACAGCTTTCCGTTTCGCTGTCGCAAAAGGCGCATTAACTGATTAAGCACTGATCTTCTATCTGTGCCTGCGTCCGTGTTCGTGTCAGAGGCCGAGTCTATGCATCAGCCTGAACCCGGTGCTGAAATCTAAAGAAGGGCTTAATTAAAGCCGCTTGTCAAGAGGCGGCGCTTAGGATAAAAAAATACACTTACTACCAGAGAATTGGAGACGCCCTGTTGATGATCGTCCTTGAGATTCTTTCAACCCTTATGGAATTTCTCATTGAAACTCACGATGACAGTGGTGGCGGCAGCAGTTCGACCAAGCACTCCGGTTTCTGCATGCCGCTTCTCTGGACGATATTTGCCACCTATATGGGCATCGTAGTCTATAACTTCTTCACCTAGCCTCGCCGACGGCATAGAAGAAAGCAGCCCAGTACGGTTCTTTTTAACGCAGCACGCTGGAAGCAGAGCGATATTTTTTCAAACAGTCCGCATACCCTTCCACATAGGAGGGGAAACTCAGTTCCACTCCCAGATCTCGCAAGACCCTGCGGGCGTTTATCTGTCTATTGCCGCGCAGGGTAGGATTGACAGAAGCAAGACTCTGGCTTTCCGGCAGCGGCATATTCAGTTCCGAGCACAACCAGGTGGCTACACTCAGGTGCGTAGACGGTTTCAAGTCGCCGACCAGGTAAAGCGCACGCGCTTGCGCCCGCAGGAAGGCAGCCACGATAATTCTGGCCAGATCATCAAGGTGAATGCGAGAAACATAGTTGGTGCCGTCACCGGGTAACCGGTATTGTCCGGCGATCAAACGAAGATGCAGACCGTAGGAATAATCGTATAAGCCGGGCGCTCTCAATACCACCGCGCCATAGTCTCGCCAGATGTCCTCAGCGGCAAGTCTCTGCCTGGCGGCCGGTTCCTGCTTGTCCACATCGGTTTCTTCGTCGATGATGCCCTGCTGCTTACCGTAAACACCGGTGGAGGAAATATAGACAATCTTGGCGGCCACAGTCCCCACCACTTCCGCCAGAATTCTATCGGTGCTGCCGTCGGGTGGAAAGGAAACCAGAACCAGCGCCCCTTTTGCCAGTTCCTGCAGACGCTTGAGGGCCCCCACCTTAGCACCGTCTTCACGCTCAGCAGCAAAATCCAGTAGCTTATCCAGCACTAGCGGCTCAATACCTAGCTCCTTCAGCTCGGCGGCCCGCCCCTCTTCTCTCGTAGTACCATATATAACACCACAACTAAAATTTTCAGGTTGCGCCAGCCCACCGCGAATATAGGCCACCAGGGCACGAGCCGTGCGCCCGACTCCCAACAAAAGAAGCGGTCTCTCCACACGGGAAAGATTCTCCAGAGCCAATTCGGCATGACCTTCGGTCAGAAGAGTTTCTCCTTCCGAAGACTGATTCAAGTTGGGGCTGGTAGAGTTTTCAGAACCGGACATGCCTCCCTCCCGTACTAAGAAAGGACGCTTATACCCAGTTCTTGCAAGGCCTCTTTCAAAGACACCCGCATGCGCTGACAATAGTGCAGAGCCTGTACCGCTTCCTCGACTTTCAGTTTCCCGACAGCAATGTGCTTCTGGCAAGAAAGTGCACTGTCCAGTAGCATCTGCTCAATCTTGCCGCCGGAAACCAGCATGGAGGCCGCACCGGAAGCCAGTTCACCCCCGGCAGCAGTGGCACTCTCCAGATCAGCCACAGATATCAATCCGGAGTTTCGTAACAAATTGAGGGCATCAGCAATGGTTTCGTCATCGATGCCTTCTCTCTTGACCATGGCCGTGCCGCTGGTCTGAGCCAACTTTTCAATGGCCTCTTCCATGGAAATATTGCCTGAGCGCAAGACATCCTGCAAACCCAGGGCTGTTTTCAATTGACTGGCGGTAATGATGCCGGCCATGACTAAAACCTGCCCAATCTGTGGCTTGACCCGCACCACGGCATCACCGGGTTTGATGCGAATGTCGGCCTCATCAGGTTCAACGTCGCAGCCCCTGAGATGAGCCCTGCGCACAGCCTCAGCCGCCTTAATGGCGGAGAGAGTGCCCTGACTGACCAGGGTCTGTACCTGCAAGGCGGCATCGATAGTAGCCTTCGGCACAAGTCCTGCATCCACTAGAAAAGTGCCGAGCATAATATTGGGTCGCCGCTTCACCAGGTCGTGATGGGGTGCCACCACATTGGGAGCAAATGGATCAACGGCATAACCGCCGGTGCCGGAACCAAGAGGCACGGTGGAAGCAGCGGAAACCGGATCTACCGGCAGGGCCGGCTGACCATAAGGCAACTGCCCGGGCATCATATTAGGATTGTAGGGATAGGGTGAAGCACCGTAACCGGGCGGGTATGCATAGCCCGGCGGATACATATATGGATTTTGGTAAGGGGCATAAGGATAACCCGGCGGGTAACCATAGCCAGGCGGCATCTCAGCCTGCGGCATGAAGGGCTGTTGCGGCACAGGTTGAGGACCGGGCATGGGCGGTTGCACATTCTGCGGCACCGCCATTGGTGCAACAGTCGGAGCCGGCGGCTGAACTTGTTGAGCCGGCGGACTTTCCATCGCCGGTGGCGATACAACCTCAGGACTGGCGGCAGGAGCAGCGTGAGGAGCAGCTTGAGCAGCCGGCTGGGGTTCGCTTGCTTTTGCTTCCCCGGCAAAAGCGGCGGCGGGCTCCTGCTGGGCTGCCGGTGCCTCGGACTCAGGAGTCAAGAGATGAGGGGGATACTTGGCCGGTTCTTTCTTTTTGAAATAGCCGCTGGCATCCAGATCGCTTGGCTTCATCAAGCCGCTGTCGCCGGACGAACTTTCGTAGCTTCGATCGAGAGAGAATTCGGAGCCGGCGTCCGTGCTGGCAGAACTGCTGTAGTTTGAAGCCCTATCGGCTTTCGCCAGAGGCGCTCTATCGGGCGCAGCCGCCACGCTTTTGCCGGCGGGCGGAGCTTCCTCGGTGGGAGCAAAAATATTGGGACCATCGGAAGGCAGAGAAAGGGTGAGAACGTCGTAGAGCAGTTCTACATCATCAAAGCCGGTGCTCCACATCACCCTGGAGCTATTCCCCTCGCCTTCGTAAAGAGTCCAGATTGGCTCACCGCCCCCTACTTCCACTCTCACGGTGAGAGAGAAGGGCAGTCCTAGCTTCTCCGAACGCCAGGGCAATTCAACTGTGCAAGCCCGGGCCTTCTTGGCCTCATTGAGCAAGTTTCTGATATCAGGAAGTCGCGGCGTCTTCGCTAATTTGTCGAGACGGACGTACTTCTTGGGTTTGTACATTGTCAAACCTGACCACTGGAAAAGGGGAAATAGAAGCTATCAAAAAGAAATTATCTTTCAACTTACCTTCCCGATCAAGGGAAGAACTAACCTTACCATTCAAGGCAAGATTTCCCTGGATTCAAGCAACCGTAATGGTAAGCCTTGGGTCAAGAGCGTGTTAATGTTGATAGGCTAGAGGTTCTAGCTCTTGGCGCAAAAGGCAGGAAGGTAAGAAAAATATGCTGCAAGGCAAAAAACTGGCTGTTATCGGTGTGGGTAAACTGGGAGAAGCTCTTATCTCCGGGCTTCTCAGGAATGGAGCACTTAAGGCGGAAGACGTCTGCGGCACAGTGGGTCGGGAAAATTCCATCAGTCGAGTAAAAGAGAAGCTACCCATAGCAGTATCCCTTGACAATAAAGAGGCTGTCAAAGGCAAGGACATCATCCTCCTGGCTGTCAAACCGCAAAACATGGCCAAAGTTTTGCATGAGATCAAAGATGTCCTTGAAGACCACCAACTTCTCATCTCCGTGGCAGCCTCCGTTTCCACAGCCTTCGTGGAAGAGAAGTTAGGCAGACCGGCGCCGGTGGTAAGAGCCATGCCCAACACGCCCTCCGTCATCAATGCCGGCATGACCGGGCTCTGCGGCGGCTCAGAAGCCACGGCTGAACACTTGAAAGCCTGCGAAGCAATTTTTCGCTGTGTGGGCGAGACCGTATTCGTAGACGAGTCGCTCATGGACGCCGTCACAGCCCTATCGGCCAGCGGTCCGGCCTATCTATACGTGGTGATTGAATCTCTCGCGGAAGCCGGCGTAAAACTGGGCATCCCCAGAGAAACCTCCACCCTGCTTGCTGCTCAAACCATGTACGGCGCCGCCAAAATGGTGCTGGAATCGAAGGCTCATCCGGCCCTGCTCAAGGATACGGTGACCACCCCGGCCGGCTGCACCATTGACGGTCTGATGGAACTGGAAGAAGGTAAGCTGCGCGTCACCTTGATCAAAGCTGTAGTAAAAGCAGCGGAAAGAGCCCGAGAGCTCGTGCACCGCTAGCTTCCACCTAAATTTTCAATTCCGTGCTCTCAGGCAAATCTTTCTTGAGAGATTCCCTGGCAATCTCATTCAAAGAGGTGCCTTCCAGGGAAAGCTTCTTGAGGGTGGAGAGGGAAATGAGCGCCGGCACGCAGGTATCATCGATAAGGGTGTTATCCAGCCAGAGCTTCTCAATAGATTTCAATGAACGCAGATGCTCCACACCTCTGGAAGAAAGCGGTGTGCCCGACAAATCCAGCTCTTTGAGACCAGTCACAGAGGCGATTTTCTCAGCATCATCATCGGTAATCTTGCTGCCTTCTCCATCGATAGAGTGCAGGTAGCCGGTGGGAAAGCGCTTCAATAGAGACAGATCTACTCGTCTATCCTTGGAAAGCTCCAGTTGCAGTTTCTTGCCCCGGGGAAGATAGAAGGTGCCACGAGCTTTGCACAAGGGTTCCCAGTAGTCGGCATCCTCCTCCGATTCGACCAGAATCTCACCGATACTCTCATTAGATTGCAGTTCCACCGTCACGGTGTTGGGCGGCGGCAGGGGCTCGGCTGCCACCGGCTTTGGACCACCGGCAGCAGGGGCATTCTGCCGTTTCTCGGCATCAATGGAGGGCGCCGCACTGACAGCGGCGCCGCGGGCGCTGAGCACCAGTGCTACAGTGGCGGCGATGCCAAGAAAGAGTTCCACTGAAAGGCGCGAAAAATCGATGTCGATTCGGTTTATGCCCCGAGCCTTAGCTTCCTCGCTCAGTACCGGCGGGGAAAAAATTGAAGCAAAGCCAAGCGGAGCCTCAAGTGCGCCGAACTCCTTCCAGGGCGGATAGACACCAATCATGACGAGCACAGTGACACCAAGCCACAGGTTCTTAATTTGACTCTCTTTCAGCACTTGGCAAAACTCCCTCTGCAGGCTAAGCAGATAAATGCGCCTGATTTCTCTGCATATGGTAGCGCCAAGGCCGGTCAAGTGTTCTAAACTATGTAACTTGTCTGAAGCACTAAAAAGCTTAAGCTCTTGAGAATCTTGACGGAAACGCCGGACGGATCCCCAAGTAAAACAGGTGTCCTAAATGTACTGAGGGTTCCTAGACCCTATGCAATGAGGAAGGAATTATGTGGGATCGTTACAATTTGATGGGTCAAAACGCCATGAGTCAGGGGCGGGCAGGGGATGCGGAAACACAGTTCCGCCTTGCTGTTCAAGAAGCAGAAAAATTCGATGCTAAAGATCCGCGGCTGCCGTCCTCTCTGAATAACCTGGCTAATTGCCTGCGTGCCCAGGGCAGATTTCCCGAGGCGGAAACCCATTACAAACGAGCGCTGGAAGTCAAACAAAAGGCTGTTGGAGCCTTTCATACAGATTTGATCAGCATTTACGAAAACTATGCCAAGATGCTGCGTGCCGCTGGTCGCGAGAGCGAAGCCAGCAAAATGGATCAACACGCACGCGCCATTTTCATGAAGAAGTAGAAAGGAGAAAGCCATGGAAGCTGGAGAATACCTTAGTGGTTTCGGCAATCATTTGGTTTCCGAAGCAGAAGCGGGAGCCATTCCCAGAGGACAAAATTCACCGCAGGTAGTGAACCTTGGTTTGTATGCCGAGCAGTTGACTGGTAGTTCCTTCGTCATGCCCCGCCATGAAAACCTGCGCAGTTGGCTCTATCGCATTCGCCCCTCCGTGCTGCACTCAAAGTTCAAGCGCCGTGACAACAAACTACTGCGCTCCCGTCCTTTCACGGAAGAGGTGCCGACACCCGACCAGTTGCGCTGGGATCCCTTTGACCTGCCGGTCAAAGACAAGGTCGACTTTATCTCATCCCTGGCCACAATTGCCGGCAACGGAGATTATGGCTCGGTCAGGGGCGCCGCCATCCACATTTACGCAGCCAATGCCTCAATGGAAGATAGTTTCTTCTACAATTCGGACGGCGACTTTTTGATCGTGCCGCAGTTGAACAGCCTGATCATCGCCACCGAGTTTGGTGTCATCGAAGCCGGCCCGGGCGAAATCGTTGTGCTGCCGCGGGGCATAAAGTTTCAAGTCAAACTCCCCCAGAATGAAGCCAGGGGTTATGTCCTGGAGAACTATGGTCCTCCCTTCCGCCTGCCCGGACTGGGGCCAATAGGCGCCAACGGTCTGGCTAATCCCCGCGACTTCCTGGTCCCCACGGCTGCCTATACAAAAAAGGAAGGCCGCTTCACCCTGATCAATAAATTCTGCGGCAATCTTTTTGAAGCCCAATTGGAACACTCACCTCTGGATGTGGTGGGCTGGCACGGCAACTACTTCCCCTACAAATACGACCTGGCTCTCTTCAATGTAATAAATACAGTCAGCTTCGACCATCCGGATCCCTCCATTTTCACCGTGCTCACCTCGCCGTCGGAGATACCCGGAACGGCCAATATCGATTTCGTCATCTTCCCGCCCCGCTGGATGGTGGCCGACAACACATTCCGCCCCCCCTACTACCACCGCAACATAATGAGCGAGTACATGGGCCTGATCCATGGCGTCTATGATGCCAAGGAAGAAGGCTTCCTGCCGGGCGGCGGCTCTCTGCACAACTGCATGACCGCCCATGGACCGGACCGGGATACATTTGAGAAGGCCAGTCAGGTCAAGCTACAACCGGTCTATCAGGGCAATACCCTCGCTTTCATGTTCGAAAGCTCGCTGGTATTCGCCCCCACCACCCTGGCCATCACCACCAAGCATCGCCAGGAAGACTATCTGTCCTGTTGGCGGGGGTTGCCTGTAAATTTCAAGACGCCTACGCCGGCTTGACGTTTATAAAGTGTGCAACCTGTGAAATATGAATTAAAGGACGAATGCAGAAAGTAGAGTTTCGAGGAAGCGATGAACAGATTACCGCCCAACAAGCCCAGTGAAAACACCCCCAGTGGCGGACCCCGTCGTCTTAGATTGCCGGCGGAGTCGGCCTGCCCTGCTTTGAGCAAGGTGCGCGTGCTGCTTGAAGAGGCCCAGAGCAAACGGGGCACTTTGATTGAAATGCCCTGGTCTCAACCGGACCATAAGAGCTTCATTATCACAGTGCAATGGGATGAAACTCTGAAAGATCCTGTCTGGACGCTTTACGAAGAAATCGAAGGCACATCCAAGGTAGTCTGGACGCAACCTTTTGCAGCCGCTGACCTGGAATTCATGTACGACATATTGTCTATGTCGGCAGGCAGCACCTCCGGCGGGCTGGCCATACCTGATGAATTAAAGATCAAGCCGGTAGAAGCTCCAAGGATGAGCGACCTAGACAAATTCAACGAGGCCCCGGCAGCGGCACCCATGGGCGGGGGTCTGGGCGGCGGCTTGGGCGGTGGTCTGGGCGGCGGCTTGGGCGGCGGTCTGGGCGGCGGCTTAGGCGGTGGTCTGGGCGGCGGCTTTGGAAACTTCCAGGCCGGTGCTTCCGCTACCAACCTTCCACCGGTTAATCAGCCGACACCGGCTCCCGTGCAACCACAACCGCCGGTGCCTGCACCTATGCCGGTGCAAACTCCGGTACCCGGTCCTCTGCCGCCACAAATGCCTCAGCAGATGCAATATCCGCCGCAACCCATACCCGGTCAACAGCCCATGGGATATCCACCTCAGCAGATGCAGTATCCGCCCCAGCAAATGCAGTATCCACCTCAGCAGATGCAATATCCGCCTCAACCCATGCCCGGTCAGCAGCCCATGGGTTATCCACCTCAGCAGATGCAGTATCCGCCCCAGCAGATGCAATATCCGGCCCAGCCTTATCCCCAGACCTCCATGCCGGAGCCCAAAATTCCGCTCGATTATCATCTCATCGACAAGCGAGCCAATATACTGCTGGGCACGCTTCTAAGAGAAGCGGGTCTAATCTCAGAACCCACACTGGAAGCCGCTCTCAAACTGCAGGAATTGGTGCGGGATGAGAAGCTGACCACGGAAAAAGCACCGGATGTATTGAAGCGCCTCCATGCCATGGGCGGCAGTATCGATCAATACCTCACCAAAGGCGATCTGGAAAAGCCGGCAGGCTTACAGGCCGGCTCCAGGCAAGCCGTAGCCGGTCATGAACAAGCCCAGGCTCGACCACAAGCACCGGCTCAGGGCGGTCAACGAGATTTGAAAGGGGCTTTCGATCTGTTGCAAAAGGCGCAACTTCTGACCGAAAGCGATTTGACCACAGCCGTCAACGTCCGCAAAAAGCACGGTGGCGATGTAGTGCAAATTTTGGAAGCAGCCGGAAAAGTACACAAGTCCACGGTAGAAGCAGCACTCACCAGTCTGCCCTTGATCCGAGAAGGGCTCATGAAAATCGAACAGGTAATCATGGCTCTCAACTATTGCGAGCGTATGAGAGTCGGTTTCGATGAGGCTCTCGATGAAATGGGTTGGCAGAACCCCCGCAAACTGCGCACCGACTTGCCATTGTAAGGGGCGCAACAAAGCAGGATAGGCGGGCATGGGAAAGCAAATTTTATTGGTAGACAGCGACCTGCAATTCGCCAAGCTGGTCGCATCCGTGCTGGAGGGGCGCGGTCATAAAATTGTGCAGGCGGACTCCCTGAAAGCAGCCGAAGCAGCCCTCAATAAACCGGAAACACCTTACGATCTTATGATCGTAGGTAGTCCAATGCCCCAGGGAGATGAACTGCATTGGATTTTAGAACGCCGCCGCAGCGGCATGATCACCAAATTGGTGCTGGTGGGCGAAAGTGGAAAGCATATCGAATCCCTGCGCACCAAAATCACTGCCGACCATGCAGTGGCGCTTTCAGTGCATAAACCGCTTATCCCTTACATTTTTGGAGCGCAAATAGACCGCACCATCGACGATGATCGCTCGGAAGCGGCCGCTCAAAAAATGAAAGACTTCGAGACCATGTTCCTGGCTCTGGTTACCAAATATGCCAGGGTTTTGCCAAATCGCATCAATGAACTGGCGGAGGCCATTGAACGGGCCAAGAATAATCCGGCCAGCACCGATCTCTCCGCGGAAGTGCGCGGCTTGGCCCACAAGATAAAAGGCACGGGCGGCTCTCTTGGATTTCGGCGGGTGTCGGAATTGATGGCTTACATCGAAGATGCAGCAGCCACTGTCCATGAGAAGCCGAAAGAAGAACAGCTAATCATCTGGGCTGAAGTAGATCGAAAACTGCTGGAAGTAAAGGAAGCAGGCGATTCTGAATGCCAGGAGATTAATGAGGCAGTGGCGGCATCGGGCTTGAAGCCTCAACAAGCAACCCACAACCCGGCCATGACGCGCATTCTGGTTGTAGACGATGACCGCGGTTTTCTAGATATCGTCTCGGAATTAGGCAAGCAACGCTTGGTAGAAATCGTGCGTGCCTCAGGTTTGAAAGAAGCCCTGGAACAAGCCGTGGTCTACCCCCTGGACGCAGCCCTGATCAACGTCTTACCGGATCATCCGGAACAATGTTTCGGACTGGCCAGGCAACTGAGAGAATTACCAGGATACGAGAACTTGCCACTGGCCTTCGTATCAGGACAGGCACTGGTGAAAAACATGGTAGAAGCGGCCCATGCCGGCGCCTCGCTTTACTTAGATAAACCGCTTGCTTCCGATGCCCTGGAAAAGGCCGTTCAGCATCTGGTCAATATCAGACAGGGTGGTCGCCCTCGTATTTTGATCTGTGACGACGATGAGTTTTTCTGCAATACGGTAGCACTGGTGTTGCGCAACGAAGGCATGATCGTGCGCATACTCAATGACCCATCCAAAATTCTCGATACCATGCAGGAATATCCGCCCGAACTGCTACTCCTGGATGTGATGATGCCGGGAGTGACCGGCTTCGAAGTATGCCGCATGCTCCGGCAGATTCCCCGCTGGCAAGATTTGCCAATCATCTTTCTCACCGGTCAAACCGGTGTGGAAGCCAGGCTTGAAGCCTTCCGCTCCGGCGGCGACGACTACCTGCCCAAGCCCGTGGTCAACGAAGAACTTCTGACGAGGGTGAAGGTGCGGCTGGATCGCTCCCGCATGCTCAAAGACCGCTCCGATAAAGACACCACCACCGGCTTGCTCCTGCGTCGGGCTTTCTCTGAACAACTGGGTGCCATTCTGGCGGAAGCCCAAAGGTTGAAGACCACCTTCACCATTTGTCTTCTGGATGTGGACCATTTCAAGAAAGTCAACGACACCTACGGACACCTGGCCGGAGACAAAGTACTGGCTGGACTGGGGCAACTTCTTTCCAGACGTTTTCGGGTGGACGACTTGAGAGGACGCTGGGGCGGAGAAGAGTTTATGCTGGCTTTCCGGCGAGAAACCAAAGCAACCATGCATCTGGCTGTTGACCGCGTGCTGGAAGAATTCCGCAACATGACTTTCACCGGCGATAAAGGAGAAGAGTTCCGCAACAGCTTTTCCGGCGGCATTGCCGAATACCCCCTGGACGGTGATTCGGTCTTTGAACTGGTAAAAGTAGCAGATGCCCGACTCTACCTGGCTAAAAGACGGGGTAGAAATCGCATCGTCATCGACGATGAAGAGGCGGAAGCGGAAGAAAAGACAGCTCAGTCCAGCACTGCCGACGGTGCCATCCAGCCCAGCGGACGCTAAGCAAGAGAACCGTCAGAAAATAAAATGCATGAGACCGCCCGGGTCTCTAAGAAGAAACCTGCCAAAACCACTAAACTCATGTAACGCGAGAAATTAATTCTGCTTGACGGCTAGAACGTAGATGCAGCAAGGCTTTCGTTTCGGGAAAAGTCTCGAAACGCTGATGTAATATTTCGCAATTTCACTATTGTTACATTGGCAGTTCTTTCTCAAAGAGACCCTGGCAGCTTCAAATCAAGCCGAGGGGCGGCAAAGCCAGGAACCAGGAAAGGCAGAAATTCAAATCAAAATCAATTCAAATTCAGTTCCAAATCAATTCAAAACCAATTCAAATTCAAATCAAAATCAATTCAAATTCAATTCCAAATCAATTCAAAACCCAATCACAGCAAAAGAGGAAGCACCAGCAGGCGCTTCCTCCTCTTTAAGTCTGGAAAGTCAGACGAATTTATTCGTCGTCATCATCGGAGCTGCGCTTGGTGGGAGCAGCAGTCTTCTGTTTGGTCTTCTGGTTATTTAATTGCATCTGATAAGCCTTCTGCTGGGCCAGTTGTTGAATGTACTTCTGCACATTATCAAACTGAGGGCGGAAGCGCTCACCAGCCCGGCCATATTCGAGCATGGCACCATTGTAATCTTTGGTTTGCATCAAAAGATTAGCCAGGTTGCCGTGGTAGTCACCGTTAGCCGGGTCGAACTGACAGGCTTTACGATAGTGGGCAATGGCCCCGGCAATATTACCGGTGGTGTAGAGATGATAGCCGTAGTTGTATTGCAAAACGGCATCATTTGGCTTCAATGCCACCAGGGTGGCAAAGGTTGCTCCCACATCCTTTGAGCGCCCCAGCTTCTGGTAGCAATCAAGCAAGCTTGTATAAATTGCTACTTTCCGCTCCAGGGGTCCTTCGGCGCGGACGGCGCTGAAACTGCCAAAGCTCAGAGAGGCAAGTACAGCCAGCGTGGTTGTCTTCAAAACTAACTTCATAACTTCCTCTCTTTACTGCTGACCGCGGTGGGCTTCAAGAACGGCATAAATCTTATTTTTATTCTCGTCAGTGGCTTCCTGTCTGCCGTAGCTGCCGTGATAGGTCTCGAACGCACCCCGCTTGGGCACGGCGTTTTCGATGAAGATCAGCCATTTGGAACCGGGCTTGGGCATTTTGTCGGGGCCAAAGGTCCAGCCGGCAGGCATTGTCGGTGTACCGACTTTGTCATGGAACTCATAACGAATGGGCAGTCGTTTGTTGAGGGGCGGACCATGCAAGATTTCATCTATGTGAAAAATGGCAATGGGCGGACGGAAGAAAGCAATGTCTCGTTCTTTTTCATAACCTTCGTAAGTACAGATGGCGATGAATTCGGAGTAGTGATGCAGGTTATCGTAAGAGAGGGTGTACTTAGACTTCTCGGAAACTTCCGATTGTTTAACGACATCGCGCTCAGGAATTACCTGTTTGGCCGTGGGCTCATAATAGTGAACCTTGGACATATCGATATCGGGCTTTTCACCCGGCTTTTCAATTTTGATGGCCATGGCCGCCAGTTTCTCGTTCAAGAAAGCACTGTCGGCGTCTATTGTGTTCAGAGACTGTTTCAAAATTGGAATCGCTTCTTCATAGCGTCCCACACCGGCTAGCGACTGCCCGTACTCACCCTGCAAATGGGCTTTGGCAGCGGCGTCTGCCGCAAAAATAGCTTCTAAGGCGGCATGGGCTTCCGTCCAGTTTCTGGCCTTGGAAGCAGCCTGCAAAAGCCCATAATAAAGTTCAGGGGCTTTCACGTTTTGCGACACAGCTTTCTGGTACTTGGCAGTGGCAGTAGCCCAATCTTGCCGCTGGGCGGCCTTGAGACCTTCCCGGGCCAGCTTTGTCACGGTGATGGAACCGAACTGTCCGGCATCGTCACCGGTCTCCGCGGCGGTCACCGGCACCGAAAAAGCCAGCGTAGCCATAATTGCAAGAGCACCAACGGCCCTAATTGCTCTGGGTATCTTCATCATCTAACCTCGAAATATCCGTTTAAGACACTCAACTCGTATTTATCGGACCTAGAGCGTGTCACCAACTCCATACATAGCCCATTTTCCACGTTTCAGCACATTTATGCTACTTGACAGGGCATTATTGCCTGATTTTGCTAAAAAAAACTTTTAACAGCTTCCCCTGTGCAAACCCAAGTTCAATTTCCAAGCGAAGCTGATACTGCTCATAAAGCAGCATCTCTTGCCCGTGCCCACAGACTCCTAAGATGCAAACAGCAGGCAAACTGTTCCCACTGTCTAATCTGAGAATCAAAAAAATGCTGTCTCGGGGACGGGATGCAAATGCAAGTGGAAGTAATAGCGGAAAGCAGTCAAGCAATACGGCATTACTGGTTCTGAGAACGTTTCCCCTCTACTGCTGACTAGAGCGGGCTCCTATACTACTGCTGACCACGGTGGGCCTCGATAATAGCGTAGATCTTATTCCGGTTCTCATCAGTAGCTTCCTGCCTGCCATAACTGCCGTGGTAGGTCTCGAAAGCACCGCGCTTGGGCACGGCATTCTCAACGAATATCAGCCATTTAGAACCGGGTTTGGGCATCTTGTCGGAACTGAAGGTCCAGCCGGGGGGTATGGTCGGGCTACCGACTTTGTCATGAAATTCGAATCGAATAGGCAGACTGCACAGGGGCGGACCTTTCAAAATTTCATCGATGTGAAATTTGGCAATGGGCGGGCGGAAGAAGGCAATATCCTTTTCCATTTCATAGCCCTTATAAGTGCAGATACCGATGAATTCGGAGTAGTGATGCAGGTTGTCGTAAGTAAGAGCGTACTTAGAGTTCCCGGAGACGTCCGAAGGTTTGACCACGTTCCGCTCGGGAATTGGCAGTTTGGCCGTTATCTCGACGTAGGGCACCTTGGTCATATCGATATTGGGCTTTTCACCGGGCTTTTCAATTTTGACGGCCATGGCCGTCAGCTTCTGGTTAAGGAAGGCGTTGTCGGCATCGATTGTGGCGAGGGCTTTGTTCAAAATTGGAATCGCTTCTTCATAGCGACCGACACCGGCCAGCGACTGCCCGTACTCCCCCTGTAAATGGGCTTTGGCAGTAGCGTCTTCGGCAAAAATTGCTTCTAAGGCGGCATGGGCCTCCGTCCAGTTTCTGGCCCTGGAAGCCGCCTGCAAAAGCCCATAATAAAGTTCGGGGGCTTTCACGTTTTGCGACACGGCTTTCTGGTACTTGGCGGTGGCCGTGGCCCAGTCTTGCCGCTGGGCAGCCTTTAGCCCTTCTCGAGCCAGTTTGGTCACGGTAATGGAACCAAACTGCCCGGCATCGTCACCGGTTTCCGCGGCAGTCACCGGCACAGACAAAGCCAGCGCGGCCACAACTGCCAGAGCACCAAAGGCTCTGATTGCTTTGGGTATCTTCATCTTCCAACCTCGAAAAATCAGCTAAAGAATATCGGCACGTTCGTCTGAGAACGAGAGCATGCCTGCAACTCCATCCCTAATTCATTCTCCACTTTGCATGACTTTCAGGCTAGTTGAAAGGGCAATGTCGCCGGACTTTTCGAAAAGAATCTTCTTAAAGCACGCCTCTGCCAGGTGCAAGAAGCCACGAGAGGGCCCCTCTATTGAAACTAGTTAGCGGTGACAAAAGGCAGCAATATCAGATTCAAAATTGCTCTTTTTAAGAGCCTCATCGCCGGCTGAGTTCTCCAGGCAATACCAGCCCGGCAAAGAGTCTGTCACTCCATAAAGCTTGAAGAAATGCTGACGCAAGAGCCCTCCCTCGGCATCGGGCACCCGGGCTAAGAGCTGCAAGCGCAAGCGTTGCCCCTTTCTGGTGTAAACCGGCATGAAACGAGCCAGAACCAGTGCCGTCACACCGGCGGCCAGAAGACCCAGACCCCAGGGTCCGGCCGGCAGATAAGAGAGGGTGGCGGTGAGGAAGAGACCAAGCACGGCCATGATCAGTCCAAGCACCGTGGCGGAGCTTCTGAAGGCTCCCGGTTTACCGAAAAAGACATCTTCATCCAGGATGAATTTTTCCATGTCGGAAAGTAGCTGGGTCAGTTTGTCTCCCGGGGCAAAGGGACTACCATCCGAACTAAGAAGGTGCTCGATCAAGCTTCGTTCAAATCCGGAAAGCAACTTGTACTGGGGGTCGGCACAGGCACCTTTGTGGAAGCGCAGCCGGCGCTCGCCGCCTTCCCCTTCCGTAACCACAATTTTCAAATAGCCACGGCAGGCCAGCTCAAGGGCGGCCAGAGGCAGACTGTCTTGCTCAGCCTTGCCTGACAAATGCCCGGTCAAGACCGCCGAAACTATAACCGGCGAGGGCAGCCTCTCAGAGCTTCCCCACTCCGCCTCAGGCTTCGCAGACGCTGCCTGAGAGTTTGTTGACACGGCCTCAGAGTTTGTTGACCCTGCCTCTGGGCTAGACGCTAACTCAGGGTCTGACGCCCCTGCCTCCGGGTTCACAAGCCCGGGCAGAGGTTGCACCTTGTAATTGAAACGAAAGCTCAGAAGGGCAAAGATTGTCAGGGCCGGCAGCAGGAAAAGCGGATACCAATCCACCATGAACTGCCCAGTTAGACGCAAGAAGCCGGGACGCTCCACAATACCGGCGGGAAGCTGAAAGACAGCCTCCACAGGAGTCTGCCTGGCCAGATTGGCAAGGCTTACCATAGCTAAATTGTTGTATTTGTCCAGGCGCATGCCGGAGATTCCAATCTGCTTCTCATTGGACACCATCTGCTCGCGGCCGTCCAGCAAGAAGACCTTCAACTTGCCGGCTTCCTTTTGCAGTGCCCGGGGAAAGGCAACCCGCATGGAAACATAGTTGGCGTTATAGGGACAATCATGACCAGTGAGACTTAGTTTGAGCTGACTGTTCTCTTTGTTAAAAGTGAAGGCCCGCCGAAGCAAATACTCTACTTTGAACTCAGCCATGGTATCGCTGCCCTGACGGCCGCTACCGCGGGTAGAAATGCGCAGAACCACTTCTTTGGCTCCTTGCTTCAACTGAAAGTAAACTGGGCGCCCTTGACTCTGGCTGACCTTGATCAGGCGAAAGCCCAGATGATAGAGGGCGGCATCCTTGACGCCATCCTCACTGAGTCCGGTATAGGCGATGGGTATGCGCCGCTCGAAATAACGACTGCCGTTATCCAGCTTGACTGAGATTGTTTCCCTTACATAACAGGTTGCACTTTCCTGCGCTTCCACTTCCGTATCAAGGGAAACGATTTCATCGGCAAAGGCTGCCCCGGCCAGGGATAGTAACAAGGCAAAACTGAACCACAGACTGAAAGCTAGATTTCGAAACCACTCAGTTTGCTTATTTGACAACTTCCAAAGCCCCATAAAAGACATGGCACAATTATATAATTCCCTCTGCCGACACCTGCAAAATCGAAGAATCTTGGCAGGACGGCACGAAAAATAGCCAGAGAGACATCGCTAAATCAAAAAGGATACCGGGACCAATGACAGGGGACTGCCTGATTTGCCGCAAAGCCGGGGATGAAGAAAATCGCATTCACTATCTGCCCCACGGTCTCTATCTGTATGAAAGTAAGTACTTCCGGGTCAGGCATTCCGACGAAACCAAAATCGCCGGCTATTTAATTATTGAATCGAAGCGCCACTTCCTGGACCTTTCGGAAGCCACCGAAGAGGAAGCGGCGGAATTCGGAGTGGAACTGGCCCGGGTAGTGCGCGCCGTGCGCCGCGTCACGCATCCCAAAAGGGTTTACACTTTCAGCCTGGCAGAAGCCGTGCCCCATTTTCACGTGCATGTCATACCCAGAGATGAGAATCTACCGGCCCGCTATGTTGGCCGGGGCATTCTCTCCTATCCTCTTCAGCCGGCCCTGAATGAAAGCACCAGGGACGAAGTAAGCCTGGCACTCAGGAGGGTTTTCAAAGCCCTGTCCTGATCTATTAGGCAAACCCCAATAAAAATATAGTGTAGCCCTCAACCCGGGTTGCCGGAAGTCAAGGCATTATTAATGGTGTGTAGCTCTGTTGTTTCACACCTGTGCTCAACTGGGGAAAAGGCGTTGATGTCTTCGGAATCTGAAAAAATGAATCTGGGTAGTGAGAACGTCGCCATGCTCGGCGAACTGTTCTATAGAAGCGGGCTGGTGTCCATCGACCAGCTCTGTCACGCCCTCTATGTCGCTCATAAAAACAGTCTACCTCTAGGTCGTGTGCTGGTAATGCTGGGCATGACTAAGACACGCATCTTAGAAGGTGCTCTCACGCTACAAAATCTTGTCAGGCAAAATCTTTTGACACCGGCCCTGGCCGTTCACTGTCTGCAAATCCTCGGCACCAATAAAGTAAGAGTAGAAGAAGTCCTCTCTGAAATGGGATGGGAAGGCAATCCCCACAAAGACGAAGGCAATGTCGGCGAGATTCTGGTGGAAGCCAAAATACTGACCAGAAAGAGCATCGACGATGCTCTCGGTCTGAGCCGCCATATTGGTCTGCCCCTGCCGCGCATCCTCTACCTGCAGGGCATGGTCTCAAGCAAACTTCTCAATGCCACCATGAAGTGCCAGGATGTGATCCGCTCCGGTCGCGTACAGAAGGAAGAAGCTATTCAGGCCCTGGCATCAGTGGCCAGCATGCTGGAATTTGAGAAGGCCTGTGAGAACGCCCTGGAGACCAAGCAACCCTTTATAAAACTGGAAGAACTCCTGCTTCTGGCCAGGCTCTTATCCCAAAGAGATCTGCAAAACTTTGAAGAGCAGATGAGGATCGTGGGTGTCAAAAATCTGGGTCAGTACATTGTCGAATGCGGCTTCTTCTCGAGCACACTCATAGCCAGCGCCGTGCGCTTGCAGTCAATGATCGCCCGCTTTGAATTGACGCCGCTTTCCGCCGCCGGAGCACTGCGTCTCATTTTCAGCCGCAATCTCAGCCTGGCTGATGCCCTTGAAGAAATCGGCAAAGAAAGACCGCCTTACGACGGGGAAATCAGCCTCTATCACCTGCTGAGGCTCTCCGGTCTGGTCACCGCCTTTGATGTCAGACGACTGGGGCATCTGCCTGGTACGGCCGGTCAACAACTGACCGACCCTATCGAAGAGCGCCTCTTCAAAGCCGGCATCCTGAGCAAAGCTTCAATCGACGCCGCCAAGCGCTGCCAGCTTCTCATTAAGGAAGGCTTCCTCACTGCCGAACAAGCTCTGATTGTGTTGCAGCACTGGTCCTGGAGCGGTGAAGGACTGACCAGGGTGCTGGAGAAACTGCACTGGGGACCGGGCAATATGCCCACTCTGCACGCCCAGGCCTTTCGCAGTTAACTAGCCTCTCACCCAACCCACACCAAGTAGCTGCAAGCTTATATTGCTCTTCTTGGCGCTTACTTCGCGAACGCTTATCTCGGCTCCACTCCCTGACTGAGCCAGGGCCGCCTCTGAGGCAAACTCCGCATTCAAGCGCTCCAGTTTTTCCTGCAGCACTTGCAAGTTTTCTTTGGCCCGTTCCACATCTTCCCGCTGCTTGGCGGCCCGGTTTACGCCTCTGGCGGCGGTGCCGGCTCTACCAAGCCCCATTTTACGACCGACAAAGGCACCAAGCACAGTGGCACCAATGGAAAGCGCCGACTCCATATCCTGACGCTTTGCCTCCGCCGCTTCCGCCTCTAATTTCTGCTGAGCCAGACGCACTTTCTCTTCCCATTGCTGTAGTCGCGGCGCGTACTTAGCACGCAACTGCTGCACCCGCTCGTCGCGCAATTCGCTCAGGCGCTGAGCAATTCTAATGCGGAAATCCCGTTCGCTTTCGCCAGGTTTCGAAACATCCTGACTGAGCTTGCATTCGAAGATGGACAGGCGCGCTTCGGTGGCCAGCCAGGCGAGGAAGTCTTTACCGTAATTCTTATATTCATCAGCTCTGGTCAGACAACCAGGCAGAGCCGCAAAACGCAGGGCCGCATCATCGGGAGCCGTCAGCAATTGCTCCAGGTTGAGCTTCACCTCTCTAGCGGCAGCGAAGTCTACCGGCACCGCACTGCCATCCTTCACAGGCACAAGATAGGTCTTCTTCTGCACAACATCAAGAGCACTCTTGCTGTCTACATAACGAAGGGATGCACTGGCTAGAAGAAGCGGGCACCACTCACCCCGGGCAGGGGTAAAGCTGGCCACGGATTCAGGCAAGAAAAACTGTTTGATGGTAGGCGGCAAAAGCGGCGCCGCACTACTGGCAGCACTAACAGCGGAAATAGCGGCAGTCTGCGCATTGGCGGAAGCAGAACTAACTGTAGACGGCGGCTTTACCGATGCGGCGGTGCCAGCCCCCTGCACCCGGTCGGACTTGTCGGCAGAGAGACTCTTTATCTCCTGACGGGTGAGGGGTCCTTTCAGATAAGACATGGTCATGCGGGTTTGAAAAATCACCGGCTGATCCTCGTGGACATTGTTCATGAGGAAGACCCGCTTGCCCAGCCGAGATAAGGTAGAAAGCAAATCGGAACGGCTGAAGGACTGGCCGGAGCCGGCAGTGGCCGCCTCTAATCCGTCGATGACTCGCATCTTGTCTTGCTCGGTTTGCAGTCGCCCGATAAACCAGGTGCCCGTGTTGGCCAGCCCTTTGTAGTCCAGGTCCACCGGGTTCTGCGTGGCAAGCACCAGTCCCAGTCCAAAAGCCCTCGCTTGTTTGAGCAAGGTCAAAATAGGTGTCTTGGAAGGCGGATTAGCCACCGGAGGGAAATAACCCAGCATCTCATCCATGTAGAAAATTGCTCTGAGGCTCTTAGTTCCAGACTTGCGACGCATCCATCCCAGCATCTGGTTGGCCATGAGCGTCACAAAGAACATGCGCTGTTCATCACTCAAGTGGCTGATGGAAAAAATTGAAATCCGTGGCTTACCTTCTTCGCTGTAGAGCAAACGGTCTACATCCAGCGGCTCGCCGTTCAACCAGGCGGCAAAGCCCGGTGAGGCGAAGAGATTGTTCAGCTTGAGCGAGAGGGCAAAGCGCTCCTTCTGGGGGAAGAAGGATTCCAGATCGATGGCCCCGACCCTTGTCAGAGGGGGGTTTTGAATCAGGGCAATGAGAGAAGCCAGTTCTATGTCCTGGCCGCTCTGCCAGACCGAGGCAAAGATAGAGGAAAGCAAAACATGCTCGCGACTTGTGAGGATATCACCCTCGATACCGACCAGGGAAAGTACGGCGGTAGCGGCACTGGCCACCCGCTCGTTGAAGAGTTCCCCATCTTCCAGGGTTTCGTCATCCGGCTTAGACAGAAAGTGCGTAATGGAAATGGAGCGACCGGCCGTGCCGCCCGGAGTGTAAATGGCAAACCGGCAATTCTCCCTCAGCCTGGCAATTCGCGCTCCGTCCTGACCTGTTTCTTGAAGCCCTTGACGCCAGCGAGAAGACTCTCGACTGGCCAATTCCTGCACCGAAATACCAAGGCGGCGGGCCTCATCTTCATCTATCCAGGGAGCAAAAGATTGGGCGTCGAGATCCGGAAAGGTAAGGAGCAGATTGCCTATGTCCCCCTTGGGATCGATGGCTATGACAGGTATTCCGTCCATGGCCGCCTCTTCCAGAAGAGTCAGGCAAAGACCGGTCTTGCCGCTACCGGTCATGCCGATACAGACGGCGTGGGTAACCAGATCGGCGCTATCGTAAAGGACAAGATCTTGCGAGGCACTCTCAGTTTTCAAATCGTAGCGCCGGCCAAGATAGAACACACCCAGTTTCTCGAAATCTTGCATAAAACCCCTGTTTGAATTCCCTCTAACCTGCTTCAAAGCCCCCGGCCGACTATTAAAATAGCAGCCCCGCCCCTAATTAGGGACGCCCTCCGGTAAGGCTTAATGATGCCGCCGCTCAAGGGGACCGCTGGCTCCAATGGGAAGCCGCTTCTTGTAAACCAGCTTTTAAAGATGCTGCCGTCTTGGGCTATAATTTTCAGACAGGTAGAAATCCAAACAAATCTCCCGCGAGATTAAAACCAGAAAAATTCAGGACAAAAGCCATGTCAATTCAGGACACCGAAGGAAAAGCAAGTCCGTCCCAGAGCACCTCTCAGCGCAAGTACAGCACTGTATCTAATACCATAATGCTCGTCCTGGCTGCCGGTCTGGTCGCCCTGGCTATGTCTTATCCGAAGCACACCGCTAGAGGCGGTCCCTACGGTCAGCCCGACCCCATGCCCACGCCGCCGCCGCCACAGGTCTTCACACCGCCAGTGATACCACCCGTGGTCCGCCCGCCTATCGTGGTGCCCACCGACGTCACCAACGTCAACCTGGTCAACCCCATAATGGTGCCTAATATTCAAATCAGTCCGGCTCTGTCAGGGGTTCAGCTTTTGCCCGACAGTCAGTTTCCGCCCATGGACAAGGTGCAGCAAAACGAAGACTGGATCACCATTCTTTCCGTGGAAGGCTCCGTTTTCACTAAACCGAACGGCTACACCGTCGATCTGAAGTCAGGGGAAATAATAGTTTCAGTCAAGAGTCCCTCCAAAATCGCCTTCGTCATCACCCCTTTCGGAACCCTGGCCTTGAGTGCCAACTCCGACGCCCTGGTGAGCTTCAAAGACGGTGTGCTGAGAGTGATGAACTTTGACGGAGACGGTATGGCCCTCAAGGCCCAGCTCGATAAAGGGCCTTTCGCCGGTCCCGCCGATCCTACGGTGACGCTGGCCTGCGGCTACGAACTGGTAGCCGCCAGAGAAAAAATCACCAGAACCGAACTTCGCCCCAAAGACGGCATCACCAGGCGTTTTGCAAAAGTGCTTGAGAATGGACACCTGGCCGTATCCGAGTTTTCCGTAGAAAGCGCCCTGAAGAACTGCGCCATGCTTGTGGATTTAAGCCAGAAGGTAAGCGGCGTCAAAGAGCGGCGTATGCTTTCGGACATGTCCAAGATGGCAGCGGTACTCAATTACAAACATGGTACCGAAGGCTTCAGTGCCGATAAGTAAAGGCCTTGCCGCCTTTCTTTGCCTGACCGCCCTCTTGCTTCTGGGTTTCGGCAATACTCTCACGCCTTATTTTCACTGCGACGATTTTCTGCATACAGCCTATCTCTACCGGGTCTTTCACTCGGATTTCTGGCTTCTGGCAACAAACTTTTTCAGTTCCTGGTTGCAAGACCGTTCCTTCTACAACTTCTTTCGCCCCCTGACCGAGCTCAGCCTGGCCCTGGATTATAGCCTCTACGAAGGACAGGCCAGGGGCTACCATCTGACCAATCTGCTTCTGCACCTGCTCAATTGCCTGCTGGTCTTTAAGCTGAGCACCGCACTGGCAGCACGCTACCAACTGTCCCCTGGCAAGAGTTGCCTCCTCAATGCCTTCTTCGCGTCCGCACTTTTTGCCGTTCTCGGTAGCCACAGTGAAGCCGTGGCCTGGATTCTATCGCGCTCGGATCTGATCTGCACCGTTTTCTACCTGACGAGCCTCCTTTGCTTTTTGAAGAGCGAAAGCGCCGGTTCCCACAAGCAGCTTTTTAAGGTCCTGGCCGGAGCCGCCTTCAGCCTGGCACTCATGGCCAAGGAAATGGCAGTTTCCCTGCCCTTTACAATCACACTGCTTAGCCTTACCCGCCCCGCGCAAAAGCAAAAGCAGAGTCCGGTCTGGAAAACAATCCTGCCCTATTTCCTCTTGCTTGGCTTTTACCTGATCTGGCGCAGCCTCAGCATCGGCACCATATATGGCAGCTACTCCGGCTCCCTGGGCGAAATCATGCGCGCTTCCATGTGGGAACGCTGGTTCCTGAGCGCTGAGCTTTTGCGATTCTTCCACCCCTTCAACATCGACTTAATCGATGAAGGCAGCCCACTACGCTCGGTCTTGCGTCTCGTCCTGGCCGGTTGCGGACTGCTAGTCTTACTGATTCAACTTTCGGTCAGAAACCCAGGCTACGAGAAGCAGCTCAGCAGCCGTGCCAGACTCATTTTCACTCTTTTGGCTTTTATTCTTTTGGCGGCGCTGCCCAGCCTGCAGATACTCGGCGTCACAGCCAATATGACCGGCGGTCGCATCGCCTATTTGCCTTCAGTACCGGCGGTAATGGCCCTTAGCTTCGCCGTTCTCTTACCCCAGGCCACTACGAGGTCGGCGTCACTTTTGAGACTGGCCGGAATCTTGCTGCTCACCTTGCTCACGGCCATAAACACGGTCACCGTGCGCATCAATAATATGGCCTGGCAGGCAGCAGGTGAAAGAATCGAGACCATCGGCAAGGATTTGCAAGTACAGACAAAAGCCCTCCGGGAAGGACAAAAGCTTGTTATCTTCAACCTTCCCGATCAGTATCAAGGCGCCCACTGCTTCACCACCCGGGGCACCCTGGAAGGACTGCTCAAGCCGCCGCTCCAGGAAAATGACCTGAACGCGCAGATAGAGGCACTCGATTTTCAGCCCCTCTATTCCGGCTTCATCAGCTATCACGACTACAGCCTGGCCAGAAGCCGACCAGACAGGTATAAGGTGCTCTACTTCGACGCCGACGATGCCGCCTTTCGACCGCCGCCGCTGCCGGTCTACAATCAAGACTGCCAGGCAACCATTATTCCGGCAGGGGCTTCTGACAAAGTCTACAAAGCAGACTCCTTCTATAAAAGAAGCCGCACTTATAGATACACCATTGCACCGCCTGTGACACCGGAGCAATTCCAGATCCTGGAAGTGGACTGCCGGCATGAAGCGAAAGACACGGTAAGAGCGGCAGAACGATCCTATATTTTCGTCGATTGGAAGCAGCCGCACCCCCCAGGCAATTCCGCCAGAACCACAAAACCCACCCGGCGCCCTTACATTGAACTTTCTAAAGCGCTCAAACAGCGCCTTTACTTACCCGTAAGCGGTTACAAAGACTGGCAACTTACACCATGCATCGACAGTCTCTATCTGACCATCACCGAAGTCGAGGAAAAGGAAGCGGCGCCACCAAAGCTAAGGCTTTTGAAAGAAGCGCAGGTGGCACCAATCATTACAAATACGGCTTTCAGCAACATGGAAATGAAGCGATCCAGCACCGAAGCGCTGGAAATAAGCTATGACATAAGCGGCATGAAGGACTTTTATCAAGGGCAAGGTGATCAACCGGACCTGTTTCTTGAAATAGGTAAGCCCTACTGCTATTCCTATCATTACGAAAGACGTCCCCAGGACAGTACGCCTTTGAAAGCACCGCTTCTAGTGCAAAAGCTTATGCCCGCAGACAAAGGCAGCTTCAAGCTGAGCGCCTCTCAATTCAACGAAGAAGGCTGCTACCAGGTCAGACTTCTACTCAAGAATCAAGAAAAGGTGCTGGGGATGGCCAGCCAACCACTGTTTATCACGGTAAAACCCTAGCTGAGTTACTGCTGCTCATCCTCAGCGGAGCAAGTTGCCGCCTGAAAACAAACAAGCCGCGGCTGCCGTAGAAAGGGAAGGGATAGATGCGCTCCAATTTGTAGTCCCTCTGACAAGAAGGCTCAAGGAAGAGACTCTCGCAAAACACATCGTAAACCACAATCCAATCCGGTTTAAATCGCTCCACAAAAGCGCCGGGAAAGGTAATCAGGCTGCGCCCAAAATAGCGCCCCTTCTGCTCGCGATAGAGGGGCAACATCTCAGGGGAGACGATACCGTGCAAATCGAGAACACGAACCTTTCTCAAATTATAGCCAAGTATGCCCAGTTCGCCGGCGGCTACCAGTTCGCCAGGCTTAGCGACATCATTGATGTATTCAGCCGCCTGGCAATAGGCCGGCAGTCGCCCCTGCATAACATCCAGGCGAAAACAGGGACTGGCCAGAGCCGGGGCACAGGTGGGACGCAGGACAAAGTCACCGGGCTCATAGTTCCACGACAGGAGGCCCACTAGAAGAGCCAGCATGGCGGCGAGAGAGGCTGGTCTTATGCCCCTGGTTGCTAGATGGGCAAAGAGCAGCGCCCAGCTCAAGGGGAAAAGCAGCGCCCACCAGGCGAAGTACCAGGGGAAGACAAAAATGACGGCATTAAGAAAGCCGAAGAAGGCCCCCAGAACAAAGAGGGCGAAGACATAAACACGCAAGCCTTTCTGCCCATAGAAAGGGGCCACGGCAAGGGTTGTGAGAAAGACGAAAGAGGCCAGACTGAGCCCATAAGAGAAGAAACCGGAGTGCCCGCCATCGATAGTGGCAGTCACGGCAAAAAGAGAACGCCACAGATATTGAGCCAGTTGGGCAAAACCGAACCAGTCGGGCCGATCATAGATGAGCCATTTGGCGGTCATGCCGCTTGGCACAAGGGCCCCAAAGCTAACCAGGGTAAAAAGAATCACTGCCGCAAAGAGAGCCAGAGACAAGCTCTGCCTCCGCAGCGTCTTAAGGAGCGCAGCCGCAAAAGTTTCTTTTTTCAAAAAAGAGAGAAACACACTGAGGCTGTCAGTCAGGAAGAAGAGCGAGCCCTCCGGTCTGGTCAGGGCGATAAGACCGGCAGAAAGAGAACGTAGTCGACACCTTCCCGCCAGTGTAGCCAGAAGGTAGGAAAGCAGTAGTGATACCAATAGTGGTGTTTCCTTGCCTCTGAAAACCTCGAATATGGAATAGCTGGAAATTCCATAAAGGGCACAAGCAAGCAGTGAAGCCCAGGTAGCAGCGGCGGAACCAACCGGGGCTGTTAGTTTGCGCACCAGCGCAAAAAGCAGCAAAATGGCAATTACATCGAGAAACAAGTTAAGGGACTGGCTGACTTGCTCTATAGCCTGATTGGAAAAAAGTTGGCACAAAAGCCCCAGCAAAAGCAAATGTAGCGGCGAGGAAACGCCCAGGGGCGGCGCCGTCTCGCCCTGATATGAAAGTCCGGCACCACTAAGGACATTCAGTATGTAGCGAAAATCTATGTATGCATCATCGATGCAATAAGAGAACTGCAATCCCCTGAGCACCACTGAAAGGGAGACAATGGCCGCCAGAAGCCCAATAGTCAAACCGCTCTGGCGCAAAATGAAGCGGCGGCAGATACCGCTGGCGATAAATACCGGCAGAGCCAGACTGAAGACCAGAAGGGAGGCGGAAACTCCGGTCATGGCCCGCCTTGCATCTTGCAATAGAGCCAGTGGCAATTGCGCCGCAAGCGTGCTCAATAGAGCCGGCTCAAGTACCCTCACCAAGACAAGGGTAAGGCTGAAAACGAAGAAGGTCAGAAGGGCGCGGGTCAATAAGCGCCAGGAGCCCTGCGGATACGAAGAATTAGAGCCGCAGCCGGCCTGGTGCGTCGAGAAGGAAAACATGCTTAAAGGTTACCATCTTACCTTCTAAAGAGCACTTGCTTTTCCTCTTCCATCTCAAGCCCGCATCTCCCATCAGATTCAAGCAGAGAGCGAGTAGTCGTCCACTAGCTGATTGCCGACCGGCAGAAGCAGAGTACCTTTGCCGGAGCCGGGTGCTTCGGTGAGAAGCAACTGCTCCCTATCAAGCTCATAGCCAAGTTCACTTCTCAGACCCAGCACTTCCCGGTGCAAGCAAGAGAGGAAGCGGTTGGTGGCAGCCCCCGGGTCCTGCTCATAGGTCTGGCGGTAAGAGGAAACGCTTACTGGTTTACCGATATTGTAGCGAGCGGTTTTGCGCCCTTTCAGATCATATCCGCAAGCTACCGGTATCACCGGCACATCCAGACCGGCCTTGAGGGCGGCAAAGGCCACCCGTGCCACCCCCTTTTTGAAGCTGTGGGTGTAGCCGTCATAATGCACAGTACCTTCCGGAAAAATCACGAAGGGCTCTCCCTTCTGGAAGCGCGAAAGCACATGGGAGACGAAATCGTAGCGAGCAGAGGCGCTGAAGGCACCTACCTTACGCAGCAGCAAACCCTGCAGCCCCTTGAGTTCATTGGGATGAACCATAAAATTTGCCGGTCTATTGATTATGCGACCGATGGTGGGACCATCAAAGCGTGAGGAATGATTGGCCACAAGAATGAAAGGTCCATCCTCGGGCAGATTTTCAAGCCCCTTGATTTTAATATCCAGGTAGTTGTCCAGAACAATTCGGGCCAGAGTAGCCAGTATCGTAAAACTGAGGGGGTCTTTTTGATCCTGAACCTTGCGCAACATAGTCGTTTCTCCATAGCAAAGCCGGCCCTCGGGGGGCACGAGCTGTAATTGAATTTGAAAAGGTGGAGGCTGCCCTCCACCATCAATTTACTAAAACCGCTCTCGCCTACGGGCCTACCCTAAACAGTTTCAGGACTGTTTAAGCCGGGGCTGAAGCAAGTAATAACTGACCAGGGCAAGACCAAAGCCAATAAACCAACCGTAGTCATATAGCTCTTTCAAAGCCGGCACAAAAGCCCCCACCCAGGCCCCGGCGCAGCCAAGGGCCGTGGCCAGCACCGCCGTCCAGTTGATGCCCCGCCGGTAGGAGTAAGCCCCCTCGGCGGCATAAAGATCAGCCAGCTTCAATTGGGTCTTTCGTACCAGCCAATAGTCGGCAATCAGCACCCCGGCGATGGAGCCCAGTCCGCCCGAATACCCCTGCAACCAGACAAAGATATAGCCGTTGGGGTCGGCAATCAAGCGCCAGGGCTGCATCAAAATTCCGACCAGCCCGGTTATGAGGCCACCGGTCTTGAAGGATATATAGCGAGGAAAGGCGTTGGCAAAGTCGTTTGCCGGAGAAACCACATTGGCTGCCACATTAACCGAGAGAGTGGCCAGGGCCACCGTAAACATAGCCGTCACCACCACCCAGGGCTCCTGAAAGCGCCCGATTAACTTAACCGGGTCCCAGAGTTCGCTGAGGGCGGCATCAGGGTAAATAACCACACTGGCCGAAGTAATCATCACCCCCATGGCTGAAAAGATAGCCATGGCCGTCGGCAAAGCCACCACCTGTCCGATGGTCTGCTCTTTCTGGGAATGGCCGAAGCGGGTGAAGTCGGGCATGTTGAGCGAAAGCGTCGCCCAAAAACCAATCATAGCCGTAAGGGAGGGAATAAAGACCTTGATGAAATCAGGGATGCTCTCAAACTTACTCTTTTGCCTGAGTAAATCCCCCAGCCCATGAGCCTGGGAAACGGCCCAGAGAAGAAGGGCAAAGGTCATGAAGAGCACAAAAGGTGCGGCAAAGCTTTCAACCTTCTTGAGCAGGTCCATGCCTTTATAGACAATCAATATATTGATGCCCCAGAAAACTGCAAAAGACAACCATTGAGAGCCCGCATAGCCCATGTAAGGACCACCAAGCATAGTGGCAAAGCCGGGCAGCACCGCACCAAACATGGTACTGAGGGCCTGACCGCCGATCCAGGCCTGGATGCCGAACCATCCGCAAGCCACCACTGCCCGCATCAGCGCCGGCAGATTGGAACCGTAAGTACCATAGGCAGCTCTGGCAAAGACGGGAAAGGGGATACCGTATTTGGTGCCGGGATGGGAATTGAGCAGAATCGGCAACAGTACAATGGTATTGCCAAGCAAAATGGTAACTATGGCCTGCCAGGCATTCATACCGGAAGCAATCAAGCCGGAAGACATCATATAGGTGGGAATGCAGGCCGACATGGAAAACCACAGCGCCACGTAATTGTAAGTTGACCAGTTGCGCTCCTGCACGCGCACGGGAGCCAGATCGTGGTTATAGAGAGGGCTTGCCTTCAGCCCCTCCTGCACGGTCTCGCTCAGTTCCATCCGCCCGTCGGGATGCACGATTAAATCATCTGCGTTAATTTCAGCACCGCTAACCATGAGTTACTTCCTGAAAGTCTGCCGCCTAAGTCTATTTAAGTCTCCAGTACCAAATTAGAAGGGTACGCCATTGAGGTGCAACTGGTCAAACGAAGTAGAAAAACCCAGGTATAAGTGGTATATCTGAATAAGCACTGGATCCCAATCAAGACAGAACTCAAGCTAGCCTTAAAAGAAGAAAACTAGTCCAAAAGAAAATTAGTCCAAAAGAGTACTAATAATGACTACAAGCCAGGCAAAATCCACAACTTCCAAAAGTCAGGTAAAGAGCAAAAAGAAAGCGCCGGGCCGCAAGAAGACCGGCGCCGCAAGTGACAAGCTTGTTCTTGCCACCTGCCCCGTAAATGGTGCCGGGTGGTGTCCTTATCCCTTTTCAATCGCCCAACTGAAAAAGCGGCTGAAAGCCAAACAACTGGAAAAGGAACAGGCCCTTCTGGCAGAGGCCGCCACGGCTACCGCCACCGGGTCAAAGTCCAGGGCCAAGAAAAGCGCTGTCTAAAACAGGAACTATTTTGATCTCGCAATTGCTCCAGTCAAAATTCACCAGTCATATTTATGGCTTCCTCAGCCTTGCTCTTGCCCTTGCTCTAACAGATGCAGCCGCCCTCGCCTATACTATCGAGGGTGGAGTAGAGCATGTGGAACGCATGCCTTCGGTGGCGCCGGAACTGCGAGCCGGGGCAGACTTTCACGAAGATAAGCTGACCAATGGTACAAGCAACCGCTGGCTCAAGGTGCCGAACTGGCTGGCCGGAACCTGGCTGGTTAAAACCGAGACCGCAGTCTTTCAAAAAGATTATAAGACCGGACGAAGCAGCAACAGCCAGACCACTTACAAAGCCCGCCACGAATTCACATACGGCTACCAGAAAGACTTGCAAGGAGACATCTGGCACTACATCGGCGTGCCTTATACAAGTAAGACCAGCCTCTCGGAATACGACGAATTTCACAAGGTTTCCCTCAAGGACTTTCAGACCGTCACCGGCAATGAAGTGCGCTTTCGCACCCTGATGACCGTCATCAGGGTCAATCGCAGCTCCGACACTATCATCACCAGCTTTCAACAAGAAAGCATCACCAGTTACCGCCCCGTGGAAGACGGCGTCATCGAACTGACCTCCTCCACAAAATCCTTCGATGCCGCCGGCAATCCCCGCCATGAGACCTGCAATACGGCGACGATCAAGCGGGTCAAGCCCTACATCGCCGTGAATGAGAAAGACGGCAAAGACCTGGCCGCCCTCTTCAAAGACTTCCTGGTGAGCCGCGGTCTCACCAACTTAATGCCGCAATAACAGCTACTGGGGCTTGTAAGGCATAAACGACAGGAAGGGCTTGCCCTCCCAGAGTCCGACACTAATGGTGATCACCAGACCATCGCCGAGATCTAGCCCATAGGCCGCCCCCATGGCGCCGGAGCGCTTTTTGAGAGCCTGCACCGTGCGTCCGTAGATCCAGCTCCAGTTGACGGAACAAACCGCCTCCGACTGCTCCGGCACAAGGGTGGACGGCTTAAGCTCCACTTCAATATCCGGTCCGAATTCACTCATGGACCCCTGCAAGACCAGAGCCCGGCCGCTTTCAAAGTAGACGGCAAAGGCACTCAGGCTGCTTTGAGCACGAAGCAGCCGCTCCCCCCGGACCAGACTCTGCACTTGCTCAGGATTAGAGGTGCTCTTTCCCTCACAGCTTTCCAATTTAGTATCTTCCTGGCTCATAGCTTTGCTAAAATTCCTTATCCGTAAAGGTGCATATTAAGCCCAGAATGACCGTAAGAAGTCAGCCTTTTAAGGCTTTTAATAAAAAGCCTTTTATCAAAAGCGAAAGACAGCCTTGAACCAGAGTAAGTACGAAAGCTACGACGTCATCATCATCGGAGCCGGCGGTGCCGGTCTCATGTGCGCCATAGAGGCCGGCAAGCGCGGCCGTCGCGTTTTGCTCATCGATCACAACCGGGAGATAGGCCGAAAGATTCTCATCTCAGGCGGCGGGCGCTGCAATTTCACCAATCTCGGCGCCAACCCCGACTGCTACGTTTCGAGCAACAAGCACTTTGTCAAATCAGCTCTTTCACGCTATACACCGCAAGACTTCATCAAACTGGTGCAAAAGCATCATATCCGCTACCACGAGAAGAAATTGGGCCAACTTTTTTGCGACGAGAGCGCCAGCCAGATTGTAGACATGCTGGTGAAGGAATGTCGCCAGGCCGGAGTAGCGTTTGCTCTCGGTGAAAAAGTAAGGTCCGTTAAGAAAGATCCGGACCAGGGCTTCCTCATTGAAGGAGAAACTACCGGGTGGCAATGCTCAAGCCTGGTTATCGCCACAGGCGGACTCTCCATACCGCAAATTGGTGCCACCGGATTCGGTTATGATATCGCCCGCCAGTTCGGCTTGAAGATTACGGAGCTGGCTCCGGCTCTGGACGGCTTCGATTGGCGGCAGGGCGACTTGAAGGGTTTCACGGAACTGGCCGGTGTATCCCTTGATGTGGAGATAAGCGTCAATAAAGTCAGCTTCAGAGAAAACATTCTCTTCACCCATAAAGGCCTGAGCGGCCCGGCCAGCTTGCAGGCCTCACTCTACTGGAAGCGCGACAATAGCCTCTCAATCAATCTCTTGCCGACCATGGATGCCGGGCAGTATCTGCTTGATCAGAAACAGAAACGGGGCAAGCAAGAGGTGAAGAATGTACTCAGCGACGTCTTGCCCAAGCGCTTTGCCGAGTACTTTACAGATCACCTGCACATCGCCGGTCCTCTGGCTTCCCTGGACGGCAAGCGCATGCAGCTCCTGGCCGCCAGTTTAAATAACTGGCAGGTCAAGCCGGAAAAAACCGTAGGCTACAAGAAAGCGGAAGTCACCAGAGGCGGTGTAGACACCGCCGCCCTCTCCTCCACTACCATGGAAACCAAATCAGTACCGGGACTTTATTTCATAGGTGAAGTGGTAGACGTGACAGGACGCCTGGGAGGCTATAACTTCCAGTGGGCCTGGGCTTCCGGTTATGCAGCCGGGCAGTCGGTTTGATTGAAAGCCGGGAGCCGAGCAAGTTTCCCCTCCCGTTCTATCCCAAACCCGCAGTTTCAGATAAGATGTAAATACCAAGAGATACTACAAAGTATCTTAGGAAACAGCGCACAGCTATCCGTCCATTCACACTAATCACCCCCGGGGGTGATCATGCAGACTTTCACTTGTGCCGGAAGTTTTAACCGCCTGCTTACAAGGGCCGGGCTTTCTTTGATGCTCATCTTCTCCACCCAGACTCTCCCGGAATCAGCGCCGGCCAGACAAGCCAGCCCGATCAAAGTGGCAAGACTGGAGCAAAAACTAATTGCCTACGGCACCTCAGAGTTGCTTATCGGCGAGAACGGCATTGAATATAAAATCCCCAGACAAAATCTGCGCATTCTGGCTTTTGCCCCGGACTGGAAGCTCATGGTCTACAACACCAAAACCAAGATGGCCAGTGTTCAGCCATACGGTCACTGGAGCAGGAAAATTACCGGCAAAGAAGCCCTCCTTGTAAAATCCAGCCAGACCAGGGCAGCCTCCTACCAGGGCAAGCCGGCGCGCCTGACCATCCTTTATCTTTTACCGTCCGAATCGGATGTGTCCAAAAGTGAGTTTATCTACCGTGACGCCAACGGCAGAGCCCAGCAATACAATCGCATCGAACTTTTGGAGCCTCTAGAGACAAATATTAAACTGAAGCGCCAACAGGCGGAATTCATTCGCTGGAAACTGGGTGTTCCCCAGGCCGACGGACTGGTGGTGCAGCAGCAAAACTTCTACCCTTCCGGGAAAAAGGATCAGATGGTGGAGACCATCAGCATCAGCCAGACTACAGTTTCCCCGGACACCTGGCGCTATCCCAGCGACTTCACCCTGGGCAGTATGGCCACCGTAAAGGAAGAGAAGAAGAAATACATGCAGGCGGCTGAGATGTTCGGTACCCTCATTCTGGACAAGAAAGAAGGCAAATAGTGGCAGATTGCAAACTAAATATTATGACCGCAAGCGGGGAATAAAGCACTGGGAAGTTCACTGGATGAGCTATTCAGGAGTCGGACCGCAACCGTTTAAAGTTCACGCGATGCTATGTTGAATGCATCAGCGGTCAACACAATGAAGCAACTCAAAACACTCTCCTTAAATCTACGGCTAAGCTTACTCCTGATGGCAGGCGTAACTTGCTGCCAGTGCGCCTTGGCCGCGGAGCCTCTGCAAGGCGGCATTAAAGATGAGGCGGTCTTGCATCCGTCCCTGACCGTCATTCCGGCCGGCGTAAAAAGTCAGGCACCTTTGCGCGGCTCTCTCGACAGCAATTACCTGCAAGCTTCTACTTCGGTGATCCAATTGTCGGGCAACCGCTTCACCTCCGGGCAGCCTACTTATGCACTACCGCCCAGCAGCCAATACACACCCCAACTAAATTCACAAATCCCCTATTCTTCTTATGGTCCCATTCGCACCTATGGGGAGCACGGCATCATTGCGCCAATCTCGACTTATAAGCAAGATCTGCGCACTAATATCACCAGCGTCTCGCCACAGATGTCCAGCACCCCCAGTTACTCCGCCAAAGGCATCACGACCTGGGGAACACCGCAGCCGGCCGCCACACCGGCCCTTTCAACCCATGAAGGAATTACCACCTATGTACCAGGCTACGAAGTAAAAACAGTAAGCAGACCTAGCAGTCTTGTTACTGCTTACCATTGCATGCACGGCAACCTGCCTTTCCTCTGTCCGGGCCACTGTACGATCTTGCCCGGCTATTCCGCCACTCATCAAGACTATAAAGTAGACTCGATTCGCGGCGCCGACAGCACTACCCCTGGTAGCAGCACCGTAGTCTCCACAGGCAACCAGGTGCAAGTGGTCTCTTCCAGAGAAGGAGTGGTGACTTGGGCCCCCGGCTATGAAGTAAAAGTGACCGTTCCCCACACAGAGAAAGAAACCCTGGGCGGCATGTGGAGCACAAAACCTTTACCGGAAGCACTCTCGGCAAAGCCGGGCAGCCTGGCCATGAAAACGCCTATTGATCCGGTCTTCGTCAATATTCAAAGGGTGCCGGAAGAACAATCGGCCACAGCCCTCATGTTGCCGCAACTGGAAAAGGCAAATGTGGCAGTAAGCCCTAACTGGGGAGACTGGTACAAGCAAGTAGCCAGAGCCATCTACAGCCGCTGGCAGTACGCCGACGTCGGTGTCGGCACCGCCGTTGTGAAAGTAAGAGTAGACACCGCTCATAGAGTGGAAGCCCAGGTAGTGGATTTCATCCCTGCCGAAGATGTGCGCCGCGATGTACAGGTGGAAACCAACTTCAGACAGACGGCCCTGAAAGCAGCAAACAGCGTACAAACCTACGATATTCCAGGTTTTCCGCCCGGTTCGAACAACAAGAGCGTCAGCTTTGACATTGAATTGAAGCGCACCGCAGACGGTCCCTCCGGTTTCAGCATCCTATCCAGTGCCGAGGCCGCAAAAAAATTGGAACAGCAGGCACCGACCCTCAAGCAGAGTCAGCCGACCGCGCCAGTGAAACACAATCAGGGAGCCGATTGGGAGCTTTAACCACTCTAGCGGCGATCCAGAATCTATTCGACTGGTATGGTTGCCGGCTCAGGCTGCCGTTTACCAGTTGAGAGAGCCAATTTCAATCCAATGAAAAGACTATAGAGTGCGAATAGATGCACCCCCAGTCCCATCCAATCCTGAAGCAGACCACAAATAGCGGTATCAACACCGAACACCAACATTCCGGCGATAAAAGCCCAACTCTTGCCCTCGGAGGCAAATTTTCCAAAAAGTCCGAATAAGCCGATGAAGAAGGCTGCCAAACAAAGAGATGAAATCAGAAACACTTCATTGGGAGCGCTGAAAGCCTTCAGCAAAGCAGGAAAGACATCTACCAGCGAGACCCCCAGGGCAAGACCGAAATTGCCGTTGGTCAGAGTCATGGCGACATTGACCAGGGTGCAACCCGCGATCCAGAAGAACCAACTACCAGAATTTTTAAAGGCTTGCTCAAGTTGCGGCTCCATCTTACTCTCCTTAATCCCACCAGAAATACCAGACCGTAGAGTCAACCAGGTTACCAGCCAGCTCAAGAATTGAACCGCAACCCTGGGCTACCAGATCAAAGCAGTAAAAATACTGTTCGATTGCCAGCGAGGTAGCCTCTTCCTCCGTAGTGGGAGGGTTGGTGACGATGAACTCGAAAGTATCCATGGAAAAAAATGCTGGTTCCGCACCGTGTTTGTCGTACCAGTATTTGAAGGCCGCCAGATGGTGCGCGGCATCTGGACAGGCATTCCAACCACCCAATTTGAGCAGGGCCGGCAAGTGCCAGGGCTCTTTCAAGGGACAAAGCAAGATGAGAACTTCGCTCAACTGCTCCATAGAAAAACGCCCCTCGTCGTCCACCTTCAAATCCAGCAGTTGCACCAGCACATGAGCAGGCTCGGCATCCTCTGGCCATTCACCCATCAGTTCATCGTTATCCCGAGGATCCGGCTCCTGATTTCTCAACCAATTGGGAAAATCTATGGTCAGTCCTTCGGCAATAGTGTCCCGCATGTATTCGTCAAAATCGTCATCATGCCGCTCTAGAGTTGAAAGCAACTCATCCAGAAGGTTTTCGGTTTGAACCAGGATGGGCCAGTAGCCGCTCTCTTTATGCAAAGCCCTCAAGGCGTGCCAGGCACCGGTAGCCTGCTCGGACAGTACCGGCACAGCATAAAATCCCAAAGGCAGATCCTTGTCCACCAGCTTTAACTGAGAAACATCGACTTGAAAGCGCTTCAACTGTTCGAGCAAAAGTTGGCGTGTATTCGGCGGAATGCCGCTTCCGAGCATAAACGGGTCTACTTATCTACGGGCTGACTTTCCTTCACTTGCCCCCAAAGCAAGAGAGTGAAACTCCCCTGACTTCCTACCGGCTTTAACCCGGCGATAGAGGACAGCGCTTCCAGCCGTTTTGTCTTGGTGAGAACATAGGCCTTTTCAAGCTGGCCAAGCCGCACCAGGAAAACCTCATGGTTGTTGATATTCTCAACCTGCCTGCGGGCGTAGAAGGGCACTCCCGGCTTACGCATGTCGTAAACAATAATGGGCAGGGAAGACTGGCCGGCAAAGGCGGAAAGTTCCGGCAACCCGCCTTCCCACTTGGCTGAAACCACAGGCAAAATTCTCACGGCATAATAAGCCAGGCCAAGTGTTGTGCCCACGGCAAAGAAACACATGCCCAGGCGCATTTTCTTAAAACGCAATGCCAGAATTGAAAGGAAAGTAACACCGGCTCCGAAACCGGCAAAACCAATAACAAGAGGCGGCAGTTCTGGCGGACAATCGCGCAGGCGGCCTGTCAAATGCGGCGCCACCAGACCGACAACGCCGTAGACAGCGACCAGCGCAAGCAACGGCAGTGCCAGGGGTAGGAAGCTCTCTCTCTTGATCTGCCTGTCGATGTAATGAGAAACCATCAGCGCCAGGGCCGGGAAGGCCGGAAGAGTGTAAGGCAAAAGCTTGGAGACCGACGCAGAATAAAAGGCAAGCGTAATGAAAGCCCAGAGAGCCGAGTAAACCATTAAGTTCTCAGTCGTACCCAGCTTTCGCAAGAAGGAGGCAAAGTTCCGATAACGCTCAAGAATGCTCTCACTGGGCGTCTTCAGGGCCCGAGTCAGTTGGGTCAAATAGTCTTTGACAAGCCCCGGCAGGAAGACTGAAAAGGGCATAAAGCCCACCACCATGGCCGCCAGGTGGTACCAGACCGGCTGCTTATGAGCATCCACTACGGCAGTGAAGCGCTGAAAATTCTCACGCATGATGAATTCTTGAAAATAAGCCCCCTTGGTCACATAAATTTCCACGGCAAACCAGGGCACGGCGATAACAGCCGTCAAAATAAGACCGAGAACAGGGCTGTAAGCCTTCCAGGCCTCTTTTAAATCACCGCGCAGCAAGTGAAATGCGAACAAAATACCCAGTGGCAGCACCATACCCACCGGTCCCTTGGTCATGATGGACAGCCCCACCAGGGCAAAGCCCACCAGGGCGTAGACTTTTCGCTTCTGAAAAAAGGCATGAAAGAAGGCCAGTTGAGCCGAGGCCATGAAGAAAGCCAGGGGCATATCAGTGATTGCTTCCCGCGCCGTACCCAGGTAGAGCGGTGCCATTATCAAGCTGAAACCGGCCAGGAAAGCAGCCGTGGTGGAGATGTAGCGGCTGGCAAAGAGGTAAGTAACGCCAATCAAAGCAACACCGGTTGCCGCACCGAAGAAGCGAGCGGCAAACTCATTAACCCCGAACAGGTTCATGCTGAGAGCCATGGCCCAGATCACGAGCGGCGGCTTGGTGAAACGAACCACATAATTCAAGTAGGTGGTTATGTACTCCTTGATTTCCAGCATTTCCCTGGCCGGTTCGGCATAGAGAGCCTCATCGGGATTAAAAAGCGGGAACTTGCCCAATTGGGCAAAAATGACGGCGGCGCCAACCACAAGGACCGCCAACAGCACAGGCAGCCGCAAAGGAGAGTCCGGCGGGGATGCGGAGCTATTATCCGTGGATGACATTTTCGATTCCTGTTTCTGTTGGCTTGGCAGCAACTGATCCAACCAGGTTAGACCATGAACGGGGAAGTTTCAAAACTCTAGCAAGAGCAATAAATAAATTTCATGGCCGTGCAGGAGCCGTCGGGCCGTAATGCACCCAAAGCCGCTGGCGGAGAGGTCGTAAAGAGGAAGCCCTGCACCCGTTCTGACGCAGATTCTAAGGCATATTAAGAAGAACGTTAACTCTAATTCCTAGTTGGGACGGAAGGCGGCTTTCCATGTGAAGCTATGATAATGTCAGATGTTCTAAGAACTAAAGGTCGGTAATTATGGAAGTTTCTCATAGACTTAAGTCCATCCCTCCCTACGTCTTCGCCGAAATCGATAAGAAACGGCAAGCAGCAGTAGCAGCAGGTGTAGACGTAATCAACCTGGGCATTGGCGACCCGGATCAACCCACGCCGCGCCACATAGTGGAAGCTATGCACGACGCCCTGGAAAATCCCGCCAATCACCACTACCCACCTTTCGGCGGCACCAAAGAATATAAACAGGCCATCTCCCAGTGGATGAAGAAACGCTTTGGCGTGGAAGTCAATCCCGACAAAGAAATCACTTCTTTGATTGGTTCAAAAGAAGGTCTGCACCACACCATTATGGCCTTTGTCGACAAAGGCGACATCAACATTATTCCCGATCCGGCATACCCTGTTTACCGCACTTCCACCATTCTGGCCGGCGGCGAACCCTATTACATGCCCCTGACACCGGAAAACAACTTCATTCCTGATCTGGAAGCGATACCGGAAGCGGTGCTCAAGAAGGCCAAGCTCTTGATGCTCAATTACCCCGGCAACCCCACAGCCGGCATAGCTGATCTGGCTTTCTTCGAGAAAGCAGTCGCTTTCTGTAAGAAGCACAACATCCTCTTGGTGCATGACCTGGCCTACTCAGAGATGACTTATGACGGCTACAAAGCTCCGTCCATCTTGCAAGTAAAGGGCGCCAAAGAAATCGCCGTAGAACTGCATTCACTCTCCAAGACCTACAACATGACCGGCTGGAGGATTGGCTTTGCGGCCGGTAATGCTGAAGCCGTGGCGGCCATCGCCAAGATCAAATCCAATGTGGACACCGACATATTCAAGCCGATTCAGCTTGCTGCCATAGCGGCTTTTGAAGGGCCAACCGAGCACATCGACTTCTGCAACAAACTCTATGTCGAGCGCCGCGATCTGGCTGTGGAAAGATTGACCAAGCTGGGTTGGCCGGTCAAACCGATCAAAGCCACCTTCTACATGTGGCTGCCCACTCCCAAGGGCATGAGCTCTGCCGACTTCGCCACCTTGATGCTCGACAAAGCAGGCATCGTGGTACCGCCCGGCACGGCTTACGGACCGAACGGAGAAGGTTTCGTGCGTATGTCGCTTTGCCTCGATAAAGCTCGTATGGCGGAAGCCTTCGACCGCATGGAAAAGCATGCCATCACCTATGACATGCTGAAAGCCAAAGTGTAGTTGACTGGGGAGCTTCAGCCTTATTCAAAAAGCTGAAGCTCCCTCCTTTATTCGAGTTTCATTGGATGCAGAAAGAGAAAAATTACTCTGCTAAATCGATCCAGATCCTCCCTGGCAATCCTACTGCCACGGCTATCCATCAAATTCTCACCTGGGCACTGGAAAATCTTGACAAACAAGTCGAGGTAATTTGGCCATCTTCTCAGAAGGGTTCCGAGTACAAACTCGTGGCCCATGCCGACCCTATGGGCGGTGATCCCAAATGGGCTATGTCCGTCTCAGTACTGGGCAAAACCCAGGCCCTCTGGGATTTTTCATCATGCGACTCCCTACTAGTGTTCAATCGCATTGAAGCTTCTTTGAACGACAGAGAAGGCACCGAACACGGACAGGCGGCAGTGAAGGTCACGGCCGAAGAACAAGCTGAAGAGAAAGCCTTCTTCTACATGCCCGAAAATGCCACCAAACAACGTTCCACCCTGCCCATACCGCCGGTGGGGCAAGACAGTTCACTGACGCGCACCGCCACCGTCCTGAATGGCGATCTGGCTTTCGTTCAGATCAATGCTCTCTTGCAGTCCATCAACCTGGCCAAAATGACCGGACGATTGGAAATTACCAGCGATAAAGGCACAGCAGAAGTCTTCTTTATCGAAGGTCAGCCCTTCCACGCCACCGCCCCCGATAGCCGCGGTCCAGAGTGCATTTACGAGCTAGTCACCTGGAAAGAAGGTCGCTTCTTTTTCCAGCCCAAAGTAATTACCAAACAGCGCACCATCAACGACACCCTTGATTCCCTCATTATCCAAGGGGCGCAGATCCTCGACAAACACAACTTCCTCAAGAGCAGTGGCTTCAAACCGGACGCCATACTGGTAAAGCTCATCCCCAGTATCTCCGATGCCGACCTGAAAAAACTTGTGCAGCCGGCCATACCGGTAGAATTCGTTTTGCAAAGACGCTTTTACGATGCCATCGACGGTAAATCCAGCACCAGAGAAATTGTGGAAAAACTCGGTTACCTGCGCAGCCAGTGGGTACCGGTCATGTGCAATATGCTCACCTGCGGTCTGGCCGGCTTCAGTGCCGTCACCAAGCGCGCCGGTAATCTACCGCCTCTGGAACCAAAGACAGTCGACTCCTCCGCCGTGCAACAGGTGATTATGTCTTTGCGCCGGGGCGACACCGGCATGTTCAACTTCCCGGCTTTCCTCTATTTTCTCGAGCAGGAATACTTCCGCGGACATCGCTCCGGTAATCCGCTCTCGGTCATTATTTTCGAAATGCGTGTCAAAGCCGGACCGAACGGCTCCATCAGAGAGCCACTACCCATAGGGGCACTGCGGGAAGCGGTGCTGCGCATCTCCCAGGCCAAGCGCCACAACGACTTGCTCGCCCACTACGAAGCTTTTGATTATGTCTTGCTCTGCCCCGAAACCAAAGGTGAAGGCGCGAGAGTCTTTGCCAAACGCCTGGTTACAGCGCTGACAAAGTCACCTCTGGGCACCGGTGTTGATGCAAGAACGCTATCGCTTTCTTTTGGCGCCGCCTGTGTGCCGGAAGATTTTCTAGAACTGGGTCTTCTGCTCTCAGCGGCTGAAGCAGCCAAAACCAGCGCCCATACCAATGACACCCCGGTAGTACTGTACCGGGACATGCATGTAGACGAATAGATTTTCCATATGATGGCAAGCCAGGCACGGAAAGCGGCTAGAGCCCTGAAGCGAGAGCTCAATGCCTGGCTGACGCGGGAGCAGGCCCAGGGACCATTTACGGACTCCGCCCTGGAGGCGCACATTTTACTCAGGGCTATCGGCACCGTATTCACAGAAAGAAACAAAAAGGGTTGCCCCCCGCTCTTCACTATTGCCCCCGCGCCGGACTGGCCAAAACAGGAACGGGACTGGCTCCAGGCTGGGCTAGCAGTCAAGCTGAGCGAGAAAAGCCTTGGCGAGCTCTTTCGCATCTTCGATAAGGCGGCAGAGGGCACAAATCTATCCAGCAAAGCCATTTTCGTAGGTCAAGTCTTCGAGTGCCTGGTGCAGGTTCTGCGCAGCTCTAAATCCGCTAGTTTAGCTAGACCGGACAAGGAAACCAAAGCCGCCGAGTTGATCAGCTTCACCCAGGTACTCACACCACCGGCGGTGATAACTTTCATTCTTGAAAAAAGCCTGGGCAAAGCCCTGGAACAACTGCCTCAACAAAGAGACAAAAAGCTCTCAGCGCTGAGGAACCTGAAGGTTCTGGATCCCTGCGTGGGCACTGGCAACTTTTACTTCACCGCCCTCGACATGTTGATGCCGCTCTACCAGGAACTTGGTCTGAGCCCGGCACAAGCATTTGAAGAGACGCTCCGACTGAACCTTTATGCCATGGAAATGGACGGACGGGCTCTCACTGTATTGAAACTACTTTGCGCGGCGCTGGCCCAAGGCATAAGAGGAAACCCCCAGGTCCCAGCTCTCAATTGCTTCCTCGCAAGCGACGAAAACCTGCTCGGCTCCCTGGCCCCCCAACTTCCAGAAGCCATAGCCGACAACCAGTTCGACATCGTTGTGGCTAATCCGCCTTACCTGGGACGCAAACTGCTGGACCGGAACCTCAAGAAACTTCTCAAAGACCTTTATCCAGGCTGCCATAATGAACTCGGACACTGCTTTTTAGTCAGGTCACTGGACTGGGTAAAGCCAGGCGGCAGGGTCGGCTTTGTCATGCAAAGCTCCATACTATCTCTGCCCAGTGCCGCCTCTATTCGTCGGGACATTCTCAAACATTGCTGCATTGAACAGGTGGTCAACCTGGGTCCCCGCGTCTTTCCTCTTTTATCGGGAGAGAAGGCCGACAGCGCCATCCTCATCTTGCGCAAGCAGGAAGCGAACGAACAGACGACTATCAGTTATTTCGATCTGACCCGGCAGGAAGAGAAGGGCTTGTTCTTAGACCGTCTCTCTAAACAAGAAAAGGGAGCCCCTCTACCCTTTTTCAAAAAGCAATACGACTTCAATAACCACGAAGGCTTCACCTTCAATTTCAAAAGACCAAGAACGGCCTCTCTTCTCTATGCAACCTTGCCCAGGCTAAGCGAAAAAGCCGATATCAAGCAAGGTCTGGCCACTTCCGACAATGAGCGCTTTGTGCGCTACAGTTGGGAGGTAGAGAGTCAAGAAATTGATAAAAGCTATCGACATTACATAAAAGGCAAAGGCGCCAGACGCTGGTATCATCCCCTGGAAGATGTAGTCTACTGGCAAGACCAGGGGCACATGGTGAAGGAGGCGGTAAACAGTGCCTACCCCTACCTGAAGGGGAAAGTACACTGGGTTGTAAAAAACGAGAATTACTACTTCCAGCCCGGACTGACTTTCTCCTTTGTCAACGCCCAGGCTCTCGCCGTAAGGAAAATGCCAGCCGGTTGCATCTTCGATGTAGGAGGCTCGGCAATTTTCGCCCGCGATATGGAAGAGAATCTCTTGCTTGCCTATCTGAACTCAGGTCTGGCCATGACTTTTGCCCAGGATCTCAACCCTACCATAAACTTCCAGGTGGGCGACCTGAAGAAAATTCCGGTGCCGGTTTTTGAGGGCGAGTGCAAGGACACCCTCATGGATATAGCCGAGCAAGCCGTGGCAATCAGCGAAAACCTCTATCACCTTGAGTCACCATACCTGCTACCACGCCCAGGCACCAGGCTGATAGACAAGGAGAGTTTTGCCAATTACCGCAAGAACCATCATCTCACCCAGGAGAGGTTGATTGAGCTTGATTGCCGCAATGACGAACTAATACTGAAGGCTAGCGCCACCGGACTCAGCCTGAGCGAACACACCGAACTACTCAGTTGGCTGGATAACTTCTGGAGACCGGAAACAGCGAAAATAAAAGAAGCTGCTGAGTACTGCCTGAGTGAACTGGCCACGGCCCTGCACCTGTTGATGAAAGATTTGTCGGGGAAAATCGTCGACCTCAATGATTTTATTCAGGAAACCACCAGTAGAGTCCAATTGATGGCAGCATACAGTCAATCCGGTGGTGACCCTCTGCTTGTTCTTGATAGCCTTTTTTTCTCCACCGCCCTTGGTGCCGATCTGAAAACCTACTTAAGAGAGAAACTGAACGATAAGCTGCGGGCCCTTTATTTGCAACAGCCACCCTACTTTATTCTGCCCTGCAGCAAGAACACTTACCTGGTGCCCTTTCTAACTTTCAAGCAAGCGTATTTGAAGCAAGACTGCCAAAATTCCAAGGAGAAATTGTTGCCTGAAAACTGGTGCCAGGAAGCAGAGCTGAAACTACAGAAACTAGCCGCTCAATTGGAAGACAAAGAGGCAAGGGCCAGACAGCTATTTGCTCTCATCCAGTAAGCAAGCCTTTCAAATCATACTTAGTGGGCGACTTTAGCGGCTGTACCATGGGCAACATGAGAAGTCTTGACCGCAGCAGTAGCAGGCTTGGTCGCCGCAGCGGAGTGCTTAGCCGCGGAAGCTGCATGTTTGCCGCCGGCATGATTAGCCCCCTGCGACTTGACGACTTTAGCGTGTCCGCTTTTTTCATTACGGGCTTGCGCCAGACTATCCTTGCTCAAATACTCAGCCGGCATAAACACCCTTGCCGGTTCCCGATTGGCAAATACAAAGAAGACACAGGCCACGGCTCCGGCAATAACTGCAGCTCCCAGGGCATAGAAGAAACCGTTGAATTCAAAATCAACGTGGGCATAGCGGTGATTTCTGTCAAAGATGCGACCGCTGAACAAATCAACGTCTTCACAGGCATCAGAGAGGGTACCGACGATACAAAGACCCACTATCAGAACAAAGAGAGCCACACCAAGGGGATTAGAAAACCATTCTTGCAAGATTGTGTCGGCCAGTCCGTGCAGGCCGCCTCCATGAGTAACGTGCTACCATCCTAGCGATACCGCTTGGCAACTCGTCGTTTCTTAAGCGCGGCTTAACATTCCTACAGAATAGCGGCCCTTGACAGAAGACTCACACCGGGATATAACACTGTTATGCCAAATAACATTGTTATCTCTTCCTCCGAAACCCCGGACCAGGGAAGCTCCAGGAAGTTCAGGCAACGGCAGAAAGCCACCCTGCGCTTGCACCTTCTGGATACAGCCAGCCGCCTGGTGGCGGAGGGCGGCGCAGAGTCGCTCAGTTTGAGAAAACTGGCAGAAGAGGTAGGAGCCTCGACCATGGTGGTCTACACCACCTTCGGCAGCAAGGAAGGCTTACTGAATGAACTCTGGCGGGAGGGCTTCCGCAGACTCTGGGAAACGGAGGAAGAAGCTCTCAAACAAGCCGATCCCCTGGCCAGACTGCACGCCCTCGGTAAGGCTTACCGGCAAAACGCACTCACCAACCCCTACTTTTATAAGCTTGTTTTTGGCGGGCAACTACACAACGACCAACTATCTAAAGAGATGGAAAGCGATGAATGCAACCGCACATTCACGGTGCTGGTGCAAGCAGTAGCCGACTGCCAGAAAGCCGGTCTAATAGACGGAGAACTACGAGACGTCGACGTGGCCGCCATGTTCTGGAGCACCGCCCATGGTGCCATAAGCCTGGAGTTGAGCGGTATGCTCGGCAAGTGGGCTTGTGCCGAAACAATTTACACTTTGAACTTCGAAAACTTACTAAGTGGTCTAAAATAGAAATGTCTTTTGACTACGATGCAATCATAATCGGCTCCGGCATGGGGGGCTTAGCCACGGGCAGCCTGCTGGCGCAACTGAAGGGCTTCAAGGTGCTCGTACTGGAAAAGCATTTCAAAGTAGGCGGCTTCACTCATACCTTCAGCCGCCATGGCTATAAGTTCGACGTGGGCGTGCACTACGTGGGAGAAATGCAGCCCGGCAGCCGCTCTCAAAAGCTTTTTGATTTAGTCAGTGGTGCCGCCGTAGAGTGGGCACCAATGCCTGATATTTACGATAAATTTGTCTACCCTGACTTCACCGTTTGCGCTTCATCCAATCGAGCAGTCTATATCAATGAGCTGGTGAACCGCTTTCCTCATGAGAAAACCGCCATCCACAAATACTTCAAAGACATAGACGCCGTCAATCTCGCCATCCAGACCAAAACCACGGCAAGCCTCCTGCCTGGAATACTTGCAGCGCCAGTCAATGCCTTCAACAGCGCTTTCAATAAACTGGCGATTATATCTACTGCCGACTATTTGAACGCCAACTTCAAAGACAACAAACTGAAAGCCGTGCTGGTTTCCCAGTGGGGTGACTATGGACTACCGCCATCTCTCAGTTCTTTCGCCATACACTCCTTAATTGCCACCCACTTCTTGAATGGTGCCTTCTACCCCACAGGCTCGGCAGAAACTATCGCCCAGGCCATCGTGCCCATTATCAAACGAGCCGGCGGAGAGGTGCTGGTAAATCACGGGGTGGAAGAGATACTGGTCAAGAACGGCACCGCCTACGGCGTCACCGGCAAAGATCAGAGCGGCACCCCCTTCAGATTCAGTGCCCGCCATATCATTTCCAATGCCGGTATCTATCCTACTTTCCAAAAACTCCTGCCCGAAAATTACAAACTAGCAGTGCCCGGCTTCTCTGAAGCGCTTGATGCCTCATCCATTTCCATCTATATAGGCTTTAAACGCAGCCCTAAAGAGCTTGGCTTCCAGGGCGAGAACCACTGGCTGCACTCAAGCTACGATCACGACGCCGAATATGCAGCCCGCAACAATCCGCAAGGCAAGCCCGGCTTCGCCTATCTTTCCTTCGCCTCGCTCAAGGACAGACTGGCCGAAAAACATACCGCCCAGGTAATCACCATAGCCAGCGCCGCCCCCTTCAAGCAGTGGCAAAACACCGCCTGGAAAAAGCGCGGCAGTGAGTACGAGCAGTACAAAGAACGCCTGACGGAGAATCTTCTAAGCATGATAGAAAGCCGCTATGCCGGCTTCAGAGATCTGGTCGACTACTGCGAGCTGTCCACTCCCCTCACCGTGGAAAGTTTCACCGGACACCCAGGCGGCCGCATTTACGGACAACCAATGACACCGCAAGTAGTAGCATCTCGCTCTTTCAAACCGGATACCCACGTCAAAAATCTCTATCTCACCGGCACCGATATACTGGCTCCCGGCGTGATGGGCGCCTTCATGGGAGGCGTGTTCTGTGCTGCCCGCATCATGGGTGCCTTTGGTCTGGCAGAAATAATGACGGCGGCATCCAGCAGTCGCTCGCACTCACACAAGAAGTCGAACCAGACAGATCAAACCAGAGCCGGAGCGGAAGACAGGAAAGAGGCTGCCGGCGTGAAGTAGTAGCTACCGTCCTCACGAAAGAGCATCGGCTTTAGTGATCTACCCGCACCGTCTCATAGTCGTTCTTGGTCCAACTATAGCCGCCTCTGACATTGGTGTCGGCCACATAGTCGGCTTCGAAACTGACCTCGCGCCGCTGAGAGCCGGCTGGGAAAGAAAGACCAGGGTTACCTTCAAGGGAATTGATTACCCGAACCAGAATGCGATCGAAAGAGGTTTTGCCGGAGCTTCTGGTTATCTCAGCCATGACATGACGATCGCGAGTAACAGTCACCTTCATGGTTGCTTCGCCGCGAATCAGAGCTACTTCCTGCCAGCGAGCATAAATTTCCGCACAGAGTTGCTTATGCCAGGCTTCCCAGGCCAGAGTCAGGGCCTTAGAGCCGCGTTCGGCACCTATATCAAAGCGCCGGTTCTCGGCTTGCCCACTAAGGGGCACATTGTCTCGCGCCGGTGTGGCGGCAAAGAGCTTGGGATCCACCAAGCCCCCCGAGGCCCCGGCCGCGGTAGCACGCCCGGAGAAACGTGAGGGAGCCACAGGAATGGCATCAGTGGTGACGTTCTCGGGAGAAACAGAGCGGCTTTGCACCGGTCTTTCCAGGCGCATGACACTGTTATTCAGACGCACACCGCCTTTCAGTGTAGACTGTGCTGCCGTGGCCGTGGAAAAGCCGGACAGAACCAGAGCCAGCGTACTGAAGACCAATACCAGGTCTTTACCATTAACAAAACGACGATTGCCGCTTAGAAAGCCCATATACATTTGCCGATACCCATACCGCTTAAGTATTTCCTGAAGAGGAAGACCATAACTTGACACTTTCCACAAGACGCCGACTAACACCGTCTTGTTCCTTATTATCTACCAGTGACAAGCCCGATAAAAGAGCCTACGAGCGCCCCCCTGAGAGCGGCATTGCCCATGCTGGAGCGGCTGCGGCCGGGAGACAGGGAATTTACAAGGGCAGCGCCGGCAGCTCCAGTGAGACCATAAGTGATGACTCGTTTGAGTCGACCATCAAGATACCCCGCACTACTGGTGATACCAGAGGCTCGATTTTCGAAGTTACCGGTAGCGAACTCTTCACTTCTGGAATTACTGAAGGGCGTAAGAGTACCGGCTGGTTCATTGTATGTCGGCAGTGGCGCAGGCTTCGAAGCAGCCCTGGCAATGGAGGGCGCCACAGGGGGAGCGGCAGCCGTCCAGGTGGAGTCAGTTGTTTTGGGTGTTGCAGCCAATTTGGATTTGAGACTAACCACGGCTTCATTTACCTCGGGGTCGTCTTTCTTGAAAGATCTGGCCTGCTCGTAATAACTGAGCGCCTCGCTCAATTTGCCGTCGGTCTCTGCAATTACGCCAAGGTTGAAGTAAACGTCAAAACCGGGATGGCTGTAGCTTAACGCTGTAAGTTTGCTCTGCGCTTGCGATTTGAAACCCTGATTGTAGAGCGATAGAGCTTCAGCCAGGGTCTCACTGCCGTCATCGACATCGGCAATGGGAGCCGCTTCCGGCATTAGCCTGTCGAGCTTACCGGCCTGGGCCGTCAAACTGCCGCCGCTTTTGCCATAGGAAACAGCACTGGCAATAGCTTTCAGGCGCTCACTTTCAAGACCCTGGGCGGTTTTCCCAAAGAGTTTAAGTTCCAGTTTCTCAATACGCTTGAGGCTGGAAAGCTCATTTTGAGGGCGCCCTAAAACAGTGGTCTCTAGGGAGGAGAGGTCGTAAGAGGCAGCAGAAACCATAGCCAGAGCCGGCAAATTGATCGACAGAAGAAGAGCCAGGGCGGCACCCTGCACTACTTGAGCTTTTTTGTAACTGGTCATGATTTTGACCTCTGGCAATGCCAATTCCGCATGGGCAAACTGTGTCAAAAGAAGCAGTGGCAGAAAGGTACTGCCACCCTCTAAAACAAGCTTCAAATGCAACCTCTACGGCATCTGAAGACGGGCAGGAGCCCAGGTAGTTCCCAAATCAGGATAGATACACCAAAGACAGGAAGAAAGAAGTCAGCCTGCCCGGGTCAAGGCTTAAAACCCCATTAATAATTGTCAAGCGAAGCTTGAAAGCAGGCGCCCTTAACAATCTATCTAGATTTCCTTAACCACACCTTTGCCGGGGAGGGTGGATGATACCAATACATATACAGAAGATAGAACGACCGCAAAGGCAAAAATCTTTTGTAACTGGTAAAGAGTTAGAAAGACCGAATTTTCCAGGAAAATTCAAGGAAGAAACATCATGGAAGTCGCTTTAGGATTATCACTAACAGCAGCGTGCTCCATTCTCGCCATCTGGATTAACGACAAGTTCAAGGTCGGCGGCGAGCTAAAAGAAGACTGAAACTGAAAGCAGTCGCTCTCTCTTAGAAAACGGAACTCCGGCCAGCCCAGACGAAACGCTTGAGAAGCGGGGCCGGTCTGAATCTTTCTGCGGCTGAGAAGGCACCCTTAGCTGCGCAAATGGCAGAGCGCCGCTCCAGTTCAGCAAGGCATACAGGTAGCCCCATGGAAGAGGCAAGTTCCAGGGGACCGGAGCGCATGCCCAGACCAGCCATCAAGGCCGGGTCAAGATCTTCGGGCATACAGATGCGCTCCTGCAAAGCCAGAAAAGCTTCGTTGATCATGGAAAGGAAGAGCGACTCAGCCAGATTATCCTTGGTGCAGAATTCCTTCAGCACTTCACAAGTCGGATCTTTTGCCAGAGCGCTGGTAAGTAAGGACGCCAGAGCAGGGTTTACTCCAGCCCGTTTACGGGTCTCTTTGTCATAGGCATAAAACCCGCCGCCGGTCTTCTGACCGAGTACAGAAGCCTGGACCATTTCACTGAGAAGGGCCGGCACGGCAAAACGCGGTCCGTATTCGTTGTAATTGTAGGAAGCCACAGCCAGACCGATATCGGCGCCATTCATATCACGCAGAGCCAATGGGCCTATGGGCATTACGTAATCGCTGACAGCCTTATCGATTTCTTCCACCGTGGCAATGCCGGCAGTGAGCGCGAAGAGCGACTCGTTCATGTATCGTCCCAGAAGTCTGTTCACCAGGAAGGATGCACATTCTTCCACTCGCACGGCCAGCTTGCCAATGGAGGAAGCCAGTTCAAGGGCATAGCGCACGGTTTCGTGGGAGGTTTCAAGACCGGGTATGACCTCTACCAGCTTCATGATGTGAGCCGGGTTGAAGAAGTGCATGCCTACTACTTTGTCGGCCCTTCTGGTAAAGCTGCCAATCTGAGAAATGGAAAGACTGGAAGTATTGGAGGCTAACACGGCATCCACATTGCACCATTCATCCAGTTCGGTGAAGATTGCTTTTTTGATCTCGATATTTTCGCTGGCCGCTTCGATGACAAGCTCCACATCGGCGAAACCTTCGTAATCGGTGGCACCCACGATGCGGGCGCGAATCTGGGCCGATTCTTCCTCGGAGAGACCTTTTTTGCGACGTCCCGCCAGCAGACGATCGATATTCTCAAAACCTTTCTTGAGGAAGTCTTCGTTTGCTTCCTTCACAAGTACCTGGTAGCCGCTTTGTGCAAAGGCCACGGCAATGGAGGCCCCCATAGTGCCGGCTCCGACAACGGCTATCAAGGCTGATGCGGGTTGATTGTTCTCACTCAGCTCCATTGAAATCTCCCAGAGGCATTTAGTCGATGATGCAAAGTTACTTGCTCTCGGTCCGAAATTAAAGAGTCAGACTAAGTGCTTTTCAAGCCGGAGTGACTCTGTGAATATGCTCATATTGGCCCGTGTTCATCGCCGACACATATAGCATTTTGACCCTTCCAACCTACCACTTTCATCGACCTGAATCTTCTCAAGTGAGTCCAGGTAAGGATCTCAGGGTTCTACAATTAATCACTTGACATCTTGGAATTTATTAAAGACTTGTAGCTTTTTTGCAATACTTCGTTAAAATAAATGCACAATAAAGCTTACTCACAAAGCTTTAGCCATCACATAGGGTCAGAGAACCAATCAAAAGTCCGCTCAAGCGATTCCACTAAAGCTTCAGCCGGGCTATACAACTTGCGTTCTTCGTTCTTCGTTTCACTAGCCCCAAGCCCCCACAGAAAAGAACAATCAGGAATCTCAGCTCACGGCTTAACAAAGCCAGGAGGCGGTCGTGCTCGCCTATTTAATCATCGGCATTGAACTCGCAATTCTATATACCGTCTTCTGGTATGTGTTTCTGCGCGAGCCGCGTCCGTACAAAATCCGTGAGAATATCTGGGGCTATTATCCCGGCGCAGGGCAAGATTCTGCCCACGCTGAGCACGGTTGCCAGCACTGCAACAGCCAGGCAGATGCCAACCAGAAAGCCAGAGAAGAAGAATGGCGCGTGCCCTCTTTCAGCAACATTCCCACAAGCCATATCGAAGAAGTTCAAGAGCGTTACCAAAACGCCATGACTCCCATCGAGCTTTTGAGAAGTCAGCAAAAGGGCATCGAAAAAATTCACCTGCCCGGAAGTCATGATGATGGCGGCAAAAACTATCGTGCCTGCACACAAAGGTTGAAAGTATCCGAGCCCAGAACTTTTCTGTCAAAATTAGGCGAGTCGCTCAACACGATGAATATCAAGTTGCCCTGAAGCCAAATTTTGGATAATTAAATGACCCAGTCCGGCTCCGTATCTGGTCCCCTGGTTGAAATTCGCAACCTAACCAAGCACTTTCCCATCCGCAAAGGCTTTTTCAATAAGCAAGTGGGTGCGGTGCGGGCATTGAGCGGTGTCAATCTAGACATCTATGAGGGCGAAACCCTCGGACTCGTGGGTGAATCCGGCTGCGGCAAGTCGACTCTTGGCCGGGTCATGCTGCGCCTCATGAATGCCACCGACGGCGAAGTGAAGTTCGAGGGAAAAGAAATCATGTCCCTTGACAATAAATCCATGAAGCCTTTGCGCAAGCAGATGCAGATAGTCTTTCAAAATCCTTATGCCAGCCTCGATCCCAGAATGACCATTGAGCAAATTCTGGCCGAACCGCTTGTGGTGCATGGGCTTTTCCAAGGGGATGCTTTGAGAAAGGAAGCGGAGAGATTAATCGAACTTGTTGGTCTCAAGAAAGAGATGCTCGATCGCTACCCTCACGAATTTTCCGGCGGACAAAGACAACGTATTGGGATCGCCAGAGCGCTGGCCCTCAAGCCCAAACTAATTGTTGCCGACGAACCAGTATCGGCGCTCGATGTAAGTGTGCAGGCTCAAATCCTCAATTTACTCCTTGATCTAAAGAAAGAGTTCAAGCTCACCTATTTATTCATTGCTCACAACCTAGATGTGGTGCGCTATATCAGCGACCGAATTGCCGTCATGTACCTGGGTCGAGTGGTAGAGATTGGCCCTTGCAGCCAGGTTTATGAAGAACCCCTGCATCCCTACGCCCGCGCTCTCATTTCTGCCGCGCCTGTGCCGGACCCCAATTACGACAAGAGCCAGCGCATCATTCTTACAGGGGATCTCCCCAGCCCGGCCAACCCCCCTTCCGGTTGTGCCTTCCACACCAGATGCCCCCTCGTGCAGGAACGCTGCAAGCAAGAGTTGCCGCAGCTTAGAGAAATAAAGCCGGGTCATAGTTCAGCCTGTCACTTCGCTGAAGACCTTTTGCATAAGGCTTAGAGGCGCGGACGCAAGTCGGTAAAACTGCCGTCGGTGCGCTGCCACTGGGCGCCAAAAACACCGTTCTCTACAATTTCATTGTAGACGGCAAAGACGCACTTGCCGGCGCCGGCACCGGCCTCCTCCAGAAGTGGTTGGGTCCATTTACGCAAGGTGAAAATGCGCGGCGCACTGCCGGTAATCACCCAAATAGGCAGACCGGTCTTGAGAAAGGCTCGAATCTTCGGCTCCCAGTGCCGGGTCTGGCGAAAATTACCGGTATCTATCTCAAGCAAGACTCGCACGGCAGGCAAATTGCTATCGGCATAGGTAAAGCCGATGGTGGCATCGGCCTGCTCTTCGGCTTCCGTAAGATCCCCGGCCAGCTCCTTCCAGAACTCACGGCCGGTGACAAATTCCAGATTGCCTATAAGCCCCCTGGCTTCGGCATCTTCAAGGGCCAGACGCAGATCTACCAGGCGCAGGAAATGCTCTTTATGGTAGGTATGGGGCGGTCCGGTGGGTATGGTTTCCCAGGAGATGCCACGATGCTGCTCAAGAGCTCGGGCTCCGGCTGCCGTTAGAAAATAGATCAGCTCCGGACGACCACGGCCTTCCATACGCCCCGAAGAAGCACAGCCTGTAAAGCCGGCCTGTTGAATGCGGCGCAGCCGCTTGCGGGCGGTCTCATAGCTTATTTCGGGAAAGCACAGGCGGGCAAGCTGGCTGGAAGATATGGTACGGTGCAAATAAAGCTCCTGTAGAGCTGCAATGTCTCTATCCATAAGCACGACGCTGCGCTTTTTGGATTTGAGCTTGAGGGTCTTCCCGACCATGTCATTCTGATTGAGCGGCAATTTTACATGAACTCCAATTGCAAAAAGAGCAACCCAATAGCCTACTCTTTTTGTACCCCTAAAATGCTCCCGAGACTAGCTAAGAATAGAGTACCCCCTTTATTACACCTTCCAAACAGGCTGTTATTCCGGGCGAGTTCCCTTGCGATTGGCGGAAGACAAGCACAGGCGCAGAAACCGGTCACCCGGCAGGGCTTTGCTTAGGTCCGTCTAATCTTATAAATTGCAGGCAAAAAGAAAAAGCAGCAGGACGTGGTGAAGACCGACACTACAAGTAGTGGCAAAAGGGAGCCGCCAAAGAAAGGTCGGCAAACAGCAGAGTAAAGTTGTCCGCCCAAAAGAACGCCGCCTTCGGCAGCCAAATTGAAAAGACAGATCAGAACGGCCATCAAGCTGGTGCGCCACTGCCTGGGACAGGCATCGGCAGCCATTCCGTACAGACTGAGAGTGAAAATGCCCGAGGTCAGCCCCCGTACAAACTCAATTAGAAAAGCACTGAGGCTATCATGCAAGCCCAGGTAGGAGAGGGTGACCAGGCAGGAGAGAGCAATCATAAGCGCCGTATAGCGCCTGGTGCAGGCCAGACTGGTCAAGCGGAAAAACAAGAGAGAACCAAGTAAAAGTCCCAAACTGCTGCATGCCCCCAACTGCCCGATCAACTGGGGCGAAAAGTCCAGCCGGTCTCGCTCGAAGAAATAGAGACTGACGCCCAGGGAAGGGCTGAAATTCCATAACATGAGAAACCCGGCCGTGGCAAGAAAGCGACTATCTTTGAGCAAAGGCGGTAGATTCCGGCTGGCGCCACAGACACCGGCGGCAAGCGCGGCAAACCCGACCCGGCCTGAAGCCCGCCTGAGCCGGGGCAGTTCGGGGGCAAGCTGCGGCAAGAGATAAATCGCCACTAAAGAAGGTGGCAGAGCCGCCAGAAAGGCCGAAAGTGCAAGGGCTCTTGCCGGAGGAAACATCTGGGCCAGGATGCCGCTCAGCAGGAGGGCGGCAATATTAGCCAGATAATAGGCTGTTCCCTGATAAGCGAGAAAGCGCCGGGTGCCACCTCCATCTTCCTGGGAAGCAGCAATACCAATAGCAATGACAGTGGCAAGGGCCATGCCGACATTGGCGGACATAATCAAGAAAATACTGAAAGCGGCGCTAAACTGCGGCGCCATTTCAGGGCTGGTGCTCAGAAACAAAGCCAGAAAGAAATAAAAAACTGCACAGATAACATTGCCCAGCCAGAGATAAGTAGAGGATGCGCCGCCTTCGCCTGGAAAGAGGTCGGCAAGAATTCCATAGACCGGCTTGATCATCCAGGGCAAAAGCAATACTGCCATAAAGCTGGAAACGCCGGCTGCATCAAAACCGAGGCCATCCTTCAAATAGCAATTGAGAGTCTGGCTCACCACCCCGAAATTCTGACTCAAGCCCTGCACTAAATAACTGAATATAAAGAGGCGAGCCAGTCCCGCCCGGCTCTCATGACCAGAAAGGGCCGACTCATCGGTCGCAGCGCCGACAGAACCAGCGCCGGTCGCAGTCGTTTTGTGAGCTTCAGTCACTAACGCCAAAAGACCGCCTCCAAAAGCAAATCTGAACCTGATACCAGAGATGATGCCCCACCGGGGGATGGTGATTCAAATAATAGTGTCCTCATCTTGCTAAATATTTGGCAAACAATCTACCCGACAAACTCCTCAAGCTATAAACTAACCCTCGTGATTATTGAGAGTTTTTCTCAATAAGCCCATCCCCAGATAAACCTCAATAATGCCCGGGACCCAAATATAAACCGGACCTAATCGAGAAGCCAAGCGCATCGGGAGATTTGAAAATGTTCGCATTTACTGCACTTAATCTCGCAAAAACGGAAACCATTTTCAGATATTATGGCGTGCTGTCTCTACATATATAGAGAAGGTAGGAAAAGTGTTAGAAAATATTGCACAACTTCAGAAGCTGGACTCGGGCGTCTACCAGACCATAGTCAAACAAGTGAAAGCCCACGGCGCACTTGAGACCATCTGGCAAGAACCTTACCCCGAGTATGCTTCCCGCGGCTTGAAAGTTGCCACTCTCCTGAACGCTACCGGCGAGCAAGAAAACTTCGACTACCGCGATTGCCGCAATGTGAAAAGCACACCGCTCCTGAACGAACTTTCCAGCATCAAAGCTTTTTTCGAAGGCAGCGGTCTGGACATTATGGGTGCACGCCTGCTCAGACTGGATGCCGGAACCTTTTTACATGAACATCGCGACTTCATCTATCTTGAGCCGGTACCAAGATTTAGACTGCACCTGCCTTTAATCACAAACCCCGATTGCTTCATAGTCAGCCCTGACATAAACGTGCACTTCAAAGCCGGATATCTCTGGAAGCTCGATCCGAAAAGCACCATTCATAGTGCCTGCAATTTCGGCAAAGCACCGCGTATTCACTTGATGCTCGACTGCTATGTCAACGAAACGCTGGCGGCATTAATTGAAAAGCAATTCCTTGATGAAGATGCCAAATTTGTCAAACCGGCTCTCACAAAGTCCATAAAAGAAGATCTGCAAGAGCAAGCCATCAACCTGCTCCAAAAGTCTGCGGATAACCTGACGGCAGCGGAAGAAATCATTCTGGCGGCATTTTGTCGCTACAACCTCTACTGCCTGAAAGAAGGGCTCACCACCTACGACATACTCAGCCAAGTTTACGAAGAAGCAGCCAGAGCCATTCCGGCACTTCAAGCCCTACTGAAGGAGCGTCAGGCATACTGGCAAGCCAGATTGGTTGAGACCTATCCCGAGCGCAAAGACAAGGAAGCAGCTCTGGCTGTTTAAGAAGAAACATGAAAGAAGGCAAATTGCATTTTCAAATTCATGACGCCGGACGAGGTAGAAGCTTCAGCCTGCCCTCCGTGCAAGACTATCAGGAAGAGAAGCGCATCAAGGTTGTGGCGGCAAGCCCACTCAACTTTGGACCGGAAGCCGATAAGGGTATCGGAATCGGCACCAGTAGTCACAACGAATTCATAGCGCACCGCCTGGAAGCAGCACTGGCTCTGCTTTCCCACACACCTTCTTACTTTCCCGGTCAGACCATACCTGGTCCCGGCTCCATGGGTCTGGAAGTGAACCGCGGCAACCTTCTCATAGAACAGTTCCGCTATCTTCTCAACTTCGATGAAAAGGCATGCGCAAGACTTCTACAAAATGGAAACGAAAGCTACAGCCTCTACTCGGTAAAAGTTCCGGACAGAGAAGTCTGGCGTTTCAATCTGATAGAAAAGCCCAGCCTGAGCTTTCTCTATCAAGCGGAAGAACCGGCCAGGTTGAAATCACCGGACTTAGCAGCAAGAGCGTATCAGGCGCTGAGAGCAAACCTGCTCGAGCACTTGGCACGACTTAAGACCGATAGCTGCCCCGAGAATTTGCAAGCAGCTCTAAATGTAGTGGCAAAAGCCTGGCATAAAGAAAACGGCAAAAGAGACTTAAGTCGAACGGCACTGAGCGCCGCCTTCAAACTCTGGCAGCAATACAGCGAGCAAGAAAGCGTCAATGAAGGTAACTTCACAGCTTTTGCCTTTGAACTGGAAGCCCTTGCCTTTCACCAGACAGCCAAAGAAAAGCTGGGTCTTGTAAGTTTTGCCGGCGGTGTCTTTGCCGACAACTATGTGCAAATTGCCCTTATGCCCCTGGCTAAGATTCAAGCCACCGAATTCTGCGTCAGAGAAAGACTCTTTGATGAGGTGATCAATTTAGTTGGTCGAGGCTTTGCTCCGGTGGTGGTTAACGAACACGGTCTTGTGGCCGACGGCAATCACCGGGTGACCGCCGCCTGGATCTGGAATTTCCTCAAGTACACAGCCGGCAACTGTAAGACCAATGCCAAACAGGCCACCTGGTCTCTCGACGATCCCCTCTTTCAGAGAGAAGCTGCCAATTTCTTCCTGCAATCATCAGTGACGGGAGCCATATCCGACGTTTCCCGCCACGAGATTTTGAGTCACCTGGCTGCTTACCTTTCCAACCCCGAATGCCGGGCCAAACTGCAAACCTATATCAAGCCGCAGTTGTCCAAGTACGAGTATGTAACCGAACTGCCGGTGGTGCTCTTGCCCGAATATCTTTCCTGCGCCGTAGTCAAAGGTCTATATGACGAAGGCAAGGAAGTAGTGCGGGCTTGTCCCTCACTTTATGAGGAAATGGCCGCCAACCCCGACCTGGTTTTGCCGCCCCGCGCCAGCTATCACTTCACCGATGCCGCGCTCTTGCCCTGGTTTCAGGTTTTGAGTAAGCGCAAGAATCTTGGTCATAGTCAAACCGACCACGGCCTGACCAGACGTATACCAGCCTCGGCAAGAAGAGAGGCCCTGCTTACGACACTAACGACAGATAATTCCCTGCACAACGAGAGGAGAAGATAAATTGAGAGTAGCTTTCCTGGGAAAAGGTGGAGCCGGAAAAACCACCACTTCGGCAGGGTTCATTCGTTACCTGGCCTCAAAGAAACCCTTTGTGCTGGCTGTAGATGCTGATGTAAACGCACACTTGAAGGGAGCCCTGCACCGCACCGACTGGAGCGGTCAGGAATTTGAAATAGGAGAAGAGCGGGAAGCCATCATAAGCTATCTCAAGGGCGATCGCCAGGACTTAGGGGAGCGCACCATGGTAGGTACCACTCCCCCGTCCAGCAAGTCCAGATTTATCGAAGTATCAAAGCACGACCCCCTCATCTCCAAGTATGCCCTGACAAGCGGAAATATTGCCCTGCTCACGGTCGGCACCTATAAGGAAAGCGATGTAGGCGGGGCATGCTATCACGTCAAACTGACCGGTTTGCAGTCCTTCTTCCATCATCTGCTCGACGGCGAAGAAGACTATGTGGTGGCTGATACCACCGCCGGCACCGATAACGTAGCCACGTCGCTCTCGTTTGCCTACGACATGAACGTCTTCGTAGTCGAACCAACCAAGAAATCGGTGCAAGTCTATCTGGATTACCTGACGGTGGCTCCCCACCTGGCTGAACGGACCTATGTGATTGCCAACAAAGTGGACACACCAGAGGACGAGCTTTTCATCCTCAAGCATGTACCGCAAGACAAATTGCTGGGAGCCGTTCCCCACAGCAAGCACCTGAAGCGCTTCGAACAGGGACGCAAAGAAGCCCTCGACGACTTCATGAAAGAACAGGAAGTGGTCTTTGAAAGAGTGCTCTCCACCTGGCACGAGAAAAATCGCAATTGGAAGAGCTACCTGGAAAGACTGCGCTCCACCCACACCAAAGTTTGTCGCGACTGGCTCGATGACTACTTCGGCGAGAAACTGGACGAAGGACTCGACAGTGACTTTACCTACGAGCAAGCACTTTCCCAGAGAAAAGTAGCGGCCCTCGTCTAATTAAACGAAACCCCGGAGGGTGGCGGTCGTCACCCTCCGGTCCTTTGAAAAATGGATAAACAAATGACTACAGCTCAACTAGCTCCCAAGACCACAAGCAAAAGCCTCAAGCTCACACCGAAAGTACATCCGGTCATCAAGCGCTTCATCGAAGAGAAATCTACCCTCTTCCAACTGGTACAAGCACTGGGCAGCCCCCTCAACGTAATATTTCCGGAGTTGCTCCACGACAATGTGGAAAACTTCAGACAGGCCTTCAGCGATGCCGGTGTAATCGGCAAGGTCTTTTTCGCCCACAAGTGCAATCAATCAGATAGCCTGGTGCGCCGCCTGGCCGTGGAAGAGGCTTATCTGGATGTCAGTTCGGCCAACGAACTGAGGCATGCTCTTGGTGCCGGCTTCGAAGCTGCCCGTATCGAAGCCACCGGACCTAAAAATGTAGAATTCATCGGTCTGGCTGTGCAGCAGGGTGTCACCATTGCCGTAGACAGCATCTACGAACTGAATACCATATTGAAACTGAAGGAAGCTCTCAAGCACAAAAAGCCCACCAAGGTGCTGCTGCGCCTCTCGGGCTTCGAAGCGAGCCACTCCAAGTTCCTCAACAAAGGCAGCCGCTTCGGTATTCCTATTAAGGAAGTGGCAGAAGCCTTCGACATTCTGGAAGCCAATCGCAAGAAGATAGACTTCCTGGGCTTCTCCTTCCACTTAGATACCGTCTCGGTGCTGGAGCGAGCCGTGGCCATGGAAAACTGCATGGAGCTCTTTGAAGAGGCCCTGGCCAGAGACTTCGAACCAAGAGTAATCAATATTGGCGGCGGCTACAAAGTCAATTATCTGGAAAACGAGCAAGACTGGAATGAATACACCAGCGCCTTGAAGGAAGCCGTGCTTGGAACACGCCCCTCTATGACCTGGCACAATAACGCCTTCGGCATGTCCTCAGACAAAGGCAAACTGAAGGGCAACTTCAACAGCTACAGCTATTTTGATACTCAAACCGGCGGCAGCTTCCTGCAAGAACTTCTGTCCCAGCGTTTTCCCAATCTCGGTGACGCCACTGCCGGCAGCATCATGCAGGGCAATATGATCGAACTCTGGATCGAGCCCGGTCGTTCCCTGGTCGATCAAACCGGTATCACCGTGGCCAGGGTAAACTCAGTGAGAATGAGCAGCCGGGGCGAACCCATCGTCTGCTTGAATATGAAGCGCCAGGACATTTCCTTCCTGGATCAAGAGATCTTCGTAGACCCCATCATCATAGAAAAAGACAATGGGAGAGGGGCCAGGCAGACTGAGCCGGATTCCCAAGGTAAAGAAGAGCCTATCGGTGTTTACTTTGCCGGCAATCTCTGCCTGGAAAGTGATCTGGTGCACCGTCACATGACCTACCTGGACAAACTGCCGAGCCCCGGCGACCTTGTGGTCTTCGTCAATTCCAGCGGCTACTTTATGGATTTTTCCGCTTCCACCTCAATTATGCAACCGGTGGCGGAAAAGGTCGCAGTCATGGAAAGAGACGGAAAATTCACCTGGGTCATGGATAAACAATATTTGCCTTTCTGGGAATGCATGCCCTGAGGCTCAACAAAAACTACTGAACGGAAAACAAGACATCGCGCTTGTAATGGAAAAGAACTCGGAGAATTAAAATGCTCGTCAAACACGTAAGAGAACTCATTGGTCACACCCCTCTCTTTGAAATACCGGAGGAAGTGCATGGTCTCAAGAACATCACCCTCTATGCCAAACTGGAATTGCTCAACCCTTTCGGATCGGTGAAAGACAAGAGCGCCTGGAACGTTCTCAAAGACGATATCGAAACTATCAAGAAGGAAGGTAAGACCGTCATCGAATCATCGAGCGGCAACATGGCCAAGGCTATGCAGCTAGTCTGCTCGGTCTATGACGTACCCTTCAAGATAGTCACCAACCGCATCAAGGTCAGGGAAGTAAAGCAAATTCTGCAACTGGTGGGGGCTGAAGTAGACGAATTGCCCGGTCTTTCCGAATGTCCTGATCCCACCGATCCCAACGATCCCATCACCTTTATCGAACAAATAATGAGTGCCAGCCCGGGCAAGTACTTCCATACTTCCCAGTACACCAACGAAAAGAACATTCATGCCCACTACCACTCCACCGGCAAGGAAATTCAAGACGACCTCGATGAAGCCGGCGCCGGCACCGTAGATTTCTTCGTAGGCGGGCTCGGTACCACCGGTTCCACCCGTGGTGCCGGTACCTATTTGAAAGAAAAGAATGCCGCCATGAAAAACATAGGCGTCATTGCCTCCAAAGGACATCTTCTGCCCGGTATTAGAAACGTAGACGAAATGTACGAAGTCGGTCTCTTCCGCAAAGACTTCTACGACGATATCGTGGAAGTCAGCATGGATGAGTCCATTGACGCCATGCTCATGCTCATTCGCAAATGCGGCATTCTAGCGGGACCCACCGGCGGCGGCAGCCTGGCGGCAGCCCTCAAGTACTTGAAACCCATCGACGCCACCCTGGATAGAAAACATAGCTGTGTCTTCATCGTCTGCGACAGAGTGGAGTGGTACCTCTCCTACCTGCAGAAAAACAAACCGGAACTCTTCGGTCTCTCTGTCAAAAAAGACTCGGTAAAAGCGGTCACCAAAGAAGAATCGGAAGCTGCACCGGAAGTCTCCCCGGACGAACTGGAAAAATGGCTGGAAGAGAAGGACAATCTGCAAGTGGTAGACATGCGCGGCACTCTCGCCTTTAAGACCACGCGCATCAAAGGCTCCATCAATATTCCCACCGACAACCTGGAAGACATAGCCGACATGGGCGTGCCCTTTGCCAACGACCAGAAAGTAGTGCTAGTCTGCCCTACAGGCGAAGTGTCGAAGCGCTTTGCCGCCTTCTTCAAAGCCCGCGGTGTTGACTGCTACAGCCTCACCGGTGGTTTCGTGGCCTGGCGCGATAACGGCAAGGGCACCGAGAAGTCCAAGGCAGCAGGCGGTCGTCGCCTTCTTGTGGGTGCCGGACAAAGCTAATGTATTGCCAACCTCAAAGCCAGGCTCAGGCCGCCGAACCGCTCAATGTGGCGAAGATCAAAAGTGATTTTCCCATCTTCGTAAGCCACCCTGATCTCATCTATTTCGACAACGCCTCCACCACCCAGAAACCCAGAAGTGTGCTGGAAACGATGTCGACCTATTATGAGAAGCAGTGCGCCAACGCCGGTAGAGCTGCCTATACCTGGTCCAGCCAACTGGAGAAAGCCATGGAAGAAAGCCGCCGCCAGGTGGCTTCCTTCTTGAAGACCGAGGCTACTCAGATTGCCTTCACCGCTGGTGCCACCGACAGCCTCAATATGGTTTGTCAGAGCTATGCCCTGCACAATCTGCAAGACGGCGATGAGGTACTGCTCTGCCCCAAAGACCACAGCTCGGCAGTCTTACCCTGGTACCAGGTTAGAGAAATACTGAAAGCCATGGGCAAAAATATCGTCATCAAACACTTCGACATCCATGAAGTGGGCGATTACGACTTGAAGAGCATCAAAAACCTGCTGACGCCAAAGACAAAAGTTCTGGCCATGTCTCATGTACACCATGTCTATGGTCTGGAGATGGAAGTAGCGGAGATAAGGGAAATAGTTGGACCAGAGGTGATCATCAGCCTCGATGCCAGCCAGAGCGTCGGTCACACCGCAGTCGATCTTTCCAGTCAGGGTCTGCCAGTAGACTTCGTCTCTTTCAGCGCCCATAAAATGCTGTCGGCACCGGGCACAGGCGTGCTTTATGTAAGTAAGCGCGTGCAGGATAAGCTGAAGCCGGTGCGCCTGGGCGGCAAGAGCAAAGCTGAAATAGTAGAAGGCGAGCTTTCGCAAACCCACACCACGGTGGCGGAACTACTGGAGGCCGGTACTCAGAACATACCGTCCATATTGGCCCTGGCCGAGGCCGTTCGCTACATTGAGAGCATCGGTGTAGAACGTATCGAAGCCCATGTCAGCCGCCTCACCGTAGACCTCTGGCAAAAGCTGGCCGAGCTTCCGGGCATAGAATTCGCTCCCGGTATTGGCATCTGCGGTTGCGACCGGGGCTGGGGCATAATATCCTTCCGCTTCCGCCAGTTAAGCTCTATGGATCTGAGCTTCGCCCTCGATGAAGAGAGGATCTTTGTACGTAGCGGCGACCACTGCATGTACAACAAGGAAGAAGCCAAGCACGACGACTTCCTGAGAGTTTCGATGCATCTATATAACGATGAAAATGACATCGACCAGTTTATCGAAGTGTTGAGCGGCTGCTTGAGTTGAGACCGAACGAAACGCCAGTCTAAAGTGAAAGAAATGAAAAGCAAAGAAGAGACAAAAGTAGCAATTATAGGGGCCGGCGTGAACGGACTGACCTGCGCCGCCTACCTGGCTAAGGCCGGCTTTCAGGTCACCGTCTTTGAAAAGAATCAACAGGCAGGCGGACTCTGCGTCAACCAGACCCCCTTCAAAAATAGCGCCATAAAGGTTTCAGCGGTGGCATCCTATTACGGCATGCTGAGAGAAGAAGTAGCGGAAGAGCTGGGACTTTATGAGCGGGGGCTCAAGCCTTATCTAACCGACCCCATCGAAATAGTTCTGCTCAAAGACCGGCAATATGTCTACTACCCGCGCGAAGGCTCCGCCGATATGCAGGCGGAGGAAACCACGGAAGAAGACAAGAAAGGCTGGGTAGACTTCTGGACCGATATTCAAAGAGCGGCTCAAATCGTCTATCCCCACTATCTAAAGCCCATAACAGCGAAAGAATATCTGGAAGCGCTCAAAGAAGCCGGACTCGATAAAATTGCCGAAACCATCTACACCGGAAGCCTCTTTGACCTTGCCGACAAGTACTTCCAGTCACCGGCACTAAAAGCGGTGGCAGCCACCTGCACCCCCGGCTTCGCCAACCTGGTCGGTTCCGTCTTCGGCTGCATCCACCACGGCACGGCCAGCACCCTGGGCAACTTCGGCGCCTGGGGTCAGGTAAAGGGTGGCATGGGCAAAATAACCGAAGCGATCCTGCAACGGGCCACCGAATACGGTGCCAAGATCAAGACCGGCCTGGGCATAAAATCAATCAATATAGAAGGCGAGAGCGTCAGCACAATAATCAGCGAAGATGGACAGGAGCACCGCTTCGATCTGGTCATAATGAGCGGCGACCCCTATACCCTCTTTGAAAAACTAATCGACAGCGAACTGGTGCCCTCCGGCATAAGAGCCTATCTGGCCGCCAATCGCCCCCGGGTTTCGGCAGCCAAACTACATTACCTGCTCAAGAAGCAAGTCAACTTCCAGACCCTTGAGCGCATCGGTCACAATCACAAAGGCGTGCTGGTTATAGCCCCCACGCCGGAAGCCGTCAAGCAAGCCTCCAGAGCCGTGCCTGAAGGCAACTTGCCGGAAGAACTGATGCTCACCATGGCTTACCCCACCCTGGAAGATGAAAGCATCTATGGGGAAGAGAAGAACAAAGACCGCCATGTTCTAACCGTAGACGTGCACTACCTGCCCGCCCAGTTGAAAGGCACAAACGGTCTTCGCCCCTGGCAAAAGGAAGACGATGAGAAACTGAGCGAGGCGGTTCTCAATACCATAGAGAAATACGCACCGGGCTTCAAAGCGCAGGTGGAAGAAAGCTACATAGTTTCACCAGGGGGACTGAAGTCGCTTTTCAACAATGAGTCTCTCAGTTGCTGGCATATGCCCATGTCCCAGGACTTCCTCTTTGAAAATCGCGCCCTGCCAACCCTGCCTCACTATCACACACCTTTCGCCAATCTCTATCTTTGCGGCTCCAGCACCTTCCCCGGCGGCAACGTCACCGGTGCCAACGGGCACAACCTGGCCAAGCTTCTAATCAACGCCTATAGCCCCGCTTTAACCCCAACCAGCGCTAAATAAACTCAAGAGAAGCAAAATGAACCTGACCGAAAACGAATTGAAAGAACAAGACGGTATTGCCTACATTGAAGAAATGCCGGTAAAGACCGTGCAAGTCTTCCAGGCCACAAAAGAGCATCTGCCGCTTGCCGGGGAGATTGCCACCATGTACGAAGCTGCTCTTGGCAAAGGCGGTCTGCGGGCCGAAGGTATGGAGCCTTATCCCGACAGCGATCTCTTCAGCGAAGCGGGAGTGCAAGCCACCCTGGAAGCAGGGGAGCGCACTCTAGCCATAGCCAGAATCAAAGACGGCAAGGAAGATTGCCTGGCCGGCGCCATGGTCATGGATAGGCTCAGCCCTCACCATGTGGAATTCAATTCCATGGCCGTGCGCCTCGACAAAAGAGGGCGCCACATAGGCACGGCCATAGTGGAAGGTCTCAAGCAAATAGTGGAAGAGACCGAATTCACCGTCAACGCCACCGAACTTGTCACCCACAGCCTGGCCTCCCAGGCCGCCCACTTTCATAACGGCTATAAAAACATCTGCGGCTTCAGCTTCTGCCACTATCCAAGAGTCTTCTTCAAGAACCATCCCGAGTCGGTACTGTGGGTGATGCTTCTGCAGGGAAAACTGATTCCCCTCATGAGACGCTTCCGAAGCATTCTCGGCCGTGAGCTAGGCAGCACGCCCGAAGAAGTCACCGCTCGCATTCTGGAAGCCCAGGCGGGACTTGCCGGTTCCAAGTCGGGCAATTTCAAGCGCCTCTCAGAAAGAGAGATGGAGATAGCAGCCGACGTGCTTTCAAAGCGAGAAGTGCACGTTCCCCCAGCCTACCGGCACATTGTCCAGTCTATCCTCTTTCAATTCGAAGACATCCTCGATAGAGAAATTGTAGAACCGGTACCGCTTGCCACCATGAAAAAGCCGGGCTACGAAGAAGAGGCGGATGACCAAAACCCTGAAAATCCCAAAGGGTCAGAGGTAGAAAAGGCAGGAGTAGAAAAGGCAGCAGAAGACAAACAAGAGCAGCACGGCGCCGTGTCTAAGGAAGATTTCGAAGTAGATCCCAAAGAAGGCTTCGGTCATGCTTACATCATCTGCAAACCAAACTTCCGCTTTGACGAAACGTCCATGGCAGAAGCCCTGACCAAACTGCAAGAAGCCGGTAAGCGCTTCATCCTGGTGCGCATGCCGTCCTTCAACAGCCAGACTCTGGACCTTTCGAAATACCTGAAGAGCCGGGGCTTTGTCTTCCAGAGCTACCTGCCCCTCTACGGTCATTTCCCGGAAGCCAAAATAGAATTCCAAGACATTCTCACCATGCAGTGGATAAAGCCGGAAGTTCTGGCTGAAAATGCCCTGCCCGGTGAAACGGAGTCGGTGGTAAAACTCTACGGCTATCCCGAGAACCTCTCCGGTGAAATAGTCAAACTCATAGCAAGGGAACTGGCTGAGGAGGTAAAAAACTAGAATGATTCAAAGTCGCCTCACCGGCAGCCGCAAATCACTTCCCAAAGGCGCCAAAATGGTGCTGGAAGCCCTCACGGCCGCCAGAGAAATGTTGTCGGCTAAAGAACTGGCTTTCCGCATGAGACTGATGAACCCCACCGCAGCTCCCGGACTGACCACGGTCTACCGCTCCCTGGAGTTGCTGACGCGCCTTGGCTTGACCCAGGAAGTCTTGCTAAGCTCCGAAGAAAAACGCTTCGAAGTGGTCAACCCGGGCGGGCACCACCATCACCTGGTCTGCAAAAGCTGCGGACAACATACCAAACTTTCCCAGTGCCTCTTGACCGGCGAACACTCCGGCGGGCAAAACTTCTCAGAGCTGGTAAAAAACCAGTACGGCTTTGCCGTTACCTCTCATGTGCTGGAAATATTCGGCACCTGCAAGCAATGTACAGCCAGAGAAAGCCAAACTCAGGAAGACCAACCTGAAAGGTCGCTCTCTCTAGCAGCCAGATAAGCACTACCACAAGCACCGCATCAATTAAGCAAGTAAGCAAGGAGATACAAATGAGAATCGCATTTCTCGGCAAAGGAGGAGCAGGTAAAACTACTACCGCTGCCGGTTTCATCCAATATATGAGAGCCCGCCACCCCTTCGTATTGGCTGTAGACGCAGACGTCAATGCTCACCTGATGAGCGCCCTCAACTTGAGCGGCGAAGTCAAACAGCTCGGTCTGCACTTCGACGAAGTGACCGACTACCTGCGCGGGCAAAGAACCGACCTGGGCGACCGCCCCATGATCGGCACCACCCCGCCGGCAAAGGGCTCCAACTTCATCAAGGTAAGTAAAAGCGACCCCTTCATTGAGAAGTATGCCAAAATCGAAGACAATTTGGCCCTGCTCACAGTGGGCACCTACCAGCAAGAAGACGTAGGCGGCTCCTGCTATCACGAAAAGCTGAAGAGCCTGGCCGGTATCTTCCACCACATGCTCGACCATGAAGACGACATAGTCATTGCCGATACCACCGCCGGTACCGACAACGTCGCCACTTCCCTCTCTTTCGCTTACGACATCAATGTCTTCGTCCTTGAGCCCACCGAAAAATCCACCCAGGTCTTCCTGGACTACAAAGAAATAGCGCCCCAATTTGTGGAAAGAACCTTTGTGGTAGGCAACAAAGTAGACGGCGTAGAAGACGAAGATTACATTCAATCCCGCGTGGGCACAGACAAGTACCTGGGTTCCATTCCCTACTCCGCCAACCTGAAGCGCTTTGAGCAGGGCGAAGAAGATGCCATTCACTCCTTCCAGATGGAGCAAGCCAGAGCCTTCGATAACGTGCATCAAAAATGGCGCGAGAGAAAGCGCGACTGGCAAGATTATCTCGACAGGCTGCACAAAACCTTCGCCTGGGACTGCCAGCGCTGGTACTCCGACTACTATAAATGTGACATGCTCACAGGCATAGATAAGTCGTTCAGCTACGAAGATGTAATGAGAGTGAAGACAACGGTCTAATTTGGAAGCCGCTCGATAGCGCTTCTCAACTTACATCCAAAGCAGGTCAACCATGCACCGCAGCATACGCTCGGAAAACCGCACGATTGCCCGTACACAGCCCCCAAAACAACGCGACTACTTGAAGTCGATGCGGCTGTGGACAAACTTCTTTGCGGTTTCCGGTGTAGAGCTAGTCTTCATGGAACGCCACCATCCCCTCCAGGGAGCGGACATCCTGGAAGTGGGCTGCGGCAACGGCCGCCTTTCCCTCAAGTTGGCTGAAGCGGCAAACAGCGTCACCGGCATCGACATCGACACAAGACTGGTCGACTTCGCCACCGAATACGCAGCTTCAGCCAACTTTCCCAATCTACGCTTTCTGGAAATGCGAAGCGAAGCTCTCGCTTTCAAAGACGAGTGCTTTGACATCGTGATCATGCCCTGGATGCTGCACATGGTAAATGCACGGCAAGAGGCTCTTCTAGAAGCCCGGCGTGTGCTCAAACCAGGCGGCAAACTGATGGTCTTTGCCCTCTACGGAGACTGCGACTACGATCGCATCGCTCGCCAGTTCATAGGCACCAGAGACAGAGAAATGGATCCCCTCGCTCTCTATGAAGCACCATTAGAGAGCACTTTCGGCGCCTTCGAGAAGGAACCTCTGCCGGGCGACAACACCGACTTTTCCTTCATCTTTCCCGATTGCGGCGTCACCGCCGAAGCCTTCACCTTCGCCTTTGAAAACTGGTACGACCGCAAACTAAAGGATATCGAGAAGGGTCGACTGCGGCACATAATTCAAAACTATAAACTGGGCAATCATATCGAACTCAAGACCAGGGGAGCGTTCTACGTGGCTACAAAGTCTGACGACCAGATTTCTCGGGCTCGCACTGAAACCCTTAATTATCACCGTAAGTATTACTCTAATCACGACCTCTTCGCTCAAGACAGTTGGCTCGCCAAACCCGACCCAACGCTCATGGAATTATCCGAAAAGCTAATTAACGAGTACGCTCAAAACCCAACCACTAAGCCTCTACAGATTATCGATTTAGGTACGGGCGTGGGCAGAAACTGCGTGCCCCTGGCTCAAAAGCTCAAGGAGAAAAACGTACCGGCTCAAATAGAATGCCTGGACATTTTGCCTGAATCCATTCAACTCTTACAAAAATACGCCGGGCAGTACGGCGTGGAAGAATATATTCAAGCCCGGGTTGAAGACAACGACAACTTGGACCTCAAGCCAGGCAGCTACAATCTGGTCATTGCCATCTCTACCCTGGAACACTGCCAAGGCAAAGAGAAAGTGCGGGAATTATTGCAGAAACTGGCGAAGGCAGTGGCTGAAGGCGGTTACTGTCAAATAGAGATGACCACCGATCGGAACGTAAAAGACCTGGTCACAGGTGAAGCTGTGCCGACCTTTGTAGAAACGCCCATGACCAAGGAAGAAGTGTCTGAACTGTTGCAAGAGGCTTTCGATGCAAGCTTCGAGCGCATCAAAGAAGTAGTCTTTCCCTATAAAGAAGAACTGGAAATGGACGGGCGAAAAGTGCTCTGGCAGTCTTGCCAGACTAGTTTTGTTGTAAGGCGGCGGCAAGAGCGGTGATATAGTAAAGTCAGTCGTCTGCGGCAGGCTTATGAAATCCACACAGTCTCGCTTTATACATCTGAGCATTCTCTGTCTGCTGACACTCACTGTGGTTAACGGTTTAGCGGCTCTTGCTCAGTCAAAATACAACACAAAACCAAGCCAACCATTCACTGCTCAGGCTGCCACTTCCAAGCAAAACAAAATCTACCGGACCTACCAAAGTTACCCAACCTTCTGGCCTCCCGTTGTGGGGCGCACCTATCCGGAAATTGAACTCCTTGATCTGACAGGCAAAAAAGTAAAACTGTCTTCTTTTGCCGGACGAATCATCTTGCTTGAACCGATAGGTATGTCCTGCCCGGCTTGCCAGGCTTATGTGGGCGCAGACAAGAAGGGCGGCTTCAATGGGGTGAGCCCCCAGGGCGGCACCGCCAGCCTGGAAACTTATCTAGCCCAAGCCGGCATCTCGCCGGGCGATAACCGCGTGGTGCACGTGCAATTGCTTTTGTACGGACCGAACATGGGGGTTCCCACACTTGCAGAAGCGAGAGAGTGGGCCAGACACTTTGACTTCGGGCGGCGCAATAATGAAGTGATTCTGGTTGGAGATCAACGGTACATCAACCAGTTCAGCTACGACATGATTCCCGGTCTGCAGTTGATTGACAAAAACTATGTACTGGTATGCGACGCCACCGGGCACAATCCACGTAGCAATCTATTCAGCGAATTGATTCCCCTGGCCGGGAAGCTACTGAGACAGTAGCAAGTGTTGAAGATGACCATGTGAGAGTAAAAATAAAGTATGCTTTCAGATGCAAGCCCGGGAGGCTAAAGGCATGGATGTAAAGAAAGTACTGATTCTGGTGGCGGTTCTAGGCTTATTGTTTGCGGCTGCCCGCTATTTCAATCCCGTTCACTCAACGGAAGTCTTTGTAGACCTGGCCGAAGTAGCCCAGTCTAAGCTTGAAGCCAGCGAAGCTCCTCGTGACCCGGAACTGAAAAAAGCAGAATCCTCGGCACCGCCCGGAGCCAACACGGCAATAGGCATGCTGGTGCCCACCAACACCCCCGACAATCAGCCGCCTACTCAACTACCCACCCGCCGTATGACGGCAAAAGTGGGGGATTCCATAAACATACAAATAGACAGCAAAGACCTGCCTTATTACAATGCCTTTGCAAGAAACGGGCTCCTGAAGCGCACAGAAGAAGGCAAACCTGCTTTCCGTTTCAAGGCTGAGCAAAAAGGCAGGGAGTACCTATACTTTTACTGCCATGCCGGTATGAACGGCGTGCGCGACGAGTATCCCCAGTGCCTCATTGTTGTAGACATTCAATAGAGAGACCCGGACTTCAACCAAAGACCGCCTGAAAGGCTATTTTCAACTCTGGGGCGAAACCACGGCACCGGAAAAGAGAATCTGCCCACTGCCACCATCCACGATATTAAGCAGGAAGGGGCGATCGACTCGCATTAGAAGGGCTTGCCGGGGAGCACTACCCCAGCCGACTGCTGCCGTTACTGCCGCGGCCTCCGTGCCTTCTTCGTCCACCTTCAGCTTCGATTTATGTAGCACGCTTGAAACTTGCAAACCCGGACAAATCAGCGAAAAATCATTGAAATTATCGATGCCCAACTTCGGCAGAAAATCTTTCACTTCAAACTCAAACTCAAGAGCAAAGCGAGGCATTTGCAATTGCAGATCGCAGGGAATCATGGGCATGGTAGGCTGAGCCAGAGCCGGTAAGCAATGTCCGAAGTGAAAACCGGGCTTGGGCAAAATTACCTGCATAAAGAAGGGAGAATTGGCATAGGGCAACTTCAAGACCTGAAAGGCTTCCGATTCAAAGTACTCATACTGAGCGGTCTTAGACATAAAGATGGCTTCTCTGGTGCCGCCGCCGGCCATATGAAAGGGCCCGGCTGCGCTCTGGCTTCGATCGAACTGATCCGCCCAGCGGGCAAAGAAGTAAATGGCATTGGTGATCATAAGCGAGGCGCCAAGTATGTCTTCGCCAACTACCTGGTCGATATTACCCCTGGTGGCATTAGCCGCCCAGAAGTTTATTTGACTTGGTGCTTCCGGTGAATCGAAATCAATGCCATAGAGAGATGCAGAATAAGACTCGATACAACTATTGACGAACTGGTCATGACACAAGATGCCTTTGCCGAACCAGAGGGCTGAGGCAAGCAAAAGCTCATGGGAAAAATTGGCGGAGGTGAGGTGGTTTATAAGCTGACGATTCCAGGGATTTATCTCCTGGGGAGCCGGCAGTTTCAAACTGGCTGCCATTTGCAGGTAAGTATCACCCGCCGCGCCGTTGTAAAGCATAGACATGACAAGAAAGATGCTGGTGGGCGAAATGAATATATTGTCCAGCGGCTTGGCCAGAGCAATGGTCTTGAGGAGTTCCACCCCGAATGAATTGTTCGCGGAGACTATATGTTTCCAGTAGTCTTTGTCTGTAGGCTGAAGTGCTTGCATTTCACCGTCTTGGGTCAGGGCTCTCATTTATGGTCGAAATAAACCATACACGATACTCTGTACCCGGCAAAAGACAAATATACGCCTTCCTAAAACTCAACTCCCGGTTTACGTTTCGGTTCCGATTTACCAGACTCTTTTTCCGAATTAAAAGATGTTATCGGACGTCTTTGAGCCTGATTAGGGTCGTTACTCAATACTTGCTGAGCTGTCTCGGCAATCTGAGAGGCACCTTCGAAGAGCCCGCGCTTGGAGGGCATGGCATCCCTGGTCTGGGGAGCCAGTCCGCCGTAACGAGGCGTGGCCGTAGGCTGCGGCGTTGCCGAAAGAGCAGTTTCCGGAGCTTGCGCAATGGGATTGCCGAGGGAATCTACCGCTACACCTTGAGCCTGAGCAAAGCTGGGGATGATGCCGGGTGCGGCAGGAATCTCCTGGGGACTGCTGCCCACTACACGGGCGGCAGTTGCCAGTTCAACCTGAGGAGCAGCTTGAGCAGCCCCTATAAATTGACCGCACTCAATGCAGAACTTGCCTTTTCCGGCCGGTTTATTACAGGAGGGACAAATTCTCATGCCGGTACCGGTGATAGCCTGAGCGGCAGCCGGTTGAGGTTGACCGAAGCCCGGTTGTTCACCATATGGAGCACCGAAGCCGGAAGCGGCCGGGACATTGGCCTGAGAAGGCGAAGGCTCGCCAAAACCACCCGGAGCTGGAACATTGCTTGAATGAACCACATCGGCAAGGGCATCCACCAGACCGCCCGGGTTCTGGGCGAAGCCCGGCATAGCCATACCGTGGCCGGGAGTGGGGGAGATATCGGACGGCATATCGCCTTCGTCGAGGGGCGCAGGAGCCTGGCGCCTGGCGCTGACGTTGTGCAAGAGGTGCAGTTTGGCGATTTCTTCAATACCCCTGAGGTCTACCATGAATGGCTTGGTCTCGCCGAATTCCGGGTCGCCGGCAGGAGACAGGTATACCAGAGCATGATGTTTTTCCATACGCTTGATGGAATCGGAATCGACCCTGGCTACAACCTGTTGAGAGTGAATTCTGTTCCAACTGGTGGGGAAGATACCGAAACCGTTAGCCTGGAAGTGGTCGGCAATACCAGGTACAACAATGGCGTGCTTACCGATTTCATCAGAGAAGAACTTAGCCGTGGTCTCGTCTGCGTTGTGCAGGCAAACGCGCACCGCCGAGTTGGAGAAGATGGTTTTAAGTTCAGAGCTCACGCCTGTACCGGTGCCACCTTCAATCTGGCTGACGTTCTGCAAGATAACCGTCAATCCGCCGTTGGCACCGCGGACGATGGCGGAGAGGCGACCTGCCAGGTCGATGTTCAAGGTCTGATATTCATCGAAGAAGGCAAAGAGAGGAAGTACGGACTTCGTACCGTATCTTGTGTGCAGGGCTTGCTGTAACTGATAGACGAAGCAAGCTGCCAGAGACTCAGCATCGGGACCAAGCGATGCCGGTGCACCGAAGATGAGCACTGTAGGCTCTCTCATGCAGGCTTTCAAATCGATATTGGACTGGTGTGTAACTCTCAGTACACCCTGGTTCTTGAACATGCGCAGACGACCACGCACGCCCTGAATGTTCTTATCCCAATCGCTGTCGGTACGGATAATGGAGGAGAGGCGCTGGGTGAGTTCGCCCAATTCCGCTGCATCCATGCTGGGATCGGCCTTGAGCCGACGCATTGACTCGACGATGTTGCGGCGGTTATTTACCAGCTTCATCAGACCATAAGGGTTGCATGGCAAGGGATCAAGCTGAGCCGGCTGACCGTTCTCGTCTTCACCCATGACCTGCACGGCGCCCCATTTGAGAAGCTGCACCAGACCTTCGATATAACCCATGTCCCGCTCAGCCCAGTGCTGTTCCTCGGGAGGCAAGGAGTTGATGTCTTGCACAATGGAAGAGGCAAAAGTATTGGCATCAAGCTCGAGGGGATTCCAGTGAATGGACTCGGCATCGAGAGGGTTGAAATAGAGAGTGCGGAAACCGGCATGCTGAGCTTCCGGCAAGACTGTATATTTGAAGCCTTCTCTCTTCTCGTCCAGGTTGGGATCGTTGGCTTTGGCTTCCAGAGCGATGATGACGCAGGGTTTGGCCAACATGGCCTTGATTACGGCTCTCATCAAAGTGGTTTTACCGGAACCGGACGGAGCCACAATGAACATATTTTTGTTAGGCAGTCGACCCATGGGAATGGTGACCGGCAAGTGAGTACGTGCCAGGAAGCCAAAAGGAATGACGACTCCATCAGCTTCCGTCCAGGTGGAATTGGGATTCTTCTTACCGAGGCGTCCGTGCTTTCTGCCGTTGGGCGGGCAAACAAAGGAGCGCTCGTAGTCTCTGGGTGTCATGAGACCGGAAGGAGGGTTGAAGGTGCGAATAGTCTGCCAGGGGAAAAGGCGCTTTTTGTGAGCGGCAGCAATAATCAGGGCGAGAAGCACAAGGGTGGGCATGAGAATTGCTATAGATGTAGCATCCAGGAAGCCCTTACCGCGCCCACCGCTGGGCGTAGCTTTAATATGACCGGCTACTCCTTCCATGCGCAGGTTTTTACCGTGAGCCATGGAACTGTCGTGCCCCTGCGGCATTCCCGGCATGCCCGGCTGCATACCCGGCATTCCCGGCATGCCTGGAGGCATGCCCTGAGGAGAGGCGAACTGGCCGCCGGGCATTTGCCCCGGCTGGGTGGGAATCATCTGACCATGCTGAGGCATCTGCCCCGTGGCACCGCCATTAAGCACAGTGGCGCCGGGTTGAATCCAGGGATTAGGAGCAGACGAAGGAGCCATAGCACCGGGCATCATGCCGGGCTGAGGCTGAGTAGGATACCCTGTGGTGGGAGCAAAGCCGCCGGGATAACCACCCGGAGCAGGCATCTGCTGACCGGCCATGGGAGCCGGATAACCCTGTTGAACTGGATAGCCGCCACCAGGATAAGCGGGGGCTGACTGCAGGGTGCCGGAACCCATGGCGCCATAGGCACTGGGGGCACTCTGCATTTGCATTCGGCGCTCGTATTCTTTGACGGTAATTACTTCTCCCGTGTCTTGATCACGGAAGTGGGTGACTACACCCATCTCATTCATCTTTGCGCGCCAACCCATTGAGCTAGATCTCCTCACCCTATGACGCTATGGTCATAGATTAATGGTATCAAATCAAGTTATCGCACAACAAAACAGGCTCCACAACTGCGGAAACTACGAAAGAAGGGGGTGATTTTCGCATTTCCCGCACTATTTCAGCGTGTTTTGCCCAGAAATCCGCTTAAATTCTCGAAACAAGGGCTTTTCAGGGATGGAAATGCGAGGGATGAACACCTCGCCCGGGCTCTCAAAGCAAGTGCAGTCAGCAAGTTGATCAATAGCTATGGTCAGTGCGTGTGGTCGGTGATGCCGGCGATTTTAAAACCATCCGGTCCCCGATGCACAAGATATTCCATGCTGACCGCCTTGTCCTGCTGCTGCCCTTCGGCCGTGACAAGGCTCTGCTGCCCTTCCACAAAGACTACAATGGAACCGTCGGGATTCTGTTGCCCGGTGGAAATCTTGGCCGGAATAAACTGGCTTTTCAAGCCGTTTTCCTGCACTAGTTGCTCAACTTCCGGGGTCCAGATATTCTGCCTGTAGCCCTGGGCGGTGGTGGGGTCCATCATGTTCATAGCCGCCGACTGGCTCTGGGAGGCACTGGCCGAATTCATGTCAAAAGCAGCGTTGACGAACTGCCTGACAAAATCGGTGGCCGCCTGGGCATCGGTCACAGCCGGCGCACTGGGCGTGCTGGGAATCTGGGCGCCGGTTACCGGTCCGCCTCCTACCTGTACTCCTGTGTCGGGAGAATAGGCCGACTGCGCTCGCTTCGGTCTTTGTCTGGGAGGCTCGGAGCCGACCCCAAGCAAAATGGTAATAAAAATGCCGCCCATAAGTCCGGCCAGTCCGACCATGATGAGCGTCAATTTGTATCTTTCACCGGCTTGATAGTCGAACATCTTTGGGAATTAACCTGACTGCAAAAGGTCCTCGGTAAAGGTCTCGGGGGTATGCCCCTGACCAAGTAAATGACAGGCCCAGCGGGCATCTCCCTGACAAAGCTCGATCATCTTGGAGCGCATGGGCTGGTCGGTATTGGGTTCGGTAGTGGCGACCCAGTACATGAAACGCGGCACCACCAGTTTCACAACCCCACGAGACATCTTGTGATAAATCAAGAAGGCATCGGAATATTCGCGGTTCTTCCTGGTCAGGTGGGCAATGGAAGACATCTCTTGCGGCGTCAAACCGCAAGCATCTCGAATGGCATCAAAGTTAGACGGGTCGTTACCAAGAATGATCTTGATGGCCGAGTTGGTAGCCAGGTTGCGGGCCCGATCATCACGCAGAAGGTCGCCCAGTTCCTGGGAAATGCCGATAAAGAGAAGACCCAAGTGGCGGCTGGTACGAGAAGCGTCTTCTACCAGGGTTTTGCCACCCTCGTAGCGAAGCAAGCGCCACAACTCGTCTATACAGAACACGAAACGCGAAGGTTTGCCCTGCTTGACCTTCTCGGCCTTATGCTGGGCGGCCCGGCGCAAAACATAGTCGGACACGAAGAGAGTGACCACCGCTTCCAGAGTCTTGTCGTGCGCCAGGTCGGAGGTGTCGAAGACCATTAGCTGCGTATCGAGAGGAATGGAGGTGGGACCATCGAAAAGTTTGCCGAAGATAGCGCCGCGACAGTAAAGACTGAGGCGATTGGCCAGGTCTTCGCAAACTTCGCCGCGCTTGGCCTTGGGATTGCGAGCCGCTTCATCGGTGAGCCACTGCACCAGATCGGACTCAACAGGAATACGCCCTTCCGCAGCACAGCTTTTGTAAATTGCCTGAATTCCGTGCATGAGAATGGGCTTCTCATCTTTAGTGAGAGCCTGTTCGCCTTTATCACCCAGCATGACCGAGTGGAAGTTGAGAATCTTGATGATGTGCGACTCGGGTGGATTGGCCGGATCAACCGGCTTACCCTCGGGACCCTGCATGGGCAAGTCGTAGAGGTTGATGCAAACCTGACCATCGGGACCGAGCTTGATATAAGCCGAATCGTCGTAGACCTCGGTGAGCATTTTGTAGGAGCCGGATCGGTCGATAATGATGGTCTTAGCTCCGGCGAGAGTATTCATTTGAATAATCTGCTGGGCCACCATGGATTTACCTTCACCAGGCTGACCGAAGACGATGCAGAGGGCGTTTGGTAGTTTTTCGTCGTAGGGGTTGAGGAAAACCGGCTCTAAGGTCTCTTTGGAGAAGCCCAGCCAGGCTCCCTTTTCAGAACCCAATTTGGCATGCACGAAGGGGAAGGAGTTGCGCACCGTGGGCGTTCGAACCGCCTTGCCGCGCCGGGTCACATCAATACCAAGACCGGGCAAACTACCAATGAAAAGCGACTTCTGTTCGTGATAGCCAATCACAAAGCGAGCACCGCGACACTGAGGAGCGGCAGAGCGCACGAACTCGGTAGAACGATTCAGCTCTTCCAGAGAGTCGGCGAATAAGGTAAAGTAGATAGCATAGTTAAACACTTCCATATTGGTTGTGTACAATTCCGAACCAATATGAGCCGCTTCCTGAGCCTTTTCCGCTTCTTCCTGGTTGGGAGCGGAGCGTTGACCCATGATGCCCTGATAGGTGTTGGCGGTAGCCTGAGCTTGCTTCCGTTGCAAGCTCTTACGGAACAGCTCTTTGTCTAGTTTGTGCGCATAAATGTTCAGTCGCCACTCGCAATTGAGCCGCAGGAGCGGCTGTAGCCACAAGGGTCCGGTGCGCTCCGGCAGTCTATTCATATAAAGGGTACGAATATAGCGCCCCGCCACCTCCGGCTCGTCTTTGTTGGCATAGGGATCGGTGGACTCAAGATACTCGGTCATGTCGGTGATTTTGACGAAATCGGAATTGCCGAAATCGTAGCAAGACTCGGTCAATTGCTGGCGAATCGTAGCCGGTTCCATATCAGGGAAAATACGTCTGACCGTAGGCGGAATGGATTGAGTCGGAGGGCGCACCGGCAGCGGCAGGGTCTCTTCCTGCAAAGTGGCGTGCTTGGGATTTAGCTCTTTGTAGAGCATGCGGAAATATTCCACAGCCGATACGGGTCTGCCCACCATGCCGCAACTGCCAAGCTGGCTCACATAACCGTTGGCCCTTTGCACCAGGGTGGTGACATTTTTGAAGTGCCCGCCCACAGACTGCCTGGCGGCCTGACTGGTGAAGGCATCAAGCACATTATTGACGGCTGTCTTGATGAAACTCTGCTTCTGAGGCTTCTCTTTGGGCGGTCGGTAGCAGAAGGTAGCATAGAACTTAAGTTCAGGAATGAAGTTACGAGAAAGCAAAGCAGCCTGGTCGTTTTCAACCACCCGCGCCACATAACGCAGGAAGTTATCTTCAGTGCACTCAACCGGATGCTTCTGAAAATACTCGCTCTTGGAGATGTTATGACAGACCACGGTAAGTTGAACGGAAGTATCAATACCGTTCAGGAAGCCGGTAAAGTGGTTCATCAAGGAAACCAGGCGCACCTCATCGAAGCCCGATACGTGCACGCCGTCCAGTTCAAAGCAGCAGCGGTAACTGCCGTCTTTCAAAACCATGATGCCCAGGCCGCTGGCATCGTCGTGGAAGAGGTCCCAAAGAGGCAAGATTCCGGCTGCCGCCGCATGGGGACGGGGCACATTTACACCGGGCAACTTGGAATTATCGCCAATCGCACCCCCAGCCGGATCTGCCTTGCCGCGCTTCATAAAGCCCAGCAAGCTGTTCTCCTTGGAATATGAACGATTGACCGAGGTCACCATCTAAGACAATTTCTCCTATTCAATAAACTCAGGTAACTGTTCATCCACCAGAAAGCGGGTAGGATTGGGATCCGGCCCCGGAATGTAAATTCGATTGCCGGTATAAAAGCCCAGTATGACTTCCCAATGGGAAGCACTGTGATTTAAGGTTACCAGGCAATAGGCCGGTCCGATGAGGCCAAGAAAGATACAGATGTCTATTCTTAAATCGTGCCCGGCAAAGGAAATGGGGTTCATCCAGGAATAAAGCTGGGTGGAGACAATCAAACTGATCAGGATCGCAATGAGCTGGTCATAGCGAAGCCCAAACAGCTTGGGTGAATCTTCCAGGTTTAGAGGTGTAATGTCTTCCATAATCTCATTCTATAGATAGTTGGCCTAAGAGCAAGTAAATCAGGCGCTGACCGCCGACTTGGGTACGAAAATTTCCTCGACGATATGGGGTGGAAGCCTTACAGGTGCTTTATTCCCGCCCTGAGCAAAGCTACGCATCTTTTCGGTCAGCTCCCTCGGCAGACGAGAATTCCGGTCTACCTTCTGATAATACTGGTCGGCTTCGGCGAACTCGCCAAGAAGACGCAATATCTCCGCCATCAAATAATTATAGCGACCGCGATTGCCCACCCAGCTAGTATCTTTCAAAGCAGCCGCCATTTCAGTGCGGGCCAGCTTGAGAAATTTTTCTCCGGTCAGCCCCTCCTCCCGGGAACACCAGTAGCCGTTCAGAGCCAAAACGGCCCGGTCGAGGAAGTGCACGTTGTTTTTGCGGCCGGTCTGCACGGCATGGGCAAACTTCTTGGAAGGTTCCAGGGGTGGAGTATCGGGCACCACCTGGGGCAAAAAATAGTGCTCGGAAAAGGAACTTAGCCACCAGGTGTGAAGACAATTAGGGCAGGTGGCTAGCAAAGCTGCCCGCAATTCGGGATCTGGCAGAATGCGATGCAAGTCGGCCTCGATAGGCGTATTTTTATCCACGGCAGGCGTGCGCGCCAGCTCAAAAGTAGCGAACACCGTCTCGCATTCGGGACAGACAACCGTTAAATGTCGTAGCTTGAAGAATTTCATAGATTTCATTCTAGAACGAGTGGAGACTTCTTTGAACCACGGTATTTACCACTTCAGGCAAACCCTTGATTTATCAGGCACTGCTCCCGAGTACACAAACCATACAAGCCGGTAGCTTCGGCAGAACTGCATCAACAGGCAAGAGCCCGCCAATTAAATAGCGGGCCTTTCCTTTTAGCCTCAGTAGCGGTCTCTGCCACCACCGCCGCCGAAGCGACGCATCTGGTCTTGCAGATGGTTGAGAATGACATCGGCGGGCACCGGCGTCTTCTCGGCATACCCCACTTGACCATTGGCTCCGCGCCGTGGCACTTCGCGAGGACGGAAGCGAGGATCGAGGCGAACTTTGTCCACGTAGTCCTTGGTGAGATAAGGCTGGCCGAATGCCTGGGGATCGGCCATGTGCGCTTCCACAATGCACTGAGAAGTGTAGACGGCGCCGTAGTCAATGCTCTTCGCATCCCAACGAGGATCGGCGTCCTGCATATCCTGAACGATTTGCACATCGGCGGTGGTGACGCTGTCGGCACCCATGGCATTGGAGGCAATAGCCACCTGCGGCAGAGAGTTAGGATTGGTGGAGTAGGACTGAATGGCAGTAGCCATGAGATTGGGATTCTGAATATCCTGCCAGCTCATACCGGTAGCCTTGAGATCTGCCACCACATTCTTAATCAGCTCAGGAGCAGAACCACCGAAGTACTGCAGAGCAGAACTGACGGCCGCAGCCTGGACATCGGCATAACTGGAACCAGGAGCGCCGTTGTCGCCTATCTCCACATCGACGGTGACGTTATCAGTACCGCCCTGGCCGCCGCCCATATTCTGAACGGAACCAATCTGCACCTGACCCTGGCTGCTACCCACATTTTGACCGGGCATGCGCACCGACATGGAACCCAGGTTCTGACCGCCGGCAGCATTGGTGTGGGTACGTACGTTCACATTGGTAGCATTGCCGGGCATCTGCACATTGCCCACATTGAGCGAGCCGGGGTTTATGTTGGGCATCGCCTGAGACTGGCTGGGAGGGTCCATGAGAAGATCCATCTCGGCATTATTATAGCCGCCGCCACCACCTACGACACTACCGGTAACGCTGGTGGAAACCGGACCGCTGCCCATATTGACGTTGCCGCCACTGCTGGCACTCGAAACTGTTTGGCTGCCCATATTGATGCTGCCACCGCCGCCGCCGCCGCCACCACCGGAGCTGACCAGGCGCTGCACCACTGCCGTGCCGGTCTGCAGAGCATTGTAAGCACCCACATAATCTTCCGGTCGACCGCCGGCCGGCACCATAGAGACCACCTGGTCGATGAGAGGCGCATTGCGGCACACTTCCACATCGCCCGTAGCGAGAGTGAGGGCACCCACGCAGTTCACCACTTCCGGCGTCATCGCCTGAGCGTGGTGGGCGTACCAGCTATCTCTCACCATCGAGTGAGTGCCATCCGGTATGGCGGCATTGGCTTTGGAATCTATATAAGCGGCGCTACCACGGATGGCGGCACCCCTCAACCAGGGCTGCGCTTTCAATACAGCCATGTTGGCGGCACAAGCCCTGTTTAGCGGGTTGATGCCGATACCATTCTGGATCAGGGCTTCGGTAGCCGGCTGCAATCTCCAGCTCCAACCTGACTCAGGCGTAGCGTCGGTGGTCATAATGTGCACGGCTTCAGCCTGCCTGTCGTCATCCATGACGCCGTATCTGTTTTCGAGGAACTCGGTGTAGGCATTGCCTTTCTCACCGCTGATATAAGCCTGAGAACCAATAGCGGCGTGCTTGGCCATGGAACGGGCAAATCTTTGCTTGGCAGCAGCAGTCTGTGTCCATGAGCCGCCGTTGTAGGCGAGAATACCGGCGGCAACTCTTTCAAGAGCGCCCTGGGGTTTGTGTTCGCCTGCCTCAATGGCTGACATCCTGGCTGCGTCATAGGCTTCCGCGTCAGAACTCATCAGTTCACCGAAGGAGCCGGCCATGATACCCATGGCTTTCTGCTCGGGAGTGGCACTCTCGTCGAAGCGGTAGTGCATGACGTGACCCTGGCTATCGTAAACGGCATAGTTATTACCGGTGCCGGAACGTCCAATGGTGGCGCCCTGAGCCAAACGGATATTGGCCGCAGCTACCCTCATCGGTACCTTGTTGTAGCCGGCCTGGTTGAAGCCTTCAATCACATCGGGATTGGAAGGAGGCGGAGTCGGTGCGCCGCCGCGATTGGGTCCATTAGCAGGCGGAACAGTGCCGCCGGAATTGAAGCCGCTGCCGTTTCCACCACTGCCGTCATCACCACCGTCACCGCCATCCATAGTGGTGAAGCGCGCCGGGGGCTGACCGCCGTTGTTGCCGCCGCCACCCACTTGAGCCTGGGTGAAGATAGTCTCAGGAGCAGCCGGACCAGTCTGACTGCCGGTTCTGCCTGCACCCACCACGCGAGCGTTGACGGTCTGACTGCTCTGTTGGCCCTGCCGTGCGGCATTGATGCCGGAATTCACACCGGCCACTCCGGCCGCTACATCGGCGGGATTGATGCCGCCTTGTTGCTGCTGAACAGTACCAGGCTGAGCGGTATTCTGAATGGTGGCGGAGGTCCGGCCTTGCATACCGGAGGCATCAACGTCCTGACCGGCATCAACGCTATTCACATTGAAGGCGGAAGGCGGAACCACAGGAATGCCGCTGGCGCTAGCACCCGTAGCCGTAACGGGAGACTGTACGTTAGCATTCAAATCGCCACTACCGCTCGGAGAAACAGTCGTGTTGACACGACCCTGGTTGGTGAGGCGTGCATCCACAGTGCCGGCAGCCTGTTGTCCGAGTTTGTTTGCTGCAGCTACTATTCCGGCACCGGCAACAGCAGCTCCGGCAATATCACCGGGGTTCAAACCGGCGGTAGGCTGCTGAACGGTTTGCGTGTTCACAACACCGGAGTTGTTGATCGTAGCGGCGGTTCTACCGGGTGTGAGGCTGGCATCAGCGCCCTCAAGGCTTGCACCATCAGGGGTGACGTTGACGCCGCCAACTTGCGGCATTCCCGTGCCGGTCTGGACAACCGGTTGACCGGTAGTGGGATTGATCTGCGCGTTGAGATTGGTATTTTGATCGCCACCGACATTGACACCAGTGGGGTTGACTCTGGTCTGATTAGCAAGACGGGCATCAACATTGGCAGCCCCTTGCTGAGTCAACTTACCGGCGGCAAGATTGGCACCGGCGTTAACGGCAGCGGCACCGGCGATATCGCCGGGGTTGAGACCGGCATTAGGTGTAACGACAGACTGGTTGTTTCCGGCAGCAGCAGTATTGGTTATGGTGGCAGCGGTTCTGCCAGGACTTAGAGTAGCATCAGCCCCTTCAAGATTAGCCCCATCAGGTGTGACGTTCACACCACCTAACGGCGGGATGCCGCTGGGGCTTACCGCAGCCTGTCCGGTCTGACCTTGGCCCAGGTTGCCGGTGAGGTTAGCGTTGCCGTCAGCACCGGGTGTCACACCTGTGGGCGACACACGCGTACTCTGATTAGCCAGTCGCGCATCAACAGTATTGCCGCCCTGTTGATTCAGTTTACCGGCGGCAAGATTGGCACCGGCATTGGCGGCGGCACCAGTGATATCACCGGGATTGAGACCGGCATTAGGTGTTACTACAGCCTGGTTAACGCCGGCACCTGTGTTGGTGATTGTGGCAGCGGTTCTGCCTGGACTTAGAGTAGCATCAGCTCCTTCAAGATTGGCACCATCGGGGGTGACATTCACGCCGCCTACCTGCGGCACCCCGGTAGGGTTAACCACCGACTGACCATTACCTTGGTTAGGATTGAGGTTACCGGTTAAGTTGGCGTTGGCATCAGTGCCCGTGGGAACACCAGTGGTCGAAACTTTTCCACCTTGACTGGTCAGTCGCGCATCAACGGTATTGCCGCCTGGCTGGGTCAATTTATTTGCAGCCACACCAAGGGCTGCGCTGGCGGCCGCTGTAGAAGCTATATCGCCGGCATTGAGACCGGCTCCAGGCGTCACTTGTTGCTGATTGGCGCCGCCGGTTGTGTTAATCGTAGCAGCGGTTCTACCCGGATTGAGAATAGCATCGGCACCTTCAAGATTGGCTCCATCAGGGGAAACATTCACACCACCGACAGGAGGAATGGCATTAGCAGCACCACTAACAGGCTGACCTGCTGTATTTAACTGGCCCGTAACATTCGTAGTGACATCACCGCCGCCTGCAGATGCAACATTCTTGCCGCCGGCAGTCTGCTTCTGGTCAACAGTGGCGGCACCTTGAGTCAGTTTGGCTGCAGCCAGACCGGCAGCGGTACCAAGACCGGCAGCAGTGACAACGTCTTTGGTGTCGAGTCCACCGCCCGGTGTAGCTGACTGATCAGCCTTGCCGGTGCTGTTGGCGGTGTTCAATGCATTTCCGCGCACCTGTTGCAAGGGCGCACCAGGGTCTCCGTCAGGGGCGATATCACTGTTCACAGCTACGGTAGTGGGATCGGCAGCGCCTCTGGAAATATTCTTAGCCGCGTCACCAAGAGCAGCAGAAGCTGCCGGCGGCACCACGGGCTTACCGTCTTTGTTCGGGCTCTCGCCGGGCTTACTGACCAGATTGCCTTTCACATCGGTGGTCACCTGACCATTGAGCCCCTCGGTGCCGGGAGCCCGCAGAGAGGTTTTCTGTCCGGCAGCATCCGGTCCGGTCACACCGGTGCCGGCACCTTTGACACCACCCTCGGTGCCACCGCTCTTCAAACTATTCAAGGCAGCAGCAGCCGCCGCTGCAGAACCGGCCGTGCTGGCAGGGTCGCGCTCCACTTCCACGTCCATCTCGGCATTCTTACCGCCGGTGGGACCAGTAGCTGTCTTGTCGGCCCCCTTGGGAAGCGCATTGGCCAGGTCACCCGGCTTCAAGTCTTTGCCCACATTGGCAGCAGCAGCCGCCGCCGCAGCGGCAGCATTAGTGGCAGTACTACCATCCTTACCTTTTTCTTGCAACTTAGCATCGACACCAGTGCCGGGAACGGCACCTTCCTTACCTTCCAGCTTGGAATTGGCATCCTTGCCGCCGGGTACACCGGTGGCCGATTTCAAGTCTTTGGAGTCGGGATTGACGGCTCCCTTGCCGGCGCCATTCGGTCCGGCATTATTCTGATCTTTGAGAGCTTTGAGCGCTTCAGCCGCTTGCTGAGCGGAAAGATCACCCTGCCTACCTTGCTCGTCTTTAGCTCCAGGGGTCTGACCGCCGGTCAGACCAGGAGCCTGGGCCGCAGCCATGGCAGCAGTCAGACCACCGGCAACAGCGGCCGTGCCGAGCCCGGTCTTGGCCGCATCTGCGGCAGCATTAGCCAGCGTGCCTTCCTTACCGGTCTTGGGAGGAGTGGGGATGGTGGTACCATCACCCTTGGCTCCGGTAGGATTGAGACCGGCATCTTGAGCGGCTTTCGCTCCGTCCGGTCCGACTCCGGTGCCGTCCGGCTTACCGGTAAGAGGATTGATACCCTTGCCTGTGGGCGGAATGGGATTGCCGTTTTTGTCGAGTTTGGTGCCGTCCGGGCCGGTCTTGGGGCCCTTCGGTCCGATGGGATTGAGGGGCTGGCCGCCCGGATTGTCAGGACCCTGCCCGGGTACCTTACCGGTGCGCTCCGCTTCCCTCTTGTTCTTGAGCAGTTCTTCGTTGTTTACACCCTGGGGCACATTCAAATCTACGCCCTGGGATTTAGGGGAACCCTTGGCACCGGCATAACCAAAGTTACCGACGGCATTGGCCAGGTGCATAGCCCTGTGACCCAGACCATTGGTGAGGGCCTTACCGGCAGATAAGAGACCTCCGGTGATAAGACCGGCAGAAATGAAGTCGGACATGGGCGAGATCTGGGCCCTGGCCAGGAAGGATGGCACCTGAATCATGATCTGGAGCACGCCGATGGCCATGACGATCTTGCCCCAGGGATTGAAGTTAGAGAGCACCACAATCACCATGATCTTCAACAAGCCGACCCAGACGAAGGTCCAAAGGCTCACTTCCACAAAAGACCGAACAAATCCGGAGGTGACGTTCTCCGTGTCTGGTGTGGCGAAGAACACCAGGAATATTGGGGCGAACATATACTGGGCACAGAGCAAGCCGGTCTGAATGGCTTTCAATACCAATATATAGACGAGTTGGGCAATCAAGACGCCGCCCACAATCAAATAAAGAATCAAGCCCACAAAGGCCACCAGGCTGCCCACCGTACCCAGGATCAAACCGCCGGGACCGGCACCAAGCAAGCCACCGAAGACCTGACCGGCTACCGGCGCCGTGGCATTGGCCAGCAGTCCGGCACCAGCCACCAGACCGGCTTTGACGGCGGCAGCCATAGCCGCATCAAGCATGGCCACCTGGTCGGCGGAATTGAAATAGATAGCCCGAATCATTTCATTAGAGATCTGAATCTCAAAGGCATATATGGTAGGCCAGGCGAGCATCAAACCGGCGGTAAAGATCAAGCGACCAACCGCACCCATGAGGTTGCCGCCGCCTCTCCAGGCTGCTTCAGCCCAGTACTTCCAGATACAAAGAATGAAGAGCAGCAAAAGCAAGTCAACGGCAATGCCATACATGATGTCGGCGCCTTGACGGATATAAGGCGATATGTCATCAGCCGGACCACCGGAAGCGGCAAGTCCGTTAGTGGCGATGTTGGGATTGAGTACGAAGATGCGCAAGAATCCAGTCAGGAACTGAACGGCATCGGCTACCCAACCGTTTATAAACTCCGACAACCACTTACCGATAATCTGTCCGATATTGGCGAAGAAGTTGGAAATGATGTCGTCGCCCCAGAAAGCAGCGAGACCTTCGTAAGTTTCGTTGTAAGAACCAAATGCAGGCCAGAGCTTGGCTTCCACGTTTTGAGCGACGGCATCCGTATTCTGTTCAGCCTGCTCGCGCACCAGGGTGGTCTGACCCGGTTGATCATAGATGTAGCGAGCTGTAGGGTCTGTATTATTGGCATCCTGGCTCAAATCGGTGGTGCTGTTACCGGTGCCCCAATCCTGACCGGGACCAGGAGGCACATAAGTCTGAGCCTGAACGGCACTGCCTGTAAACAGGGCGATAACCACTATGAAAGCAGCTATTGCCGACGTCAGACGCCGGGCCAGAGAGACTTTAGCTATGTAGGGTGAGATGCCGTTTTCCACTTTATTTCATTCTTCTAGGCAAGAAAAGCAAGGCTCAAGACTGACTTTTCGGGGTGTCTTGTGGAAACACTTTAGGACGAAAATTAATATCTGTCAGTGTGGTTATTCCCATCTAGACGGGAAATCTGGCAGTTTTTAATCTTCCATCACTAAAGTTTTACCACTGTTCCATTGAGAGACAAAATTTGGGTCCGATTGAGAAAAAAGAGAGGGCTTTGAGGAGACATCGATACGTGAGGAGCACCAGTCTAGATACCGTTTTGCCAAGCAAAAAAAGAGCTGACAGATGTTGACAATCACATTGGAAGGAACGTCGAAGTCGGAAGAGTAACTGAAAGACGCCATTTCATTCTCATCAGACGCATCCTTAGCAGACCCAGGACAGAGCTTGGCTTCCACCTTTTGGGCGACGGGATCCGTGTTCTGTTCAGCCTGTTCGCGCACCAGGGTAGTAGGACCAGGAGGGCTTTGAACGCTACCCTGCGTATTTTCAGATGAGCCCGAGTATTGAATGGAAACACCGACGCATTCAAATTCATCATAATCCGAACCAGGACCTGGAGGCACATAGGTCTGAGCTTGAACGGGAGTTGCAAGCAGAGAGGCTCCTGCCAATACAGCAAGAATTAGGGACGCCGGCCGACTTCTCAAAGTTGCCCAGACACTTAAGCCCTTCCAAAATCGGGATAAATTGCGGTTTTCCATCATTCTCAATTTCCCCCCGGAAGAAAAGCAAAGCACAAGAGCACCACAGGGCGCGCCTCTTGCCAACAATTTAAATGCAAACCCCCTCTCTGTCAGTGTGAGAAGTCCCAATTAGATAGGGATTCCGGCTCAGTTTAATCTCCAAGCGGGCAATCGGCGGGAGAGAGATTGCCCTCCTCGTTGCCACAAATGAGGCGCAAATGAAATTAGTAATAATTTCGTGCATCTTGCTTCTAAATGACGGCAATTAGAACTAATAAGCGAAAAACGACGGAATTTCGCTCACGCCCCTGTTTTGAAAAAGAGACTACCCAAAGGCACTCCAGGGCAAGAGTCAAAGCATGCTCCCCGGGCGCAATTGTCGGCAAAAAAACAGGTCCTCTTGCGAGGACCTGTTCAATTTTCTTACTTTTGCGGTTAGTTCCGATTAGAGACCGGCGCCCAGACCACCGAAGTTGTTGATAGCGAAGGTTCCGAGCAGGTGGACGGCAGTAGGTCCGCCGAATCCGATACCGAGACCTTTGGCTACGTTCATTGCAGATTCACCACCATCACGCTGACCGAAGGCGATCTTCATACCAGCGAGGGAGGACGGAATGGTGGACAGAGCTGTGACTACGCGGGAGATGTCTCTGGCGGTGTCATAGCCGTAGTCTGCCAACATACCTACTTCGTTCGACTGACCATAACGGGGGTCGACTGCGGCACCGACTAGACCCTGGGCATGTGCGGCCTGGTCATAAATACCGACTGCCATGAGGACCAGTTGAGGAGCGAGCAGGAATCCCACGCGAGTAGCGACTTTGAAGGAGTGAGAAGCTGCGATTTTTTTGGCGAGGGATGAAACTTTAGTCATGGAGGACCTCCTAATTGGGTGATTTATAGAGAAAGTTTTGGTTGGTGTTTGTTGATTGCCAGCGCGCCTTAGTGCCTTACGATAGTGCCACTAACAGAGGTGGATGCTCCACCGGCGCCTGAGAACCCGCTCGATTGCGGTACGATTGATCCAGGTGCGAAACCTGTATTTCCGTAACTCTGAATTGCGGGTTTGTTGAGTCTTCCAGCATTAGCAGTACGGGCAATGTATTGCGGTTTGATTGGAGTTCTCAAACGACCATTCACATTTTCGGATGACCGACGTGGCTGGCTCGTAGACTTGGCCGCTGGCAATTGCGGGGCAGTCATTGCTGAGGGAGATGCAGTCATAGGCTGCATGGGCTTACCGAATGCGGGGTTAAACGCAGTGGTTTGCTGAGGAACAATTTGAGGGAAAAGATTTGTAGCCACCATGGGCTGGGGAGCGGGAGTCCGCTTTTTCAAAATTGCAGGGTTGACACCGAGGTAGCCACCACTGGTGGGAACAGAACCGCGGCTGACAGTGCCGATGGGACCATTGTAGGTGCTGGTTCTGGGTGTAACGTCACCTTCCAGTTTGTAGCGATTGACACCGAAGTCGAAGCGCATGCCGCGGTTTCTGGGACCTTCCTGAGCACTAGCGGGCTCAATGGCGGCAACACCGAGGGAAAGAGTCATTAATGCTAGAAGAAAACTATTCAGTTTCATTTCTTGTCTCCGGATATTTTCCGTTGGGGTTCACTAGAAGCGGAAGGCGTTGCGGGTACCGAGGCCGGTCATCATCAGACTGGTCATCCCGAGTCCCATCATTGTGTTCGGACGGCGGAGAACACTTCCGAGCACAGCTCCGGCTCCGAATCCAGCAAGAGCGCTGACTGCATGAGACATACCGGATTTACGAATGTCTCTTCTCTGCACCGGATGCGGTGAGGGAGCGGAGAGATACTGTGTTTGTTGAACATTGCCGAAGGCAGTCATGGGAGCAGAGCTATCGGACTGACCGGGCATAATCCAGTCGCTGGTGCCGCCGGCGTTACCGCCTGCACCCTGGGAGACCATGCCGGGAGCATCGCCCTGGGCTTGCACTTGATTCTGGTTGGCGTATTCGTTCTGAAAGCTACCTTGATTCATCATGGAGTCCATGACGTTCTGGCGGGTCTGCTTGGCAGTGGACAGATTGTCTTGGTTAGCATTCATCTGGTTGGGGTCGCCGTTCACGTTCATTCCCATGTCACGGGCTTGCGCTTGAGATTGAGCAAGTTTCTGGGCAACCTGGGGATCGAGCGGAACAACTTCCGGAGGGAGAAAGGAATCAGACTCTGCGGTCATCGCGTATTGGGCATAGGCGGGAGTGCTTACTTGAGCAAACACACAGGAGACAAGGACAACGCTCATTGCCAGTTTGGCTATTTTGTTTTGCGTGGCGTCTTTGCTTCTCATTTCCGTTTACCGTTTATTTGATGTTGCCGTCAGGGGTGTTTCGCTTTGTGTGAATACTTTACGAAAGTCCCCCTGGAATGGAAATCGGGGGATTTCCCATGGGTATGGGAAGATTCCCCCTTACTCCAATCTCTTTACAACCTAGAAGTTTGTGATCACAGCCGTGGGCAAGAGGCGCTGGCCGGTCTTCTGGGCAGTTATGTTAGCGGGTGAGAACTGGGTGAAAGGCAAACCGAAGTCAGTAGTTTTATTTGTGTATACCGGCATACGGCGGAAGCCCTGACCGAATTCATAAGATTGATTAGCGCTCAAGGCTCCAATCGGATTGTTTCTGGTGGCCGACAGACCGAAGTCCTGGATGGTGGAACCGGTGGAGATGACGTTGCCGCCGGCCTGGAAGCGCTGACCGCCGCCCAGGTCGATGGAGTTGTGTCTGAGACCGTTACCGGTAGGTACGCCGGTGACGGCACCCCAACCAGCCCAGGGTCCAAGGCGCTCTACGTTATCCTGGGAACCGTCGTCCGGTCCCATACCGATCATGGAGTTACGACCTCTCAAGTCCCACTGGTGGGTCTCCTGTCCACCACGGCGTACCGTGGGGATAGAAGTGTAATAGCCACCGGTACCGGCGATACCGCCGGTGGGAATGATATTGACCTGCTGAGACGGATTGATCATGCCGATAGGAGCAGTGAGCGAACCAGGGTCAGCACCGGGAGTGGACGGCGGTGCCGGCACAATGCCGGTCAAGGACGGTCCCAGTACGCCGGGAGGCGATACAACCGCCGGGCTCACAGGCAGCGGAATGCCCGAGAAACTATTGTCTATCTGGTTGGCCGGAATAGATGGCACCCAGGGCAAGAGGGTGGGAGCACCACCCATACCGGGTGTGACCGGCACAGGAGTAGGTCCGTCACCGATAGCAGGCGGGGCGCCTTCGATAGGCGACATAAAAGGAGCACCGGTTTGCTGCCCGGGAATCAATGGTGTGCGCAGGGTAGTGACCGGTCCACCGGGCGCAGGTCCGACTTGCGGCGGGCTTCCCGGCCAGGGACCGGGGCTGGCAGCCTGAGCCGCCGAGTTAAAAGCCGCTCCAAGGGTGATGGCAGTGATTATGGGCAAGAACTTGAGGTTTAACATCTGTATTCTCCTGGAGGCTTTGGTGGACCTTGAACTTATAAATAACGATCTCAATAGGGGGCTATTGTGAATTTGGACTTCTGACCCGTCTTACTTATGATTCGGTTTCCGTACCGAATGGCTGTCGCCTGAGCATCGGGAATGTTGGGACAGCGCACCGGGCCGTCCATACTGGGAGAGAGCCCTTGCCGGGGTCCGTCTTGCGAACACTGGGGAGCCATCTTCACATCGGGTTTGTCGACCGGCTTATCGCCAAAATCGAAAGCATATGAGGCGTTCCCGCTTGCGGCGTTGCGATTGCGACCGTGGTCGAAACTGCGCTGGGCATTCCATCTCTCAGTGGGTGCTGAGCCGAAAATGCCGCCGGTGGGATTAATATTCACCACCGACGCCGGAGCGGGGCAACCGGTGCCGCCACCCCAACCATTTATATTGCCCCAGTCGGAACCGGGAGTGGAAGGCGGCGGTGTCAGATACGGTGCCACATACGAGTCAACCAGATCGCGCTGGGAACCATCCACCGGCGGCACATAAACAGCGCTGGGCGGCGGGCAGGGTCCACCAAGGTGACCGGGTGTCACAGGAGGAGGGTTGAATCCGTCACCGATGGGAGGCGGCTGACCTTCGTAAGGCATCGAATAGGCTGGTGCGTTGGGCGCACAAGGTATAAGAGGATTGCGAAGGGTCCTCATCACATCGGCTTCTCCATAAGCGCCAGCCTGGCCGGCACCCACAGTCAGCCCCGTAAGCAGGCAAAAAACCTGAGACAAAAGCAAAACCCGGGCACATCCGGCCCGTCCTTTGGTTTTTATGCTCGTCCGGTCTTTTGACACAGTCTTCTCCATTTGCCGAAGTTATTCAGGACTACCTATACATCGGCGTGACAATACAGTAAGCCTTGGGCAAGGCATTGTCTTGGGTGTACCTACGTAGTACCCCCCGGTTTTTCCCACTATTGCGCCAATTTGTTCTATATAAGAGGAACGGCGAAGAGTACCGGCCGCCTCAAGCCAATCCGCCGCCAGGGCCGGCTTTCGACCAGGCGGTAATCAGAGGCGGGCTGCTTGAGGGTAGGGCCTGAGAGGACGGCGACAGCCCTGCCAGCGCCCGCGCATAGCCATTGTATATATTAAACATATTTCCTTTAGCCGCTCCAGGCGCAAGGGAAGCGACCTCAGTACTGCCGCTTGAGGAATTAACCTGAAGAAACACGGCAAAACCGATTCTATATAGATTACCGGGTCTGATGCATAGACGGCGGGGCAGGGTCTTTTCAAACCGGCAAAAAGCCGCCGATCCCTGGTTTGACGGATCTTGCCCTTTAAATTGGCAAGAAATCGTTAGCAAGATAAGCGTCTCATAAAATGTACAGTAAAGCGTTTGTCACCGCAGGCAGTATCGCCACCAAATATGCGCCCATACACCACTTGCGGTGCTTGCAAATAGGTGGAAAAATTGCGCACCATTGGCAATGGCAAATTTTCTTTTACAAATCTCAGGTTTGTCGGTATTATAGGTGCAAGAAAGGGGGCGCCTGTGAGCACTCAAAGAGCAAATAGTTTGGAAAACCTGGATTTCTTCTCAAATCAAACACCGGCCCAACACAACGAGGCTGTCAACCTGGATGGGCTCGATCACGTTTTCAAATGGGCATCAGAGACGGTATCAGATAACGACGAGGATAAACGAGTCAGGCAAGCTCGCGAAACTCGCATGCGTCGGCAAGTTCTCGACATTGTGCAGCAATACAAAGAGCAAAAGGTTCTCTCTAAGAGCCAAGACGAAGTTGCTTATCTACAAAGAAGAGTGATTGCCCTCCTCAGCAAACTGCAAGAAGTGACTGAGGAAAACGCCAACGTCAAACAAATAATGGTCAGCCAGTTCTGGGCCGTCCAGAAAATTCCTTTCCTGGAAGCTCAAATCAAATCACTGAAAGTGGTTGAATACGAGAAAGAAGCAGCCGTCAAAGAGAGACGTTACTTGATGGATGCGCTGGCCAAGCTGAAAGTGGAAAGAGACTACCTGGAAGATATTCTGGAGACTGTGGAAACCGAAAACACCAGGCTCTCGGAAATTCTCCGGGAAACCAGACAAGAAGTGGTAAAACTTCAGTCCCGCAAGTGGTGGCATTTCCTTTTGCCCCTCAAAAATCTGTTCACGCGCTAGCTGCAGCTAAGTTCACCAAAAACAGGTTCGCTCGAAACCATTCAAAACTCTAATCCATCCAATTAGATCAAAGTGGTTCAAAAAGGGCTCGTCTCATGGACGAGCTTCTTTTTTTTAGGCAGCGGTTAAAAGCCTCAAAACAAACGCGGGGCAATTTCAAATTTCAATCGAGTAGATTGAGCGCCTTGCCCAACTTTCCTTCAAAGCCACGCTTGGTTGGTCTGTAGTACTTCTTGCCGGCAAGCTCTCGCGGTAAACATTCCATATCATCGGCCACACCCTGCTCGAAATCATGAGCATACTTGTAGCCCTTGCCGTATCCAATATCTTCCATAAGGCGAGTAGGTGCGTTACGCAAGTGCAGGGGAACCGGATGCTGCATCATATTCAATGCGTCCTGGGCAGCCGCCTTATAAGCAGTGTAAATGGCATTGGACTTGGGAGCCATGGCCATATAGACGACAGCCTGAGTGAGAGCCAGTTTACCCTCAGGCATACCGATGAACTGCACGGTTTGCATGGCAGCTACAGCCTGAGTAAGCGCCTGCGGAGCGGCCAGACCGATATCCTCCGAAGCGAAACGCACCAGCCGCCTGGCCACGAAAAGCGGCTCCTCGCCAGCTTCCAGCATACGAGCCAACCAATAGATGCTGGCTTGAATATCTGAATTGCGAATTGACTTGTGCAGCGCCGAGATCAAATTGTAGTGATTCTCGCCGTCCTTATCGTATTTGAGAATCGCCTGTTGCACCGAAGATCTGATTTCCGCTTCGGTAATCTCGGTTTTCTCACGCTTCTTAGCCAGCTTGGCTGCTAATTCAAGGGAATTCAAAGCCGTGCGCGCATCGCCTGATGCATAGACGGCGATCATCTTCAGCACTTCATCACTGGCAGTCAGTCCATAATCGCCCAGCCCACGCTCAGGCAGACTGAGAGCCGACTTCATTATGCCCAGCAGATCCTCAAGACCGAGTTCCTGCATGACAAAAACTTTCAACCTGGAAAGAAGCGCCGAGTTAATCTCAAAGGAAGGATTTTCGGTGGTGGCACCTACAAGCACGATAGTGCCGTTTTCAACAAAGGGCAAGAAAGCATCTTGCTGAGCCTTGTTGAAGCGATGAATCTCGTCTACAAACAAAATGGTACGTCGCCCTTCAATGTTCATAAAGGCTTCCGCTTCCGCCATGACGGTCTTGATCTCTTTTATGCCTGAGGTAACGGCAGAAAAAGCAATCCATTTACTCTCTGTTTGACCGGCAATAATGCGCGCCAGAGTGGTTTTGCCTACACCGGGAGGTCCCCACAAAATAAAGGAACTGAGACTCTGAGAGAGCATGGTCTTGAGCACACCGCCCTCCTCCAGAAGCTTGGTCTGGCCGAAGTACTCATCGAGATTGCGAGGACGCATGCGCTCAGCCAGTGGCGGCTGGTTCAAGGAGGAGGCTTTTGCAGGGGCTGCCATAACTTACTGGAACATGACCCAGGCACTGGGAATGAGAGTGCCAAGGAAAATGAAAATCATCAACCAGATAATAAATTGCTTGCTGTTCTTGAAAAATCGAGTCATTTAACTGCTTATAGCCAGGGAAACGCGGAAACATTGAATATTACCACTACCAAATTCACATGGCAAAAGCGAAATGAGGGCTCTAGCAACCCCTCCGGTTGATAAAGCCCTCATTACTGATGTGCGACCAAGTAAAACCTTAGTTGCGCAGGCACTCACAAATAGAGCGCGCGCTCAGAAACTTTAGACAGAGAAACTCAAATTAGCTGAAGCTCAAACTTGCGATGAGCACTTAGAGCAGGGCTATTTCTCAAAGCCCCCAAGAACAAATGCCGGCGCCGACCAGAGGCAACCATCCATAAAACGCGGCGTAAAGCCACAACTAGCCTGTGGGCGGTCTGGCCCGAAGTTCCATAATTAAGGATCCTCTTATCTGCTAGGGATAACACGAAGAATAAGTCCTTTCTAATATCATCATTCCACAGGGCTCTCAGCCCGGAAAGGGCAAAGTGAGCAAATTTCTGTTTTCTGCCCAACATTAACTGTAAAAATAATCGGATTAGGGGCTAAGATTAAATCTAGGACTAATGAAAGAGACCGGCTAAGCCGCTCCTAATTGGCGCAGAATGTGGGTTGTTCGGTAAGCACAAGGACCAAGGCAGTCTCACTACAGTTTGGAGGAATGATGCTCGCTAAAAAGCGACAGAAATACAGTCCTAAGCCAGAAGCGGTCATGCCGGTGCTTCTGCTTTGCCTCTTCACTGCCATGCTGCCCATGGAAGCTAAACTTCCCCCGGTACTGCAGAGCTTCACCGACGACGACAGAGTTAAAGACGCGCCTGAAGACAAGGTAGACGAGAAGAATCCTGAAGCTGAGATCTTCAAAGTTCGCACCACCAATGACGAGAAGCTCCAGGCCCGCAGCGAAATCTACTTTCTCACCGACAAGATAACCAGTTGCAGAGATCGCAGCCTGCACATCCCGGGTCTCGATCTCAGCACCCTGCCCAGGGAAAGGCGCGAAACGCTGGAGCAGTCTCTGGCGGCGATTCGTGCCAGGCAACTGGCCAGCCTCCTGAACCGCCGCGGCACATCGCTGGCTATCCTCGGCGACAACAGTCGCGCCCTTAACGACCTTGATGAAGCCGTCAACTTTGACGCCGAATATGCGCCCGCTTACAACAACCGGGCCTGGCTGAGAGCCCAGAAAGGGGAGTTAAAGGAAGCCCTTACCGACGTCAACAAAGCGCTGGAACTGGCTCCAAAGATGGCCGAAGCCTACGACACCAGGGGCGCCATCAATCTGGTTTTGAAGAAAACCGGAGATGCCATAGAAGATTTCAACGTCTCCATAACCTGCAATCCCAAGTATGCAGAAGCCTATTTTCATAGAAGCATCGCCCACAAGCTAATGGGCAATCTAGATAAATACAAAGAAGACGAGAGTCGGGCTAAAGAACTGGAGAAACAGGCATTGTTCGAGTCGGAAGAAACCGGCAAACAGCCCAGACCAAAAGAGGAAGCCGCCAGAGAGAAGTCCCCGGCCACCAATCAAAAGGAAGAAGAACTAAAAGAGAAGCAGAGCAAGTAAGCTAGCTCTCGATTTCCTGCTCGTTTTCCTCTTCAATGCTTTCCTCTTCCACGTCCAAATCTTCGCTTAAGGCAAGCTCGCCGTCTTCCTCTGATTTAAGAGCCTCGGCATCGGCGTCCTCTGCCACTTCCGCTTCCGCTTCCGCTACAAGATTAACGGCTCCGGGCTCCCGCACAAAGTCATAAATAGTGCGGGCCAATTTTTCCGGTAGCCCTTCCTTCGTTAAAGCAAGAATCTCATCAAGAGTGGCTTTCTTGATCTTTTCAAAGGATCCGAAGTGATCAATGAGAAGTTTACGCCGCTTGGCGCCAAGACCTTTCAGTGAATCCAGCTTGGAGGAGACAACCCGCTTGGCCCGCAGTTTTCGGTGATAGGTTACGGCAAAACGGTGCGCCTCATCCCGTACATGCTGGAGCAAAAGCAGGGCTTCCGAACGCCTGGGCAAAAACACAGGGGTGGAGTTTCCAGGAAAATAGACTTCTTCCTGTCGCTTGGCCAGACCGCAAATGGCGAATTTCTCGGTCTTGAAGCCAGGTCCGGTGAGACCCAGTTCGGTGAGCGCCTCGAAGGCAGCACCCAACTGCCCCTTACCGCCGTCGATAATGATCAAATCGGGGAAGGGCTTAGACTCAGCAAGAATCCTTGCATAGCGCCTGCCGACAGCTTCCTTCATGGAGGCAAAGTCATTGGGGGTTCCTTCCACCGACTTTATTTTGAACATACGATAGTCGGATTTCTTCGGCTTGGCCCCTTCGAAAACCACCATACTGGCCACATTATCGGTGCCCTGAATATTGGAAATATCGAAGCACTCAATGCGCTTGGGCAGCCGGTCTATACCAAGACCTTCTTTGAGAGCGGTCAAAATCCGTTCCACTCGGGCGTCGTTTTCCGAGTCTTCGGTGAGAACACGGGTCAGGGCTTGCTGCGCATTTTTCTGAGCCATCTCAATCAGATCCGTCTTGCCGCCCCGCTGCGGCACCAGTACCTTCACATTGACACCGGCCTTCTGACTGAGGAAGTCGCGCAGAAGCTCAATATCTTCAATCTCATGGGCCAGTAGTACTTCCGCCGGCAGGGCAATGTCTTCGCATGCCGTGTAATACTGGCAAATATAAGCCTGGAAGGCTTCGTCCCAGCCGGTCTTATCAAGCAAGGGCAGGGTCACCGTCTCCGATGCAATCAGTTTGCCTTCCCGCACCTTCATCAGACAGAGAGCCAAAAGCTTTTCCGTATGAGCCTGGGCAATAATATCCTGACACACACGTCGATTTTGAAAGAATACCTGCTGCTTCTCTATCACAGTGGAAAGGGCATAGAGCCTATCTCTTATCAAGGCAGCCTCTTCAAACTCAAGAGCCTCCGAGAGAGTTTCCATCTCCCGCGTCATTTCATCCATAACTTCAGTCTGGCGCCCTGAGAGAAACATCTCCACCTGCTTGACCATCTTGTTGTAGACCTCTTCCTGCACCAGCTTCTGGCAGGGCGCCAGACAGAGCCCGATATGGTAATTCATACAGGGACGGTCTTTGAAAAGCGGCTTGTGCCTCTGGCGCATGGGAAAGACCTTGCGCAAGGTCTTCACAGTCTCCCACATGGCCCCAGCTTCCACATAGGGTCCGAAGACTTTCGAATGGGGATTGTTCTTCTTATACTGAGCCGGATCACGGATCATTACCAGGCGCGGATAAGCCACGTCATAGGTGATGGCCAGCCAGGGATAACGCCTGTCATCCTTGAGAGCCACGTTGTATCGGGGCTTCTTCTCTCTAATTAAATTAGCCTCGAGCAAAAGTGCTTCTTTTTCGGAGTTGACCAGAATGGTTTCAATTGATACCACCTTCGGTATCATCACCGCCAATTTAGGCCGTTCACGCCAGCTTGCTTCCACGAAATAAGAACGCACCCGGCTCTTGAGGTTGATCGCCTTGCCTATGTAGAGAATCTCTCCATCCTGGTCTTTGAAAAGATAGCAGCCTGGACTATCGGGCAGGGTGGAAAGCTGCCTGAGAATAAGCTCTTGAGGTTGATAGTCGCGCATTTTCTTAAATACTGATGCCGAAAGAAACTAACTTAGCTTGTTCAGCTCCAACTCTCGCGTCAAGACTTGCTCCTGGGAAGCTTTATCTTTGAGGGTCTGCTTGTCTATACTCGGTATTGCATAATTGAGAGCCTCGGAAATAGACTCCACACCTATTACTTCCAGACCTTTCGGAACACCGGTGAGGGGCAGATTGACCCGCGGCACAAGGGCCTTGGTAAAACCAAGTCGATGCGCTTCTTTCAGTCGCTGGGCCAGATTAATGACCGGTCGAATTTCTCCGGTCAGACCCACTTCTCCCACTGCCACCAGGCCGGGATCGATGGAGCGATCAAGGAATGATGTGGCAACCGCCAGAGCAATGCCGAGATCGCCGGCTGGATCGCTGAAGTCCATGCCGCCGACAATATTCACATAGACATCCAGACGGCACAGTGAAAGCTGGGCTCGTTTCTCCAGAACCGCCAGCAGTTGCAGAAGGCGGTTGTAATCCCAACCGTTCACTACTCGCCTGGGTGAGGGATTGGGGGTGGCGACAGTGAGCGCCTGCACTTCCAGAAGTAAACTGCGACTGCCCTCGCCGCCGGCAATCACGGCTGTGCCGGAGGGCGCTTGCTTGAGGCCGACTTTGGAAAGCCTGTCGCCCAGGAAGAGCGCGCTGGGATTCTCCACCTCTTTCAGCCCTTCTTCCATCATGGCGAAAATAGCCAGTTCCGAGGTGGAACCGAAACGGTTTTTGACGGCGCGCAAGAGCCTCAACTGTCTCAAGCTGTCCCCTTCAAACTGCAAGACAACATCGACCATGTGTTCAAGCACGCGCGGACCGGCGATGGTACCTTCTTTCGTTACATGCCCCACCATAATGGTGGCGATATTACGCGACTTGGCCCCGTTGATGAGCAACTGGGTACCTTCGCGAACTTGGGAAACTGAGCCGGCTGCGGAGGATATCTCCGGGTGGTAGACCGATTGGATGCTGTCCACCACGCAGACCACAGCCTCGGTATTATTCATCAGATCATAGGCCGCAACCACGTTCTGCTCAGCCGCCACCAGCACATTCTCGCTTCTCACCCCCAGCCGCTCGGCTCTAAGCTTAACCTGAGCCGCCGACTCCTCGCCGGTTATATAGAGCACCTTGTGCTTGTCGGCCAGATTCTTCGCCACCTGCATCAAAAGCGTAGACTTACCAATACCCGGATCGCCGGCCAGAAGTAGTACGGCACCCGGTACAAGACCGCCGCCCAGAACTTCATCAAGACCTTTCATACAGGTGGAAAGTCTTTCGACTTCGTCAACGGCAATCTCCGTAATCGGTTTGGAAACCGCGCCGGAGACCGCCTCACCGCTCTTAGCCTGAGCCAGGCGCTGGGCAAAACCCTTCTTTCCGGCCTCATCCTCCATGACAAGCTCTTCCGTTAAAGTGCTCCAGCCGCCGCAGTCGGTGCAACGCCCCAGAAAGCGAGAAGTCTGAAACCCACACTGCTGGCAAACCCAGCGCGATTTAGCCTTAGCCATACACCCGCCACTCGAAAGAAACTACAACAGGTATTTTAGCGCCTCATACATCTTGTATACTTATGCAGCGTGTACCCCCCGGAGGGCGATCAACATGTCAAGATTACCGGCAATTACATCGTTTGCCTTTGTTCTGACCTTTCTGGCATCCACTCTCCCCTGCAGTCAGTCGGCAGATGCCTGCGGACTGGCTCAACCTCCCATAAATTTACAAAAGTACGGCGGTAGTGACCCCCACGGTCCCGACCCGCACGGCGACGATCCCCGCGACGAACAACACGACCCCAATATGCCGGCCAACAGAGATCAAAAAGAGCACAAGGCTCCCAAAGATGTTTATGGCGGGCAATACCCCAATGGTCAGGCCCCCTACTGAAGAAAGATGCGGAACAAGCTTGCTAGTTAATGAAAACAGGAAGCAGGGCTAAATGAACCTTGCATCTCCAGGGGCAATAATCTGCCAGCTTGGTCCTTTCACGATTCGCTACTACGGGGTGATGATCGCCCTCGGGTTTGTAGCTGCCCTCTTTTTTGCGACCAGGCTGGCCCGCAAACTAAGCTTGAGCAGTGAAACTCTGGTCAGCCTGGCCCTCTACTGCTTTATCTTCGGTATCGTGGGCGCTCGTCTTTACTATGTGCTCTTAAGCCTGGACAATTTCATCGGCAGACCCATGGAGATGTTTGCCACCTGGCGTGGCGGTCTTTCCATCCACGGCGGCATCATCGGCGGTGTCATTGCCGGCTGCATCTACCTGCGCTCACAGAAGAAACCAATTTTGCCCTATGCCGATGTTATGGGGGCCTGTCTGCCTCTGGCCCAGGCAATTGGTCGTTGGGGCAATTTCTTCAATTCGGAAGCCTACGGACTACCGGTGACAGCCGACTTCCCCCTCAAGCTCTATATCCCGCCGGGTAGCCGCACACTGCAGTACCGACTTTACGATTTCTTCCACCCCACATTTCTCTACGAAGCGGTATGGGATCTGGCTCTATTTGCCTACCTCTATTTTTATTTTGCGAAAAAGAACCGGGGCATGCCGGGCATGACCTTCTTCCTCTACCTCTCAGGCTACTCCGTAGGACGTATTTTAATTGAACAGTTGAGAATCGACAGCGTCTCCTATTTCTATTCTTACCCGGTACCACTTCTGGTGTCAGCCGCTACCCTCGTGTTTTCCCTTTCGGCCATGTTGCATATCTACAACAAGCATCACAATGAGGATGCACCAGTTCCGGCACCGGCGCCAACACCCGAGCCGGAGCCTGAAACTGACGAACCTTCTCAGCCGGAGCAAAAGGGCTGACTAATTAGTAATACTAAGGTTTCTGCCCGGTCGAATGCAGACCAATGCTATTGGAAGCGGAAACATCGGTGTGCCCGGAACCGGAAACGGTGCTAAAAATTGAGCCGCCGCCAAAGTCCAGATAAGCACCGTCAATTCCCGACAGAGGCGGTAAACTGGCTTCACCGAAATTTGAAGGATAACCGGCCTGTCCTGTCTCCGATGCCCCCAGTTCTCCATCAAGCGGCTCGCCACTATTCAGGGGCGGAGCACCAACAGCCGAGCTGTCCCAATCGTCGGAATGCCAGTTCCCAGCATCGCCAAGACCACTAACGGTAGATTGCAGGCTGCCCTGAATTGAACTTATGTCCGAACCGACTGAACTTGGGGAAACTTCGACACCTGCTGCATTGTTAGGCACGTGGCTGGCATTAGCCCGTACGTCGGCAGAAGCCGGCTTGGAAGAGTCATATTCGCCGCCGGCTGGCGAATATGACCCACCGGTATGACTTAAGGGAGTGAACTCCAGGGTCTGCGGATCAGAGAAAGGACACTTGCTTTGATCAAGGGAAGGACGAGAGAGGGAACCAGCATCTTGCATCACCGACACAAAATCAAGCGAAGCATTGGAACCAGACCCCGATAACTGTTGAAAGTCGGTTCCAGACTGTTGCACGGCAGAGCCGTCCGATTCAGGTCTAACCATAGCATTTATCCTCCATCAAGAAAATCGCCCTCTCGGGCTAAGTCTATTTGTCGCGCCAGAGCTTATTCATGGCACCAAAGGCGCCACCGACAACGGCTCCCCCGACAACCCCACCGGAGAGCGCAGCCGCTGCTTCACCGACAGCTTTAACGGCATCCCGCCCTTTAATATCTGAGGGTTTGCCGTTCAAAATTTCCCGCCCCACGCGAGCAGCACCACCGGCCACAGCTTCGAATGCACCGGCAGCGGCTGCTTTACCTAATTCGGAGGCTCTATCAAGTTGCGAACCGACAGCGGCTCCGGCGACGGCCCCGAGCGCCACCTGCACTCCTACTCTGTATCCAATTCCGGCAGTGCCACCGGCACAAAGAGCGGCACCGACACAGGCAGCAGCTCCAACCTTCTCCGCGCTTTCTTTCATGGCAGGCTCCACCTTCTTGAGGGAAAGCGCATCAAGGGGGGTGAAATCGAGCGTGCCGGCGCTCGGCAAATCCTTCTGAGCCAAAGAGCTGACTTTCTCTTGCGGCACAGCCATTTTCAAAACATCAACACTATTTAGCCCGGTGCTTTTTTCAGTGACGTTATCGTTATCTCTTCTGATATCCATAAGAAAACCTCCCGCCACCCAAGATGGCAGACATAAAAGTATTAGTCGGCAGGGGTGAATTTGCCGGGGCGACAAATTGGTTCGTGCTGAAAGGTTAGGTCAGAATTGTTTCAAACCTGTTGACGCAGTTAAGACTAATTGCTATTACTTACGACCGGCTGGAGCCAGCAGTTTCAGGCGCTCTTTGACGGCAGCGGTGTTGGCGTTACCGGCAGGAGCCGAGCGCATAAACTTCTGATACTCTTCCACGGCCTTGGCCGGTTGCTTGAGACCTTCGTAGACAGTACCCAGATAGTAGTAGGTGTCCACCAGGGTCTTATCCATAGATAAGGCTCTCATGTACTCCGACATGGCTTTCTGCAGATTATTCTGAGCCTGATAAGCCGTACCCAGGTAACTATGGGTGGTGGCATCATCATAAATCTTGAGGGAGGCCTCGTAATCGGCGATAGCTCCTGGCACGTCGTTTTTCTGGGTCTGTTTCTCGATGGCCGAATTAACTAGAGGCGCAGCCTTAGCCTGTTTAAGCTGCTTGATTAGCTGCGGATAGGCCGGCTCTTTGGGATTGAGATTGCGTGCCTTTTCGTATTGAGCGATGGCATTATCGTAATCTTCCTTGGCCTGATAACAGGTGCCGAGGCTATAGTAGTAGCTGGCTTCGTTGGGGAAAGACTTGAGAGCCTCCAGATACTTGGCGATGGCCTCATCGTATTTCTTGTCTGTCTGCAATTGCACGGCTTCGTTGAAAGCAGCGGAAGCAGCCGTAGAAGCCTGAACCTGAGCCTTGGTAGCCAGCACCTGACACTTAGAAGGATCGAGCTTAATAGCTTGCATGCGTGCTCGGGCGTCGGCAGCATAGTTACCAGTGGGCTTGGCGGCCAGGTACTTGCCGTATTCAGAAACGGCGTCCGGTACACGCTTGTAGTTCTCATCAATTAAACCGGCAAAATACCAGTTGTCCGACTCATTCTTGGCATCGAGATCCACGGCCTTCAAGTAACAGCGTCTGGCATTGGCGAAGTCATCATTAGATTGATAGGCGCCGGCCAGGTTGGTCCAACCATGAGCATTAGAGGGGAACATAGCCAGAGACTTCTCATAGAGTGGAATGGCGGCAGCCAGATCACCGGCCGTGTGTTTCTGCACGGCTTCATCCATGATGGGCTGAGCCTGGGCCATTTGTGCCGAGGCCAGAGCCTGCTTGTAGCCGGCCAGGTCTTTGGCGGGAGCCTTGCTGACGGCGTCCTGATAGGTTCTTATGGCGTTGTCGAAATCGCCCTTGGCCTGATAGCAAGTAGCCAGAGCATAGAGATAGGCCGATTCTTTCGGCATAAGCGAAATGGCTTTCTGATAGAGCGGAATGGCGCCGTCATAATCGGCAGCCTGCTGCTTCTTAATCGCTTCATCATAAGCAGAGGAAGCGTCCTGCGCGTTCTTCACATCGGATGTGGTGGCAAGCTTCTGGGTGGCCGAGGGGTTGGCGCTCAAGGCTTTGATACGTTCTCTGGCGGCCCCGGCGTATTGGGAGCTGGGCGCTTGCTGGATGTAGGAATTGTATTTGTTAATGGCCTGCATGCCCCGGCCAAAGTTTTCGTCAATGGCCGCCATCAAGTAAAGGCAGTCTACACAACCCTTTTTATCGAGGTTGTAGGCTTTCTGATAGGCATCGAAAGCTTCCTGAAACTTGTCTGTGGCCTGATAAGCCACACCCAGGTTCATATAGATGGAACCATTATCAGGATCAAGCTGGGCAGCCTGACCATAAAGGCTGATGGCACCGGCAACGTCGCCACCGGTCTGCTTATCGTAAGCTTGTTTAACCAGGGGACCGGCCTTGAGAATGTTGGCGTCTTTGATGGCCTTCTTATACAGAGGCTCGGCCGGAGACACACCCTGAGCCTTTATGTAGAAGGCAATGGCGTTATCAAGGTCGCCTTTCTGCTGGTATGCAGTACCAAGGGCATAGAGGAAATCGGCATTGTCGCCCTGGATGGAGAGAGCCTTTTGATAAAGGGCGATGGCTTGATCAAACTGTCCGTTCTTCTGTAATTCCACAGCCTTGGTGTAGGAATCGGAAGCATCTTTGTCTTTGGCCAGTTCCGCTTCAGACTTAATTTTTATGGTGGCGGCCGGATTCTTCGAAAGAGCTTCAAAGCGAGCTTTAGCCTGGGCGGCATAAGTGCCGTTAGCCGCCTGGGCCAGATAAGACTGATACTCGGCCCTGGCCTGATTGCCGTTGCCGTTATGTTCGTCTATGGTGGCGATGAAGTAGAGGTTATTAATCTGTCCGGTCTTATCCAGTTCAATAGCCCTGGTATAGGAGCGACGGGCATTCTGATAGTCTTGCATGGCATACTGAGCAGACGCCAGGTTATAAACCAGACCGGCATTGTTGGGCACTATATCTAGTGCCTTGCTATAGAGATCGACGGCGGCAATGTAGTCTTTCTCTTTGTGTTTGGCAAGAGCGGCATCGATGATGGGCTGGGCCTTCAAATCCTTAACTTTAACGAGCGCATCCTGGTAAGACTTATTCTTGGGATCAATGCTGGCCGCTAAGTTGTATTCGGCAATGGCTTGATCGAAATCTTTCTTGAGCTGGTAGGCGGCCCCAATGTTGAAGTGGATACCGGCATCATTGGGAGCGTTCTTCAATAGTTCTTGATACTTGGCGATGGCGCCATCGTAGTTCTGGGCTTTAAAAAGATCGTCGGCGGCTTTAGACAGATCGCCGATATTCTTCTCTTTAAGGGCCACGGTGGCGGTTTTGATACCTTCCTGGGCCCCCATATTGGCCGGATCAAGTTGTAGACACTGCTGGTAGGAATCCAGGGCGCCCTTATAATCTTCCTTGGCTTGCAACGCCGTACCGATGTTCATGAAGATACTGGCCCGCTGCCGGTTGTCTCCGGCCGGCACCATAGCCAGTGCCTTCTGGTAATACTGGATGGCCAGATCGTAGTGTTTCTGGCTCTGCTGTTCCACACCCAGGTTAATGAGCCTGTCTATGCTGAACTGAGCCTTGGCGGCAGGCAGTGCCGCCAGAAGTTTCTCCGCCACCGGATTTCTTTTGCCGGGCGAGAGGCTCAAGGCAAGCCGAAACTCCGCCTCAGCCTGTCCGAAATCCCCTTTATATTGCAGCCCCTGACCTAGACCAATGTGGTTTTCAGCGGCAGTGGGATTATCCCTGACAGCCGCTTCCCAGCCTGCCACCAGGGCATCCTGCACATCAGGGTCATCAGACTTCATGGAAATGGCGCGACCATAGGCGGCAATGGCATTAGGCAAATCTTTCTTGGTCTGAAAGGCCTGCCCCAGTTTGACCTCAATTGAGGCACTGTCAGCAGAACGAGCGGCAGCCTGATATTCGGCAATGGCTTCATCCACTTGATCGCGCACACGCAAAACGTCACCCAGCTTTTCATGCAAGGCTCCGTCGTCCTTGAGCTTGAGCGCTTCTCTGTACTCGACAATGGCGCCTGGGAAGTCGGCCGCTTTGCGGGAAGCGTCGCCCAGAGCCACCCTGGTGGCAAAATCCATGGGGTCTTTGCCCATGGCCCGAATGATGCTTACGAGGTTGCCTAGAGTTGTGGGATTCTTGGGATCAAGGAGAGCGGCCCGGTGAAAATACTTGATGGCCTCGGTAGGATTCTTTTGAAAAACCAAACCGTAATTGTTGTAGGCAATGCCCAGGTTCTCGCGGGCTTTCTTGTAGTTAGGGTCCATCTTCACAGCTTCTTCCAGCTTCTGAATGGCAAGCTGATAGTTCTGGGCATTGATGGCCTTCACCCCTTCGTTATTGAGGTTGACCAGGGCCGCCTGATCGAAGCCGTAAACATGAGCACCACCCAGGGTGAGGGAAAGTGCAAGAGCAAAGCTTACGGGAAAGGTTCTTGTGAGTTGCCTGGAAGTTGTCATTATTACTTTCAACTGTGTTAGATATTGAATCCGGTTTACTAAGTACATAGGATTTTAGTCTATTGATAGCTTCAAAGACCTTTTCTGCAAAGAGGATTTTGCCTACCAATGGGGCCGGGGAAAACCCAGCTTGCATCATAGAAACATCGTAGTTGTTTCAAAGAAGCAAATCCCCGTGCTTTTGTTCCGGCATTTCAACCCAACTTGAAAACCAGCGATAAAAGAAGGGAGCCCCCACAGGGGGCCCCCTTCCTGTTGATGTCTAATATAGGCGGACCTGCCGCCCTTTGATCCACAGACGATTAGACTTTAGACTTCCGGTTCGATCAATCCGTAGTTACCATCACGTCTATGGTAAACAGTGTTCACCTGACTGGTTTCCGAATTGATGAACATGAAGAAGTCATGACCCAGAAGGTCCATATGCTTACAAGCCTCCTCAGGCAGCATAGGCTTCAATGGGAATCGTTTAGAACGAACTATCTTGGGTCGGATGTCTTCAAGAGCCAGATCCTTGCTGACGGCGATATCGGAATCTTCCTCAGCACTGACATCCGGCGCCGAATCATCCATTCGGTCTTTAGTCTTACCACCTTTCGAGAAATGCCTGGTTTTGTACTTTCTCAACTGTCTCTCTATCTTGTCCGCCACCAGGTCAATGGAGGCGTACATGTTTTCTGTGGACTCTTCTCCTCTAATGACATTGCCGTTGACCTTAATAGTGATCTCCGCTTTCTGGCTTTTGGCTATTGAGGGGTTTTTTGCCACCGACAATAGAGCAGTGCAATCAAGTCTATGGTCGAAGTGCTTTTGAGCACGTTGCAACTTCTCAACCAAATACTCCTTCAAAGCAGGGGTGAGTTCAATATTGCGTCCAGTCACGGTTACTTGCATAACTATCCTCCAAGTCCAATGAAACACCGTTTGAAAGCTCTGGCGGGCCAAAGGTTCACAGAATTGGAACAGCAATTGCCAAGGCAATCTGCCCCAATCCAAACCACCAACACCTAGTTGGTGAGGTAGTTTACCGGTAAAGCAAGTATATACAACAGTCTCGCTCTTTTCCCGCCGCCGCGGTATTCCGATAATGACTTACCCGCAATTCGGCTTTTAATCACGTTTGGCAACCCCTGAGCAGGATAATTGCAGGAAATTTTTCTCAGGGGGTATTTGAAAACCTTAGCGTCCGGAACCGCTGAGCAGGTGCACGGCGTCGAAATAGCTGAGAGGACGGCTGCCGGCGTTGGCATTGAGAGCCTGGGGCACCCCGAAGCTTACTCGAGTATTCTCCCCGGAAGCGTAAGCCGGGGCGGCAAAGAGCCTGTCAGCTCGGGAAGGTCTGGCCAGAGTCATGTACGGACTGGCAGCACCGCCCTTGCGAGGCTTCATGGTCCGACCGGCGGAAAGCCTGGCCTGCCGCACAAAGGAAGCGGCCGTATCGCGCCCCAGAGGCGCGCCTAATTCGTCGGCCATGGCAATCTCTGGATATTCCCTGGCCACGGTGTCAATGACGCCCTGCCTTTCAAAGTAGCTGTAGGCGGAAGCCGCATCCACCACGCCTTTAACCTTGAGACTGTGGGCCGTCAATTTGAAGAGCAAGCCCCGGCTTATTGGTCTGGAAGGATCAAAGCGGGTTTCCTCGATGAGACCTTGAGAAATATACTGCCGCATACCCATAAGCCTCTCGCGGGCATCAACCGGCATGTAATCGTTGTAGAGAGCCATAGCGCCGTACTGTTCGGCAGTGGTGATCTGATCGGGATAGAGACTGGCACTCTGGGCACCGGAGTCGGCGCAGCCGCGCAGAAACTCTTTGATTTCAGGCGCTCTTGTGCCCATACCGTCGCCAATCACGTGTACTTCCACGTCAGGGCGGGCGGTGAGCTCACGAATACGCTCCACGGTGCGCTTGGTATAGGTATAGGCGTCGATGGTCTGGTAGCGTCCATTCCAATAGGCCATGGGCGCGATCACGTCGTAATACTGGGCCAGGGTTTTCCAGGGGGTAATTGCTACAGCCGGAGCCCGATTCAAAGGACTGTAGACAACGGCCACCATGGGGTAAGCACCCAGGGCCTCTCTCAAAATCTTGGAATATGCTTCTACAGCTTCTTTATGCAGGTTCTTCTCCAGGTTGGGAGCGATGGCATCGAGCCGCTCTCCGTTTTTGGAACGAAAGCGCGCCGCTACAATTAGCTTTTCGGCATCAGCCTTGGGGTTGTGCAATTCGGCAAAGGACCAGGCGATTACCCTTATTTTGTACTTGTGACAGGCTTCGATGATCTGGCCTAGCTCTTCCGGCTGCCTGATGGCAGGCGTGTTGCTGCGGGATGTCTGAATAAATAGATTGCGAATACCGGATGCATAGAGCTTTTCGGCATAGCCCTCAAAATCCCGACTGGGATAGTTCCAGAGATTAACCCAGATGCCGGCGCCCTCGGAAAGACCCGGTGGATACTGGCTTTGACCAGCCACAGCCAGAGCCGGTGCCAACTGACTCAAGGGCTTATATTCAGCCTGGGCCTGCACGGAAGCCCCCTGGCAAAAGCCCAACAGGACCAGAGAAAGACCAGCCTGGATAGATTTGAGAGAAATTTTTGTTGCCATATTTAGTAATTCCAAGCCGGAAGAAAAGGAAGAAAGAAAAATCGAAGTAAAGCCAAGTTTAAGACATTATAAATGTGATACCAGACTTATGCCACTCAAACTTTCCTTTTAAACCAAACTATGCCATTGAAAATTGGCTCCCCAAGCCAAATCGACGCACTCGGTCCGCGGACGACCAACTTACGCCGGAAAATTTATCGGTCTGAGCCTTCCGGCCGAGCTGTCAATATAGTTAGAGTGAAGGACACCCCTGGGATTTAGTGCACGGAGAGGGTATATAAGGAGCGGAATCACCATCAAAAAAGAGCTGCAAAAATTCAGCAGCAAAAATTTGGCTGAGAAGACGGGTTAAGTACCAGGAAAAGGCTTGGAACTAATGAACAAAAAGGAAGAAGAGATTCAACGAAAACTCCTCGAGCTTGAGACCACTGTATTGAAAGAAAATACGGACTTGAGCCTGGTGGAGGGTCGCACCGATCTCACGGTGGGCGCCAAGCATGCCGGCAAGAGCGCCACCTCCAAGGACGAAGCCCTGACCAAATCGGACGGCGCCTACTTCGGCGGTCTCGGTCTAATAATCCTCGGACTGATCATGGTTTTCCAGCACATCAATGTGGGCTCAGGTTTACTCGGCATGCTCGGTCTTGGAAGCGGCGGCTTTCTGGTTCTATTCTTGCCGCTCATGATAGGCATCGGCATGATGCTCTTCAACTCGAAAAACAAATGGGGTTGGCTTATAACCGCGGGCAGTTGCGTCTTTCTCATCTTCTCCGTGCTGGCCAGCCTGACCATGACCTTCAAGGCCATGAGCCTTTTGCAAATGATCGTGCTCTTCCTGCCCTTTGCCATTGGCGGCTCTTTGCTGGTGAAAGGCATGGGCGGTCCCAAGGGAGTGGTGCAAGCCATCAAGAGCAATATGCCGGAAAAATCCGAGTAGAAATCCGAATAGGTTAAAGGAAGAGATTGACCCGAGTTTTTGTGGGAAGCTTTCTTGAGGGCGAGGAAAGAGAAATTCTCGCCCGCTTTCTAGCGGAAGAAAATGAAAAGCTCAAGCCTGACCAGGTCTCCTCTATTAGAAGCGTAAAACCTGAGAAACTGCACATTACCTGGCAGTTCCTGGGCGAACTGAACCAGAACGAATTGCTCAACCTGAAGGAGAAATTGCTGGCCCTGGAGGGGCCCCTCTCGGAGTCAGCAAAGTTTCCCTTTTCCATTACTTACGACTACGCAGAGGCCTGGCCGTCCACGCAAGCCCGGGTGATCGTGGCCAGACCACGGGTGGAAAGCGAGACTCTAACCGCTCTGGCAAAACTCCTGAGAGAAGCCCTGGCCCCGCACAGTAGAGCCGACGCGGCCGTGGAAAGAAATATCGTCTTCAAGCCCCATGTCACCCTTTATCGCCTCAGGCAGGCTTGCGACGAAGCTGTGGCTGCCATAATCTCAGACTTTCAACCCTTTGAGCAAACCATAAGCGCAATCCACCTCGTCGAGAGTCATCTCCAATGTATGCAGGAAGGCAGCTATGCCTCTACTTACAGAAGCCTCTTGCAACTGTCCCCTTCAAATGCAGGGGCGGTTTCTAAAGCCCCTTATCAGGACTTGCTAAATTAGCTTGCTGGCTGAAGTAACCGGGGGGATAGAAACGCAGCGAGGAATTTTCCGGTGCCGGCAGGAGACGACCAGCCCGGTTCAACTGGCTCGGCGAAGCCGGTTTGAAGACAGCCTGCACGTGGACGGCACCACTGGCAGGACCTTTAGGTTGCTTCGACTCCAGCTTGTCTTTGCTCTCGGATGGCGTACTTTTCGAAGGAGTCTCCAGTGGATTTTCCGGGGTCTTGGTCGGCTCCGGTGTTGATACCGACTCTGGCGCAGAGCCGGAAGCGGGCGATGCCTCGGGCACTGTAAGCGGAGCCGGGCCGCCATTAGCGCTATCAGCAGGGGCCGGCCCTTTCACCGGCAACGGCTGCGGTAGAGCCGACTTATCAACTTTCGGTGCCTTCACATCCAGTGGCTGATGAATCTTCAAGTAGGTGTTGACGGCAGGCTCAGGCTGGCTCTTCCAACTGCGCGCTTCTTCTTTGATACGCCCGGAGCGATAGGCGATGGCCTGGTTCTTGAAGCCGTTCTTGGTAGCCAGAAAGCCTTCCCAATCGAAGTGCACCGGATCGGTATGATCGCCTTGCTGGGCGTACCGGTGCGTGATGATATTGCCGTCCTGCACGTTATAGCGATTTTGCAGATAAGCCACCAGCTTGATGACGGAGTTCATCATGGCCGGCGGATAGTCCTGGGAACCAGTATGGTTCATTTCGATGCCGATGCTGTTGTCGTTGTTTATGCCAGGCAGGGTCTTGAAGATGTTGACATGAACCGTGGCGAGATCCGGGTCTACGGCTTGATAGATAGTACCGTCCCTCTCCACCACATACTGGGCGCCGGGATGGCGAATACCCATGGAACTCCAGCTTTCAATGACACGCACGGCAGAGATGGGAATTCCGGTTTCGGTGGAATGCATGACTATGTACTTGACCGGCTCACGGCGCCAGAAGATGCCGCCTCTAAGGGGATGGTACTTAACGACGCCGGCCCGCACCAATAGACGGGCGGCATAACCATCGGCGGTACCATTTTTGAAAGCGTCGCTGATACGCTCGGCTTCGCTCTCGGAAAGAGGACTGGTATCAAATACCGGCGGGCGCGGCATGAAGAGCCCGATGGGATAGGCATAACGGGTTTTGGGTGCATGATGGGCAACCTTACCGTGGCGACCATGATGAGCAACCGTGCTACCGCCGCGAGCACGCCTGGAGGCAGTGCGCCCCCGGGCTCGGGAGCGTGAACTGGAACGTGAGCTTACAACCCGACGACTCTGCACTTTACCGCTTTTTTTGACGCTGGTGCGGGAAGCAGACTTAGAGCGCGCCTGGGCCTCCGGTGCTGCTTCTATGAGCAGGGCGGAAGTACCGGCGGCAAGCAACACCACTGCCAGTTGACTGAGGCTTGCTCTGACCAAATTTTTGAAGTTGCCGGAGAATTTTTGGTAAAACAAACGTGGATGCCCTCATGTGAGACGCCAGCGCCCAATTGAAATACTGAACTAAAGCCTGGGTTCATTATAAAAGATAAACTCCCCGTAAGCAAACAAAATTTAGCCGGTTGGCAGGTGAAATCTTAGATGGGGAGCGGTTTTCGAGACAGCGGTCGGCGGGGCGGGGAAGTCATACTCCAGACATCCATCTTGACACCCTAGTCTATCCAACCGCCACCCAGTACATATACATTCTCTTCGTCATATATTCCCAGCACCTGTCCGGGCGTGATGGCCGGTTGGGCCTCGGAAAAGACCACCCGCACCCGACCTTCGGCAAGAGGGAAAATAGTCGCCGGTGCCGCTTGCGAATTGTAGCGAATCTTAGCAAGAGCTTGAAATGGTTCCACCGGTGGTGACGGCATAATCCAGTTAACGAAAGAAGCCGTCAGCTCCCGGCGCAAAAGCGCCTCTTTCGGACCGACATAAACGACCCGCATCTCAGGATCGATAGAAGTAACGTAAAGCGGCTCGCTATAAGCAACTCCCAGACCACGCCGCTGCCCGATTGTGTAATTGAAAGTGCCCTGATGTTCACCCAAGACTTGACCGGTGACGGTGTGAATCAAGGGTCCCGGCTCCACCGTCAGAAAATTGGCCAGATATTCCTGGGTAGTGGTTCCCCGGGGGATAAAGCAAAGGTCCTGGCTGTCCGGTCTGTCGGCCGTGACGATGCCGGCTTTTCTGGCAATATCTCTGATCTCTCCCTTGTCATAATCACCAAGGGGTAAAAGGGTTGAATTGACTTGATCTAGAGTCAGGCCCCAGAGCACATAAGACTGGTCTTTTTTCTCGTCCTTGGCTTTGCAGAGGCGCCGCCCCGCTTCCGTGTCTACGATACGGGCGTAGTGCCCGGTGGCAATATACCGAGCATTCAACAGTTTGCGCCCATAATTCATAAGGGCGCCCCACTTTATTAGCGTATTGCAAAGACTACAGGGCAAGGGTGTGCGCGCCCGGGCATAAGACTCGTGAAACTGATCGATGATTTCATTTTTGAAGAGTTCGCGCAGATCAACGGCATGGTGATCAATGCCCAGGTCTTCGCAGACCCTGGCCGCATCTATCATGCCTGTGTCGCAACAGCGGCTGCCCGACTTGATCAACCAGCCGGTGACACCCACCACGTCATAGCCGGCCTGCATCATCAAATAGGCAGTTACCGAAGAATCAACACCGCCACTCATGAGAACGGCCACACGGGTTTTGCCCTCAGGCACCGCCCGGGCCTCTCTGGCCCCGGCAACTGCACAGACAGCTTCTACCGTTTCCGGCGCCGGCATTTCACCTTCGCTCACGTCTACCTTTATCCTCAGGTTGCGATTTCAACACCGATTCAGCAAGTCATCGGTGCAGCTAGTTTACTACAGGGTTGTCAGGCAAGCAGGCAAAAAGCAGCGCCAGTCAGTCAACCTTAACAAAACCGGACGGTCATAGATGAGGAGCTCAACCGCTACTACCGGTCAGCCTCACCAGCCTGTCTCTGGCAACACGGGCATTTCTGCCTGTGGGAGCTTGCCTGAGATAGGTCTTATACTCATTGACCGCATCCCGGGTGCGCTCCACCCTCTCCAGCAAGACCGCCAGATTGAAGTGAGCCACCGGCAGTTCACCGCCGGATTGAAGTATGGCTTTGCGAAAAGCGCGATCTGCCCCCTTGTAATCGCCCTTTTCCCTGAGAATTACGCCGAGCATGTTCTGAGCTGCCGGGCAGGTCTTCTTGATCTGAGCCCCATCATCAACGGCCTTGCGAAAGGCCGCCTCGGCGCCGTCGTTATCACCCTGCCTGCGAAGGGCCATGCCCAGGTTGTACTGTGCTTCCATGAAACCGCTGGGGCGAAAGAGCAGAGCTTTGCGGAAATACTCGATGGCCTTCACGGTCTGACCGCTGTTACTCAAGGCAAGAGCATAATTGTTGAGAACAATAGGATCTTCGCCGGCACCATTTTTGACGAGATAGTCCAGCCCCTGTAAGGCTTCCGTGTAGTTATGCTTCTTGAGGGCTAGAAAAGAGCGACTTCTAAGCTGGGTCAGGGCGGCCTCGGTCGAATCCATCTGATGTGCGTTTTCCCGGGGCTGCTCCACCGGTTGCCCCTTCAAACGCGCGATTCTAAGCCTGGTCTCTTCCTTATACTTGGGTTCCGTCTCGTATTTGAGAGACTGCTCAAAGGCCTTCACCGCCTCAGACGCCCTGCCGCGTCGCTCTTCGATCAAGCCCAGATGGTAAAAGCTAAAGGATGAATCGGGGCGAAGCTTGAGAGACTTCATGACATTGTTGTAGGCGTCATCAAGGCGTCCCTCGCTCAAATCCACCACGGACAGGCCGCTGTAGCTGGCGGCACTTTCCGGGTCCAATTTTATGGCTGTGCTGTAATGCTCACGAGCCTCGCGCAAAAGGCTCTCTTTATCTCCCTTTTCAGCCTTGTTGCCGGCATCGCGCAGGGCATTGGCCAGGTAATAGTGAATCGTAGGGCTATTCTTCCCCTCCCCACTCAAGCAGAGACGCCAGGGATGAATAGCATCTTCCGGTTTACCGGTGGAATAAAGCAAAAGTCCAAGGTTGGAAAGAGCCGGCTCATAGAGCGGTTCTATATTGATGGCTTTCTTAAAATAAGTGATGGCTTTGCCGGTATTACCCTGGTCGGCATAGATTCTGCCCATATTGTTGTATGCAGCCGGCAGCCTGGGATCAAGCCGGGCCGCCGCCTCAAAAGCTTTCAGGGCCTCATTGCCTTTGTTCTGTTTGAGTAACTCAACTCCGGCGGACAATTGCTTCAGTGCCGCCTCCTTATTGGACTGCCCTGAAACCGGCAAAGCAGAAAAGTCGGGCCAGGCCAGATTCAAACCGACGAGAAGGGCAAGGGGCAGGCCGATTCCAGCATTCGGAAGAGAAGTTTTAGATAGAGTCACTTGATAACCACTCATTCTCAAGAGTGCCCGACAACCCACATTGAAGGACACATTTCATGATACTCGAAACTTCAATTTAGAGCCTGTTACACAGGGCCATGCCCCGGGAAAACCTTAGCCCCGGATGATAAAATGACCTATTCCTATCTTTCTGTTCTTTCTTTAAGCCGAAGACCAGAGGGAATCGAAAATAACGAAAGCTATTTTCGACACAACTTCAAAGTCAAAGACAATTTCAACACTAGAATCCCATAACAAAATCAAGAGTCTCTCAGGAATGCTGAACAGCAACCTCAACTTAGTCGCGAAACTCCATCAGCTTTTCCTCGATAGCCCCCAGTACGCCAAACTACTCGGACGCACAGCCCGGGGCTCCGGCAAGAACGAGCTGAACCTGGTGGGTCTGACCGATTCCGCCAAGTCGCTGGTCTTGTCGGTCCTCACCCATGAAACACGGCGCCCCCTGGTCTTGGTAGTGCAAGATAACCACAGCGGCGCCCGTTATCACCAGGAACTTATAAACCTGAGCCGCTACCCGGTTTTCTTTTATCCATCGAGCGAAGTATCGCCTTACGAGCAAGTATTGTCGAGCCCGGATAATATCGCAGCCCAACTGGAGTTACTGCGGCACATAGAAAACGAAGACAACCACAAAGAGCCCTTCATAGCCGTGGTCAGCGCCAGAGCACTTTCCCAGCGCGTACTTTCCCGAAAAGGTCTGAAGGAAAAGAGCCTCACCCTGAGCGTGGGCGATCAAATCGACTCCCTGGAATTGGGACGCAAACTGACCAATCTTGGTTATTCCAAGGAAGCCCTGGTCACCCTGCGGGGTGAGTTTAGTATCAGGGGCGATATCATAGACATCTTCCCGTCCTGCGGCTTGCCCATCCGCGTGGAGCTTTTCGGCGACGAAATCGAATCCATGCGAGTCTTCAATATCGATTCCCAGCGCTCCATCGAACAAAGCAGTAAAACCACCATTCCGCCTCGCTGGTGGGTAACATTGCCGGCGGCAGAAGATGAGAGACAGGCCCTGGTGGAAAGACTGACGGCTCTCACCGAAAGCACCGCCGAAAACCTTTCCGATACTGCCGCCGAGACCCTCAAAGATGTTATGCAGGGTGACCTTGATGCCCTGAGCCAGGGACGTTATCCGGAGTCGGTGGAGTATTACGCACCTTATATAGATACGGATTTTGCCACCCTCATCGACTATCTCTCGGAAAGTACCATGGTGGTGCTGGACGAATGGGATACATTGCTGGCCTCTCTCAGCTCCCATGATGAAAAACTTGCCGCCTCCATCAAAGAAGGTCTGGAAACGGGAAGGCTTCTGCCCCTGCCCCGGCCCCTGCATTTAAAAGCCTCAGAGATAGCCGAGTCTCTCAAACCTTTCCAACGCATATATGCATCCACCCTGCCCCTTGCGCTCGAAGAAGAGGCACCGCCCGTGGGGCAAGTTTCAAGCACTATCAACTTTGACTGCCAACCCATAGAACGCTTCGGCAACCAACTCAATGTGCTGGCGGAAAGAGTCAAATCATGGCGCAAAGACGGCTACCACATTCTGCTTTGTACCGAACAGCCCCAGAGAATTCTCGGCATATTGAAGGAATGGGATTGTGCAGCCACTTATATAGCAGGCGGTGACGGTGGTGAAGAGACCCACATCCCACCTGCAAGCAAAGATGAAGGTGCGGCGCCCAGTGCACCAATGGCTCTACCGGAAGACTTGCTGGGAGATCTTTCCAGCGCTCTTGGCGCCAGAGAAAACAGGGAGAAACAAGCAGGCAAAGAAAAAATTTGGGTTTGCCGCCATGGCTTCAGCCATGGCTTCCGCCTTCTTGACGCCGGTCTCGTTTGCATCACCGATGCCGAAATGTTCGGCGTCAAGCGCAAGCCTACAATATATAGACGGCCGGTCATAGAGAAAAACTATGAGCGCTTCACCTCCATAGCCGACCTGAAAGTAGGTGACTATGTGGTGCACATCAAACACGGTATCGGACAATTCGTCGGTGTCCAGCGTATTCGTATCGACACCCAGGAACGTGAGCACCTGCGCATCCAGTATGCCGGTGACGATGTGCTCTACGTGCCGGTGGATCAAATCAACCTTCTAAGCCGCTATCGCGGCGCCGGCGACTCACCGCCCAGACTGTCGCGCTTCGGCGGCGCCGAATGGGAATCAACCAAACGGCGGGTGAAAAAATCCATCAAGCAGGTGGCCGAAGATCTGGTCAATCTCTACGCCATGCGCGCCAAACAAGAAGGCTACCAGTGCACGCCGGACACACCCTGGCAGTACGAAATGGAAGAAGCTTTCCCTTACGAGGAAACGCCGGACCAGTGGCAGGCTATTCAGGACGTGAAGAACGATCTGGAATCAAGCAAACCCATGGACCGCCTCATCTGCGGAGATGTGGGCTTCGGTAAAACGGAAATTGCCATCCGGGGCGTCTTTAAAACCGTAATGTCGGGCAAGCAGGTGGCGGTCCTCGTACCCACAACCATTTTGGCCCAGCAGCACTATAACAATATGGCCGATCGCTTTGCCCCCTACCCGGTCAAAGTTGGTCTTTTGAGCCGTTTTCGCACCGCCAAAGAACAAAGGGAAGTAGCCAAACGCCTCACCTCGGGTGAATGCGATGTGGTCATAGGCACCCACCGTATGCTGCAAAAAGACATTGCCTTCAAAGACCTCGGTCTTGTGGTCATAGACGAAGAGCAGCGATTCGGCGTGGCCCACAAAGAAAGACTGAAGCAGCTGCGCGTCATGGTAGACGTAATGACCATGTCCGCCACGCCCATACCAAGAACCCTCTACATGGCCCTATCCGGCGCCAGAGACATGTCTATCATCAACACGCCGCCGACCAACCGGGCACCTATTAAGACCTTTGTGGGCGAATACAAATTGCCTCTGGTGCGTACAGCCATTCTGCACGAAATGGAAAGAGGCGGCCAGGTTTACTTCGTTCACAACCGTGTAGAAAATATCGAGCAAATCGCCGCCGAAGTGAAGATGCTGGTACCGGAAGCCCGTATCGCCATCGGTCATGGACAGATGGGTGAACGAGATCTGGAGAATGTGATGCTGGCCTTCCTGGCCCATGAATATGACGTGCTGGTCTGCACCACCATTATCGAATCGGGTCTCGATATTCCCAACGTCAATACCATTATCATCAACGACGCCGACAAACTCGGTCTGGCCCAGATGTACCAGCTCAGAGGTCGGGTCGGCCGCTCGGAAGTACAGGCCTATGCCTACTGCCTCTACAAACCTTCAAAGGTTTTGTCGGAACAAGCCCAGGGACGACTCAAGGCCATACGCGAATTTACTTCTCTTGGCTCCGGCTACCAGATAGCCCTGCGAGACATGGAGATAAGAGGCGTAGGCAACATCCTCGGTGCCGAACAGCACGGACATATGATCTCGGTGGGCTTCGACCTCTATTGCAAGCTCCTTGAAGAATCAGTGGCAGAACTGAAGGGCGAAGCCGTAGCTCAGGACTATGATACCGCCGTCGATATCAACGTCACGGCCTATATACCGGAGAGCTATATCCAGGACAACGAACAACGCCTTGTGGAATACAAACGACTGGCCGACGTTAAGACAGAGCGCGAGTTGTCTATGCTCATGACCGAGTGGAAAGACCGTTTCGGCAATATTCCCAAAGAGACCGAGCAACTGGTGAAAGTGGTGCGCCTGCGTCTGTTGGCCGCTGCCGCCAACGTACAATCCATCAAGCCGGACATGCAGGGTATGCGCCTCTATGTTCCTTTCCGCCTGCAGCAGTGGATGCCTCTGCAAGCCAGACTGCCTAAACACCTTGGTTCAAGAACCACCTACAAACCAGGCATCGCCGGCGGACAGGGCTCCAGCCCCTACATTCTGGTGAAAGCGCAGGGCGATGAGCCGGAAGAACAGCTCAATTTGTTGGAAGATCTTTTGCAATCCATGGCAACCAGCGTTGAAGTAAACACAAGACCCGCCTGAGGTAAAACAAGTGACCGGAAAAGTAAGCAATTTGGAAGATGGCAAAATTGCAGGCGACGTAGCCAGGTGCAGAGCACTGACCCGGGTATGCCGTCCACAGGCGGCAGGCGGCAAATTCACCCTCTTGACACTGGCTATTTGCGCCGGAACGCTTCTACTTGCCGGTTGCAATAGCAAGCAGGAAACCAGCGGCGGTGAAAAAACTGGCGAGCAAACCAGTGGCACCGGTAGCGGTACCACGACCGAACCGGCCAAAAGCGAAGACAAAACCGGACAGAACTCTCAGACCAATGCGCCTGATGATGCTACCGGTAAGGAACCTTCTGTCACCGGCGGCAATGTCCAACTACCCAATGCCGTGAACCTGGCCACCTTACCTCCCACTATGGTGATTTGCACTGTGGACGGTACGCCGGTAACCATCTCTCAATTCAAAAGGGAATATAGAGAAGCCATAGGCTCCCTGCAAGCCGTGCTGGGCATGCAACCCATGCAGGTGCAAGAGCTGGTGAAACAGGCTACAGCCGCCGGTGTAAGCCTCACCGCCGAAGAGAAGAAGAAGCTTCTGGAGGCAGCGCGCAAACCGCAATCACTGGAAGGTAAGAGTCTCGACAAATTCCTCAAAGAAAAGAAACTTACGGAAGCTGAATTCGACAAGCAAGTAATCGATCTTGGTCTCGCTTTTAAAGTTGGCGCCAAGTTGATTGAGCAGCAATTGCTCACCGAGCTTATCAACCGTGAGCTATTGCTTGCCGAAGCCAAAGCGCAGAACTTCTACAAGCCGGCTTACAACAATTATTTGAAGGTAAAAGATCTACCCAAATATAAGAAGATGCTGGAGATGAGCGATCAGACTCCGGAAGAAATAAAGGAAGACCTCATCCAGGGCGAGATGCTCATTATGCTCATGCAAAAGATCGCCAGGGAGAGCGTGGCCTCAGACAAGGAGCTATTGGCTTTCTATCAAAAGAATAAAGAAGCCTTCAAGCACGGTGAGAAAGTCAGGCTCTCCCATATTGTTCTGGCCGCCCCCAAGGTCGATGCACCACCCATGGAGAGCATTAAGACCCAGTTGAAGAAACAAAATCCAACTATGTCCGATGCCGACCTGGATAAGGAAGTACTGGTGGTGAAGCAACAGAAGATGCGCCTGGCCCAGGAACTCCTAGCCAGAGCAAATAAGGGCGAAGACTTCAAATCCCTGGCCGACGGCAATACCGAAGATATGCAAGCCAGACAAGCAAAGAACGGCGGCGATCTGGGTTATATAGACGTACTTGCCGCCCAGACCGGACCGGATCAAAAAGCTCTGCTCGATGCCGTGAAGAACCTCAAACCCGGTCAACTGGCTCTTACTCCTGTTGAAACCAACTTCGGTTACCACGTCATCAAATTGACGGAGAAAGTGCCGGCCGGAACCTTCAGCTTCGATGAAATCAAAGACCAGCTCAAGGAAAAGTTCGTCGCCCAAAACATGGAAGCAGCCAAAACCAGGTGGCTGGTTAACAAGCGCAAGTCGGCCAAAATCGTCTTTTCCGATGAATTCCGCAAAGCCTCAAGCACAGCCAGCGTGCCACAGGCTAATGTCAAATAGTTTTAGGTCGGTATGGCTGTGAGATAATAACGTCGCGGCAATAGGAGAGGCAAAATGCTCGAAAGAAATAGAAGACTGAGCTCGATAATGTTGGCTATCACTGTAGTTTCTGCGGGAACGCTCACCACTTCTTTACAAGCACAAGCAGCGGAAAAGAAAGGCGCCAAGTCTAAGCCGGCAGAAAAAGCCGCCCCGAAGGGCAAAACCAATCCTGAGGCCTATACCCTTCTCAAAGAAGGCATCCGGCTGTCAGGAGAAGGTAAAGGACAGGAAGCGGAAGCCAAGTTCAATGAGGCGATTAAACTTCATCCCGGTTACGCCAGAGCCTATGCCAATCGCTCCAACATTCATATGATGCGCAAACACTATCGCCGGGCCATTGCCGATTGCGATAAAGCCTTAAGTCTCGATGACAAGTTGGGTATGGCTTATATCAACCGCTCCTGGGCGGAACTTGCCCTCGGGCAGGTGCAAAAGGCCCTCGATGATGCCAGCAAAGGTATTGAGCTGGAACCCAAAATGGCTATCGCCTACGTGAACCGCTCCCATGCCTATAACCGCCTGGGCAAAACCAAAGAAGCCCTGGCCGACGCCAACAAAGCTCTGGAATTGAGCCCCAATCTGGCAGTGGCCCTGGTGAACCGGGCCCATACTTATGTGCTGGAAGGCGAATACAAAAAAGCTATTGAAGATTGCGACAAGGCCCTCGAACTTTCGCCCCACATGGCCAGGGCCTATGTGAACAGAGGTCGCGCCCTGCGCTGCCTGGGCCACTACGAAAAAGCCATCGTAGATCTGGACAAAGCAATAACCATAGATTCCTCTCTCGCCTCTGCCTATTACAACCGGGCGGAAGCCTATGAGAAACTCTCCAAAGCCGACCTGGCCGAAGCGAAGAAACTTGGTTTCAGCGCTGCGGAAGAAGGAAGAGATAAAGCCCACTAACACTAAATTGGGCGTCCCAAGTGGCAGGCAATCAACAAAAAAGGCGGGGCCGTGAGCCCCGCCTTTTTACTTACTCTTTATTGAGTGCCGCTTACCATCTGTAAGTGCGGATACCAAAAGTGGGATCGGCCTCGGTCTCAGAACCCACAGCCCGCACACCGCCGGTCTCAGACTCGGCACCGGTCTGAAATACACCGCCGGACTCGGACTCGGCGCCGCTATTGGTGGCACCGCCGGACTCGGAGGAGGACCCGCTATTCATGGCACCGCCTGATTCCGATTCGGCACCGGTAGAATAAACACCACCGGATTCGCTACCGCCGCCCATTACAAAAAATCCGGCTTCGCTATCAGCAAAGGCCCGAAGATTCATACCCAGGGTCAGGCAAACCGCCAGCCCGGAGAGCACGAGAGCCGGACGAAGCACTCTGACAGTCACTTCTGGCTTAAACATGTTCTTCTCTCCTTTATAAAAACCTTGCACCTAATACTACCAGAATACCCCCGCCCTTCCGTTAAGGAACGGATTGTCGGAATCTGTGTAGAAAGCTTCATGTAGAAATCTCAAGGCGTTTTCAAGAGAAATACACCAAACGGTGTATGCGGATTGGTCGATGATTTGACCCAAGCCGATCCCTATAATCGACTGCACCGATTGCAAAACACACATACCCCAATGAGCGGTGGCTAACCCCGACCACCAGGCTCTGCCTTGTCTCGACCTTAAAAGGAGATGTCCTATGAAACTTACTAAGAAATACCTTCAATCAAGCAAACTGCCCCTGGCACTCAGCGCAGCCCTGGTTCTCGCCCTGGCCGGCGCCAATTTAGTAGAAGCCAAAAGTCTTTATGTATCAAGAGCCGGCAATAACGCCGATGGTCTTACCTGGCAGACGGCCTGGAACGAACTTGATCAAATCGACTGGAACAAGGTGGAAGTCAATGACGAAGTCTTTATTGACGGCGGCGCCTACGGCAGTTCCATGACTTACCGCAAGCCTCTCATCATAGGCAAAGGAATCCCACCGCAAAGCGGCGGGCTGATCATCATCTCCCAGGGACAGGGACTGGAGCACGCCGGTGTAGCGGTGATAAATGGTCTCAACCAAACCAATTTCTGCGGCATCCAGGCCATCGGCAAAAGAGGGATTGTACTTAGAAGCTACGGCCGGCGCGGCTGGTTGAAGGTAACCAACTGCACCACCGGTGTCTACACCAAGGACGGGTCCCAGAACTACTTTCAAGGGCTGGAGATTTCCAACTGCAAAGTTGGTGCACACCTTGAAGGAGACAGTGTAGCCCTCGTCCAGTCAAATATTCACGACAATATCAAGAACGTTGAGATTCACAATCCCAGCGCCTCAGTGCCAACACCATCCGGGCTCTACGCCTGCTGGCTCTACAATGGTCCCCAGGCTACCGTTCCACCGGGAAGTGCCGCCGCTGTCACAGTCACACCCGGCTCCACACCGCCCTCAGCAGGTAGTCCGCAAGGCCATGCCATACTCAATAACTGCGTACTGGGACCCAATCTCATGCAAGGTGTAGATAACGGTTTTCCCGGACTTAGAATCTTAGGCTGCCTCTTTCTCAACGCATTCTCCTCCTCTCTCACCCTGAGAAATAGCACGGAGCTTGACCGTTGCACACTTTTTGTCACCGCCAGAAATTCCCTCGGCAATCCCAAAACCGCCATCAAAGTGCTGGCCGGCAGCAATAGCATCAAGAATTCCATATTCTATGGGGGAGTGGTGCGCATTCCACAAGGTTTGAGCTATGGGCCCAAGAACACCCAATTTGCCACTACCGGCAACACCAGCGCCCTCAGTGCCGGTCTGGTGGATCCCCTCTTCATCAGTCCCGTAGGCAACTATCAAGAACCAGTTTCCTTCTCTGTTTTGAAAAATGCCAACTTTGCTCTCAAAGCGGGTTCACCGGCCCAGGGTACCGGCGCCCAGGTAACTTCAGTACAGTCCGTGCTCAATTTGATGCAGTAGAAACAAGGGAGACCTCATTGAAAATTCAAACTTCAATGAGGTCTCCACAAACATGGTGATCAATATGAAAAAACGAGCCAGCAAAGGCAGCGTATTAATCGTGATTTTGCTTACCGCCATCAGCATGGTGCTTTGCCTCTACTTCGCCGTTGATCTGGGCGTGGGCATCACAGGCGCCAGGCAATCTCATTCGGCAATAGAGGCGGCGGCGCTGGCAGCAGCTCAGGAACTTTCAGGCGTAGTGATCAAAGACCCTTACTTCGGCTACATCGGACTGAGCGACCGACCGCCCACGGCAAAGTATCTAAGCGGAGCCGACGGTGAGCCGTGCCCGGTCACATCCATAAACACCCTGGTTGCATCTGCCCGCCTGCAATTGCAAGTGGCTCTGGCCCTGGAAAATGATCTGCTGCAAGACATGGCCACTCAAGATCTCAAGCAAGCGCAGCGAGCCGCCCGGGACCTCGAGAAGCACCTTGGCGAAGCTCTTTCCAAAAATAGCAAAACAACTTATCAGGATTACAACGGCCGCGAAGTCAAACCCTATGCGGTGGCTGATGCAGTTTTCCGTCAGACCCTGCAAGCAAAAGATGAGATCGGCAAAGGCTCCGAGAAGCAGGAACTGCTGCTTGAACTTGGTTACTGCCCCGGCACAGGCACAACCATAACGCCCTTACCCAAGGCAATACAAGCAAAGAAAACGGCGGAGCCTTCAAAAAATTATCCCCTGGGCGGACAAGAATTCTACTTCGCAGCAGTAGGTCCTCAGGCTTCCCTTGTCTGCGCCCGGAATTTTGCGAAACCGGATGGCAAGCATATCTCGTCCCTTGTTCGAGCTACCACCAAAAGGCAGATCAGTTCACTGGCCAGACAAGACCTTTCCATGGACTTCAAGCAAACGGCCTGCGCGCAGCCGGGCGCCTCTAGCGAAGCAGCAACGGCCGGTTCACTTCTCATCGACCTGCCGGAGGGAAAGATTTCCAACTTCCATACACTCCTCGACCTGATCGCCAACACACCAGGCACAGCAAGCCCCTTACCGGTTCTTTCACCGGAGCAAGGCGATTACCCTGACGAGAATGCTTCTCTAATTCAGGAAGCTAGACAGGCTTCCATGTCGGCTCGGGAACTGTTTTGCGTAGGTCTCCATGACTGGCTTCGCACCGCCGGGGCTAGAATAGACCCGGATTCCGTTATCAATGCCGTCAAAAACGAAAAGCTCTTTGATCCTCAAACAAACAGCGGCAAACGATTCACCAGATTCGACCTGGGAAAAGACGGCAAAGTTTACCTGACCAGAAGCGCGGAGAATCCCTTCAACTCCACGAAAGTAAACGAGAAACAACTCTACTGCTTCTCCTCCAATGCCTTCAAAACCGGGCAGGGAGAATGCACCCTGGTATTCACAGATCAGGTTCATCGCCTGGGACCGACACAGGGGGGACGCCACGCCGGCATGCCCGTGCCTTCACCGACAGTCAACTGGGTGGATCTATCTCGCTATAGCGGCAACGTCGATCTAGCATCCTTGCTTGGACGAGGTCACAGGCTGGGGCTTTTGGCAAGAGGCGAAAGAAGTAAGCTGAACGATGACGGCGTAGCGGCGGAAGGAGCCTATTTTGAACGCCCACGACAAGGCAGACTGGCTGAAAGCCCTCATAAATCCTATTATTCAGGCGGGCTGGCCGTCTGCGTACAACTGATTGAAGAGAGGTAGAGAAAGTACAAGTCAGTCTAAAAGCTCGGCTTCATGAACGGCATCCACCTTAAGAACGCCGCTCTGGCCCCCATCCCTCCCCTTGTAGCGAGCACAGGCCTGCCTCAAGAGATATTCAATTTGACCGTTCACACTGCGCATCTCCTGCTGAGCCCAGGACTCGATGTCCTGGAAAAGCTTTTCGTCTATTCTAATCAGGAAAGATTTACGGGCCACCAAACAATCCTCATCCCAAACTCTGGGCTCTAGCTATATAAAGTACCGGTGTTCACCACCGGCTGCACCTGTCCTTCACTGCAGAGAACCACAAGCAGATTGCTGACCATGGCAGCTTTTCGCTCTTCATCGAGATCTACCAGTCTGGCATCTTGCAATTCCCGCAAGGCGCTCTCGACAATGCTCACCGCACCGGATACGATGGCACGCTTGGCGGATATGACCGCTTCCGCCTGCTGCCGCTTCAGCATGGCCATAGCTATTTCCGGCGCGTAGGCAAGATGAGCGATGCGCGCTTCGTCGATAGCAATTCCGGCTCTTGAGAGTCTTTGTTCCAGCTCCACTTTCAGGGTATGAGAAACCTCGTCGACACCGCTTCTGAGGGTGGTATCCTCTCCATCGCCGTCATAGGCATACATATTGGCCAGGTGGCGAACGGCAGCCTCACTCTGGATGCGCACGAAGAGTTCATAACTGTCTACGTCGAACATGGCCCGGGCCGGTTCGGCCACATGCCAGACAATTACGGCCCCGATTTCGATGGGATTGCCGCGCTTGTCGTTCACCTTGAGGATATCCCCGTGCAGGTTCTGCATCTTTAAAGAGATTCTGCCTCTTGAGCAAAAAGGGTTCACCAGCACAAGACCGTTGCGCTTTACGGTGCCGCAATAGCTGCCGTAGAACATCAAGATCAAAGCGTCATTGGGCTGAATCACGGCAAAGCCGCGCATAACCACAAGCGAAACAAGAAAGAGCCCCATGGGAGCAAGGATTAAGGAAGGCTCCTTCGTCCAGTGGTCCACAGACAGAAGCGTCTGACAGAAGTTAATGGAACTGGCAAGCAGGACCAGCACCGCCAGACAGAGGGCAAGCCAGGAGAGGATGCCGCCAAGATGCCAGTGGGATTTTTCTATTGTCATAGCCGCGAACCTTATTATTGTCAGGAGCCCAATTGCTAACACCTAGCTAGCACTTCGATAGCACAATGATATCACATTGATAGCGGATGACAAGACCCCTCCGAACCACCAGGCCGGGGGCAGGTAGCAGCACCGACAGTCTATCTAGCTGCGCGACTTGACTTGATTGCCGCCCATGCACTTAGCCTCGGAAATGAGTTCGTGACAGGCGCAGAGAAGATCGTCGAATTTGTTGCCGTCCTCAGGCATGGAGGCAATGCCGATGCTGACGGTCAGGGGTTGGCTCTTCAGCCCCTCCTGGTCGCCGTCATAGGGCTGGCCGTGCTTCTCTTGCTTTCCTTTTTCAAGAACATTGAGAAGCGCCGCTCCCACCGAACTCTTGATCTGCTGGGCTACGCGCACAGCCTCTTCCCGGCTCATGCGGGGCAGGGCCACTATATACTCTTCATGACCGAAGCGACAGATTACATCAACCGGACGGCTCTGGCTTGACACCACACCCGATACCGCCGTCAAAACCGCCTTGGCTTGAGCGGCTCCCATGGGCGCGTCACTCTTCTTGGCACTATCCACATGAATAAGCATGAGAGAAAGCCTGTCCCCGAAAAAACGGGAGCGTTCGATTTCTTCCGTTATGGCCAGCACGCCGCCACGGCGATTGAGAAAACCGGTAGCCGGATCTTCACTTTCATGGGCTTCCAGCCGGCCCCTCAAGCTCTCTACTTCGAATAGTTTGGCGAGGTGATCGGCAATCGTAACCAGGCTCTCCACCACCAGCTTGTTCCACTTGGTCTGAGAACTGGAATCAATTTCCTGCAATAGCAGTAAACCGGCGCGCCGCTCCGGGCCTTTGGTTCCGGCACTATCGGGAGGCAAGAGCCGCAAGGGAATCAGATAAACCCTCTCCTTACCCACAGCTTCCATAATCTTCTTGAACATATCTCGAAAGCCTTCATCTATTTCTTCCGAAAACTTGTCCACATCTTCAACCAGATGCACTTCCTGGGGCAAAGTGAGAAGGTGCCGTGCCATCTTCTGCCCGAAAGGAGAGGCGAATTCGTGAGCGACAGCCGTTTTACCGCGCTTCACATATTCAAAAATTTCCACCTGCTGACCGTCATCGGAGCCGGAAAGAAAGATCATGGAGCGGGCGGCGTAGAATGTGCGCCCGATGCGATCGATCAAGCTCTGAATGTCGCCGGCATAACTGAAGGAAAGATGCTTGCTGGTGCGCAAGACAGAACAGAGCGCTTTCAGTACCTCATCGGCATTAAAGGGCGAGAAATCAATTTCGTCGGTTCTGTAATTCAAGGCGAGCCAAATCTCAAAGGAAGGGATTTTCGTTTTTCTCTGTCCAAATATCGGTGTCCGGTCCATGACCGGGTATCACCCGCGTACTATCATCGAGGCAAAGGAGCCTGTCTTTGATTGACTTGATAATTTTATCGAAGGAACCACCCCAGAGATCGGTGCATCCAATCGAGCGGCTGAAAAGCGTGTCCCCGGAAAACAAGAGACTATCTTTGTCCTTGACGCTAAAGCAGAGGCTGCCCGGCGTATGACCGGGAGTATGCAGCACGGCGGTCTTGTACTTTCCGAAACTGACTTCCTCTTCATCAGAAAGGAATTTATCGACGGGCAGAGGCTCATCGGCTGAAAGGCCAAACATAGAAGCTTGTTTGCCGAGCATGTCGTAGAGAAACTGATCTTCCTTATGCAGGCAAATGGAAGCACCGGTCTTCTCTCTCATGCCGCGACTACCCATGATGTGGTCGAAATGGGCATGGGTATGGAGCAAATACTTGGGCTTCAAACCAAGTTCCTTGAGGCGATCGATGATGTCGTCCACATCACCGCCCGGATCGATAACAAGTGCTTCGCCCGTCTCAGAGCACCCGATGATAGAGCAGTTGCAGCCCAGAGGACCGACAGGAAAGCTTTCCTGAATCAGGCTCATTCGAACATCTCGCTGACCGAACTATCGTCGTGAATACGCCAGATCGCTTCACCGAGCAGCTTGGCCACGGAAAGCTGCACAATTTTGGGTGAGCCTGTGCCGGGTTCGTGGGGGATGGAATTGGTGACAATCAACTGCTCAATGGGGGAATTATCGAGACGTTCGTTGGCCGGTCCGGAGAGAACCGCATGAGTGGCGCAAGCATAGACCTTCTTGGCACCTTCCTTGATAAGCAGTTCCGCACCCTTGACGAGAGTTCCGGCTGTATCGACCATATCGTCGACCATGATGGCCGTCTTGCCCTCCACTTCACCGACCACGCTCATCACTTCCGCCACATTATGCTTGGTGCGGCGTTTGTCGATAATGGCGATGGGAGCGTCGTCCAGCTTCTTGGCAAAGGCTCTGGTGCGCGAAACACCGCCAACATCAGGGCTGACCAGCACGATGTCTTTCAAATTGAGCGAGCGCACATAGTCCAAAAGCACAGGGCTGGCGTAGAGATGGTCCACAAGAATATTGAAGAAACCCATAATCTGCGGGGCATGCAGATCGAGCGCCACCACGCGTTGAGCGCCGGCGGTGGTGAGCAGGTCGGCGATGAGCTTGGCGGTGATGGCTTCACGACCGGCAGCCTTCCTGTCTTGCCGACCATAGCCGTAATAGGGCATGACCACGGTGATACGACCGGCCGAGGCTCGTTTAAGGGCATCGAGCAAGATGAGCAGTTCCATCAAGTTTTCGTTGACCGGCGTGCAGGTCGGCTGAATGACGAAGCAATCGACGCCCCTGACGCTCTCTTGCAACTGCACATAAATTTCGCCGTCGGAAAAAGGCGAGATTTTAAGCGGCGTCAATTCCAGGCCCAGGTGTTCCGCCACCTCTCTGGCCAGTTCCGGATTGGCGGTGCCGGAGAGGATCTTGAGATCGAGCTTGGCGCCTGACAAGCCTTGCTGTCTGGCGGGCATCTGAGCAACCACTGGCATTAACCTCATAAATTAAGTTTGGCTGACGGCTGTAACTGAAGGTCAGTTTAAAGATAATGGGCTAATTATAGGCACCCGCAAAGAAGAAAAGAAGCACTAACCTCTCATTTAGCAAAGGTTAAAGGGGAATAGAAGCTAATATCAGACTGCTTCTTTGAGATTTAATGCAAAGTGGCACCCTTGACAGACCCCAGGCTTCAGGGCAGGAAGGAGGAGGGTGCGGCCGCAACGCACTGATTGAGGGCGCCAAGGAGCGCCGTCTTCACATGAAGGTAAGACAGTCCGCCCTGCAAATAGGCCGCATAGGGCTCCCGCAGCGGGCCATCAGCAGAGAGTTCAATGGTAGCCCCTTCCACAAAGCTGCCCCCGGCCATAATCACTTCGTCATCGTAACCGGGCATACCACTTGGCTCCGGCGCCACGTGGGCATTCACCGGTGAATAACTCTGCAAAGCCCGGCAGAAGTTGATGAGCCTCTGTCGGTCTCCGAACTCTATGGCCTGAATAATATCGAAGCGCCGGCTGAGCGGTGAGGGATCCACCTTTAAACCAAGCCGCTTAAGGCAAGAGGCCGCCAGCATGGCCCCTTTCACGGCACCGGACACTACGGAGGGAGCCAGAAAGAGCCCCTGGAAAACGAGGCGATTCTGATTGAAGGTAACGCCTAGATGCCCGCCGATACCCGGGGCAGTCAGTCTGATCAAGGCGTTTTCCACCAGGGTCTTCTTGCCGGCCACATAGCCCCCGGTCAAAGCCAGTCCGCCGCCGGGATTCTTGATCAAGCTTCCGGCCATCAGATCGGCTCCCAGAGCCACCGGTTCGTGCTCTTCCACAAACTCACCATAACAGTTATCAACAAAAACGTTAGCCCCAGCGTCCACCTCTTTCACGAGGGACGCCAGACGGCTTATAGCCTGGTTGGAGAGGGTGGGACGTTCGGTGGAATAGCCGCGAGATTTCTGAATATGGTAGAGCCTGGCCGGAGCTACCGCCGCCAGTCTGGCACGAATTTCGCCATCACTTGCGGTATCAAGCAAATTAGTCAGGTCAAGTTCTTCGTACTTGACGCCCAAGTGCACAAGAGAGCCATGGCTGTGAGCGGAGGCACCAATAACCTGGTTGAGCGTATCGTAGGGTTTGCCCGTCAGGACCACTAGTTTGTCGCCGGGGGCGAGATTGCCGAAAAGTGCACAGGCAATGGCATGGGTACCGGAGACCATCTGCATCCTCACGGCCGCCGCCTCGCATTCAAAAACATCGGCAAAAATGGCGTCCATGGCCTCTCTACCGCAGTCATCAATGCCGTAACCGGTGTGTTCGGCAAAGAACTCTTCCGTCAGCTTGTTGGCGGCAAAGGCTTTCAGCACCCGCTCCTGGTTCAGAAGGGCAATGCGATCCACTTCCTGGAAGCTCTCAAATAGTTCCTTTTCACAGTCGAGCAAAAGCTCGCTCATAGAGATTGCACCGGATACCAAGTTTTACCGCCTTTAGTGATACATCGAAATACTTGCAGAAAGTCGCTCTCATTTTGAACTATTTTCGTCGCTTTTGCGTCTTATTGAAAATATGAGCACAAAATCCTTAAAGGTCATCCATAGCCTCTGCCGGTCGCTCGCCATAAGAATTCTCTCCGAGCTGACCAGAAGCAAGTGCTGCCTCTGCCGCCGGGGCGACGTCGTCGCCACCACTTTTGGTGGCAGCATAAGCTTGCCGCACCGGCTCTGCCCTGCCTGCTTCAACAAGCTCAGGCAGCCCATTCTAACAGGCTACCTGCTGGTACAAGAAAAGCCCGTGCCCTTCTTTTGCGCCGGCGCCTACGAAGGTGTTTTTCAAAGCCTCATCCATAAAATCAAATACCAGGGCGAAGCGGCACTTTGCTTCGACCTGGCCATTGTTTTGCACGGGCTGATAGCGGCATTTCTCAACCCAGAAAACAACTACCTTTTGCTGCCAATTCCCCTGCACAACCGCAGGCAGAAAGAAAGAGGCTACAACCAGTGCGAAGTTCTAGCAAGAGCCCTCTGCCGCCTCAATAAAGAGCATCGCCGCTTCAAGGGAAAAGCAGCCGCCATCACCTTTAAACCACTCCTTTTGAGAGCAAAAGACACTCCACCCCAACACTCCCTGACGAGGCAAGAAAGAATCGCCAATGTGGAAAGTGCCTTTGCACTCAAAAAGGGCTGCGCAAGCACGATCGCAGGCAGTCGTATTATTTTGCTTGACGATGTGCTCACTTCCGGTGCCACCGCCCATGAGGCGGCGCAACTGCTGCTCTCGGCAGGAGCCCGAGAAGTAGTGGTGCTTACCTTAGCCCGCACCATAAAGAAATGGCAGGGGCTGAAAGCTAGGCCTGCACCTTTTGAAACATCGGCGCCACTCGGCAAGGGCGCACATCAACCTTGAGCCAAACTTCACCGGTGACATAGGGCTCTACCTTGAGCCACTTATCCAGGTCCTCTCGAGTGGGGAAATCCACCACCAAAATCGAACCGACCATTTTCTCGTTGTCATCGAGAAGGGCAGTGGCAAACAAAAGCGTGCCGGAAGCTTTCATCTTCTCGGCGCCTTTGAGATGTTCTTCTCGCTTATGCAAACGACGTTCCAGCGCCTTAGGGTCTTCGCCGTCATATCCAGTTACTACAAATTGCATGTCCTTAACTCCGCCGGATTGGTCTCACTTAAGCAGCTTGCGCCTTATCGATAGCCTTAGCAAAAGCCTCTATGGTGGCTTTGATATCAGCTTTAGAGTGCATAATGGAAAGGAAGGCAGCCTCGAACTGCGAAGGCGGCCAGTAAACGCCTTCCTCGATCAAATTTCTCCAGACCTTGCCAAAGAATGCCGTATCGCACTTGAGTGCATCATCGAAATTGTTCACAGGCTTGTCCGTGAAGAACAAGCTGAGCATACCGGGAACATGCACCACCTGTCCCTTGACGTTCTTCTCTTTGAGCAGCGCCGTAAGACCTTCAGCCAGTTCCTCCGTGATGCGACCCAGAGTTTCGTAGACTTTACCGTTGCGCAAATAACGTAGCTGGGCAAGTCCGGCCGCCATGGCCAGGGGATTACCGGAAAGCGTGCCGGCTTGATAAACAGGACCTTCCGGTGCCACCATGCACATAATCTCTTTACGGCCGCCATAGGCGCCCACAGGCAAACCACCACCGATGACCTTACCGAAACAGGTCAGATCGGGTTTGACGGAGAAGCGCTCCTGGGCGCCACCCAGAGCCAATCTAAAACCAGTCATCACCTCGTCGAAGATAAGCAGGGCGCCGGATTCTTTGCAAAGCCCGGTCAAGCACTTGAGGAACTCGGCAGTGGGCACAATGACGCCGGAATTACCGACCACAGGCTCAATAATCACGCATGCGATTTCAGTGGATTTCTGAGCGAAGGCCTGGCGCAGAGCGTCAACATCGTTGTAGGGCAGCGAAAGGGTGAGCCCGGTAAACTGAGTGGGCACGCCGGGAGAACTGGTGGCTTCACTCAAGCCGAGGGTGGCCAGCCCAGAACCGGCTTTGACCAGAAAGGAATCGGCATGACCGTGATAACAGCCATCGAACTTGATCACCAGCTCACGCTTGGTAAAGGCACGAGCCAACCTGATGGCGGACATACAGGCTTCCGTGCCGGAATTGACCATGCGCACCATTTCCACAGAGGGAACCAACTGGCAAATCAGCTCTGCCATCTCTACTTCCAGCCGGCTCGGCGCACCATAGCTGGTGCCCCTGGTGATGGCGTCCTCGATAGCGGTGAGAACACTGGGATGCCTGTGACCCAAAATCATCGGTCCCCAGGACCCGACATAATCGATGTACTTGTGCTCGTCTTCATCGAACATATAGGCGCCGTCGGCGCTGGCAATAAAGATGGGATTGGCGCCCACCGACTTGCAGGCTCTCACGGGCGAATTAACGCCGCCTGGAATGCGCTCCTTGGCCCGTTCAAAAAGCTTGGCGGAGCGCTCCAGGCAGAAACTGCCCTGACTGGCTTTGCCTTCACCGTCCTTACCAGGTTCCCCGGACTTCTCGCCCTTAGCTTTATCCGCTACGACGTTGACAGCCATCTATAACCTCACTTTATGGTTTGCGCAATTTTTAGCTTATACCGCCTGGGTCAACCCAAGCACTCTTTGCACCACGGGCTCCGTCATCTTGATAGCCTTCTCGCCGGCCTGAAAATGGCGCATTTTGTGCTCAGCATCAAAGAGATAAAGAGCAGGCACAAACTTGTTTTCGAATCGATCGGTAATTGTGTGCCAGTTATCGACAACACAGGGCTGTTTCATTTCCCATTCTTCCAGGCATTCTTTCACGGCCGGAACATTGGTATCTGACTCCTGCCTGGGCATGTGGATGGAGATGATTCTCAAGCCCTTGGGACCGTAAAGGTCTACCCAGTTATTCAGCTCAGGCAGAGACTCTTTGCAAATACCGCAGCTAAGGGCCCAGAAGTGAATCAGTACAGGCTGACCTTCCAGGTCCTGGTCTTTGACACCGGGGCTGTTGAACCAATCGGTGCCGCCATCCAGAGACGGTAAAGGAGCATCCATTCTAAGAGGCATAGGCTGTGGCGCCCTCCTGCTGAAAGTTTTGTGAAACCGCGTCAACTACGCTCAGGGTAATTTTAGCCTTTCCGAGCGCGGATTCCACCAACCGTACAAGATACTTAAAGACTAAACATGTGCAAGTCCGCCGACTGAGCGACCAGACAGGGCCGGTGGCGAGCGGTCGGGAAGAGACGGCAAAGGAAAGAGCTGCCTGCCCACTCAAGGGAAAGCAGCTCTAATGACTCATGTTGCCTGGTTTAGTTGAACTAAAGTGAGCAAATTAGACAGTCATGGGCTTTTGGCCCGGTTTCCAATCAGCCTGGCAGAGACCGCCGGTCTTGAGGGCTTCAAGAACGCGCAGGGTTTCTTCAACGGAACGGCCGATGTTCAGGCTGTGAACAACCTGGTACTGAAGAACACCATCGGGATCGATGATGAAAAGACCGCGCAGGGCGATACCTTTGTCTTCCATCAAGACGCCGTAGTCGCGAGCAACATCTTTGGTGATGTCGGAAGCGAGAACGTAGTTGAGGGAACCCAATCCACCCTGAGCTTCGCTGGTGTTGATCCAGGCTCTGTGGCTGTAAACGCTATCGGTTGAGATGGCCAGTACATCAGCACCGGCTTTTTTGAACTCATCATATTTCTCAGAGAAGGCCTTCAGTTCGGTCGGGCAAACGAAGGTGAAATCCAGAGGATAGAAGAAAAGAACGAGCCACTTACCTTTGTAATCGGTGAGCTTGACATTCTCTTTCAAGGTCTTCATGTCCTTGGTGGAGGGCATGTCAAAATCGGGAGCTCTTTTTCCAACTTGCAACATATCGGCAAATACCCCAAAAGCTATGTGTAGGGACGAGACTCAAATAGTAGGGCGGCGCCGATGAATACTTGATATGTTTAATGGAAAGCTCACAATTACTCGTTACTACCGTTTGAGCCGGCCAACCTAGGTCTTGACTTTGTTGAGAGCCAGCCAATCGTTCAAATCTTTTTGTAAACCGTTTTCGGCTACATACTTAATGATTAAAGGGCTATTAGGCTCCCAGCCGATTGTGAGCAGATGATAGAGATGCTCTTTTGGGGTATTGCTGTACTTGCTGCGCCCCAGCTCCGCCTCGTTTACAGCTTCCGCCATGGCTATACCTCCAAGTTCCAAGCTGAACCAGAATTCACCTTTACGCCGTCAGATCGGCGGCGTCGGAGCGGTTCCCCCACTCTCGCTTCTAATTCTACTTGAGAGTAGCAGCCGGGCGGCCCCAATCCATCCTGCAAATGTTGCCTACTGTTGTAATGGAGCGGCGGCCGCTCCCCACCGAATCCTTCAAATGTTGCCTATATTGAAGGAGCGGCGGCCGGTTCGTTTGACCCATTGCATAGCTTTTGGTAGTATTCAACATCGCTTGTCCGCTCTATAGGCCGGGCTACTCTGATTTTCCCGAAGATTATTTCCAATTTTCAGGCTGAATCAAGTTCTCAGGCTGTCGGAGCGAAATCTTAGACATGTGTTTATTTCAGGGCAAGAGCGACTGCCTATCCTGTTAAGAGACGTTGGAGAGAAGAATGTTCGCGATAGTGGAAGCCTGCGGAAGGCAATATGAATTACAGCCTGGTCGTTTCATCGACATCGACATGACCGGCGAAGAAGAAGGCGCTACCCATGTATTTGATCGCGTTCTCATGATTGTGGACGGCGACAAATCAACCGTAGGTCAGCCTTACGTGAAGGGCGCCAAAGTCACGGGCAAAGTCATCTCCAAATTGGAAGTCAACGAAGCTCATGGCCGTGTGCAGTCCAACATCAAGACCGCCAAAGTGATTGTTTATCACCAGAAGCCTAAAAAAGGCACCCGCAAGAAAGCCGGACACAGAGTGCAGTTGACCAGAGTCATGGTAGACAGCATTACTGTAGACGAGAAAGTCGTAGCCGGTAAGTAAGAGCTAAAAGCATCAATATAGATTAGGATGGAATTTCCGGCAGGCCAAAAAGCTTGAACTTCGGAAATTACTTGAGGAGAAGAGAACGTGGCACATAAGAAGGGCGCCGGCTCGACAAGAAACGGAAGAGACAGCCAACCCAAGCGTCTGGGCGTGAAAGTATACGGCGGCGAGCAAGTTTGCCCCGGCAGCATTATCGTCAGACAGCGTGGCACCAAGATTCACCCTGGTAAAAACGTACAACGCGGTTCAGACGACTCCCTTTATTCCGTCGCCGTCGGCGTAGTGCAGTTTGAAATGTCCAGAGGACGCAAGTTGGTCAGTGTCTACCCAGTTTAATAAGCTTGGCAAGCCCTCTGGGAAAAAACTAGATGATCTACTGGCAGAGCTGCTTCGTGATGACGGAGCGGCTTCGCCGTCTGGTGTAATTCCCTCATCAAACCCGATTGAAACCATAGTCACGGGCATCGCCTACGATTCCAGGCAGGTGGAACCCGGCGACGCCTTCTTCTCTATTGAAGGTCAAAAGCAAGACGGCAACGCCTTTATTGCCCAGGCCCTGGAGAAAGGTGCCAGCTGCATCTTCTCGGAGAAGCAGAGCGGCCCTTATACCGTGCCGCTGGTGGTGGTAGATGATGTCAGGGAAGCCATGGCCAGGGTTTCCGACTACCTCTACGAAAGACCGAGCACCAGACTGCGCCTATTGGGCGTCACCGGCACCAACGGCAAAACTACAACCACCCATCTAATTGAGCACATTCTCAACTTCCACGGTCACAAATGCGGCCTGGTAGGTACCCTCGGTGCTCGTCTGCCTATCTACGAAGAAGAAGACGGCAAACCGGTTTTCAAAGGCAAGAGCGAATACCTGGATGTGCACCACACCACCCCGCAGGCCTGTGATTTGCAAGCTCTCCTGCACACCATGGCTGAGCATGGTCTCACCCATGTGGCCATGGAAGTCAGTTCCCATGCCCTTGCACTCAAGAGGGTGTTGGGCACCAATTTCGCCTCCGCCTGCCTGACCAATATCACCCAGGATCACCTGGACTTCCACAAGACTATGGAGCACTACTACCGCTCCAAGCGCATTCTCTTTGAAATGCTGAACGCCAATACAAGCGGTAAAGCGGTGGCGGTGGTTAACCTGGATGACGCCCTGGCCCAGGAATTTATCAGCGCCACTGGCAAAGAGGTAGAACTGATAACTTACGGCAAGAACCCTCAGGCCACTATTCATCCTCGCCAGTTCCATTTTGATTTCCGCGGCACCAATTTGTGCCTTGCCACCCCCCATGGTGACATTGAGTTTTCCACCCGATTGACCGGTGAATTCAACCTCTACAACGTTATGGCAGCCATGGCCGTCTGCCTCGGCGAAGGACTCACGAAAGAGCAAGTAGCCTCGGCCCTGAAAGATTTCGGCGGTGTATCCGGTCGTTTCGAAGTAGTGCCCCCGCCAACCGGAAGCGAAAGACAACCCCTTTGCATCGTTGATTATGCCCATACTCCGGACGGGCTGGAAAATGTTCTGAAGGCTGCCCGGGCCCTGGTGGAAAATCAAGGTTCCGGCCGACTGATTGCCGTCTTCGGCTGCGGCGGCGACAGAGACAGCTCCAAACGCCCCCAGATGGGTGAAATCGCAGAGACCCTGGCAGACCTCGTGGTGGTTACCTCCGACAACCCCCGCTCCGAGGAGCCCCAGCAGATAATTGCCGACATCCTGGCCGGCATCAAAAGGCTGAAAGACGTTACCGTAGAAGCGGACCGGGCTAAAGCCATTGCGGAAGCGGTGAAGATGGCCAGAGCCGATGACGTGGTGTTGATCGCCGGAAAAGGGCATGAAACCTACCAGATCCTCAAAGACCGCACCATAGATTTCGATGACCGCATCGAAGTAGCTAACGCTCTTAAGCAACGCACAGATATAATTAAAATCGAGAAGTAATTTGCCGACCGGGAAATCTCCCCCAGGCAATACCAGTTCAAGCAAACTGCCGGGCGGTCTTTGTGGGAATCAGCTTTCACATCACATCAGTTAGAGAAGGCACCATCTTCAATGTGATGCAGTTTCTCAGCCTCGAGAGAGTGACCGGTGTCTTGTCGGTGCGTTTCGGCAGACAGATACCGGAAGTAACCATTTACTTCGTAGCCGGCTCCATAACCACGGCCGAATTCGGCTCCATCGTGGGTGACTCGGTGCTGGACATGCTGCTTTGCCAGGAATTTGCCGTAAAAGAGGTAGCTTTCGCCCCCGGGCGCATCAATCAAGTGAACGAGCAAGCCATCATCGTACGCTCCACAAACCTGGCCTCGGTCATGCTCAATGTCTCCAAAGACGTCGATAAGTGCGAATCCAGACCGCTTATTTACGGTCTTTTGCCTATAAACAGCACTACCGGCCGCACCGCGCCTTCGGTGCTGCACATCTTGAACGACTTTTCGCCCTGGAATGACAGTCTCAAGGCCCTGCCCCGCTCCGATAAGGACAAGAAAGCGCCGCTGCCTCAGTGCGTCCTCATCCACCGGGCCATGAGCAAAGGGTTGATAACCTACCAGCGCCCTCTCGTTTCCATAAAGGCTCTCAAGCCCCTGCTCGAGATTCTGGGCAACTTATCCGACAAAGAATCAAACAACCTCAGGGGCTATCTGCGCAGCTTACTGCCCCATCCCAAGGCCACCCATCTGTCCATCGAGCGCTTCTATGCCTTCGCCTCAGCCATCGAGTCTATAGCCCAGAGGCGCTCCCCGGAAGTAGGCGACCGGGCCAGAAGAGCCATTCACATGCTCATCCAGAGCGCCACCAAGGCTCAGGAAGTGGGAGCAGCCAATGCATGATCGAAGACTGGCTAGACAAAAACTTAAAGAAGACCCGCACGACTTCGAGCACAGGCTTCATCAAGCCAAGATGGGCCTGATTACCTACCTGGGCAAGCGTTTTTTGCCGGGAGGCTACTGGTCGAAGAACCGCATGGAAGGAAGAGAGCAAGCCCAGGGACTGGAAAAGAAAACGGTCTTGCATTTAACTTTTGATGACGGTCCCAGCCCCGAGTCCACTAGAGAGCTACTGGCCGTCCTGGAAGAAGAACAGGTGGCAGCTTGCTTCTTCTTTATCGGCGAGAATGTCAGACGCTATCCCGAACTGGTGCAGGCTGCATATAAAGCCGGTCATATTGTGGCCAACCACAGTTTGAGCCACCCCTTTATGCCGGCTCTCAGTCTGCCCAAAATGGAACACGAAATCGACGAAACCAACCGTGAATTGGAAGCCATTACAGGCGAAAAACCGGCCCTCTTTCGCCCCCCTTTCGGCATCATCGACGCCCGCTGTGCCGAGCTTCTAAAAGAAAGGCGCATGTCCCCGGTTTACTGGGGAGCGGTGGCCGACGACTGGCACCGGGTGGGCGATGATCGCGTCGCCAAACGTATCATGAAACAATTGCCCCAGGAAGAACTGATAGTCCTGCACGAAGGCGCCCACATCGGGCGGCAAAACGTTCTGGCCACAAAGAAAATCATCGACAAATGCCGAGACTTAGGCTATAGCTTCGACGCCATTTAGATTCTTTACTCAGAACGATTTCCCAAAAGGGCAAGTTACAATAGTGACGTTAAGGTAAGCCCCAAAGGGAAACGAGATGCTTGACTTCAGACCGCCTCTGGATACGCCCTTCCTTTTCTGGTGGGCCAAGATAAACCTGCCCCTGATGATGAAATTCAATTTGAAGGGCACCACCATTAGGGTCATGGACGGAGCCCTGGAGCGCTTTGCAAAACTGAAGGGCAAGCATGCCATGGTCTGCCCCAATCATTCCAATCGCCATGATCCACAAATCATGTTTGCCTTCGGAGTGAAGGCCAATGAATACTTCAACTTCGTCGCCGCCCGGGAAGTCTTTGATTACGATCATGGCATGAACGGCTGGTGGCTGCAAAGGCTCGGCACCTATTCTGTGGTGCGCGGTGCTGCAGACCGGGAAAGTTTTAAGACCACCAGGCGCATCCTTTCAGAGGGGCAAAAGAAGCTGGTGCTCTTTCCGGAAGGAGAAATTTCAAGGCAAAATGACACGATCATGCCTCTAGAATCCGGTGCTGCTCAGCTTTCCTTCTGGGCCATGACTGATCTGGAAAAGCACTTTCTGGAAGCCAAAGCGGGCAAGAACGGCAAAGAGGTGAGCACCACCACCGATACCACTACCGGCACCGAATTTGAACCGGTCTACATTCAACCCATGGCCTTTAAGTACACCTACCCCGGCGATGTTTCCAGCGAGCTTAGGGAATCGCTTAAAATGCTGGAAATGCGTCTTGGTCTAAAAGTAGATGAAGAGGGTACTTTCCAGGTACGCATCAAACGCCTGGCCGAGACCCTTCTTTCCACCCTCGAAAAAGAATACGGCTTCAAAAGACGCGACGACCTGACCATGAACGACCGTGTCAGAGAGTTGCGTCTGCACATTCTGAAAAACCTGGCGGCAGTCTTGAACGTCGAGTTAGACAAGAATGCCAGAGAACTGGAATGGGTGAGAACGTTGCGCAACAAGTTGGACGACTTTCTCTATGCCGATGAAGAAAAAATGTCCGAATACGAAAGAGAAGTGCACGAGCAAAAGCAGAAGACCTACAAGACCTACTACAAAGACCTGAACCGGGTTGTCAACTTCATTTCCATCTACGACGGCTACGTGAGCGAACGCTCCACCCAGGAGCGCATCGCCGAAGTCTTAGACCGCATGGAAACGGAAGTGGTAGGCGGTGAACCGGCGCCCAAAGGGGCGAGGGAAGTACTGGTGGATGTGGGTGAGGCCATCAACCTCGGGCAATATTACGCCGAATACAAGACCAACAAGAAAGCAGCCGTGAGCAAAGTCACCGACCGCCTCTTTGCCGAGATTTCGCGCATGCTCAACAAAATGGAGTCGGAGCGCACACCGCGCTATCTGGAGTAACCCGGGAGAAGATTAAGAAAAACTCCTATTACTTCCTCGCAATCTTCTCTTAGCAACCACCTGAATGGATGGTATATTCAACTTTTAAGAGTCAAGGGTAATTCATGCAGAAACTTGCTTTGATCGGACTGGGAGCATCCGGACTTTTCGCCTTGAAGGAACTGGCGGGAGCGGATGTGGAAGTGCACATTTTCGACGTCGGTCCACCTTACGATAAGCGCTACGCCTGCCCCATCGACCAGGGGAAACTGGAAGTTTGCCCCCCGAAAGCCTGCAGCTACTGTGCGCCCGGTCAATCGGCCGGTAGCTGGAACGACTTCAAAGTAATCCTCTCTGCTTCCCCCGTGATCGGCGGCAGACTCTACGACCTTATTGGCGAAAACGAACTGCAAAAGCGCCTGGACATGGTTAGAGCCACAATCCTCACCCATGCCCCCTGCGAAATCCCAGTGGTCAAGCCCAACAGCGACGACCTGGAATGGATCAAGAAGAAAGCTACTCTGGCCGGCATGACCTACCACTATCAAGAGCTTTTGCACTGCGGTTCCGACAACGCCCCGGCCATAAACACTTCCATTCTCAATGAGATCAATTCCCGCGGCAACAATCTCAACTTCCACTGGGACGCCAAAGTGCTTTCCGTTTCACGCCGCTCTGAAAACTTTGCCGTGCGCTACGACCGCTACCGCAAACCCGGCGAAGAAAAAGAAGAAGTCTTCGACTACTGCATTGTTTCCGTCGGCAGAGGCGGCGCCCACTGGCTCACCCAGCAGGAATTCTACAAAGCCCTGGATATCTATCCCGGTCAGGTGGACATTGGTATTCGCGTAGAGACAAGCTGCTATTTCACGGAAGAAGTAGATAAGCGCTTCTACGAGCCCAAACTCTATTACAAGAGCAGGCATTCGGGCGACGTAGTACGCAACTTCTGTTCCAACCCCAAAGGCTTCGTCACCCCGGAGAACCACCGCGAGTACGTGCTCGTGAACGGGCACTCCAAGATGTACGAGAAGTCTGAAAATAACAACTTCGCCGTGCTGGTCTCCAAGACCTTTACGCGCCCCTTCAAAGATCCGCAGATGTACTCCCAGACCATCGCCAAAATAGTCAATATGCTGGCCGGCGGCGGTCCGCTGGTGCAAAGGCTGGGTGATCTGAAAGCGGGACGGCGCACCAAGTCGCTCGAGAACAACTTAATCAAACCCACTCTGGAAGCGGAGTGCGGCGACATATCGCTGGCCTACCCGCACCGTATCTTGCAGGGCATCGTGGAATATCTGGAAGCCCTGGATAAAATCTGCCCGGGTGTGGCCGGCGAGCACACCTTGCTTTATGCCCCCGAGTGCAAGAGCTATCCTGATTCCATATCAGTGAACAAGAACATGGAGACCAATATCCCCAACCTGTTCATCATAGGCGACTCCAGTTCCTGGACCAGGGGCGTCGGTCAGGCAGCCACAAGCGGCATTCTGGCCGGAGAAGGGGTAAAGCACAAGCTCAAAATAAATGTGCCGGCTTCAGACAAGACCACGGTCACAGCTACTGCCAAAGAAGCAGTCAGCGGAAGAAAATAAACCGCTCCGAGCTGGATAAAGGCTCAGTCTCGCCAGAGAATTTCAGTAGTCTCTCCGTCGTCATCATCTTCAGCGATTATCTTGCGCTGTAAGGCCGCGTAACGCGAAACCAACTCTGCCACCTCGGGATGCTCCGCTCCGAGAGACTTTTCGCTCACATCCAGACCCCAGCGGTAAAGCCTATCGGCTTCGTCGAAATTCTCCTGCTCCTCGAACAACTGCGCCAGGCGCCGCAGAGCTTTGGCCACGGTGGGATGCTCATGACCCATGTTCTCCTGAATAATCTCCACAGCCCGCCAGTAAAGGGGCTCCGCCTCGGAAAACTTGCCCTGGTCGTGATAAACCTCGGCCAGTGAATTGAGAACTTCAGCCACATGCATATGCTTTGGACCCCAGTCCTTCTGCCTTATCTCCAGCAAGGTCTTGTAGAGAGGCTCGGCCTGATCGTACTTACATTGCACATGAAAGAGCAGAGCCAGATTGCTCAAAGTCTGAGCCGTGCTGGGATGTTCCAGCCCCAGGACGGACTGCCTTATCTTCAAAGCCCGCCAGTGAATTTTCTCAGCCCGGGGAAAGTCTCCCAGGCTCCGGTATAACTCCGCCTGATAATTGAGTACCGTAGCCAGGGAAGGATGTTCCGGTCCCCACTCTTCCTCGAACAAACGCACGGCTCTTTCGTATAGCGGTTCCGCCTGTTCATACTTGCCTTCGGCGTGATAGAGCATGGCCAGGTTATAGAGGTTGTTGCCGATGGAGGGATGCTCCACCCCCAGACAGGCCTCACGCTTAGCCAGAGCCCTCTGAAAAAGGGGCTCGGCCTGAGCATACTTGCCGTGGGCCCTGAGAAAATCCGCCAGAGTCTCAAGCATCTGAGCCAACTCCAGAGGCTCACCGTGATCCAGGTCTTCATTTTCATATATGGTGAGAGCGCGGCGCAAAAGCGGCTCCACCGAGGAATAGCGACCCTGCGCCCGGTAGACGGCACCAAGCCTGGTCAAACACTGAGCCGCCCGCATGGAATCAGTCCCATACATACTCTCACACAGGGCAAGAGCCTGTTTGGCAAAGCTCTCTGCCTCTTTCAAGTTGCCCATCACCCGGTAAAGTTCAGCCATACCAGCAAAAATCTGAGCCAGACCGTCTTCCACCCGCATCTGCTCAGGGCTATTATCAGACGGAGCCTTAACCCTCCTGGCCAGTCCGGGCTTGGCCGACTGTTCGTCATCTTCAGCGCTTGCCTGGGCAAGCCCCCCACCAGACTTCTTTCCGCCGGCAGCCAGGGAGGAATTGCTCTCCAGTTCCTCTGAAACAGCCACCACCACGCCGTCCATCTCATCACCGCGCAAGCGGGCGAGTTCGCGCCTGGCTTCGATCAAAGCCTTTTGAAAGAGCTTTTCAGCGTCTTCCAGCCGGGAAAGGTCATAATCCTTAATTCCCGCCGTTAAATAGGTCTCCCAGCTGATGCTCTCTTTTGCCGCATCCATCTCCATCACTCTTCTTCTTTAAGCCCCCGGCACAATAGAAAAATACCACCGGCGGACTACATTTATATTCAGCACATCCTAACTCTGTCATGCCCGGCTCGCCCCCCAAATATCAGAGGAAAACTAAGTTGGGCAAACCAACACTTCACAATCCGTCCGCCAGCCCTATCCGATTCAAGGAAGGCGCCGATATGCTGGGTATGGAAGCCACGGACAGCGGTTTCAAAAGAGCTTTAGAGCTAACGAGGTAAGAAAATGACGGCAATAACGAAGAAGTGGAGATTCTGGCCCCTCACCTTCGACAAGAAGGCCTTCACCCCCAGGCGCATTATGATCGACCTGGTCAAACTCTACCTATTCTATGTATTCCTTTCCATGCTCATCATCATGGGCTTGAAAGACAGCCTCATTCTCTTTCCCATGAAAGACACCAGTTGGAAGCCCGGTCTTAAAGGCATGGACGAAGCTCTCAAGTGCACCAACTCCAAAGAAGTAAGCTTCAAAACCGTCGACGGCAAGACCCTGAGCGGCTACCTGGTGAAGAACAAAAATGCCGCCGCCAAGCTGGTCATCATCAACCACGGCAATGCCGGCAATATAGGTCACCGCATGGGTATTGCCGCCACCCTGGCGGCAGCGGGTGCCTCAGCCCTGGCTTACGATTACCGGGGCTATGGCGAATCCCAGGGTGAAGCCAAACTGGCTAATCTAATCCCCGACGCCACCGCCGCCTACGACTTCGCCACAAAAGAACTGGGCTACAAGGCCGACGATATTATTCTCTATGGAGAATCCATTGGTTGTGGTGTCACTACCGGTGTCATGGCCGGCCGTCCCTGCAAAGCGGTAATCTTGCAGTCGCCCTTTGTTTCACTGATGAGCACGGCCAGGGACAAGCTCTTCTTCATGCGCACCCTGCCGGACTTTGTCATGGTCGAGCCCCAGTTGAACAATCTGGCAGCCGTGCAAAAACAGCACCCACCACTGCTCTTAATGCACGGCGACCAAGACAAGACCCTGCCCTGCCGCTATTCGGAAGAACTCTTCGCCAAAGCCAGCGAACCCAAGCAGCTATTCATAGTTAAAGGCGCCGACCACAACGATGTCTACCAGGACCCCGGTCGGGGCGTGCTGGAAGCGCTGAAGAACTTCATCACCAGTGTGAACGATGCAAAGTCGCAGGTTAGTCTACAAACTCAGGCACAATAAGTTCTGTGGTGATGCCTTTCTCGAAAGCCATCTCAAACAGCTTGGTGACGGCCTTACGACCGCGCTCGCCGTAATCGACAGTCAGTTCGTTCACATACATACCGACAAATTTGTCAGCCAGTTCACGCTTCATGTCGCGGGCAAAAGTCATGGCATAATCCAGCGCATCCTGGCGGTGCTCAAGAGCAAAGACAATCGCACTTTTGAAGAGATCGGTGACTTCCTTGACCATTTTGTCGCCCAGATCTTTGCGTACCACATTGCCACCGAGGGGCAGGGGTAGACCGGTTTCTTTCTGCCACCAGACTCCAAGGTCTACGATCAGTTCAAGACCGCTTTCCTGGAACATCAATTGACCTTCATGAATAATCAGACCGGCATCGGCTTTGCCGGCCACTACATAGTCGATGATCTGATCGAAAGGCACTTCCACCACGGTGAGTCCGGGCTGCCAGAGTTGCATGGTCAAATAAGCCGTAGTCAACTTCCCGGGAATAGCCACTGTCTTTCCCTTGAGATTTTCGGCAGTGACGCCCGGCTTGGCAATCACCATGGGACCATAGTTATCGCCCATGCTGGCGCCGCAGGGCATAAGCTTGTAGCGCTCCTTTACGAGAGGATAAGCAGCAAAAGAGATGGCCGAAACTTCATAGCGGCCGTTGATGGCATCCTGGTTCAAAGACTGAATATCTTTCAAGACCTGATGCACGGTCAGACCACGCGTATCGAGCTTGTCTTTAGCCAGAGCGTAGAACATGAAGGCATCGTCCGAATCCGGAGAGTGGGCGATAGTAATTTCTTGAGTTTGGACAGCCACGTTTCTTTCCCCCGAGTAGTCAGTACTGCATTAACAGTACTAAATGAGCATCGGCCGGACTGTGCCCGCTACCGACTGCCGCTATCAATCAAGCTAAATTGTCCACCTAAAAGGGGTAAATGAGCATGAGCAAATTCAAAGAAAGGGTGATATCCTCTTGCCGGGCCAGCCAAGAAGGCGGCCGTGAGCAGAGGTAAATGTTTATGAAAGCCGCACTAGCGTTGATTCTCGGCACTTCCATGGTAGTTCTGGCACCCTCAGCCCTGGCCGGGCAATTATATCCAAAGGTTTACGATGCCACCTACGAAGCCAAAAGCCAGAATTCAGTCTCCACCATTCGCATGTGCTCAGACGGCAAAGGCAAACTGCGCACTGAAAGCGGCACGCCGGCTTACAAAATCATCTCCTTGATCGACTACCCCGGCAAATTCTCCTATTCCATCCTCGACTCCCAGAAAATGATCATGAAAACCCCTATTTCCACCGAATACGAGGGTGAAATGACGCCAGAACTGGCTAAGAAAAAGAAAGCCCAGGACCTCGGCACCAAAGATATCGCCGGACACAAATGCCACGGCTGGAAAATGCCTGTGGAAGGTGGTTTCACCGAAGTGTGGTCGGACGAAAAAGCAGGCATCACAGTGCATTCAGTGACGGAAGCCAAAGGCTATAAGAGCGAGATGACCCTCAAGACCTACTCGCCGGCGCCCCCCTCAGAAGCGCTCTTCAGCCTGCCCCAGGGCTATAAAGTAACCAGCACGGGCCAGCCCAATAGTTATTAAGGTGCTCCCTAGTAGGAAGTAGCCCATTCCATGGGTTCGTTCAAAGTCAGGTTATCAGGCAGCGGCGGCGACTGATAGATGCGTTTGAGCGTGTTTATGTCTCTGGTACTGATTGGCGCAATTTTCAGATTTACCAGAGGCGCTTGAGCACGCGCACCGGCTGGAGGTGCGGTCTTAACCGGCGCTTTTCCGACGGTACTTTCAGCCTGATACATGATATCGCTATTCTTGTCGCTCTTACCGAGCAAGCCAAGCACATGCCCCATTTCCCGCATAAATACGGGCGACAAAGAGCGCTCCGGAATCTCCGGCGGGTAAAAACTGGGGCGCAGCAAATAAACCCAGGTGCGCATCTGACCGTCTTTAATACCGAAGCGAGTCACACCAAGAAGCCCCTTGGGCAGGGTATTTACCCAGATAATTTCAGCATTGGCATCTTCTTTTGGCAGGGCAATTTTGACCGGCACATATTGCCCCCAGCGGGCGATCACCGCCTCAATGGAGCGGTTCCAGCTATCGGGAGAACCCTGGGGTACGCGCACGCGCACCGGGAACTTACGCCACTGGGCATAACTGATGCCGCCGCCCGCACCAGGAAACTTACGAATGGCAGGCAGGTAATCACCCACCACGGGATCATAAGGCAAACCGGCTATTACCATGGAGGCATCTAAACTGAAGCCGCCGCCTGCCTGGGGCGCTCCAGGCGGAAAGCCCATTTGATTTCCCTGGGGATTTCCTTGAGGATTTCCAGGCGGAAAGGGGGCGAAATTGGCAGGCGGTCTTTGCACCGGCGGTGGTATCTGATTTTGATAGCTGACCGGTGGCTGCCCGTAGTTTTGATACTGTGAATTATTACCGCCCTGATTTTGAGGAGGAAAATTGCCCTGAGGAAAATTTCCCTGAGGAAAGCCAGGTTGCTGGTAGCCACTGGGTGGATAGCCGGGCTGCTGGCTCGGGGGCGGATAGTTGCCCTGATTACCCTGGCTGCCTTGATTGTATGGACGGGTATCTCGATAAGGGGGCGGAGAATTCACAGGCGGACGGTATTGCCCCTGATTCATACCGCTTCCACCCTGGGGCGGCAATTGTTGAGGCGGGAAACCCTGCACCGGCGGCGGTGGCTGCATCGGTCGGCCGGCTCCAGAGCCGAAAGCGCTGCCGCCCAATAACTTCGTTTCGAGGCGACCCAATCGTTCAGCCAGAGAACCAGTCTTGGCAGAACCAAAGACCTCTTTCTCCAGATGATCAAGACGGTCTACCACCTCGTGTTCATTGTAAGTGGTACCAAAGGCTTTCTGTTCGAGCCCGGCGATGCGCAGTTCATCCTGGGGTGAGGCATCTTCCTGGGGGGTTTCCATATTGAGACCGGAGCCGCCAAAACCGGCTTTGTCCCCCCGACCAAGAGGCTGTCCCTGGATATTGGAATTGAAGGGGTTAGCACCGCCGGTAGAGCCAGGTGCCGGTTCGGGAGCCGGGGGCGTATCCAGTTGAGCGGCGCTGGGGTCTATGGGCTTGAGCACGGCATCGGTAGTGGGCGAGGCGGCAAAAGCAGGCACAGTCACAGTAAGAGAAAGAGCCAGGACCAACCGCCCTTCCCAACCTGAAAAAATCCGTCCGGCCAAATCTATAAGTACCTCAGTCAGCAAGTCAGCAAATCCTCGGGTAAAGCCTTGCCGGCCCGAAGTGATGCCTGCAGGTCTAAAATCGGTTCCACAAGAACGGCGGAGAGATGCTGCTCGGGATGATAGAGAATCTCAGTCAGTATCTGGCAAACAGCCGGATCCATATCGTTCAAGATTTTGCGGCTTTCCGGCACGGAAAAGGCCGCCACCGCTTCCGCCCAATACTCTTCCTTACTGGTGGCGGAATAACCGGAAATAAATAGTCGGCTCATGACGTTTTCCGGTCGCAAAAGTTCGGAGCGACCTTCGTAGCCGTGGGGCGCCGGATTGGTGCGGCGGCTTCTGGTCAGCCGTCCCTGATACAGTTCGGCAATGCGATCCTGGGAAGCCTGGGAAAGACAGAACTGCAACTGGTGTCCGAATTCATGGGAAACTACCAGATTGACTCGCACTTCCACATGGGGCGGGAAGGGCGAAGAGACACTGGCCAGGGCTCCGAAGCGCTTGAAGAGATCGATATCGCGATCGAATTCAGCGGCATCGAGGTCGACCATACCGGTTCGAACCCGTGTGACACCGGCGGCACCATGTTTGACATTACCCATGGCACAGTTGCCTTCGCTCTTGCGCACAACCTGCAAAAGACCACTCTTGGCCCAGATACCAAGACTATCGAGCACGTACTTTTTCTGCTGCACACCCAGTTTGTCGAAGTCTTGAAAATATCTGATTATCTCATTTTCAAAATATGGTTTGTCTCGCCGATAGAGCGGCTTGAGAAAGTCTTTCTTGATGGCCTTACCGGCGGAAGTGGCACCGTCAAAATAGAAGGAAAGCATATTATTTTCATCGACGCGTCGAAAGGGCGTGCGTGTGTAATGGTCGCGCACCGCCAGATTGAGATTATCGTCCATAATGCCGACCAGTTCGTGTTCGGCGGTGGAGACTCGACCATTAATGACCAGGTACTGAATCTCGTTATAGTAAAGATCGCCGGTGGGGCCGCCTTCCTGGGTGAGGGGCAGAACCAACTCCAGCCCCCGCGAGTCGATGCCGCGAAAGACGCAGGCCTCCAGGTCGTCAATAACGCGCAGTTCCTGCGAATCTTTCTGGCTGGCGCCCATTATTTTCAAATGCCCGTCTTCGTAGAGAAAGCCCACCACGGTGTCGGACATCAAGATATTGCCGAAGTCGACCACAAGCGTATTGCCGCCCAACTCTAGAAAGCCGCTGGGACCGAAGCTTTCATCTTTATCGCCAAATTTTCCGACTATCGTCTCAGCCTGCAAAAAAAATCTCCCGCGCTAGTTCTTCAGCTTGCTACCTTGAGCTTTTTACCCGGCTTCCTGCTTCTACTTTACGCCCTTTGCGACCCATTTAGCTGCCTATAAATATAGCCGGCCGCCAACTTCTAAGCGACCGGCTATAAATTAAGGGCGTAAATGAACCGGAGACTTACTTGGCGGCCAGAACGGCGCCAACGGAGTCTTTCGCTTTGTTCCAATCAGCCAGGAAGGACTCTACCCCTTTATCGGTGAGGGGATGGGAAACCAACTGCTTGAAGATCTTGTAGGGCATGGTGGCTATGTCGGCACCGGCAAGTGCTGCCTGGGTCACGTGCACAGGGTTTCTGATGCTGGCCGCCAACACTTTCGTTTCCAGGTCGTGGATGGCAAACATCTGGGCGATTTCGCTAATGAGGGCGGAGCCGTCCTGGTTGATGTCGTCCAGCCTACCCACGAAGGGGCTGACAAAATAGGCACCGGCGCGGGCGGCGAGCAAAGCCTGGTTGGTGGAGAAGCAGAGGGTGACATTCACCTTGATGCCGTCTTTGGCCAGAGCACTGGTGGCCTGCAAACCGGCCGGGGTGAGGGGGCACTTAACGATGACATTGGGAGCCCACTTGGCAATCTCGCGACCTTCCTTAATCATGCCATCCGGGTCGGTGGCCACGACTTCGGCACTGACCGGTCCGGGCACTATCTGGCAAATTTCCTGCACCAGCTTCTTGAAATCCTGCTTTTCTTTGCTGACCAGGGAGGGATTGGTGGTAATCCCGTCAAGAACGCCCCAGGCGGCAATTTCACGAATTTCGTCAAGATTGGCGGTATCTAAAAATAAAAGCACGTTTAATCCTCTTTGGTCCCTGGCTAAGTAGCGCCAGTTACTGCAACAACTTGCCGTCAGTATAAAACCTGGAGCAGGGAAGGTGGATTTCCATAATCAAATATAGATATATTGCGCGATGTCTTGGCATCTGGATAAGGAATGTCGTATCATGCCCTGTCCTCTGGCATAATCATGGCTTGTCCGCCTTCGCCTTATAAGAGGAAGTAGTCTTCAGAGGATCTAGCACAGCGATCAGGATTTTTACATCCATTTTTCATCGAAAGTATCGAAGCCAACCATAAAGTGGATATGAAACCAGCCGGACGCGGCACAAAATGTCTAGCATGAACAAGAACAATTACAGTCGCGATTTGCAGAGTAGCCGCACCCCGCCCGTTTGGCAAATGGTGCTGGCCACGGCCCTTGGTGTGGGCATCGGACTTGGCGCCATGCAGGGCTTGCATTATCTGGGCTTCGGGCCCAAGAAAGCGGTGCAACGGGTGGCAGGCGGCAAACTGGCCCAAAAACCCAAGCCCCAATCGCCCCTGGATATGGTCAATGTCTGGCCGCGACTGGAAAGCCGCATGAATGTGCTCCTTTTGGGGGTAGACAGCAACGGTAGAGACACTGAAAGGTTCACCGGTTGCCGTTCCGACACCATAATTTTAGCCAGCCTCGACCCGGAGACAAAGAAAGTCGCCCTGATTTCCATACCCAGAGACAGCCGGGTGCGCATTGCCGATGCCCGCCATAGCGTCGAAAAAATAAACGCCGCTCATGCCCTCGGTGGTCCGGAGTTAACGGTAAAGACCGTCAGTGAAGACTTCGGCGTGCCGATCGACCACTACATGGTGATTGACACCCACGGCTTGAAGAAATTGTTCGAAACCCTGGGTCCGGTGGAAGTGCTGGTGGAAAAACCCATGCATTACAGAGACCGGGCCGGTCGTCTCAATATTGCCCTGGAACCTGGAATCAATAAGCTTGATGCCACCAGGCTGGAAGAGTATGTGCGCTTTCGCCATGATCCCAGAGGCGACATTGGTCGCATTGAAAGACAACAGTGGTTCTTGCGCCAGGTGAAAAAGAAGCTGGAAGAGCCCCAGGTGCTTTTGAAACTGCCGGAACTCTGCAAACTGGCCAGTGAATATGTCCGAACCGACCTCGAACCGGCCGACATGCTGCGCTTAGCCAGCTTCTGTAAAGACCTGAAAACAAGCCAGATTCAGACGGCTACCCTGCCCGGCGAGCCCACCACCATAAACGGCGGCAGTTACTGGGTACCGAGCCCCGACACCGCGGCACTGGTCTTACACCGCCTCGCCGGCGCACCTCTTTCGGTTTCCGTCATTGCCACCAATACCGGTGCTAATATCCATGCCGTGCATAACAGCGATATAACAGAAGAAAACACGGTAACGGTTGCCTCCTATTCAAACGACCTGGTCAATTCCGAATGCGCCCAGGCCTTTTCCAGTAAACCTCTATCTGTGATAATCCGTTATCCGCGCGGTCATGAAGATACCGCCAAGAATCTGGAAGCCAAACTGAACGAACAGGGCTATAACGTGCGCTGGCGCCAGCGAGCCGAGCTTTCCGAGTGCCAGCACGAACTGGTCATCCAGACTTCCTTCAGAGCCGATGACGAGTTGACTGAAAAGCTGAAGAAATCGGTCAATGAACTGGAAACATACCCCGTCAATGTTTCACCTGAAAGCCGCGCCTCATCAGACTTTGTTGTAGTGGTGACACCAGATACGAAAATTGCCGCCCCGCCGCCCAAAGATGAGAATCTTGAAGCCCAAAAGGATACAGGTAATAAGGACAGCAAAGCCAGTTCGCCACTTGGTGCAAACGGAGCCTGAGCGTTAAGACGTGTGCACAGTTACCAGGGCAGCTAAGATTCTTGCCTTGTGCCTACTCTTCCTTCTGCCGTCAGCAGCCCTGGCTGAGGATGAAGGCAGAGGTCCATTTTACGGAGTAGCATGCCCGGCAGGCTGGCTGGACCGCGTCAAGAAAGCAAAGACCTTACATGACCAGAATGACTTGAAGGCAGCCGATCAAGAGTTAAACAGTGCCCTTTCCCTGGTAGGAAGCAGCGAACCAAAGCTTCTGGCCCAGACTTACTGGCTACTCATGACAAACTACCGCGACAAAGAGGATTTCAAAAAAAGTGATCCTTATCTGGCCAAATATATTGAAACTCTCAAGAAAATTGCCCAGCGCGACTGCCGCTACGCACCGGCCTGGCAGTGGGAAATGGGCAATGATCTGCTTGAGAAAAAGCGATATCAGGAAGCTCTGAGGCTTCTGGAGCCTTCCATTCCACAACTCGAGAGATTTTACAGCCCGGATCACCCACTCATGGAAAACCTCTTCAGGAAAGCTCTAGCAGATAGTTATAAAGGTGCCGGAAATAGTTTCGCGGCCAAGAAAGTTGAAAGCACCGTTGCAGGGGCTACCAAACGCTTTATGAATACAGTCAGCACCTTGATTAAGCAGCAGTGGCATCCGCCCCAGTCAAATTCAACTAGAATCACAGTGGCTAACTTTAGGATGAGTCAACAAGGCCGACTAAAAGACTGCCGCGTTGAAACCAGTAGCGGTGACACGAACATGGACAGAGCCGCTCTCAGTGCCCTTGAGCACGTGACCCTGCCCCTCACAAGCCAACTGGACTTCTATAGCGACGAAGTAGCCATTGAATTCTCCTTCACCTACAATGTCCATAATGGCAAAACAACTCTCGCGCTGCAGGCAGCGCCGGCTTCGACGACACCACCCACGGTGGCACTGGCTACGTACGGACAGAGCGCTCCCGGTACTACTATCGATACCAGCAAACGGGAAGAGCTCATCAAACAAATGGAACTGGATTTGCAAAAGACGGCTAAATTGCAGGGAAGAGCCGCCAATAGAACCATAGAAGATTTGCTAAATCTGACAGAGCAGCGCTTGAATCTGGGTCAAATGACAAAAGCCAAAGCCACCTTGGAAGAATATTTAGCCAGTCCGGAGATAGCCACTGCCGGTAGTGCCGCACAGGCGGCGGTAAAAGGAGAAATGGGTTGCCTCTTGCTCAAAGAACTGAAGCTTGATGAGGCAAGCAAACTGATGAACGAAGCCATTAGCTCGGAGGGCTTTGAAAAAATCGAGTCAAAGGAAACTCGACGCAGGTTGCTCAAAGCTTTTGGCGACTGCCTCTACAAGCAGGGGAAGGAAGCAGAAGCTTGCGACATTTATAAAAGAGTTGCCGCTCTAAAATGAACCGCAGTCACGCTAAAATATAACTATCAGTCCGGTAGGAAACTAAAATGCCAAAACTTCAGTCAGCACTCATGGCCCTGGCGCTTCTAGCCCTGCCCTCGCCTGCGCTGGCGGACGAGACGGCTGCCCCGGCCGGTTCTCTCAGAGCCAGGTTTGGTAAAGCTCTGGGGCGTTTCGAAGGTCCGCGCGACATGAATCTTTTCCAACTGGAGCCCTCCATTTTGAATGAACGTTACTACACCAGCGGAGAAAGCGAGCACCATCAGTTCGTTGGTAACGTCCTGCCGGCCGGCGCTCCCATCCCTGACAACGAAGCAGCCGGCAATACCACAACTGGAGCAAAGAAGCAGCCCACCCCTCTTGACGACAAGGCAAAACCCGCACCAGTTTTGAATCGAAGTACAAACACGACTCAACCGGCTCTTTCCCAGCCGGCAACGGCGTCAACACAAGAGCAAAAACAGAGCGGCAACAAGCAGTAGCTTAGCCATCTTCACTTCTTCTATTGCAAATCCAGTGGCCATGCAACGCGGGTAAGCCGGCCGGTACCGAAGGGTGCGCTCAATCTGCTAAAATAGGCCTTCCTTTCATCCACTTAACGCCCATGCACCTTGTTCTGCACGCGTTCAAGACTAGACAGAGAGAACATTTGCGCTTAAGTAGAAAAAGTTTCCTTAGCAAAGCCACCGTCGCCCTGCCTGCGCTTCTTGTGGTCAATCTGCTGCTTGGCACCCTGGTTGTTCTAACATTCAGAGAACTCCAGGGGAATTCAGTCAAACAAGATGTAGTTTTGAAAAACTTGCAAGACAAAGTCAAGTTTCAATCGCTTATGGCCGAAACTGAAGAACTTATCGAAACCGCCCCCTTTGGCACCACAGATAAACTCTTGTCGGAACGCATCTCTGAGATAGCAAAATTTGCAGCAAGTCGCGAGTCAAAGCAGGATTTTAAGAATTTGGCCGAAGCGCTTAAATCATTTAAGGACCAGACTAAATCTCTGCAGCAAGTGGTTTTGACGAATCTATCAATAGATTCTAGTAAGGCGGCCCAGCCTTTGCGGCAAGTACGCTTTGACATCTTCAAAACTTGCGCGAAAGAATACCTGAAGTTGAGCAATGAGTTAGATGACTCAACTTTAGCCGAGCTTCAGACCACCAGAGAACAAGGCGCCAGGAACTTCTATCTCATTCTTTTCTTGCTGGAAGTCTCAGTGGTTTTGTCCATTTTTCTATTTTTCAAAGTAATCTTCAAAATCAAACAAGACCTTACAGCACTAACTGAGCGGGTTTCAAAGTTAAGGGATCAAAACTTTGATCCCTCCGAAGCAGAGCTGGAAGAGGAAATCGCCAGGCTGGAAGAGGAAATTCTGGCACTGGCAAAGGTTATGAATGAAGCGGCCAGAAGAAACAGATTGATGGCGGACTATGCCCAAGACGTAATCTGCACGCTATCACCGGACTTTCAGTTCATTCAGGTCAGCCCCGCCGCAACTGCCGTGTGGCAACGAGAGCCGCAGTCACTTTTGCACAAACCAATCAGCGAGATCATCACCAGAGAAAGCTGTGCCTTCACGGAAGAACAAATGTCCCTGGCTCGCTTTCGCGGCGAAGTCTGCTTCCTTGAAAACAGCGTCCTCATGCCGGATCAAAGTCAGGCTGCCATGGCCTGGTCTGTGGGATGGTCTTCGGAAGAAGAACTATTCTTCTGCGTGGTGCACGACATCACGCAAAAGCGAAGAGAAGAGCAACTACTGCGTGAGAACCAGGCAAGAATTCGCAGTCTCATTGAACAAATGCCGGTAGGCTTGCTTGTTACGAACAAGCAAGGAAGCGTGCGCTATGGCAACCCTGCTCTGACGAACTTTTTGAAACAATCCGGTCGCTTGAGTCTCAAGCCCTCTACCTCCATAGCTCAAATTTTTGAAGGATTGGATTCCTCAAAGCTAGAGCAACTGGCGGAAAAGCAAGAGATTCTGGCAGCCAAACTGCCCGCTGTCTCCGGCGAACTTTGCGCGGAAATTTCGGTGAGAGAGTATGAGCAAGGATATCTGGTCATCTCACAAGACATAAGCGAGCGAATGCGCCTGCAGAATTTGAGACAAGCTTTCTACGCCATGATCAGCCACGATCTTCGGACGCCTCTGCAAAACATAAAGGCGTCCTTGCTGATTATGGGCCGCACTCTGGAGGGAAATCCGCAGGCGCCCGGCAAAAATCAATTGGAAAGAGCCGAGAGAAACGTTGACCGCCTGATTTCGATGATCACGGATCTACTAGACTTAGAGCGCATCGAGTCATCCAGTATGCCGACCAAGCTGGAAGCAGTAGAAGCCAGGCAAATTTGCGAAAAAGCACGGGATGAGGTTGAAAATCTGGTCAATCAGGCCGGACTATCTCTCAAATTAGCCTGCGCCGATTGCTGGTTACTTTGTGACAAGGAAGCCATTTTGCGTGTACTGGTCAATTTATTGAGCAATGCCATAAAGTTCACCCCGAAAGGCAAAGAAATTTGGCTTATGGTGGAAAGCCAGGCCGGTGAAAGTCGCTTCTGCGTTCAAGATCAGGGGCGTGGTATACCGCCGGACCGACTTGAGAGTTTGTTCGACCGCTTCAAGCAAGTGGAATATTCCGACGCCAGCGAAAAACACGGTGCCGGTCTTGGGCTGGCAATCTGCCGAGCGATTGTCCATGAACATGGCGGCAAGATCTGGGCCGAAAGCCGCGAGGGCTTAGGTAGCAGATTTATATTTACACTACCGAATAAAGCCACTGTCTCCTGAATTGCTTGGGGACTTCAGCTTGCAGGTGGCGGCGGTGTCTGGGAATGGCGGTTATCCAGGGCCTTGCCCAGCAAGTGCGAACCGGTCATGACACCGAGCTTAATGAGTGGATGACGTCCGGTAGCGAGGATAAAGGGCGAAAGAATATCGGCACCATAGGTGAAAACACCGGTTTTAGAGCCGCTCAAGACCGTATTGTCCACCACCGTATTGATGGCAAAGGACGACGCCAGGACGTAGCCATTGGAGAAAAGCTCCCTTCTAAATCCATTCAAGAGTCGCTTTTGCCCGAACTCGCCGCGCTGTACCAGTTTATCGGCAGCCGCTTCATAAGCAGCAGCCTCTTTATCGAGACCGTGACGGAGAAAGCCGCCGTCCCGGTTGAGCAGTTCCATACTGGGTCTATTCTTGATGGCAGTCATCGACTTTGGATCAAGATTCAGACCGTTCTTCAATTCACCAAGTTCGCGGCTGTTCTCAAAAAGACGCAGATTAGCCCCCGACAAGCCCTTAACCTCGGCATTGGGGACTACAAAATACTCGCCGTTGACATTGTATGAATGCGTGAAATGGTTTGGCTTTTTAGCAACCAGCTTAGCAAGGGCCGTATCGGCTTCCAGGCTCTTACTTTCAACGGACTGCAATAGGTTATTGCGGGAGTTGTTGAATTCACTTAAAACCTGTGGTCTGACCAACTTGGAAGGATTATCGAGATTAGCCGTCAATCTAGTCTCCGCCCTGTCCCGAGAAAACTGGAAAGCCTTGTAGGATGAAAAAAGGGTAGCGCCGTTATGAACTATGCCGTTTAGCTGTTGGCCGACTGAACTTTGCTCTCGTTTGACCGGCACCACTATTTCCGGCTTGCCCGCACTACTGTCACCAGTGCCGTCGGCAGGGGGATCGATATAAATAAAATGCGGGTCCCTTTCCTGAACTGGCGCAGGCTGAACCGGGTTTACCGGCGTTTCAGCCTCGGTTCCGGAGGGCAGCACCGGGGGAGCTACAACCTGGCCGGTCTGACTCTCCAGCTTGTGCCTGGACTCCACGGAACCCTCTTGCAAAATCTCATCAATGTCTGAGGAGGGAAGGATCTTGCCCTGCCGTGCCGGCAATTTGGCGCCCCCTGACTCAGGTGCCAGCACCGAATCAAGCAAGCGGCTGTTGGTCTGGTCTACTCCGGCAGTGGGGCGGGAAAACAAGCCGGGCTCGGCTCGAAACTCTGTTCCGGGTTGGGCTTCATTGGGCATTTCCATTCTCCTGACGCTCTCCTGATTTTGGTTGGAACTGTGTGACAAATAAATGGCCCCCTGCAAAAGTACGGGAAAAAGTCCCGAGGATGTCCAGAAATCGGCCCTTACGGGGTATATAGACATGTAACCCCTCGGGCCGGTATCACCTTCTGTGGCAACCGATGTAAAGCACCTCCCCAAAGACGGCGGCGACGATAAATCGCAGCCGGAGGCTGCCGTTGCCGCCAAGGTAGTGCAGGAATTCACGCCCAAAGACAATCAGGAACAAAGCCAGGCCGCTCAAAAGACTCGCAGTGATTCCAGCACAGCCGCCGTTTTACCCGCGGTAACCATCGAAGAAGGCAAGGACAAGCCCAGATCCACCGACAAGCCCATTGACCGCGCCGCCCTGGAAAAAGATGCCGAAGCCCTGCGGCAAGCCACCGGCAACGACAACTACATTGCCCGCTGGGCAGACAAAGAGAAAATAATCGAACTCCTGAAAAGTCGCTCCGCCGAGGAGCGCAAAGTCATCGACGAGATCTACAAGAAAAAATACGGCGTCAACCTCGAGCAAGAAATGTCTTTCATGACCGGCTCGGACAAGACTCGCTTCTTAGGTGCCCTCAAGAGAAAGGACGGCAACCAGGAAAGTCTGGCTGCCGACCGCATTAGTACGGCGCTGACAGAAAGGGGAGAGTGGACTGGCCGCTCCAATTCCATTATCGAGAAAGATCTGAGAGACTGCCTGCGCACGGCAAGCAGCGCCCAGGTAGCGGTTATTGCCCGGGAGTTCGAAGAGAAGACCGGCAAGCCCTTGAAACAAGCCATCGAGGAAAACAAGCACCTGAACCCTGAAACCAGGGAAGCCTTGCTCACTTATATGAAAGGCAACGACAAAAGAGAGCCGGGCGACTTTCAAAAACTGAGCGACCTGGCACTTAAGTCGGGCGACCTGCAATTCTTCAAAGAGGTGATGAAAGACGGAAGCCCGGCCGAAAGGCTGCAGTTTCTAAATGCCGACGGCGACCGGCGCATGAGAAGTCAGTGGTCCGGCTCGGACCTCAGTCATGCCCGCGACTTTGCCCAGGCCGGCAAACTCTCGGTTGAGACACAGGTGAAGGAAAACACCGGTGTGCTCATGGACAACACCAAGGGCATCGAACTTGCACTCTCGCGCATGACCGAAAGCGAGCGCAGCGACTATCGCATCGGGCGCCACCTGAAAGAGACGGTCAGGGGGCAGGAGAGCGTCTTGAGCGGCGCTGATCAAGAAAGGCTAAATAAGATGTCGCTGCCTGAGCGCAACAGCGTCATGGAAAAGCACACCAGCTTGCGCTCAAGCCTGGAAGCAGCCGGCAATGACACGGAGCTTGCCCGTTGGGAATCGCAGATCAACAGAAGAGGTGGTTCCATAGCTTCCGAGCTGGACAAACACCGGGGTACTTTCTGGAACGACTCAGCCCAGGAAATCGGTACCAGCCTGGAGAACATGAGCAAGAAACAATGGGAAGAAGCCAAGGCCGACCCGCAGGGTACCAGGCGAGAACTGGAGCTTATGCTGGAAAGCCTTAATAAGACAGGCGAAGAGAAAGAGAAGCTGCTCAAAGTATTCGATACGAAAATGAAAGCCGACAGCTTCGAGGCCACAGCCGACAGCGGCAAACTTTCAGTGCTGGACCGCATGGACGAGAAATGGCATTTCTACAGAAACGACCAGGGGGGCATGCTGGAGTCCATCGCCGCAATGTCCGCAGAAGACCGGCAGCGCTATCAGAAAGACAGAGAGTTCAAGGAAGAACTGGACAGGAAGGTAGCGCGCTACATGAGCGGCGACACCAGGGAAGAAGCAGAGCGGCTGCTTAAGCAGGTGGAAAGCAATCAAAAGCCGGAAGCTTCCATAGTGACCAAATTGACAGCCCATGCCGCAAATTTCAACACCGATGAAAACAAAGCGATCAGGGATATTCGCGATGCTTTCAATCATGATCCGAAGCTTTTAGAACGCCTAGTCAACCCCCAGAGCGAAACCGACAGGAAATTTGCCCAAGCCTTTGAAAAGGCAGGCAGAGCAGCTCTCGGTCATGACATGTATGACGACTTCGTGGGAGAGCTGCTCAAGAAGGGAGCCATCTCAAGCGAAAAGATGACCGAATTATCCAAGGGCTACTTTTCCGACGACGAAGAATCCACCTACGAAGATATCGCCCGCTCTTCCAAAGAGAACCGCGACCGGCTCTTGAACGATGCCGCCTATCAAAAGGAAGTCCTGAGTCACCTGAACGAAGACGAGAGAAAGATTGCCCTGGCCGCAGCCAGCCAGGGAGAATACCGACCGGAAGACAAGATTCGCGCCCTCTGCCTCGGCTATGGCGGCGGCAAAGATCTGGTGGAAATTCTCAAAGGCGTACCGGAAGACAAACTAGCCAGGATGAAGGCCGACTATGCCACTAAATACGGCACCAGCTTCGAAGCCGACTTGATGGACAAACTGGGTGGGCAAGACCTGGCTGAAGCCAGGAGAATCCTGGCCAAAGACAAGTCGGTAGTGGAACAGGTAGACCTGGCAAAGGACGAAGCCTACAGCACAAGAAGCGGCTTTGGAGCCGGCTTTGCCGATGTCGTCAGCTCCACAGGCAAACAAGCCGACGATGTCTTTGATACCATGCTGCAAACCGCTGCCGATGCCAACCGCGCCGGCAAAACCACAAGCCCTCAGGAAATGAAACTGATGCTTGAGGATTTTGCCAAGGCCATAGACAATCACAGGGAGACCAAGAGCGCCGCCGCCGACTACACGGCCGATGCCGTCATCGCCGGTGGTGCCATAGCCAGCGTCATCGCCACAGGCGGCACCAACTTGCCACTGCTGGCAGCCGCTCTGGCAGCGGGTGGAGCCGCCACCAAGGTAGGCACAAAGTCAGCACTCATGGGCTCAGATTACGACTTCCGGTTGAGCACGGTAGCCAATGATGCCACCATCGGTGCCCTCACCGGTGCCACTTCTGTCTTCGGTCAGGCGCAGTTGGCGGCCGTGTTCAAAGTAGGGCAGCAGGCTGCCACCAGCGCAGCCACAGCCACTATCACCAATTTGAGCAAGGAGAGCCTGGAGGAAATTGCCAAGAAAGCCGGGGTGGAGTTGGTAGAGGGCGCGGTCAAGCCCCATGGATTCTTAACGGCCGGCTACGAAAAGATTCTCACGGAAGGCACCGAGAGCACCATGCGCAACCTGCTCGCCAACGGAGCCAGGAAAATCGAAGAAAAAGCCTTCGCCCCCCTGGCGGAAAAACTGGTGGATGCCGGTATAGAGGGACCGCTCAGGCAGGCAGCCGTAGCGGCGGTGCAGAAAGAGCTGACCGAACAAGCCACCAGAGAATTCACCAAGCACACAGCCAACTGGCTCGTTTATCAGGCTACTTCCCAGGGTCTCAATGCCGGTGCGGGCGGAGGCGCCAATAGTCTCACCGGAACCATGGAAGGAGCCATGAGTTGGGATTCCAGAAAAAGCGTCGGTGAAAATCTGGCCAATGTCGGCAAACACACGGTCAATTCCACCCTGGCCGGTGCCGGCGGCGCCCTGGTTTTCGGAGCGGTGGCCAAGACCGCAGAAAGCGGCATTACCGCCTTCAAAGGCAAAGCCGTACAACTGGACGGTAACATCAAGAGCGAGGAAGTGCCTGGGGTAGCCGCCACCGGTGAAACGGCCGGCACGGTACGGGAGAGCAGAACAGCCGGAACCGGAAGAGATTCCCACTGGCGTCGCCCGGAAGGAAGCGGTGTTCAGGAAGATTTCAGCCCCGCTATGGCTTCCATAGAAAAGCCCCGCAGCCCTTCAGCCGGCGCGGGTGAGGAAAAGCTCTGGGTGCCGGTGCGAGACTGGGAGAAGCTGGGAGCGGCTGAACGCCGGGCGCTCTTTGCCGTTCTGGGAGATAATCGCAGCCCCCTGGCCTATGGCGAAGCAACCAATAAATTCATCGATACCCTGGAAAGTGTCACCGGCAAATGGCACCAGGACTTCTCCGAGATACCCGCCTTAGTCGGCAAAGAGCGGGCCCGCTTCGACCAAACCGGTCAGAAGATGAACGAGCTGCTAGACCGTTATGGCTTCCCCCGGCGCGGTGGAGAACTCGACACCGAGGCTTTTGCCAAACTGGTAAAAGACCACCCGCAAGATAAGTTAGCATTTGAAAACTACCTGGAGGCCAGGAAGGGCTATTCGGAAGCCACCGCTCTGCAAAACCGTGCCCTGCGCGAACGGGTCGATGACGTGCAATGGGTCATGGACGAATTCACCCAGGCTAACGGCTTACCGAAAGTGACGGTAAAGGCCGGTCAGGGGCACTATATGAGCGGCGCTGCCGCCTCTTACCGCCCCGGCGAAATCACCCTGCACCCCGACCAATTGCTGGGCAAGGGCAACTCCCTCGACTTGATCGAAGCCGGCTATCATGAGCTCACCCACCACGAGCAAAACTTCACCATCGTTCGAAAAATAGCCGACGAACTGAAGATCGGCAATAATGCCGGTGAGGGTGAAGTGGCTCAACTGCGCAAACTCTTCAAAGAAAGAACCAACCAGGTAATGCCCGAAAACGTTGCCCAAGAAATGCTGGCAGCCAGAGGCAAATTGGAACCAATGCCCTTGACTGCGGCAGAAAAGGTCAGGGCCGGCGCCCTGGAGCAAGCCATAGCCAAGAACGCACCAGCCGGCGAAAAGCTAGTCGAGCTGGGTAACGACTTCCGCACCATAAAAAGCCTGCTTAAGCCCTTCCAGCTCGGTAAAGACCCCAATGCCGCCTTCAAGCTTTTGCAGAGGTTGAATGAGAATGGAAGCGAAGCCCTCAATCAGCGTCTTTTCGGTACGCCGACGCCACCAAATGCAGTGCAAGTCTTTGCCGATCGAGTGGAGGCTCATCTCAAATACGGCACCGACTCCTGGACGAAACAGGAAGCCACGGCAGCCACCAAACTATTGCAAGAAACCATGGAGAAGCGGTTGAAGGAAATCAACCTCAGCCGTCAGGAAGTCTACCAAGATTATATGCGCACCCACGAAGTGGACGCTTTCGTAAGCGGGCAAAGAGCGCGAGCAAGCGGCATCGACAGGGGCTACAAGCCGGTGGAGCCGCCAAAGCCGGTCAGGTCCGACGAAGAAGCGGATGGACTGATCCTGGAAAATCTAGGCAGTGGCAGCCGAGAGCAAGCCAATTTGCACCTGGAGAGCCTGGGCAAAGACGTCACCGGCGGGAAAATCAGCAAACCGCGACTTTCCTTTGAGGGCGGCAGCGGTCAGGCCGGTTCCTATGACCTGGCATCCGATACAGTCACCTTCGATCATGCTTCTCTGACTGTAAAATACCCGGCCAACAAACTGAAGACCGAACTGCGACGCCCGGAGGGCTTCCGGGAAGGGGAAGTGTTGACAATCCGCGGTCTCACCGAGGACATGCCCGGACCGGTGCGAGTTAAAGTCGTGACCGCCAACTCGGAAAGAGTCAGCCTCAAGTACGAAGGACCGCTGACCACTTCCAGGCAGGCACTGGGCAAGTATGACCAGGGGCAGGCTGAGCAACTGGAAGAGTTTATCGTGGCAAGCATCGAACCCAGGCTCAAAGACCCGAACTTCAGCGGCGCCGCCAGTGCCGACTACTTTGTCACAAAGGCCTTGATGAAAGGCGACAACCTCAGCTCGGCAGATACCAGCGCCCTCAACTATGCCCTCAAAAATGTAGCCGACGAGCCGCAGTTTCGCCAGGCCCTTTTCCAAGAGCTGGCCGCCAGGGGTAAAGAGGGAACCCTGCCGGAGAAGACGGCTCAGCTCTGGTTCAACGAAATCGGAGAAAGGCTGAAAGCCAATCCCAAAGAACGAACCCAGGCTTATCAAGACTTCCTCGAAAGCACTCCGACGGAGATCAAAAATAGAGTTACGGCGCGGCCGGAAGCGCAAGAGGCCCTGCGCAAGGCAGGCTTACTGGAAATGCCGGAGAGCGCTGCCCCAGTCGAGAACAGGCACTGGTCACAGGAGGAGTTGCCGCAGACCGTGCGCCAACTGGAAGACACCAAAGCCGATATCATCCGCAAACCTGAATTTCGCCAGACTCATTCCATGGGAGAACGCAGCCAGCTCGCTGTCTGGAATTTCCTCACCAGCGAAAAAGACGGTATCTTACCCCGTCTCAAACAGCAAAATAAAATTAGCCAGGACTGGCAAATTTACCCGAGCGAAGCCGGCTCCCCCCTCGATAGAGCCGGTGCTGATTTCATCCTGGTCAATAAGAAAACCGGTGATGTGCATTTCCTTGATGCCACAGCCAATGCCGATAAAAAGAACGTCTTTAAGATTCGAGAGGAAGGCGTCATCCATATCGACCACGAAATCTTCGACGTATCCGGGGCACTGAAGGTAGACGATCTCGATGTGAATATCGCCTCCCGGGCCAGAGACTTCAAACCAGAATTGGAACAGCAGATTCTCTCATTGGTAGAGAGTCCCGCTGCACTCAAGCTCGGTGCCGATGGACCGCCCCTGCCGAGCCTCACCCGGGCCAGCGATGCAGACGCCACCAGGCAATTGAACGCTCTCATCGACTGGGCCGAACAAAAATCGAAACTGACCGATATGGAAGCAGACAAGGCACTCTTTCACGATATGGCCGCCACCCTGGGCCGAGCCCGCAACTATTCCAACATGAAGGCCACCGAGCATGCCTCCACCACCCTGAAAGAACAGTTGGACTCGGCTGCCCGAGGGGAACTCTTGCGCTATGCCGTGGCTAGAATCAAAAACGGCAGTTACAGCAAAAATGTTCAGACAAACCCCGCCGCCGACGTGCAGTTGCATAAAGACGGACGGATAGTGCTCAAGACCACCGAAGGAGCCTATTATCACGGCGGTGCTCTGGCCGAGTCGGTGGAGGGCGCCCGCCGGCTCTTCCTGGATAGATCGGCGCTGGCGCGCTCTCTCAGCAACAAGCAAATTGAAGACCTGGGGGGCAACGCCAAAGCCCTGAAGACCCTGAGCGGCGCCGAAAGGCACGCAGCCATAGAGAAAGAGATGAAGCAAAATGCCACCTTCAGAAGAAACGTGGAACAGGCTTCTCAAGTAATGATTAGCGATCGTTCTATTATCTCCACCGGTCTGGCCCAGGGCTCCGGTGCCGCTGTCTTGAACGACAACATCATTGGGCGCCTGCGTAGCAGAAAGGACGGAGATTTATTGCAACCGACAGCACCGCTCAAGCCCAAGGCACCGGAAACCACTGTCAGCGAGCCCCTGGACAAGACCATGCCTAAGGCCGCCCAGATTTTGAGAGAATGGCGCGAGCCGCCCGGCACGCCGGAGCAAGCCTCGGCCAATATCGCCGAGATACTAGATCTGGTTGCCGGAGAAAGCAAGGCCCTCCCGGCAGCGGAGCACGCCAGGCTGGTCAAACTGAGAGACGCCTATAAAGATCCCAATCATCCGGACCACGCCCGGGCGGTAAAGCAGGTACACGACCTGATGCTGGCAGACTGAGTCGACTTTGCAATAGCTTTGAAACAATGCCCCCTTAGATTAGAGGAGCCAAACAGGTTTAACACCTTACGGCCTTTTCTTAACTGAGGGACCGAACATGAACCTTACCTCCTACAGTTTTCCGCCGCTCAACCAGCAGGGTGCGTCAGAACGTGATAGCGGCGCTCTTATAAAAATGTCCGCCGATGCATACAACACTAACAGACCGCTCAATACCGATAGATTCGTCTCAAGTGAAGCGGAAGACATACTACAAGGCTTCGCTCTGGACGTGAATTATGCAGACTCGGCACAAGTAGTGTTTGCCGTTCTCTAATGGCTCTTTAGTCTCCGTCTTGCACAAACACCGGAGCGGCACCGACCATGCCACAGGTCAGTACTCCCAGGCTGCCGGGCCAGAGATTGGATAAGTCCAACCGATCGAGGACGGCTATTCCGGAGTCACTGAGAAACTCGAGAGCATAAGCATCGAGTCGACAACTACAGGAGAGCGCCAATAGTTTAATGGCACGGCTGTGTAACCAGTAAAGACAATCCAGACTCAAACTGACATTCCTATCTAGATCTACACCGATTGGCAATCTGAGAGCCAGGGCCAGAACCAATTCAGTGTTCAAGATTTCAGCACCGGTGAAAGAACCCTCCAGTTCCAGGGCCAACACAGAAAGAATGTCGGCGGCAGTCAATTCGAGATTAGCATCGGAGGCTTCCAGACAGGACTGAGGCGGCGGCAGAACAAGGCAGGGGAAAGAAAACTGGGGCTGCCGGCAAGAGGGATAAAAGCTCTCCGAACCAGTGGAAACAGCAGTAAAGACATCAACCATGGAAGCCTCGTAAGTCGCCCCGAAATCGCCCGTAAAAGTTTCATTCCCACTGCCCGGTGGAATTCTACAGATGGGTGACAAACAAACAGATCAAGGCAACACAATTGGGCTCAAGACTATAAATGAAAAGCAGTCAGGACTCAGAGAAAAAAGAGCAGTCGAAGGAAAACGAGCAGGGCGAACTCAAACTGCAGGAAAAACCGCCCGCACCAATAGACAGCTCAGCCCTGGGAGACAAAACAAGTCCTACAGGCAGCATGCCTACCGACATAGAAGCAGAGAAGCTGGCAACGGCAAAGAAGCTGGAAGAAGCCAATAAAAAGGATGCCTCCCTCAACACTGCCGCCATAGAAATCAAAGAGGGCGAAAGCGCCACCGTTACCGACAACAGGCCGCTGACGCCGCGCCGCCAGGATGCGGGCGACAGACTGGAGGAGGAAACCAGAAGCAAGCAAGCGCAAGAACTGTTCGCCGGTAAAGGCACCTTTTTCACCAGAAACCTCAGTGAAAGGGAAAGACTGATAGCGGTGCGCGACTCTTACGATCGAATTGCCCAGATTCTTCCCAAACAGCAAGCCGGGCCGGTAAAGAGCGAGGGTCGTGAATTGCTTGGCTTGAATGCCAGCATGGAAATGGCCGAGTGCATCGGGAGACTGACCAGGAAAGACAGCTCTGAAAGTCAGGCAGCCAAAAGAACCACGGAAGAAACCGCCACTGCCGCCCTCAGGGAAATTCAAAGACTGGCAAAAGTAGAGCCGCCGGGAGAGACGGCCGCCCTTCTGGTAAAACGGCTGGGAGGCGCGGAGGAAGTAGACAAAACCATCAAGATGCTGGGGGCCGCCGACGCAGTGACGCGCACCCAGGCCGTGCGCCGCATCATGGAAGCAACCAGAGACGGCGCCGATTGGAACAGCCAGAACGCCTTTGCCGGTCGCGTGGAGAGTGCACGAAACCAGCATCTCATGGCAGAGCTAAAGACCGCCGCCACGCCCGCAGATCATGCCGCCATCGAGCGCAAACTCCAGGCCGAGGCCGAACAAAGCCACAAGATTAGCCCCGCCGGGCAACTGCAGTTAAAAAACATGGAATTCTTCAATCAAACCGCCATCACCCTCAAAACAGGGCGGAATCTGCTTGATGAACTGACCACGGAGAGCATCGCCAACCCCCATGCCCGGGCAGCCCTGGCCATACTCAGTCTGGGTGACCCGAACGGCAAAAATGCCGCAGCCATAAAGGCAGCACTGGATGCCCATGAGAAGGAGTTCGGGCTGAGATTGCCCCTCGACCAGAGAGAGCCCGGCGCCAGTACCGGCAAGCCGCTCTGGCAAAGATTAAGTGAAGAAGAAAGGCAAGGACTGGCGGTCCTGGGTAAAAGCATGCTCCTGGAAGGAGCGGGCAAAGAGCCCATTCAGAGCCGGGCGGCAAGCCTGGTCTTAGCGGCTCACCATGACCTTTCCGCAGGTAGCGAAAAGGAGAAGCTGGCTAAGGCTCTTAAAGACAGCGCCACCACCCCGGCCATGGATTTGCATCTCATCCCCGGCCAGACCGCCACTCGTTTTGATGGAAAAGCCGCTGCCATAGAGGCCCTGTCCGGAAATCAGGCTCTCAGAAAGGAAATAGAAGCTCTGGAGCAACCGCACCCGGCACCGCAAAAGGAGCAAGACCAAAAACTCAACACCAACACCATCGAACAACTTGTGAAAGAACAGGGTCGCGAGGTGGAAAGCGCCTCAGAGAAAGAGCAAGGCGAGAGACCGGAACACATTCAAAGAGTGGAAAGCTCGGAAGGAGCGGACTATGCCTTGCGCGTCGTCAACACTAACGGTGAGATAAGCGAATACCACTTCAACCGCGCCGACAAAGGAAGCAAGCAAGAGTCCGACAAGGACACCCTTGTGGCAGTAAAGAGCGGCGGCACCATGACCTCCTCTCTCATGCCGGTGATCGATTTCAAGACCCATCTCAAGAAACCGCCCCATGGCACCGACGCCTGGATGGTCATAAAGGCAGAGGGGCACAAGAGCGGCGAAATGCTCTATGAAAAACACAGCCTGGACAGAAACACAGGCACCGAAACCGTTGAAGGAAAAGACGGAGCCAAGCTAGTCAAAAGACCAGACGGCGTAACTGTGGTAACCAGAGACGGTATAACTTCCACCACCCTCAAACTGGAAAGCGGCGTCACCATAGAAGGAGACCAGGGCGGCGCCTTTAGAGCCATGCAATTTCAAGACGGGAGCCGAATAGAGAGTCTTCCGGGTGGGCGCTTCCGGCAGTTAAAACCCGACGCCGACGGCAAACTGAAAGAAGAAGGTATCTTCTCCGGTAGCTTGCAACTAACAACACCGGGCCGACAGCTTCAGATAGTGGAAGAGCGTCAGGACGGGGCTCGTCTTTTCAGGCAAGACGGAGCCGTCATGACTTTCAGCAAGAACGGCTCGGAGCTGGAAATACAGCGCGGCGGCGCCCAGAGGCAAGGGCTCAAGATAGGAGCCTTTGATGAGCAAGGCAGACCTACAAAAATCTATTCGGAGAAAGGCGACGGCTCCTACAGTAGCACCGAGGACGGTATTACATGGAAAGGTTATGACGCAAACGGCAAGCTCATACCAGGCAGTGAGAAGAAAGAGGTAGTAGTACTGGATCTGGCCGCCGGCGTAATCGGACACCTGTCAGAGGACCGCAGCAAGGTCGTGGAAGAACGCTTCGACGGCTCCCTCAAACAATACGAAGCAGTAGGGAAAGAGGGACTGGTGGTAACCCGAGAAGTGAGCGCGGGCGGCACCACAGTGCAACACTCTTATAAAGACGGCAGACTTTCGGAAACGAAGGAAAGCACCGTTAGCGGTGCCATGCGTACCTGGCAAAACCTCAGCCTTAAAGGTCAGAACGGAGAGCGGCTGGACTATCCGGTACTTACAGCCCGACGCAGCGCCGCAGAGCATGGCGGCAAAGAAATGACCTTTACTTATGAGACTGACACCAAACCAGGTGCCATACCTAAAATCACAAGCTACACAGATGAGCAGGGGAAATGGTCGGCAAAAAATGGAGCACCCGAAACTGGTATTTACATAAACGAACGGACCGGCGATCACCGGGTCGAGAGCCTGGCCGTTACCATGGATGGACGGCTGAAGCGCGTCAGTCAAGTACAAAATGACGTAATTGGACTGGGCAACGACCTGGAGACCAGTAGAGAAATCACCACCATGGACGGCACGGTTATTGCCTTTCCGGCAGGCGGAGGTCTCTTGCTTCGGGATAAAGATGGAAATGCGGCCCGCACCATTAGCGATACCGGCGCAACCAGAGACTATTCCTACAACGAAGCCGGACTTTTAAACAAAGTGGTGGAAACCGATGCCACAGGTAAGACCAACACCTGGGAAGCCAGTATCGGTAATATGCTCTCCACCTGGAGAGACTCCACCGGTAAAGTAGAACATGGGGACTGGCGCATTAGCAAAAGCACCGGTCAGGAATTCTTCATCTTCGAGAAAGGCGCAAGTTACAGCCGGGACGCCGGACAGGACAAGTACAAACAGGTCAGCGACGGTAAGGAAGCAAGAGAAAAGGTCGATGCTCTCATGACGGCCTATGAAGACTGGTACCTGACCAATGGCCGCCGCTTCGAGGCCCTGCGCAGCAGACTGGAAAATATGACACCTGATCAAATCATGATGTTCAGGCGCGCCTTCAAAGAGAAACATTCTGATGACTATTCCACCTTCGGTCACTACATCGGCGAAAAATTCGGGCAGTCGGCCCGGGGCGAAATTCTCACTGACATGATCAACCCCAGGGCTCGAACCGTCAGCGCCCGGGAGGCTGAAATCACAGCCGGCAAGCTGAGAGCGGTTATGCATGAGATGAGAGAAGATTCTTTCTTCAAGCAAAACGACAGCGTACTGCAAAGAGAAATGCGCGAAACCGTAGCCAATCTTGACCAGGTCAAACTAAATAGCCTCAACAAGCTCTACGAAGGTCGTTATCACAAGAGCGCCATGGAGGAAGTGAAGCAACTGCCGGGTTACGAAAAGGCCCCCCTGGTACACCAGATGGCCATGGCCCTCTACATGCAAAAGGGCGCCGACCGGCGCACGGTAGAAGAAGAGAAAGCTCTCCTAAACGAGAGCACTAGAGCTTTCAAATTTGAAGCACTGGGAGATAGCAGGGGTGAAGCCAGACAAAATATCGTTGCCATAAACAATAAAATCGCCATGAACAATCTGGAGCTATTCAAAGAGTTCGCAGGCCGTTCAAGCCAGAGAGCCAGGGATGAGTTTCAAAGGGAAGGCGGCGACAAAAGCCTGGAGAATGCTCTGGTGCCTGAGTACAGGCGGCAAGCCGACGGCAAGTACAAATTTGAAAACGGCATCTTCTCACCACTATCGGAACCGGGCCGGCTCATGACCATCGCCCGAGACTATGTGAGGGAAGGCAAGACCTCGGCCCTGACGAAGATAGAAGAAAACAACTGGGGAACAGGTCCATCTCAGGAACAACTGGAAAAGATTTTTCAGAACATGAGCGCGGCAGACAGAGGGCGCTTTCGCCTGGGCTTCGAACTGGCATCCGACCTCAAGAAAGACCAGGGCGACCCAAGACATATAGCAGCCAGTGCCCTTCTTTCTGAAACGAACCAGACAAGCGAGGCAAAACAGGCCAGAGAGGCACACAGCTACTTTGTCGAATTTGCCGCCAAAAGTAGGGACTTGCACTGGTTCTCGAAGGACATCAAAGAAGCCAAATACCTGCAGGCCGCCTATGGTTCACAAGCAGGCATGGAACTAGATAAACATGCCGGAATCTTCACCCATGGCAGCGCTCAGAACTTCATGAAAAGCGTTGAAAATCTGGACGCAGCCACCATCAAGAGCCTGGTGGAAAACCCGGAACTGCACGCCATGCTGAAAGCGCAGGTAAGGAACCGCTATGGTGACGATGAGCGGGGAGAAAGAGCCCTCGCCTTAGTAGAAAGGAAGCTGGAGTTGGTGAAAGACTTCCAGAGCGGCAGTGACGAAAGACTGGCAGTGCTTGCGCCGGCTCTCACTAAACCCGAAAATCTGGAACAGTTCAAAGCCGGGCGAGCCCTAGCCGGGCACCTGGAAAGCCTCGGCGCCCTGGAAAGGCAGGATTACTTAAAGTCACTGAAAGCCACTCCGGAAGGGCAAAAGCAGTTGCAAGACCTGGAAAGCTTTCACCGCACAATTTATGAAGGCACCACGAGCGTCAGGCGAGATATTAGAGAGGCAATCAAGGACGGCAGCGGCGTAAGCGACGTCATGCAGGCCATCGAGAGGATGACACCGGCGGAAAGAACCAACTACAGTCAGTCAAAAGAATTCAGAGAATCGGTGGCGGCGGTCTTGAAGGAAACCCTGCCCTATTCTCAAAGCGGACAGGAAGCCGCACTCAGTCTGCTTAGGCAAATAGGTGAAAACCCGGCAGAAAGCCCCCGCAAAGATGCCCTTACTCGTTTACTGGAACAGGCAGCCACAAAGGGGCCTTCCATTGCCGAGGGCATGAAGATCATCAACGAAAGCTTAAGCACTGAAAGTGGTGAGAAGCTAAGAGAAAGGTTAAAAGTAGACCCGCAGTTGCGGGAGTCTTTTGAAAGAGCCGTAAATGCTGTCTTTCAGGTGGCCATTCCGGAAGGAGAGGGCAGCACCCGCTACGAAGTACTACCGGATCTGGAGAGTCGCATTATAATGCCCGCCATCAACGGCGGAATGGTACCGGTAAAGGAAATGAATCAGTACCTGACTCAAAATCAGGTGGTGGAAAATCTGCTTGCCCTGGGTGGCGGTAGCCCTTCAAAAGCAATAACGGCCCTGAGCGACAAGGAAAAGGGAGATCTAACCCAGAGGCTATCGGCAAGGCTGACTGAAGATCAAAGTGAAATTGCCCAGGCAGTGCTCAAGCAGGGCACCGCCCTTCCCGAGGACAAACTACGCGCCTTCACACTGGGCATTATCAAGGAAGATACGGCCCTGGCAATTATCAAAGACATTGCTGCTCTGCCCCAGGACAAGCGCCAGGCCTTGCTGGATGCCTATGCCGGCAAGTATGACGGCGATCTGCTCACCGATATGAAGAATAGATTCTCCGTGAAAGAAGCAGGCAGACTGGAAGCAGCTCTCAGGAACGAAACCTGGTCCGACCACAGAAGTTATGAACACGCAAGGCAGGAAGCCTCTGCCGTAGATACTTTCGGCGCCGACTACGGCTTTGATTCCAGCCGGCTTTCCCTGGAAGAAAGCAGCCGTGATTTCGCCACCGCTCTCACCACGGCCCACAAGGAGCACCGTGCTCTCAGCAGCAAAGAAATAAACCAGTTGCAGGACAAAGTCTTCACCAGTATCGAAGACCATGTGAGAAGCCAGGAGCAACGTGCCGATCTAATCGCCGACACCTGCATTATGGCAGCAGCAGCCGCTGCTACTGTTTGCACGGCCGGTGCCGCTTCCCCGCTCTTACTGGCCTCCTTCACCGCCGGCGCCGCCGCTTTCAAACTGGGAGCCACTGCCACCATGACCGGTTCCAACTTCGACAGCCGTGCCTCAAACATATTCGGCAAACTTTCCTCCGGCGCGGTCAATGGTTTCACAGGCATCTTCGGCCCGGCAGAACTAGCAGCCGTGGCCGGCATCGGCACCAGAGCCGCCAGCCGCGTTGCCGGCAACATGCTCTCGGATGCTGCCATGCAAGGGCTTTCCACCAGCGCCAAAAAAGAGATTCAAGAAACCATCACCAGAGAAGTAGCCGAATCCATGCGTCAGCAAATTCTCTCCGGCTCCTATAAAGCCGACAGCAAAATGCTTGGAGATGTGGTCGGGGATCTGGTCAAACGGGGTCTCTTCGACGAAAGTCAGGCACAGGTGGCAACAAGGCTGATGGGAGCATCCCTGAAGGAAGCCATGGAAGCGGAAGCCCGGGCTTTCCTCAAGCACGAAGCCACCACCATGGCCCTCAATCAGGTAAGCGGCGCCGGCGGTTCCGTGCTGGGAGCTTACACCGATGCCAAGATCCGAGGAGTCGAATTCACCATGCATGATGCGCGGGATGCACTCCTGCGAGGCAGCCTGGGAGCAGGCAGCGGTCATCTGGGTGGGCGCGCCTCTTTGAAGCTGACCGGCGGTATAAACGGCGGCGAATCGCTGCTTGCCTTCGCCACTAAAAGCGGTACCAATCTCTCCACCCTGGTGGGCAGTACCGCCACCGCCAATTTCGCGGCAGAAAATATGATTGCCAGCCTCAGAGGCACAGGCTACTCGGCAGAAGGTTTCTCACAGCAAACTCTCAATGCCGCCATCGCGCCATTCTTTCAACAGATACGGCAGTCCCACAACTTGCTTTCGAACAGACCGACAGAAACTACGCAGCCGACCTCCCACAGTGAAGCCGAGAGCAAATCATCCACCGGACACCAGGTGGACTATCGCAGTCTGGCCGATATGCAGGCTCAAAACCTGGCCAAACAAGAGGCTGAATTTAAGCAGAACAAAGCCTGGTTCGATAAGGAAACCCTGCAGGTGAAAGAGCAGGAGTTGCAGGAGGCCAGAGTTCAGCTCACCGAGACTCTCGTCAGGGACGCCGGTGAACTGATTGCCAGAAGCACCGGCGTATCGATAGCAGAAGGCGAAGCTCTGGCTAGAGAAATAGGCATCGATCTCAAAGACGCCTCCGAAAATCCCGGCGCCCAGGGACAGTTCGACCCGCGCAGCGGGCGGATTGATCTCTACGTAGGAGACACAGACTCGGCCATCAAACCCGGTCAAACGGTAAATCACGAAGTTGCCCACCTTCTGGATGCCGCCAGAAATCAGGCCCTTTTTGAAGCCAATCCCAAACTCTTCCTGGAAACCCTGGTAGACGACAGCATGGCCGGTGCCTTCACTAAGGGTGAAGCAAGAATGGAAAAGGCTGTGTTCGGGGAGCGTACCTTTGAAAGGGAAGCCCTGGCAGGCAAGAACGGGTTCACTGAAGATGATGCTAAATTTGCCAGGGAGCAAATCAAAGCCTATATGACCGAGAACATGAAAGACGGCAAACTACCGGCGGTGCCAAGCGCGGAGGACCTGAACAAGTTCATCTACCAGCGCGGTGCCGACTTTCCCCACGCCCAATTCAGCCATAATCAAGCCCTAATTTACGAGATGCGCCGGGAAATTTCGAACCTGCGCGTCACCTTCAACAACACCGGTCTGGCTCCTGAAGCCTTAGCGAGAGAACCGGTACGGAGTCTTGTAGACCTGACAAGAAAAACTCTTGGTGAAAATCCAAGCCGAGAGCAGTATGTCAATGCCCTGGCCGGTGCCTCAGACGCGGCTCTGGCTCTCGGCAGCCAGTCGAACGCCTATTATGACTTCGGCTCCCGTTATGAAAACAAAGCCAACCGCCTGCAATACTCCCGCACTCTCGAAGGTGCCCTGGGCGAAAGCCAGGGTCAGACCAGGCAATTACAGACACAGTTGCACGAACTTGCCGCCGACGGGCAACTGGAATGGAAACTCAGTTCGGCACAGACCGCCAAGCACCTGAAAGAGCTAACCACCGCCCTTGACGGGGCAGGTACAAGCACCGTCAAGATGCTGGAGAACCTCAACAACCCGGCAGGAAAAGCGGCCCTGGCGGCCCTTGCCAATGAGCCCTCTCTGCCTGCGGCCTTGAAAGAAACGGCAAGACAACTGAGTGCCAATATGCAAGTGGTGGAAGAATCAACAAGGGCGCTGCGCTTTCTTACTGCCCTGGATATGGTGGCACGCGATTCGGCCAAGTTGAAGATGCAAGACCCGGCAGTTTCTAAAGAAGAACTGGAAGCAAGCCGCAAACAATGGCTGGAAAGTGCCTTCGCCAACGCCCCCCAGGGTGAGGAGGCCAGACTGGCAGCTTATATGGTACGGCGTGGTTACATGCCCGCCGGCGGTGCAGAAGAGCTTTTAAAGCCCAAATCTGCAAAGGGCACAGGGGAAATTGTTGCATCGGAAGGCGAGCGCGCCGTCCACTACTCAAAAGAGCGGCCAGAAGAAACACCAAAGAGTTGGTCACAGGCAGCCACCCAGAAGGTGATTGCCACGATGGACCAGTTAAAACTTGAAATCATTTCCAGTCCGCAATATAGAACCGTCAATCGAGGCGGTGACCGAACCCAACTTGATGTCTTCCGCATTCTCGCCAACGAAGATGGAATGCTGGCTAAACTGCAGAAAGAAGGGAAGATTGATAAAGACTGGGAGATTTATCCCACCGCGCCCCAGGCACCGCTGGACAAGGTCGGGGCCGATTATCTTTTGGTCAATAGAAAAACCGGCGAGTTTCATATTCTTGATGCCACCTCCAACAACGAGAAGAAATCTGTTTTCAAGCTGAGAGAAGACGGTGTGATTTATGTAAACAAACAGTTCCTCGATACGGACGGCAGTCCGTTAGTCAAGGCAACCCGCAACCAGGAAGTAAAGCCCACACGCTCAGAACTGGCCAATCTCGACCTGCAACAGAGAATCAACTTGCTTAACGACCAGAGCCTCCCGCCAACAGAAAGAGCTGCGCTCTTCCTGGACATGCTGGAAGCCAAACTGGTGAAGATGACCTCCACACCTTCTCATCTAAAGATCGGCACCGACGGGCCGCCGCTTCCCTCCCTCAAAATTAAAAGCGATGAGGACACTGCCAAACAGGTAAGCGAACTTGTGAGCTGGGCAAAAGAGAGAGCAGCCAGGAGTAATAACGAAAACGAAAAAGGTCTATTCAATGATATGGCCGCCAAACTGGCAGGCGCAGAAACTCACAGCGAGCTAAAAGCACGTGAACTACCGGCGCCAAAATTGGCGCAAAACCTTGAGCGCGTCATAGAAGAAGAGCTGGTAGCCTACGCCCTGGCACGGGCCACGAGAGTTTCCACAAAACCGGCAGCGGGGAAAGACAAGAGCGACATCAGGGTCTTCGACGGCAATATCAAGTTGCAGACCGAAGACGGCAATCTGCACGACGGTGGCTCCGTAGCCAGGGCACTAGCCAAACAAACCAACACGCTTTCAGACCCAGCCGCCATCGCCAGCCGACTGACGGATACTCAATTGAAAGCCCTGGGAGTCAAACCCGAGCGAGTAAACGACTTGATGAAACCCTACCTTGAGCGCGAGCAACGCCAGGCAAAGCCTATCGATAGAGAGAAGAGGCTGGAAATCAGAGCCACTGCCATGGTAGACCTGCTGCGCACCGATCCCTCCTTCCGGAAAGCTATGGACGCCGTCAAAGATGTGATCTTCGGTCTCAAAGGTGACATCGAGGGGGGGCGAGTGCAGGGAGAGCGAAGCAAAGATATTCTTGATAATGCCTTAAATAGACTGAGGAGTAGAAGTGAAGATTCCCTGCTCGGTATCCAGGAAAATACTCCGACACCGAAGAAAGAAACAAAAGTGGAAAAGCTTGCAGAGACAATGCCTGAGTCGGCAAAAGTTCTCCGGGCTCTAGCCGGCAAACCGCAAGACGCATCGGTAAAGAGCGAAAATGTTCTCGAGGCTCTCACCTTACTGCATGAGGACGATTATAAAGAAATTCCAGAGGCGGAAAAGAGCAAAATGAAAGCCTTGAGAGAAGCCTATACTGACTCCAATCACCCACAACATACAAAGGCCGTTAAAGCCCTGCACCAACTATTGAATCAAGAGAACTGAAACAATCAGGGTCTAGACTGCGACAGTTCTTGATAGATTTTCATGCCGCCCTTTTCTTTTCGCAAGAGCAGCACCAGCCAGCTATCATAATTTTTCAAGGTGGAATGACGCAGACTCTGAATTTTCACACCGTCGCCCAGAACCGTATAAGTTGTCTTGCTGAAAGTATCTATATCATTTCTGGCTTTGGCAGCAGGCATCATGGCCGCCACCATTTTCTTGTACTCCGGCGCGGCCAGTTTCAAGGTGCGGGTCTTACCGCCCGGATAGTAACGAACGTTCTGAATATCGGCTGAGTCGCTATAAAGCTCTGCCAGAGCCGGATCGAATTTATTGCCCAGCTCAACATAACGATTGAAGAACTCTTTCGCTTCCTTCAAGAGGGTTTCCTTGTCATCTCTGGCACCGACAGGCAGCGCCAGTGCAAGGACCAGACAGACAAGGCCGGGAAAAATCCTTGCAGCAGACTTCATAATGGCTTTCCTTTCTTGACCCACCAACTAATAGCCTACATTAGCAACAATCACCAGTCAAAATCGAGCTTCAATTGCACGTATTGCTCTTCTTGCGTCGTCGCCTCCTCCTCCGTATCCAGATTAGAGACGGTCAGACCTAATAGTCGTACGCTCTTGCTCAAAACCTCGGTGGTGGCAAGAAGCTCCATGGCCAATTTGAGCATCTCGGCGCGCTTAGATATTGACGCGAAAGTTGTGCGACTGCGGGTCACTTGCTGATAGTCGCCGTACTTGACCTTCAATGTAAGGGTGCGGCCACCGGCATTGCAGCGTTCCAGCCGGCGCTCCAGCGTTTCGGCTATGTCGCCCAGAGCCTCATGAATAGCCTGCAGGCCGGTAAGATCATCGGCGAAGCTCTCTTCCGCCCCCACCGACTTGCGCACCCTATTTGGTACTACAGGGCGATCGTCCATTCCTCGGGCAATTCGATAGTAATAGCTGCCGGCCTTGCCGAAGCGGTTGATTAGCTCGGCTTCGGAGAGAGCCTTCAAGTCTTTGCCGTTATGAATTCCACTGGCCTTCATCTTGCCGGCGGTAACATGACCGATGCCGTAAAACTTCTCAATGGGCAGGGCTTCAGCAAAAGACTCCGCTTGCTCGGGCTTGATCAAAAAAAGACCATTGGGTTTTCTTATACCGGATGCAGTCTTAGCCAGGAACTTATTGATGGAGACACCGGCCGAGGCAGTCAGTTCCGTCTCGGCAAAAATGCGGGCTTTGATCTCCCTCGCTATGAGAGTTGCGGAAGCACTTATGGCCGGGTTCGTCAGTTTATTGGCGGTGACATCCAGATAGGCTTCATCAAGACTGAGGGGCTCCACCAGATCTGTATAGTCGTGAAAGATGCGGTGAATATCACTGGATACGCTGCGGTAAACTTCAAAGCGGGGCTTGACGAAGATAAGCGCCGGGCAACGTTCCAGAGCGGTACGGGAAGGCATAGCCGAATGAATACCGAAACTGCGGGCTTCATAGCTGGCAGCGGCCACTACGCCGCGGCTGTCTGGCGTACCGCCCACCACGACGGGTTTGCCCCGCAAGGAGGCATTGTCTCTCTGTTCAACGGAAGCAAAAAAGGCATCCATGTCTACATGGATTATCTTCCGCAGGCGATTCTCACTACTAGACTTCGTCAAGCAGTCTCTAACTTACCACTCGCGCGGCACGGCTTTGCGCAGTTCTTCCGGGTGATGAATAGGTGTGCCGCAATCAACGCACTTGGGCAGGCGACCGACCGTCCAGCCGGAAGTGGGCAGGGTGTGTCCATAGATTTCACACTGGCGGCCCTTGGGCTGCAAAGAGTAGGTGAAGGTGGTCCACAAGTGAACGATATGATCCCAGAGGGAATCACGCCTCAAGCCCTCAATCTCTTCTACCCTTAAGGCTTTTTGCTTCAGCGTCGAAATCTGATCTTTGCTTATCGGGACAGAACCCTGGGCTCTTTTGCCGATAACGGAACGATTGATCATCTTGAGAAACCTCTCTCTTTCATTTGCTGCCGATTCTCGGCGATACTGAAGCTTTTGCTGATAAAGAACAGCGCTTCACATTATAGCTTTACAACTGCACGATTAACCAGAGCGGGAAGACCATTAAGCTCTTTTATCGGCAACTGTCTTTTGGGGCAAACGCCTCAATTCTGGCTAGTTTCAGACACTACCGGGCGGACCATGAGACACCAATGCATATACGATGAGCATAAGTTTATCATAGACTCCTTAAATTCCCCTAACACATATACAACGGATAGCAAAAAGAAAAAGAAGAGGAGCCCGGGGGCTCCTCTCTCTCAAACCAGAATCTACAAACTAGATCATTTCTTCAATGAAGCTGTCGAACATTTTCTTGTCGGCTTTCAATGATTGTTTGACCAGGGGTCCTTTTTTGAAGGCTAACTCACCATCTTCATAGGTAGGCATGTCGGCCTTGTAGATGACGCCAAGCGGAATCTTGTCGCCCCATTCGAAGGCTTTTTCCATACTCTTATGGAAGTCGGTCGGATCCCAACCTTCATCTTCAAGCTTGTAAACGCGCTCTTTGAAGAAGGGATAGGTGTTGATTTTGTTGTAGGTAACGCAAGGGCTGAAGACATCCACAAGGGAGAAGCCTTTGTGCTCGATGGCACCGGCAATGATATCAGCAAGATGCTTCTGCTCACCGGAAAAACCGCGAGCAATGTAAGTAGCACCGGCTGTCAGCGCCAGAGCGAGCGGGTTCAACGGGCTTTCCAAGTTCCCCTGAGGGGTAGACTTGGTCTTATGTCCGAGCGTGGTGGTCGGTGAAGTCTGACCAGTGGTGAGACCATAGATCTGGTTGTCCATCACCACATAGGTAACATCGAGGTTACGGCGCATGGCGTGCAACAAGTGCCCGACACCAATCCCGTAGCCGTCTCCGTCTCCACCGGTGATAACCACTTTCAAGTCTGTATTGGCCAGGTGCGCACCGGTGGCTACCGGTACGGCGCGGCCGTGCAGACTGTGAATGCCGTAAGCATGGATAAAACCAGGCAGGTTGGAAGAACAGCCGATACCTGAGACCACAAGCAAGTTCTCGGGTTTGATACCACATTTAGCGGCAGCTTGCTGCACGCCTTTGAGAACGCCGAAGTCACCACAACCAGGACACCAATCAGGGTCTACCGGTCCTTTGAAAATTTCTACTGGAAGCTCTATTACAGTTGCCATCCTTTTAAATTCCTCTTTTAGATTGAATGGAAATTAGCGGCTATTCGGAAGCCAGTTTCTCAAAACTATGAGTGGAGCCGGTAGAGACACCCACCAACATGCGCGCGCCGGTCTTACCGGTGGCTCTTTCGGTGAATTCGATGTTCCATACTTGCTCGCCGAAGCCGTTGCCTGATTCTTTCGTCAGTTTGGACGGACGCAGTTTCTCCAGGGCATGGGTGCGAAGGTAGTGATAACCGATATCTTTGGCTTCTTCCTCGGTGCATTCGAGGCTGAGTGCCTTACCGGCTAGAATTCGTTTCACATGCTCGGCAACGAAGGCCGGCTCCATAGGCTCACCGTCGTATCTGTTGATGTGAGCATCCATGGAGATACCGGTCTCGGCTTTGATATGTCTGGCCATCTGGCTGGTGTAGTTAACTTCAACCGAGATTTTCTTCTTGGCTTTGCCGAGAATCTCGCTCACTTCCTTAGCATGGAAAGGAGCGATGTACTTGATGTTGAGCATATTGGTCTTGATGCCCTGAGCATTGAGAAGTTCGACGGCTTCTTTCACTACGCCCCAGGTGGAGCCCCAGCAAACCAGGGTCAGATCGGCATCTTTAGGTCCTTCCAGCGCGGGAGCCGGCAGTTCTTTCAGGAGATTTTCAATCTTACGATTGCGCTTCTCCATGATCATGCGGCGCGTACCGGGGGATGTATACATATCGGAGATGAGGATGCTCTCCTCGTCATGATCATCGGTAGCCGAAACGTAGTTGCAGTTGGCCGTGCCGGGTAGAGCGCGGGGCGAGATACCCGATTCGGTAAACTTGAAGCGTTTGAACTTGCCCTGATCTTCCTTCCACTCAGTCACAACTTCACCGCGATCAATCTTCACATCGCTGTTGAAGACCTCGGGGTCGACGGTTTCGGGGTGCTCGGACAGTAACAGGTCGGACATGAGCAAGACCGGGAGCTGATACTTATCAGCCAGGTTGAATACATCAACAGTGGTCTCATAAGCATCGGCAATGGATTTAGGAGCCACGATCAGGCGGGGGAATTCACCCTGGGAAGCACCATAAACCTGGAACAGGTCGGCCTGTTCGGTTTTGGTGGGAAGACCGGTAGAGGGTCCGCCGCGCTGTACTTCCACCACCACCACGGGCACTTCCATGATGCCGGCCATACCAACGGCTTCGGTCATCAGGGCAAAGCCGCCGCCGGCGGTAGCGCACATGGAACGAGCACCGGCGATACCGGCACCGATAGCCATATTGATTACGGAAAGCTCGTCTTCGCACTGCTTGACGCAAATTCCGGTCTTAGCAGCGTGGCTGGCCATCCAATGCAAGATGGTAGAAGCGGGGGTCATGGGGTAGGCGCTGTAGAACTTACAACCGGCAGCATAGGCACCAAGGGCGATGGCTTCGTTACCGGTCACGAAGGGACGCTTCTTGTGGCTGAACTGCCATTCCTTAGTGAGAGTCTGGCAATTGGCTTTGGCAAACTCATAACCGGCTTTCAAGAGTCCGACGTTGAGGTCGATTACTTTCTGACCTTTATGAGCGAAAGTATCGGTAAGAACAGAAGTAGGCTCTTCCAGTCCGATATTGGAGAGGAAGCAAACGGCGCCCACGGCTACGGTGTTTTGCATGATCGCTTGCAGCGGACCGTGCTCTTTCACCACATCTTCAGTTACCTTGGCCATGGGTAGAGCGAGGATTTTTACACCAGGTCTGACCAGAGCCGGATCGCACTTAATCTTGTCGGAATTGAAGATGACTACGCCACCTTCTTCTACTTCTCCGGCATGACGCTCAATGGAGTCCTGGTTCAGAGCCACCAGTACGTTGAGTTTGTCGCCGTGAGAGTAAACCTTGTTTTCTCCAATTCTTACGCGGAGCCAAATATGACCGCCCCGGATAATGGATTGATAACTGTTGTACGCGTAAACATGAAGACCCAGTCTTCCGCACGAACGCGCCAGGGTATCGCCAGACTTGTCGAGACCGTCACCGGCGGCTCCAGCAATCCCAATTGTGACTTCCTGCATTTAATTAACCTCAAACTGAACAACTACAGAAGGTTTTTTCAAATCCCTTTTTTACAATAGGCTGACAAGTAGATCGCCTTTTTTAAGCCATGTACTTGTTTCGAGTTCCTCTCGAAACTCAATGGAAGGCGCATTCTCGTGCGCCTTTATACTCGCTGCATACGATAGCACAAAGGCCTGAGAAGTTGGCAAGCGTGCCCTTATAACGCCATTATTCGGCAACAAAAATTGAGATAGCCGAAGCCTGAAAGAGAAGCTTCATCTAATCTATTCCAAACAGAGCCCTTCAGTGCCCGGAACCGTGTTCGGAGCCCGCCGGGGATCCCTCTTTATTGTGCTCGCCCGCCGTGCCCTGGCTCTGATGCTCGCCTGTGGCGTGGGCTTCCGGCAGAGGCAAGGTCATCCACCAACCCATAAATCCGATAACAAGAGCAGCGGCTCCAAAAGTAACAGCCTTCAAGAGCAGATCATGCTCCGGCGCGGCGTCGGCAATAGCCCCATGACCATGACCGTGGCCGTGGTCGTCGCCATGACCATGGTCGTGACCATGGCTGTGATCGTGACCGTGGCTGTGATCATGACCGTGGGCACAGCTATCAGAGTGAACATGCTCTTGAGCATGCTCTTTATCGTTACTGTGATCACCCTTTGACATTTGCAAATCCCCAATTAAAAAAACTCACATGTAGCGACGTAACAGCTTCTCAGCGCGGCGGCATCATATAAGCCAGCCAGGCGATACCGGCTACGGCAGCAAATATAACCAGGGCATAGTATTGACCACGTCCGGTTTGCAGGTACTTGAGCACCTCGCCCACACTCATGGTGACAAGGCCGGTACCGTGAACAATTCCATCCACCACAACCTGATCGACCCTGGTCCAGACACCGCGGAATAGCGGCAGGAACACCCGGTCAACCAGACCGAAATAGAGGTTGTCCATATACCACTTGTTGAACGAGAAGTTGTAAAGCAAGTGAGCGAAGCCTTCCCGGGATTCGGCAAAGCTCTTGTTTATATGGATGGTCTTGGTTTGATACATGGCAAAAGCGAGGAAGATACCCACTGCCGCCACACAAACAGAGGTAGCCATGAGGGGCAGATTGCAGCCTTCGAAATGAGGGCCGAAGGGTCCGAAGACAAAGGCGGCAAAGTGGTTGGGCAAACCATGCTCGGCGGAAGCTCCACCGAAAGCAGCCTGCAGATTGGCCAAATTGAAACCAAGATAGCCGGAAAGCATGGAAGGCACTGAAAGTACCAGGAGCGGCCAGGTCATGGAAGCCGGTGATTCATGGGGATGGGCATCGCCACGATAACCGCCGGAAAATGTCATGAAGTAAAGCCGGAACATGTAGAACGCCGTCATACCGGCAGTAGCCATCATCAACCAACCAATAACGGGGTGGGTATGCATGGCCGCACCAATGATTTCGTCTTTGGAGAAGAAACCGCTGAAGATTGGGAAACCGGATATGGCCAGACATCCAATCAAGAAACAGAAGTGGGTGATGGGCATAGACTTCGAGAGCCCGCCCATTTTACGAATGTCTTGTTCGCCGTGCAGACCGTGAATTACGGCACCACTACAAAGGAAGAGCATGGCTTTGAAGAAGGCATGGTTGAAAAGGTGGAAGATACCACCGGTAAATGCACCACAACCCAGACCAACAAACATGTATCCAAGCTGCGAGCAAGTGGACCAGGCCAGAACCCGCTTGATATCGTACTGACTCATGGCAATGGTGGCAGCCATGAAGGCAGTGATGGCACCAACAATGGCCACCACATGAAGTGCGGCACCCATCTGACCATCCGGGGTCAGCCAGATTGGATAAGCTCTCGCCACCAGGTAAACACCGGCCGCCACCATGGTGGCGGCATGGATGAGAGCGGAAATAGGAGTGGGACCTTCCATAGCGTCCGGCAGCCAGACATGCAGAGGAAATTGGGCCGACTTGGCCATGGGACCCATCAGAATCAAGCAAGAAATAACGAAGAGAGACTCTGTGGTGAGGGCATGGGCTTCAGCAGCCCGGTGAATCACTCCGGCCAGATTAGCTTCGCCGGGTCCGACAAAACCAAGCAAGGTCTGACCCTGCCAGAAATCTTTGGTTGCCAGGAAGAAAACCAAAATACCGATCAAGAAGCCGAAGTCACCAATACGGTTAACCACGAAGGCTTTCATACAGGCTTTGGCGGCCGACTCTTTGTACCACCAGAAGCCGATCAAGAAATAAGAACAAACGCCGACCAGTTCCCAGAAGCCGTACATCTGAAAGAGGTTGGTAGAAACTACCAGGCCGAGCATCGAGCCGGTGAACAAGGAAAGGTAGGCATAAAAGCGAGAGTAGCCGGGATCTTCCCGCATATAGCCATGGGTGTATATCTGCACCAGAAGACTGATACCGGTGACGACGATGAGCATCAAGGCCGCCAGATTATCCACCAGCACACCCACTGAAAGAGTAAAGGCGTCTGACACGAACCAATCTATATTTTGTTGAAAGAAGGGTTCCGGATAAGACTTAGTAACGAGTGCCTGAAAAATGGCTACGGAATGAAAGAGTCCATAGAGCACAGCGCCGACCGAGGCCACCATGGAAAGCGTCTTGGACGCCCTAAGGCCCATAATAATCAAGAAACCAGCCAGAAACGGCGCGGCGACAATAAGCCCGGCATGCTCGACAAACCATTTGAGCTGATCGGCACTCAGTGGCAGAAAGGTTGGCAGCAAGATACTTCTCCAGATCTGGGTCTTCCCTCATCAAAGCCGACGAACACTTGACTAGTGACACCGCCGGCCGTGATTGTAAAACTATACATTTTTGGAAGTTAGATAAGCTCAGTTTCGAGTGAAAAGATTTTTCTCTTCAATAATTGTTCAACTAGCCCCTTTTGTAGCGCAAACGGGTGGCAACGATTTGCACCTTCCCTTTATACTGATGGCGCTCAAGTGAGAGAAGCCCCGAAGATATCTTCCGAGAATATTGCCCGCAAATATCTTCTTTATTTACCAGGGTAGTTGCTACCACGAATTACGGAGTCAGCTGTGAGTCACGAACCACAACACCTTTTGACAGTGCTGTTTCTAGTTCCACTGATCGGTACTTTAGCCATCGCCTGCTTACCGGAAACGGCAGCCAGAAAGTTGGCTATCGCTTTTTCCAGTGTCATGTGCGGACTCTCGGTCTGGCTCCTCAGTCAATTCAATTTAGAAACTGCGGCCGAATTTCAATTTGTCGAGAAAATGCCCTGGTTCACGCAGCCTTTCCCGGTGCAGTACTTCGTGGGTGTAGACGGCATGTCGCTCTCACTGGTGGTCTTGACTGCCTTCATTACTCTCATGTCCACTCTCGCTTCAACCTCGATCGGGGACAATCGTCCGCGCCTTTACTACAGCATGCTCATGCTCCTTATATTCTCGGTGCAGGGCGTGTTCTTATCTCTCGACTTGCTGCAGTTCTTCGTGCTCTACGAAATGGAACTGGTGCCGATGTACTTCTTGATTGCCATCTGGGGAGGTCCTAGACGTTCCCGTGCCGCTCTCAAGTTCTTGATTTATACCTTCTTCGGCGGCATCCTCATGCTGGCCGGTCTGGTCTATATGTACACCCAGATGGGCGTCGGCGCAGGCGGCATGGGCACCTTCGACATGACCGAACTGGCCCGTCTGCCGCAACTCCTGCCTAAAGATGTGCAGATTATTGCTTGCCTGGGTTTCTTCCTGGCTTTCATCATCAAACTGCCCTCCTTCCCCGTGCACACCTGGTTGCCGGATGCCCACGTGGAAGCGCCCACCCCTATCTCCATGCTCCTGGCCGGTTTGCTCTTGAAAATGGGCTCTTACGGACTTGTCAGGATATGCCTGGGCTTCTTCCCGTACTTCTTTATAGATTACGGACCGATAGTAATGGCCCTGGGTGCTTTCAATATCGTCTGGGCCGCTATGGCTTGTCTTGTACAGCAAGACATGAAGCGCATCATCGCCCTTTCATCCGTCAGCCACATGGGCTTTGTTCTCCTCGGTGTTGCTTCCCTTTCTTCCGCGGCTTTGAACGGCGCCATCTTCCAGATGATTTCCCACGGCGTCATATCAGCCCTGCTCTTCTTCCTGGTCGGTACCGTGTATGAGCGTACCCATACCCGTCAATTGGGCGAGATAGGCGGCGGTCTGGCCAAACAGATGCCTACCCTTTTCTACTTCTGGATGCTCGGAACCATGGCCAACCTCGGTCTGCCCGGACTTTCAGGTTTCGTAGCGGAAGCAGCCGTCTTCTATGGTTCCTTCACTTCTCCCATGGCTCAGTCCGCCACCGCCGGCAGTTTCGTGCAGGGCTGGATAATTGTGGCCGGTCTGGGTGTAATTCTCACAGCCGGTTACATGCTGTGGCTTCTCAAGCGTCTCTTCTACGGAGAAGAGCTGGCTAAATGGAAAGGTCACCTGTCCGACGCCACCATGACCGAGAAAGTAGTCGCTTACAGTCTCTGCACTTCCATTCTAGCCCTGGGTATCTATCCCCTCATGCTGAGCAAATATTCCGCTCCCCTGGCCGACAAGATGGCCAAGGAAGCAAAGGGACATATGACTATCGGCGCCGTACCGGCCGCAAACAAGATAGCCAGACAGTAAACAGTCGCCCAAACAACGGTTAGTTGCCGCTGCTCTTAGGAGTCGGCTCGTCTATTGACTTCATGGGCTCAATCGGCACAAGCTCGGGCGGTGTCATGATATTGACCGGATTGGCGCCACTACCGCCGGTACCGGTTGAAGGGCGAACGATCACTCGCCCTTCGATTGCTTTAGAAACCGACTGAGAAACACTGTCGATTAGATCGGCTGCGGTGTTGGCGTCATAATACTTTCCGCCCGATTCCTGGGCAATACAATTGAGTTGATGCCTGGCCAGGGGTTCACGCCTGAGGTCTAAGCCCACCACGTCAACCTTTAATTTAATGCCGTAAAGAGGCAACTGCTTGATCACTTCACAGGGGTTGCCGTTGCAAGTATCGGCACCATCGGTAATCAAGATAATAGTTTTGGTACCGTTCAAGCCTCGGAAATCGTTAATGGCAGCCTGTTCAATGGAATAGGCCAGGGGCGTCATGCCGTAAGGTCTTATTTGCCTGGTCTTCTCGATGATGGTACGGCGATTGCCGCGCCCCACGGGCACGAGCAAGGCCGAATTGCGACATTCGTTGTCCAGATTGAGACTGCCGAAACCACCCCCGAACATACTGGTGTTGGCACCCTGATATCCATGACCGAAAACCCTCAGACCCAGATTCACATCGGCCGGAATACGGGAAATGGCATTTTGCAACACCTGCTTGGCGGCATCCATTTTTTGAGTATCGCCGCCCAGCTTCTCGAGCATGCTGCGCGAACCGTCCACTATGAAGAGCACGTTCACCGGACCGGCCTGACGCTCCACACCGGTGCGCAAAAGGGAAGAATCGGTGCCGCTTTGCAGCAAGGTGTTCTGGGTGCCCACACTTAGCGTGGTTGACTGCGTGCCGGTTTGCAGGGTGGTACTATCAGTGGAGGCACTGTAAGGAGCGCCGGAGCGCCCGGCCGGCACAGGCATGGCCATGGGCACGGGGACGATGACGGGAGCTTTATCGGGTGGGGGCGACGGCTTAAGCCCTTGAGCCAGACAGCAGTTGGAAGCAGCCAGCAGGAAGGCCATTGAGAAAAAGAGAGGGCGACTTGGCTCAATCATCCTTTTCATTGTCTTTTTTCTTGTCTTCATCTTCTTTTCCAGCTTTCTCCCGGGCTTTGCGGGCAGCTTTTTCCTGCTTCTCTTTCAGTTCTCTCTCTTGCTTCTCTTTCTCTTTCAGTGCCTTCTCCTGGTCATGTTTGAGCTTACGCTCTTCCTTCGATAACTTAGCCCCTTCAGGAGCCCCCTCTTTTGTTTCATTTTCGCCGGCCTTCACCGCCTCAACTTCCTTCTCAACGGCCTTCACTTCAATGACGCGGCGACTGACAGGAATAGACTTCTGCCCCTTCCCAAGTGTTCCCCAGACCGTAATGTAATAGAGTCCTTCCTTATTTTCATTGTTCAGCGGCACCTTCACGGAGAAAGCGGCCCCGTCTATTTTGACTCCCCCTTTGACAGGAATGTCCGAAACCGGTCTCGGCTCACCAGGGGAGCCGGCCACCGCTATCAAAGGCGCCGCCAGGGCAATGGGAGGGAAGAACATGCCGCCGGCCACCGCTGCCACCATACCGCCTATCTTGATAGCGGTCACCGCTTTACTGTAGTCACGCTCGGAACGATTGGAATAGGCTACATAATCGAGAGGTGGAAAGTATGGCAGGGCCTCTTCTCCTTCATCGGCAGCACCATAAGAGCTGTTGGGAGCGGCCAGGGCTTCATAGGCCAGGGTCACCCGGTCAAAAACATAGGGACTGTGAAAGACCCCCTTCACCTCTACCTTTTCACCAAGGGCCGCCTGACTGGGCAGAGGACCCATGAGCGAATGTCGATTTAAAATTTCACAGGTGCCGATAAAGCGGTCTCCGCCGGCATTTTCACAGATGGCAAAGCCTATATGGGTGGCATCCGGTGAAAGGATGGCATCACGATCATCCTGCCTGGAGAGGAGCAACTTGAGGAGTTTGACGGCACCGGCTTTACAAACCTTGCTCGCACCGACCTCGGCGGTCTTGACGGAGGCGATGCATTCGGTGAGGGCATCGGAGCCTTCCTCGATGGTATAGCGCCGATCAGGACCCAAGCCGGCTTCGTTGAAATGCGAAACGAGCGAGCGCCGCCCCTGGTAGGCAGCTTGCTCCCGTGCCAGCTTCTCGGCCAGCGTGTCGGGTGAAAGAGCACCCAAGCCATAGTTGCGCCGTTCTGTATTGATTATCTCCACGGCAAACTGACCCACTTGCTCAGGAGTGGAAGGCTGCAAGTTCTCCGGTCTGAGGGCCAGCTCGTCCAGGTAATTTACTTCCCTGACGGTTTCCAGGGTGGGCAAATTTTCCAGATCATTATTGTTGTATACAGGCGGCGCACTGTTGCCGTTCAAATCGGCCCGCTCCGCCTCCATGCCGCCAAGGATGGTTTTCTTTAGGCGTTCGGTGCGATCGAAGAGAGAATCGTCGTTGAAATTACGCTTGAAGACCACTGTTTCCAGGGTAGAAAGCCTCTCTCCGATGGGAGCGCCGGGTTGACTGCGGCCCAGGGTCACTTCTTCCAGGCGGCCGATTGTCGGATACTGCTCAACGGCATTGCCTGCCTGGGGCGTTTGATAGGCAGGAGGCGCCACCGGGGCAGGGGCAGGAGCGGGAGCCTGACCAGTGGATGGCACCGTATTCGGTATTACATCCACCGAAGGCACCTGGGGCTTGAGCGGCGAATCCGGCTTGGTATCAGCTGCATGGGCCCGGCGGGGGATGCGCGTCGGTAAGGTGCCGGCGGCAGGTTGGCTCTGAGCAGGGCGCGTGATGCGGCGAGGAGACTCAGGAATCTTGGGAAGAGCGGGTGGTAAGGGCGGTGCCACCGGCTTACCAGCCGGCAGCGGGCTGGGGGGCGGTGCCTGGGCCCTGAGTGGAGAAAAGCCGGAGGCCGTGAAAGCCAATTGCAAACTGAGGGAAAGAGGCAAGACTCTTCCCAAATTCGTCAAAACGGCTCTCTTTCCTGCCACTGCCCACCCCGAGTGCATTAGATATATTTTGCACAATCCCGGCAATATTACAAATGGTCCCCAGAAATTAGAAGAGATCAATTTTAAAAGCTCTCGCTGCCACCCTAGACCAGGCAACCAACGGCACCCTGCCGGCCGGTGATGCCCCCGGATTGCCGATGTGAATAGAAAAGCTCCGGACGGCAACTTGTGCAAAATTCCGAGACATCCACCTGGGCCAGGCCCTGATTAAGCAACTGCAGGGCATTGATGGCCTTCAGGTTGGGCCTTGGTTGCCCCTGCCTTTCTTCCACAAGACCCTTTCTGGCCAACTTATCAACGGCCGGCGAACCGCTCGGATTTACGGTAGCCATGAGCTTTTCCACTACGTCTAAACCGGTCGGATAACAACAAGTACCGATGGCCGGACCGACTGCCGCCAGCATGCGGCGGGGATCGCCGCCCAGCTCCTTCAGTCTCTCCACGCCCATCACGGCAATAGACTGGGCCGTGCCCCGCCAACCGGCGTGCACGATGGAAAGCAGCTTTAATTCCGGCTCGTAAATCATCACCGGTACGCAGTCAGCAAAATGCAAGAGAACCGGCAAATTCTTGCTGGCAGTGGCCAGTCCATCCACACCGGCCAGGTCATGGCTACCGCCGTCCACTTTCACCACATGACCCGAATGGACCTGTCCCGGCACATGCAGGCGGTCATGGTCGATCTTGAGGGCCCGGCACAACCTCTGCCTGTTCTTGAGGGCGCTCTCCTTCACCTTATCATCACCCACAGACCGCCCCAGATTGAAATTATCAAAAGGGCTGGGGCAGCTACCGCCGTGCCGGGTAGTGAAAGCATGCACCAGTCCTTCCTGCCGAGACAGCAAGGGCGATGTGGTGAGCTTCAAGCCATCCAGCTCCTTTACCGGCCATTCACTGAAGGAAAGTGACTGATTCAACCGCTCCCGGAAGGATTGATTCTTGTCGTTGTCTCCGCCTGCTTCCATTTCCGCCTTCCATATATTGGATATACACTTTCTCGAACGAGAGGACTAATGCAAGGAAAGTCCCCCACATATATTTATAGCCTGTCCGGTGATTCCGCGCGCCATCGGCGAAGCAAGATAGAGCACCAGGGAAGCCACTTCCTCAGGCTCGAGGAAGCGCTCCTGGGGCACGGAAAGCCTGGTCAGTTCCATACCGGCATCAGCCGGCAAGCCGCTGAGAGCCTGCCAGTGCGGATCTTCTATCTGGGAACGGGCAAGATCCGTAAGCACCCAACCAGGACAGACGGCGTTAACGGTGACGCCGCTTGCGGCGGCTTCCAGGGCTGCGGCCTGGGTGAGACCAAGGAGCGCGAACTTGGAGGCCGAATAAGCGGCACCGTAGGCTTCAGCCACACGGCCGGAGATGGAAGAGACATTGATAATGCGCCCGCTGCCCCGCTTCAACATGGCAGGCAGAAAGCTCGACATGACAAGCATGGCGGCGTTCAAATTGATATCCAGCAATTGCCGCCAGGAGGACAGTTCATGCCCGGCCACGCTCTCGGTGCGATAAATACCGGCATTATTGACGACGATATCGAATTGCCGCTCCCCTGCTAGCCCAGCAAGCTCAGACTGCAGTTTCTCCAGAGAAGCAAAGTCTATACTTTTGTATTGCGCGGCACGTCCGTAGGCAGTGAAAAGCTCATCGGCAAACAGACGCAGGCGCTCTTCGTCTTTGCCGACCAGGTATAGTTCGGCTCCGCAAGCAGCAAAGCCCCGGGCTACAGCCTGACCGATACCGCGGCTTGCACCGGTAAGAAAGACCTGCCGCCCCTCAAAAAGATCAGGAGCAAAGCCATAAGAGGATGGAAGCGAAGTTTTGTTATCAAGAGACACGAAAAGCAACTCCTTATACCAGGCTCATTTTAGCCCCAATTGCCACCTTTACCGGCAAGTTTTGTCAGCAAGACAGAAAAGCGGGAACCTTGATAAACTTTCCAAGTCTTTAGTTTCTGTGAAGCGCAAACTGCCTGTGAGCGCCAAACGCAAAAATGACAAATGACTTAAGTCCCGGTCAAGCTAAATACTTATCTCCTATCAAATAGTCGGTACAAAAAAATGAAACCCAAAGCCTACAACGCAAAGATTTCCCCGGTCAAAAGATCAATTTTAGTCGGCGCGCTGGCTCTGAGCCAAACTGTCGTCAGCACCTCTTTTGCACTACCTGCCATGGCTCTAGACAATGAAATCAAAATTGCCGGACAGGGACTGTTCACCGTATCTGGTGCTGGTGGCATGACCGCCGACAAACGGGCCGAAGCCATCCAACAAAACTTAGATAATGCGCTGGTGGCAGCTAAAGACAGAACCCCAGCCTCTGTAAAAATCACCTATGTCAAAGGTACACCGGTCGTCACACTGGGCGGCTATCAGGTAGTCACCGTAGATAGTGCCTCCGCCAAGGCTGCCGGCACCACACCTACTTTGCTGGCCACCAGATGGGCTGACACCATCCGCGGCGCCCTGCGCGATCAAAGCAGTGTGCAAGCCTATGTCTCGCAACTCTCCGGCGAATACGACAGCAGCGCACCGGCTGCCTACAATACACCGGCGGCACAGCCGAACCCTTCCTTCAATACCCAGCCCTACGGTCAGCCTAATCAGCAACAGGCCTACGGCCAACAGCCTTACGGACAACAGCCCTACGGTCAGCAGCCTTACGGACAACAGCCCTACGGTTCGTCCATGGTCAGACAGGGACGCGTAACCTATGCTCCCGCCGGTCTGGTCCTACCCATATCGCTGTCCTCCGGTATCTCCACGCAAGTAGCTAAGGCCGGTGATGTGGTGCAAGCCACCATCAGCCAGACTGTCATGCTTGGTGATTCCATGATACCGGCAGGCTCGGTGGTGCTGGGCACGGTTACCGATGCCAGCGCCGGAAAAATGCTGGGTCGTTCCGCCAGCCTGGGCATCAAGTTTAATCGCCTGCGCACTCCCGATGGCACCGAAACACCTATTTCCGCTCACCTGGTCGGCGGCATCGGCAAGTACGCCGGCGGCGCCCAGGAAGACACCGTCAAAGGTGAAACCTGGAAAGGCAAAGTTGTACAGGCCGGTGTTAGAGGCGCAATCGGTGCCGGTACCGGTGCAGCCCTCGGCACAGCCGTCGGTGCTATCGCCGGTGGTGGCAGAGGCGTGGGCAAGGGTGCCTGGTCCGGTACGGCAATTGGTGCCGGCGTCGGCGTAGCCCAGAGCCTTATCTTGCGCAAAGGCAGCGACGTCAACGTGCAAGCCGGAACTGCCATGCAGATTCAGCTCGATGCACCGGTAAGCATTGCCGGCGCAGCCAGTGCCAATCCCTATTAGAAAGACTGCTTCCTCGACCTGAAATCAAATTGAAGAGAGAAGGGAGGTCCAATGGACCTCCCTTCTTTTAGCTCAACTGACTTTTCAGGCTTACTTGCCTTCCTTGCTCTTCTTAGTTTCCTTGGAGGCTTTGTCGCTCTTACCCTGCCCGCGCACATCACCCTTGACCTTGGTGCTGGCATTTGGCATAAGCTGGGCTTCCGTAGCCACTTCGCCGGTAAATTCCTGCTTGAACTCGGCCAGGAATTCATCGCCGGGTTTAATGATGGCTTCTTGCCCTTTGACGATGGTATCTTCAATCAAGAAGCTACCGGGAACTCCACTCAAGAAGCCCCAGGCGAAACCTTTGATGCGGCGATGTCTGACATTGGTACCCACCGGCTTCATGAAAGCGAAGGACGGGTTGGCGGCACCGATCAAGCCCAGAGCCACAGGCATAGCCCCGAAGCTGAAGACTCCGGCCGGCGCCAGAGCAGCGTTCAAACCTACACGCAAGGCCTTATATTTGAGCTGCTGAGACCATGGACCGGTCACCTGCCCCAGATGGTTCACTCCCAATAAGCGCCCTTCCGCTTTGTTGTTCACCACTCTGGCAGTACGAGCCGGACAAGCCACAAGCGGAATGTGCTCATTTTTCTCGTTCAAAATTTCGTCGAAATCGACGCCCAGGCAACCGGAGTTACGGTACCAGCGCTCGGGAGAAACGAGAGAGTGCATGACGCTTCTGGCTCTAAGACAATAATTGATATGACCTCTTACCACCGAACCCTTTTTAGCAATCAAGCGATCGCCTATCTTCAAGTCGTATTTGAGGCGGGCTTCCACAGGGTCGCCTTTCTTAGCCGTCTTGGAAGAGATCTGAGACAGCACTACCACAGGGAAGCGAGCGCCGGTCTTGATCTTGGTCTTACCCTCGTCGGTGGGTAGGTTTTCGTATTCGACAACCTTTTCTATCTGCTCTACTTCATCTAGATCGATGAGGAAGGGCTCATCGCCTGTAGCAACCAGCTCTACGGCCAGAACACTGTCTTTGCTCGTATCGTTTATGCTGGCACCCAGTTGATGCACTTCATTTGTCGTCAATGAATCGGCGGTGCCGAAGGCTCCACTAGCACTGGCGCTCGTCACCGCAGTCTGGGTACCGACGGTGGGTTCGGTCAAAACCTCCACCGCTTCAGGGCTTGCACCAAGCTGGGGAGGTGTGGCTGACTGCAGTAAACTGCCGGTGCTAGCGCCGAAAACGGAGCCGGCACTGAGATTGTCCGCCGGAGCAGTACTGAGGGGAGCTTCCACAGGGCTAAGTTTCACCGCCGGAGTAAGACCGGCGGTGGCAGCAGCTTCCGGCTTCTTCTCGCTCTCTTCCGTCTTGTCTGTATCTATTACAAAAGTCTCGCCGCCGCCGTTAGTGGTGGCAGCACTTGTTGTTTCGGCGGGCGCAGGCTGCGAAACTTCCTTGTCTTTCGCTTTGACGGCAATGGTCTTACCGCTGCCGTCAGCTTCCTTAGCCTTATTGTCGAGAGTAAGCTCCGACTGCGTGTCATTCCAACTGGGAGCTGCCTCCTGGGCCAGCACCGGCAAGGGCAAGAGCACCATCTGCGCTACCAGCGCCGTACTCAAGAATATGCTCATTGCTCTGGGAAAAGATGAACGAGAATGCTTGATGGACAAACCCATAATGATCAACGCCTCGTTGAAAGAAATAGTAAAGATGATTCCCAACAATCATCTATTAGCTAGATATAAAGCTAAGGAACTTATACCGTGTCCGGCGATGTCAATAACATCCTTGACTACTGAAGATTTAAGACTTAACAGGGCCCCGGTTAAAACCGGAGCCCTGCATGTTTCAGTATGGGTCAGTTAGTTTCCTGGTCCCAGCAACTGGAAGGCGGCCCAGGTACGGGGCGCCCTGTCCCGGGAGAGAGCAGCAAGCTGAGCCTTGCGCAAACTCTGCGCCGGTCCCAGTCCGGACTGTTTGCTCTTGTAGAAATTAACAAGCTCATCAATACGCTCCGACTCCGGCTGACTCCAGAGACTCATCAAGACATTTCTGGCTCCGGCATAGTTCAAACCGCGACTGAAGACCTTGACGGCGTTGCCTCGCACGTCTTTGGAGTTGACCGAGCTGGCGCTCCAGACGATTAGATCACTGGCCATCTTTGTGCCGCATAGCTTATCGACCGTTACCTTGCTCTGGGCACCTTCGGCGGTGCTGTCGCTCAAGATAGGCAGAACCGAGCGCAGGGGATTACTTTCCAGAAGGGGCAGGCGAGAAGAGAAGTGGACAACCGACTTTCCTCTTGACTGTTCTTCCAGATTGTTGATGGCCGCTTCCTTACCGAACAAGGTGGTGACTCTCTCAGTGCCGACCACGCTGGCAATCTGATCGGTCTCGGCTTTCTCGGAACCCTGACTACCGTTGGAATTAGCCATAATCACCGAGAGATCGTCGGCAATGCGGGGCTGGCTGTCAAGCAAGACCGAAACAGAAGAAATCATGGTCAGCAAATGCTTCTCAACCAGGAATTTGCCCTGATCATCTATAAGGGCCGCAAAGGGCAAGTTGTAGAGGGGACCATCCGGGATAACTACCAGCACCTGCTCGGCATTCTTGGGCAGGAACTGACGCACGGCGGCAGGAAGGAGTTCACTATAAAGAGAGTGCAGTACGACCCGGTCGGCATCGCCGCTGCCGGCGCCGCCGCCGGCCTGAGCGGCGGAAACGAGCAAGGAAGTAACCTGGCTCTTCAAACGAGCTTTTCCTACCGGCAGGCAACTGGAGGACATACGGCCCGAGGGCTCAATGGTGAAAGCCATAGTGAACTCCGGTCCGACCAGGTAGTCGACGGCCGTAGCATTGTTCTTTTGCAGGCTGGCAATGATTTCAGGAGCCATGGTCGGCACCGGAGCAATCAAACGAGCCAGAGAGCGATTAGTCTTTACAACACCGGTAAAGCGCTCCATCCAGCTCTTCCACTCTTTCAAGAGTTTATCGGGAGTGGTGACCAGTTCAGCGGAGTGCAGACGCGCTCTCTGGGTAACCAGTTCGTTGTATACATCGCGGTCTTCCCGCTTCACTTCGCCGCCGCGACGGGTCCACTCCAGAATGAAGTTCTCTTCCTTAATCTGTTCGGCCGTCACAAGAGCCTGCTCGGTCATACCCTGGGAGGCCAGAAGCTGCACAAGCAGAGCACCCATGTCTTCCCGGGTGCAGGGATAACCAAGTTGATCGGCAGAAGCGAAATCGGCTGCCTGAGGCGAGCGGAAATAAGAGAGGGCGGAATTGAGGGAGGCTTTGGCCGGCTCCACTTCGCCCCGGGTCAACTGCAACTTGGCAAGCACCGTATAGGACCGCCAGAGGTTAGCGTCATCGCCCAATTTTTCAGAACCGGCGATGGCTTTCTGCACATAGCTTTCAGCATTTGTGAGGTCCGATGACTTGAGGCAGACTTCCGCTACACCTTGCAGGATTCTTCCCTTCAAGAGCACATCAGGGTTCTTGCCCATGATGGTGATGGCACCGGTGAGATGGTTCTTGGCATCCCGGAAGGAGCCGGTGCGATACTCGGCACAAGCCATGTTCTGCATGGTGATGGCGTGTAAACGGGGCAGGACCGGCTGCAATACCGCATGGTAGTCAAGCCCCTGTTGAAAATAACCGAGACCTTTGCCGGTCTGTCCATCCTGAACTTCAATGACGCCAAGGGCGTTGTATATCTGAGCCAGGCCCTGGTTGTCCTGCTTGGCTTTCAAGACCGAGGCCGCTTTCAAGAGCATCTGCCGGCCCTGCTCATAGTCACCGCAAGCGCAAAGTACGAAGCCGTAACCTTCGTCGATGTTAGCCCTGGATACATCAGGAATCTGCCTGGCGTCAATTTTGGAAATGAGAGCATAGACGGTCTCATAGGCGCGGCGGGCGTTGGCAAATTCGCCGGCGGCGAAATGGGCATTGCCGATGCACTGATAACCGGTGACTTGATAAACATTGGAATCTTTGGGCGCAGCTTTGGCTACCGAGAGCAGTTTATTAGCTTCTTCCAGGGCAGCCACAAACCAACCCAGGTCGATCATGGAATTGACGATGGTGGCTCTCACCTGCACGGCTTTACCGATATCGCCTTTGTCATAACTGTACTGAGCACCCTGCTGGTAGAACTTGATGGCTTCCTTCACCTTGCCGGACTTGACCGCCAGGTTGGCGCAAAGGTACATCAAGCGGGAGCCTTCATCGGGATCGTTCAATTGTCCGCTGGAAAGTGAGCGCAAAGCGGCATCAAGCTGCTGTGTAGCCCAGACCGGGTTATCCAGACCAAAATAGGCTTGCGCCAGCACGATACGGGCCTGAGCCAGTACCACTTCGTTGCCGCCGCCCGTCAAGACTTCAATGGCGTTCTCGCCCAGGTGCTTGGCTTTAATCCACTGACCCTGTTCGATATAGACTTTAGCCATATTGGTCAGGGCTCGGCCCTGACCTTCCGAATTCTTGGTGTCCAGACAGAGTCCATAGCCTTCCTGCCAGACCGCCAGGGCCTGACCGAATAACTTCTGATCGAATAGCTTCTGTCCTTCTTTTTCCAGTCGCTTGATTTTTTCAGCATCCTGAGGGGTCTGCTGCACGTCGGTCAGTTTCTGTAACTCTTTGATGAGGGCCTCGGCACCAATAGACTTATCGGTGGTTTCTTTAGGCGCCATGTTTGACTGGTTGGGCATCTGAGGCTTGAAGTCAGGTTTATGCTCAGATTTGGCCTGCCCCTGGGTGTTAGCAAGCACAAGCGGCTCCAGGGTGGAAAGCCTTTGAGGGAAGGCCAGAGCCGCACTCAGGCTGGAAGTTGTCGAAAGAAGGATCGTACAGGCTAGGGAAACTGCTTTTCTCATTGATTCAAATTCAACTCAATTGACGTTTGGATGGCTGATCTACCCTTTCCTACCAGAGCTCCTGCAAAATTGACAGAGAGTTGGGAAGCAAGGTCCAAGGCAAATAAGAATAGTCAATCAGGGTCGATTTTGCCTGTGAAAACAACCATAAATAAACAGAGATGGGCAAAAAATAAGGTTGCGAAGAGATACTAAAATTCGCTTCACCATGGGGAACAAAGCTGTTCTTGGCGCGTCTTGCCCTTTTGTTGATCGTCCCTGGAAGCAAGAACAAAGACCTTGTTAATCGCCAGCGAACCTAGAAAGAGAGCCCTAGAATCAGCCCCGCTTGCAACAGCAAACTTGTTAAACGCAAACCCGGCACGTCTGATATATCCGCCACCGGAAGTCTGTTAGAACAGCACAGATCGGCTCCGGACAAAGGGTCTGGCAGCAAGCGAGGCAGCGCCCCGCCTCGCTCACTGATGGTAACCTTTAGACAGCTCTAAATTACAGCAGAGCCAACTTGACCAAGTAACTTAACAACCACAAATACCAAACTAGATATTGGAGCATCCCATGAGAAACCTTCGCCAAGTTACCCTTGCCGCCCTCATCGCCCTCATCGGCAACACCAGCCAGGCCGCTTTCATGCCGGCCCAGGCAGACACCCTCACGGCAGGAGTCAGCAAAGGACAACCCAGTAAGGTAAAGACCTTTTTTCAAAATCACCAGAATGTGCGTAAAGCAACCATCGGTGCCGGTGTCGGCACTGCCGCCGGAGCAGTAACCGGTCTGGTATCAGGCAAAGGTCTGGTGCGCGGCGCCGCCATCGGGGCAGGAACTGGAGCTACCGTTGGACTGGTCAACTCTAGTAAAATTATGAGCAAGCACCCCGTTGTCAAGGACGTTGCATCGGGCACGCTCACAGCGGCAGGACTGACCTGGTCCGCCTCCAAGGGAAGAGGACAAACCAAGAACATCGCCAAAGGAGCAGCCGTAGGGGCAGCGCTCGGTCTGGGAGTCGGACTCCTGAAAGACAAGTTACAGTAAGGAAATAATGCAAAAACGCAGTCAAGTCCTCAAAGAGATCGAAACCGGAGAATTTGACCTGCTCATCATCGGAGGCGGCGTGGTTGGAGTCGGAGTGGCTCAAGACGCCGCCTCTCGTGGTATGTCGGTGTTGCTGGTGGAAAAAGCCGACTTTGCTTCCGGCACCTCCAGCCGCACCACCAAGCTCATCCACGGCGGGCTACGTTACCTCGAGCAATTCCAATTTCGCCTCACCAGAGAACTCTGCCAGGAGCGCGGACTCCTGGAGCAATTGGCACCTCATATGGTGCGAGATTTCAGTTTCCTTTTGCCCATCTCGCGAGGCAAAACCTTCTTCGGTTTGAAGGCGGAAGTCGGGCTTTCACTTTACGACCTGCTCTCCATCAATGCCCGCGGTGTCAGACGGCACGAAAGGCTGAGCCGCAAAGCGGCCCTGAGGGCGGCCCCCTCTCTTTCGGAGCATGTAGTGCAAGCCGCCTTGCGCTTTCATGATTGCATCACCGATGATGCCCGCATCGTCATGGAAGTGCTTAAATCGGCCGTCAGTCTCGGGGCGCTGGCCATAAACTATGTGGAAGCAAAAGAGTTTGAAACCGTAGACGGAAAGATCAAGAAAGTCAGATGCCAGGATCGCATCAGCGGCAATACCATAACAGTCAGTTGCAAAGCCTGCGTTAACGCATCGGGAGTCTGGTCGGACAAGCTTTTGAAGCAAATCGACCAGAGCTGGAAAGAGCGGGTGGCACCGGCCAAGGGCACCCATATTATGCTGCCGCTTTCGGCCTTCGAAACCAATACCGCCCTTTTTCTGCCTACCCAAGACGGCCGTTACGTCTTTGTAGTGCCCTGGCAGAAAGCCCTCATGGTGGGAACAACAGACAACCATTACGACGGTCCCCTGGACAATCCGCAACCCACAGAAGAAGAAATCAATTACTTGCTTTCCGTCTTGAACTCATACAGCAATAAACGCCGGACGCTCGAAAGAAGCGACGTTATTGCAGCCTGGAGCGGGCTGCGACCGCTGGTTTCAGAACCGGGAGCCACCGACGCCACCAAAAATCTCTCCCGGGAGCATCTGCTTTTCACCGGTCCCGGCGGCATAATCGGTCTGATTGGCGGTAAATTGACCAACTATCGCATCCTCTCCATGCAAATAGTCGACATGGCCATAGAGCAGCTAAAAAAACAAGAGAGCGACCTTTGCACCAGGTTGAAAACGCCCCAAACCGGCCAGATTATGCTCGGGGGCTGGCAGAACAAAGACGACTATCTGACCAGTTCGGCGCAAATTTCCAGCTACGGACGCAAACTCGGTCTTGATCCTGCCACCATCGAACATTTAAGCGCCACTTACGGCAAGGACGCCCTGAAAATAATGGAAACGGCCGAGGCGGAACCAAAACTGAAAGAGCGAATCTGCCCTGATTTCCCACCGATCATGGCGGAAGTGCCTTTCGTCACCGAAGTTGAGATGGCCGAATCTCTGGAAGACATACTTTGCCGCCGCATTCGTCTTGGCTTCTTGCACCATAGACAGTGCCTGGCGGCCGCTCCCAAAGTGGCCGGGCTCATAGCCGAGACCCGAGGCTGGGATAGTACTCGTATAGCCAGCGAAATAGCCAATCTGGAACTAAATCTCGGTTCGCAGTTGGCACCGGCACTCTAAAAAATACGGTATAACAAAGTGAAAGTACTCTGCCTGGGCAAACTCCCGCCACCACTACAAGAAAGACTGAAGACGGAAGCGAAGATTGAGTCGGTTACTCACGTAGATAGAGCCGCCCCACTCACCGAAACCGAACTTACGGCAGCCCTGAGCGGCATAAATATTGTGCTTTCCGAACCGCAAGACGATCTATCTGAGAGCGTCTTGAGCCGCTGCGGGGCACTGAAAATGGTGGCACAAAGAGCGGTTGGCTACGATAATGTCGATCTGGACTATTGCAATCGTTCCGGCATCTTGCTGTCAAACACGCCGGGAGTTCTTGATAACGCCACGGCCGATCTGGCTTTCAGTTTGCTCTTGAGCGCCGCCCGAAGAATCGTAGAAGCTGATCGCTATGTGAGAGCCGGTCTCTGGCACGGCTTTGAATCAGACCTGCTTTTGGGCCGGGAGATAAGCGGCAAGACCCTGGGTATAGTCGGTCTCGGGCGCATAGGCGAAGCCATGGCTAGAAGAGCCTGGGGCTTCGGACTGAAAATAATCTATTGCCGCTCCGCCCACAAAAATTCCAGTACCACTGAAATCGAGCCGGATGAAAAAGACCGGCGCCTGGCTGAAAGCCTGGGTGCCAGGCGGGTTTCCATGCAAGAGTTGCTCGCCGAAAGCGATTTCATCTCTTTGCATTGCCCACTCAAGAAGGAAACCACAAACCTCATAGGAGCCCCCGAATTGGCCCTGATGAAACAGGGATGCATTCTGGTGAACACGGCTCGCGGTAAAGTAGTGGAAGAAAGGGCCCTGGTTGAAGCCGTCACCAAAGGCAAGATCATTGCCGCCCTCGATGTTTTCGCCCAGGAACCCACCGTGCCGCCGCCACTGATAGACGCACCAAATACAGTATTGGCACCGCACATCGGCTCGGCCACCGATGAAACACGTTTTGCCATGGCCGAACTAGCCGTGAATGCTGTACTGCAAGTACTACAGGGCGAGTTACCGGCCAACCTGGTCAATCCTCAGATATTCGAAAGCACGGTCAATAAACTATGACGGCAAAATTCAGCCTCAGCGAAAAAAACCGCACCAGACTCTGGCTCATTTACTTCGCCGTCTTATTTTTCTGGGGTCTGAACGCTTGCTTTTTCCTGGGCAAAACCTATGCAAAGGGCGAAATGTTCGCTTATGAAATCGACAAGCACCCTTATGTAAGCGACTTCATCAATTCTTACAGCGCCGGTGTGCTCTGCAGCCGCTGCCTCAAAGATAGAGACAATCCCCCGGATATCTATAACTCCAAAGTGCAGGCCGACTTACAAAATGAGCTTATCGCTCCCATCAAGCCGGAGAGTCCCTTTTACAATCAATATCCGCCCGTGATGTTTCTCTTCTTCCTGCCCCTCTCGCTTTTATCCATGGGTCAGGCCTGGATAGCTTATTGCGTTTTTGCCTTCCTATTAAATGCCGCCTTGCTTTACTATCTGGTCTTACCGGCTTATAAAACCGTCCAGGAAAAGGTCTTTCTCATTACGGCTATTTTTGCCTCCTATCCTTTCTGGTTGGCCTTCCGCCTGGGACAGCCGGCCCTTTTATTGATGCCTATCATCCTGGTCTTCTTCCACTGCCTCAAGAACGGCAACATGCTATTAGCGGGACTTACTTCCAGCCTGGTTTTACTGAAGCTGCAATATCTACCTGTCGTGGTGGCTATCGGCTTTGGCGCCGGGCGCCTGCGCTATCTGGCCGGCTTCACCGGCGGTGCCCTGGTACTGATGCTCTTATCAGGTCTAGCCGTGGGCTTCAAGAACCTGGTCAACTACCCCCTGGCGCTTTTCTCGGGAGAAGCAGGTCGCTCCACCACCGGCGTCGCCCCGGAGATGATGCAAAACCTGCGCGGCTGCCTGGTCTTGCTCTCAGGACAGGACAGCCGCGCTATTCATATAACTGCCGTTGCAGTCTGCCTGACCACGGCCCTTACCCTTTTCATAATCTGGTTTCAATACACAAAAAAGAAAGACCCGTCAAAAGAGCCGGATAAATTCAACCTGCTCTCGGCCGCCAGTCTGCTTACCATGCTCATCACCAGCGTGCACACCCATATTCAAGACTATGTTCTGGCCTTGCGAGCCTTTGAAATGACCTACCAGGCAAGCCGCAGCCACAAAACTTTTCTTACTTATCTGGCTCTCTTTTTCCCGCTCATAAGCTGGCCGCTAGCCATGATCCTGCAATTCATTCAAATTGCCAAAATTCAGCCCTTTGCCATCTACGCTCTCATTGCCGTTATTGCCCTGGTCTTTGAAATGAAGAAGCGAAAGGCGGCAAAAGAAACAGCGACTTCAGCCTGATGAGCCAGGAAGACCAGGTCTAGTTCCGATCTAGTTCCAATCTAGTTCCGTTCTAGTCCCGATCGCCTTCGCTCTCATCGCCAGCCTGGTCCCCGCCTTGCCGCTCTTTGTCGGTCTTACAGATATTGCGCAGGTCCTGTTTTTCTTTGCGTCTGGAAGTGAAGCGATAGCGCTGGTTGAGCCTGGGTATGCTCTTAGCCTTACTCTCGCCGCCCACCGATTTGACCGTAGATTCCACCTTCTTCGATACGCTGCGGCTTTCTTCCTTGCGGGCAAGCGACTCCTGCACCAGCGTCACATAGCTGGCATACCGGCTCAAGCTGATGGTCTCGCTCTGCGAAGGCGCATCCGGCAAAGCGGGAAGCGCCTCGCCATCCTCATCCTCACTCTTTTGTAGAGCAAGAAGCACCGCGCAGCCGCTTTCCACCAGGTGCAGACAATCAGTAAAGCGACAATTCTGTTTGAGCGCTTCAATCTCGGGAAATTGAAAAGCAACGTCCTTAGGCTCGGGATGCAAAAAGTCATATAAGTTGAAACCGGGAGTGTCGGCCACCCAGGTCAAAGTGGTGGGCGGGTCGCCTCTCAGACGCAGACGGTACAGTTCACTGGCCGTGGTGGTATGGCGACCAACCCCGAAATCGTTCTCCATTACACCGGTCTTAAGATCCAATTCGGGTGAAAGTTCGTTCAGAATGCTCGATTTACCCACCCCGGAAGGGCCGGCAAAGACGGAAATGCGCCCCGACAGGGCCATACTCAGTTCCTCAATGCCCGCGCCGGTCACCGCCGACACAAATATGACGAAGTATCCAAGAGGTTCATAAATACTTCTTAAAGTCTTCAGGTCAAAATCGTCCACCAGATCACACTTATTAAAGCAGAGCACAGGCTTTGAAACCGGCAGCTCAAGCTGAAAGTGCACCAGGTAGCGATCACACCATAAGGGGGAGAAATCGGGTTGTTTGACGGCCTGTACAATTACAACCTGGTCTACATTGGCCAGCGTCGGTCTTTCGAGCAAGTTGCGGCGAGGCAGTTGAGCGGTGATAACCGCCGTGCCGGCTCCCTCATCCACCTCGTCCACTTCCACGCTGTCACCGGTGACAATGGCCACTCGCTCCTTCTTCA
>JACRFZ010000088.1 GCA_016212515.1 Candidatus Melainabacteria bacterium
GTCAGAACTGGCATGTCACCGTCTCACAAGGTATCGCCGGTTATCCCGGTAACGCCCTGAAAGCTGAAGACCTGGTTGAAGCGGCTGTTAACGCCGCCAAAAAGGCTAACGAGAGCGGCGGCAATCAAACCGTCACCGCCAGTATCGAAGCCGAGGCTTGATTTAATTACTGCCAGTTCAGCCGTTTAAGCAAGTCCGCCAGTTCGAGCTGACCGCTTGCCGCCAGCATGTGCACGGCAAAGGCGCACTGGTCATCATCCAGCTTACCCAAACGGTATAGCTCATAGCAGTCGAAGACGGGCTTTGCAATTTTTGCGTCCACCCGCTTTTCCTCTTTGATGCAGTCCAGAAGCGAAGTCTGATTTTGTTTGCAGCTTTCCTTCAGGGCTTTGTAGTCTGCCTCTACGCCCAGTCCAAGGAAAGCAAGGAAAACATCGATGGAAGCCAGTTCCTCTTCGCCGTCTTTCAGTTTGTCGGTCTGAGAAATAGCCTTGGAAAGCGACATGCCTGAACCTTTGACGCTGGAAAGCACATAAGTGGCGTCATCGGGATTGAGGGTGCGATTGTTGATCATTTCCTGGATAGCCAGGGCCTGACCCAGCTCCACCTCCGAAATAATGCCAACTCTCGTCAATACTTTTCCGAGCGGCTGTTCATCGGTCAGTCCTTCCTCTACGGCGGCAATGATGTCCTTGTCATCTACCATTCCCGAGAGCAAGAGCAATTCGCCCAGCCTCAGACTATTGGCTTTGCGCAGGCTGATGGCGCCGGGGCGCGACTTGATGCCCATGGATTGCAGCCTGTCCAGGTTTTCATTGACCAATTTGATAGCCTTGATGGCCGTCTCCCGGTCTAACTTGCCGTCACGGATCAAACACTGGGCGCAAAGTGCCATGTAAGCTACTGCTTCGGCGATATTGCCGCGCATGGCCAGCACTCTGGCCAGGGGCAGACCGGTGGTAACGGAAACAGCCAGCGTATCTTCCAGTACCGCTTCATCCACGATGCCTGCTTCCGCCAGGATTTCACCAAGTCTATTGGTGGAATCGAAGTAATCACAGGTTTCGCCCAGATTGGACAGGGCCTGGGTTAAGGAACAGCCGTCCCTGGCTATGAGTTTAAGGGCTTCCACCCCGGCTTCACCGGAGAGCAAGTGGTCGCGTATCAAGCTCTGCACCGTCAGCACCTGCTTGAACTTCTCTTCATCGAGAAAACCGGAAGCAATCAAAACGCGCCCCACCGGTAAACCCGTCTTGAGGGAAACCGGCATGGCGTCTGCAAACTGAGCCAGGGTGACGAGCTCGGATTTGACCAGAAGATCGCCTACTAAGATTTTGGACGAACGCTTTGTCATGCTGAAAGTCTACCGTAAAGCCTTTAGTATATGGTACGGAAGTGCTTAAGCATCCCAATTTTGACTCTCCCTAGTAAGACTTAAGGCTGGGCGAGTTTGCCCTGCAAATGTTCGATTCGATGCATGATTCTCTCGCTTTCGGCCACTCTGCCGCACTCTTTCAGATAGAGCTGATATTCGTTCAAAAGCTCCACCAGCACTGAGGATTCCTGCCCTGAACCTTCCTCCGTTTTGATGGCCCTTAGAAAGAGGGTCTCTGCACCGCTGTCTTTGCCATGCCAGTGGTAAAGCCAGGCTAGATCAATCATGAGATAGGCAAAGCGAAGCGATTGGGCGCCCCAGAGCGCTTCTGCAGTACGCATACCAAGCTCATAAGTGCGCTCCGCTTCGCCTCTACTACCCATCTTCTCGTATAGAAGAGAAAGACCCAGAAGACTGTTAATAACACCGGGATAGATACTGTTGGCCGACTCGGCTGCTTGCAGTGCTTCTTTGAAAGACTTCTCGGCGGAACCATAGTCGCCGCCAGCCAGTTCTTCCCTGGCGCGATTGTCCAGCTCCAACCACTTGCTTACAGCCGCCGATTCAACCTTGCCTGTATATTTGCCGAACTTCAAGTCTTCGGGGCGGCGCTGATTTTCAGCCAGGGCCACCGGACTTTCCAGTAGCAGTGGCGACAGGAGCAATATAAGGCAGGTCAGACAAGCGGCTAGTCTCAGAAGAACCGCCATGACTAATTGCCGTTACGAGCCTTGATTTCCTTGAGACGCGTCTCGAGGCGCGCGGCGTCCTGTGTGCGTCCCGCCTGCCTGAGGGTATCGATGGCAAAGGTGAGAATTTTTTGGAAATTGGGATGGTCTTCACCGTTGCCCGTGGGAGAGCGTTTGGCCAGGCGGGCGGCCATGGTGGCCAGGTAGCCGTCCGGGTTAGCCAGGACGGGTGCTTTCATTTGATCTACGTTTTCGCTGAAGGCCGGGTCGTTAGTCTTAGCAGCAGGGCTGGCTTTAGGGGCTAATGCCGGCTTGATTTCCTTGGCCTTCTTGAGGTTCTCCTCGTATTTGCCGATAAAAGCGGAAAGCTTGGCAAGCTTGTCTCTCAGAACGGCTTCATCCAGGGTTGTGAGCCCGTTCTCTATGGCTACAAAGTCGACCAGCACATCTTTACTGAAGCCAACCCCGGCTTCTTTCAGGGCCCGCAAACGACCGACCAGCTCTTTTCTCTCTTTCAAGTAGAGTCCTTCGGAAGGCTCGAAAGTGGTGACATCAAGCCCTTCAGCGGCGAGTTTCTCAGCCTTGACGGTCTTCAGCTCGAGATCTTTGAGAGCACTATTGAGGGCTTCAGAAAATGGCTTCTGCTGCGCTCGCTTAAGGGTGACGTTGCGGTTGGACAACTCCTTGGAGCCATCGTAGAAGGTTATGGACACTTCGTCTACATCATCGCCGACGGCTTCAAATGCCTTCTCGGCCAGGCGCAGAGCCTCTGCCTTTAGATAAACGTCTTCCAGGGTGGGATCCAAACCGGCAGAGACTTCCAGCACATTTTTATTGATGCGCGAGCTGACTTCCCGTTTGCGCCGGGCATACTGATTTTCTTGTAAGTGGCTGGTAGCCCTCACATTTGGATCTTTGGTTTCTTCCTCAGCCAGGACCAGGGAGTTTAGCAACTGGTCTTCTTGCATGGTTCCCGCCGCAAAGGCCTTCACATCGCCGGCGGAAACACTGATTTTCTTGAAGCGGCTGAGGGCATTCTGGCTGTAAAATCGAATTTCCACACGGGGAATCTTGCTGTCGAGTTCCATGACCGTCTTGGCCAGGAGGACGGCTTCGATTTTGCAGTCTCTGTCATTGGCCTTGGGATTTTTATAAGTGGAGATATAGATCACTTCCGGCGTCACCTGGGCATTGACGCGGATGGAAGCATCCAGAACCTTGGCCTTGTCTATGGCTCCCACTACGTCGGCGCCGCTTAAAGCCAGCGAGGCAGGCGGGAGGCCCAGACCGATGGAGAGAGCAAGTAGAGCAAGCATAACGCGTTTCTTCATAGCACCGGATACCTATGGATTTTCCAGATCCTCAATCAAGATTATCTGGCCTTTGGAGCGGGCTCGCTTGAAAGCTCGCCCTACACATTCGCTTATACCCGAAACGGCGTTAATCGGTGCCAGTCGTTTTTCCAGTCGCTTTTCACTGAGCAAACTTTGGGTGGCGACGGTACCTTTGCTTACGTCTCTGGTGACAACCACAACTACCTGTTCATCATTTTGAGAGGGAGCGGGCTGGGCCAAAACAGCACCAGCCTGCCCGAGCAGGCTACCGAAGAGGATGAGAGCGCTGACAATGTGCTTTATCGATGCAGGGTTCACGCCGAAAGTCCGAAAATTTTTGCTAGCTTAACCCAGAGGCTCTGATCGAACTTGGCCAGTCGACCCTGGGCTTGCACCAGATAACTGGCTGTAGAAGCATGGGCGGTTTTTTCCAGTTCCAGCTCTTTCAGGAGCGGCGCTGCAATAAGTTCGGGCAGAGCGGCCAACTGATCGTCTTTATCGGCCAGCTCAAGATGCAAAACTCGGACATCGTCACGGCTGGTTTTGAGAGCCTGCCGCAAGGTAACAAGCTCGCGACGCTGCGCTTCTATGACCTGGTTGAGATTATCGAGCAGTGATTGATCTTCGTCGTCGCCCTCGAAAATGCTGACTAGATTATTTTGTTTGCTTGTCTGACCATCGAAGAAGAGCTCTGTTTGCTCGGGGACCGGCAGTTTTGCTTCTTCGAAGAAAGGCGAAAAATCGAGCAAGGTGGAAGAGGGAAGATGCACAGGGCTGTGTGTGCCTACTTCGCTAGATGATTGAAACTGGTGCTCGTCTTTAAGAGCTTTTTCAATTTCATCGTTGAAGATTTTGCCCAGTAGAAGTTCGAGCCTCTGAACATCGGCGCTTTGTTGTACTTCATTGGGGGTGTTCGGCACCGCAGTCAGGGCCGGCGACAATACTTCCAACTTTACTTGAGCCTGGCTTTGCATCGAGACCTCGTTTGATATAGACGGTTGTCATCACCGCGGCCTTAATGTTATCTCAGCTCCACATAATTGTATAGAGTTAATCTTCCGATTTAACTACTTGACAATGCTGCCACTGAGGACGGTGACCATTCTCTCGGGATGGAAATAGCGCTGCATTGCTTCGTCCACCTGCTCTTTCGTGAGATCGATATAGCGAGAAGATATCTTGTCCAACTCACCGACGCCCAGACCAAGAAATTCAAATTCCGTAATAACCCTGGCGATGCCAAGAGAGGAGGAGAGTCCTACTTTGAAAGAACCAAGGGCGCGACCACTTTCCTTTTCAAGATCGTTTTTATCAATACCTCTATCTATATAGTCCTTCAAGGTTGCTCTGGTTAGTTGCAAGGCACGGGCTACGTTCTTTGGATTGGCGGTCAGTGATACCGTCCACGGTGCACCGCCGTAGGCCGTATCGGAGAAGCCGGAATAGATGCCGTAAGTAAGACCGGCCCTGTCTCTCACCACCTGACCGAGGCGGGAGGTGATGGTGTCCTGCCCGAGCGCCGCATTGGCAATGCGTGCCGCATAGAAATCCGGGCTGTCGCGCCGCACTGCACAGGGGTGCGCCATGACTATATCCAGGCTGGGCTTCTCCGGCAGGAACACTTCCACAGTGAAAGCGTTCTCCGGTGGGCTTACCAGAGGAATTTCAATCTGGCGTTCTGCCGGCTTGAGGGTAAGCTTATCATCCTGCCAATCACCGAAACGTTGTTCCACCAGTTTGAGGGCCTCTTTGGGATCAATGTCACCAACGATGGTGATTATGGTGGCACTGGGACTGTAAAGACGCCCATGGGCTGCCACCAGATCTGCTCTGGTAACGGCGGCCAGTTCTTCTATTTGTTTGTCGAAGTCTTTATCGTAAAAGACATGGTCGGTGGGATAAAGGGCCTGCCTCAGTTTATTCCAGGCCATCGACTTGGTGGACATCTTACTTTCCACAAAGCGGGAGTTCCACTCAATTTTGATCTTCGCCAGTTCTTCTTCGGAAAGAGACGGATAGCGCAAGATATCTACGAGCATATCGAGATAGCGGCTCAAGTCGCTGGCCACCAGATGGGTACCAAGACCAACCCGGTAGTTGTCTACATAAAACTCCAGACCGCCAGGAATACCCATCTCTTCCAGATTTTCAGCAATTTTGATCTTGTCGTAGGCGCGCGAGCCCCGGGAGAGAAGATCTCCTACCAGTTCGGAGACCGAGCCTTCATCCTGGCTGGTGAAGTAACGTCCGGCTTTCAAGTTGACGGTAACGCCCACAGACTCCGTACCGGGATTTTTCATGAGCAGCACAGTGAGACCGTTTTTCAGCACCACTTTCTCAACTCTGGTGAGATAATCGCTCTCTTTAGCCTTCTTATATCGAATGGTGACGGGGCTGCTATTGAGGGCCATGAGAGCCTTCATTTCAGACTCTTTGTAAAGCGGTTGGGCTTGCACGGAAGCCTCCGCCTCCGGTGCCTCCTCAAGTTCTTGCAGATCTTCCTCTTCCTGGCTCAAATCTTCGAACTCTTCCCCCTCTCTGGGATAGAAGTAGCCGACCGTGCGATTGGAACGCTTGAAGTAGAGACTGGCCACTCTCTGTATATCTTCGGCGCTTACGGCGTCAAAGTTTTCGTCATAATCCAGAAGCCAGTTGTAGTCGGCTCTTGATTCGGCTTCCCCGAGCATGAACGCCATACTGGAGGGATCGGCCTTAGCCAGAATGGTACCTTTGCGATTGGCGCTCTTGATGCGGCTCAGTTCCTCGGGGGTGACCGGAGCCTCGGCAAATTTTTCCATTTCGGCAAGCAAGATTGCCTCTACTTCTCTGGCATCCACATCGGGATTAACCACGGCGCCGACAATAAAAAGACCGGGATCTCTTAAGTCGTCATGGCGGGCAAAGACATCGGCGGCAAGGGAGGTATCAATCAGGCTCTTGTAGAGGCGGCTGCTGCGCTCGTAGGTACTGCCCAAAATCTGCCTTACCGCAGATACTGCGTAATTATCTTTATGGGCTGCTTCCGGAACATGGTAACCCACCCAGACCCGGGGTAAATCGCCGGCTCTGGAGATCTCGAAACGGCGCTCTCCCTCCTGGGGCGGTTCCACCGTGTAGACGGTGGGAATGGGATGGGGAGCGGCGCTGATGGAACCAAAATACTTGTTAATGCAGCTCAGTGCTTCTTCTGTGGCAAAATCACCCAGTGCGATAACCGTGGCGTTGTCCGGCCAGTAAAAGGTGTTGTAGAACTGTCTGAGCCTATCCATGGGCACACCTTCCACGTCGGAGCGCCAGCCGATAGTGGGGTGATGATAAGGGTGCTCGCGGAAAGCGATGGCATAAAGTTCCTTCTCCATAGCCTCTTCCGGCTGATTTTCACCTCTTTCCAGTTCATTGCGCACCACGCTCATCTCGCTGTCATGATCTTCCTGCCGTAGACGAAGATTGCGCATGCGGTCAGCTTCCAGCTTTACGCAAAGTTCAAAAAATTCGCTCGGTACTACCTCGTAATAGCAGGTGCGGTCGAACCAGGTGGTGGCATTCCAATAGGCACCAATCTGTGTGAGGAGGTCGTCAAGGCCGTTGCCCTTCTCGGCATTGTGCTCTTCCGTTCCCTTGAAGAGCATGTGTTCGAGAAAGTGAGTGGAGCCGGTGTAGCCCACTCCTTCATTGCGGCTACCGACCCGGTAGACCACCAGCAAGGTAGAAACAGGCGCACTGTGATTTTCCGAGATGAGCACTCTCAAATTGTTTGCCAGCCGGAACTCGGTTACACCTTTGCTCTCGTTAATTTTCTTGGGAGCATCAGGTATTTCTTCAGACTTTTTGTCCACGGTGTTTACCACTCTCGGTTCCTCTTTTATGCGCAGCGGGCCTTAAGTGCTTAAAGATAACTCAAATCCCTTCCATCCGCCCTATCCTAAAATGTTTGTCCGAATCCACCCCTGAAAACACTTGCCGGCGACTCCGGTGTATGACAACCAATTCTTGCCGGTACGTAGCAATATAAGGGTTGTTAGGGGTAAAATAGGAGCTTGTGAAGAGGTTCCCCAAGTGTTCTCCCCCAAGGCTTACTGCGCCTGTCTTTTGCTTGTCCTGAGCTTGCTGTCGGCAGCCGGTGTGAAGGCTCTGGATGGTGCGGCCTGGGCTCGGCTCACGCGTGAGGGCTCAAAAGCCTATGAGAGCGGCAATTTTGGCGAGGCGGAGAAGCTTTTCAAGCAAGCGCTGGATGAACTCAAGGGTTGTCAGGCAAACGATATTAGACTGGCGGAAAGCTACAACAATCTGGCCGTCCTCTATGTCAATCGCAATCAACTGCCCAAGGCCGAGCCCCTTTTTGAAAAGACGCTCAAGATCAAGGAAGCCTCTCTGGGTGCCCACGATAAGGATGTGGTTTCTTTGACGGCCAAGCTGGCTCTCTTTTATCTGGGCAACGGTAAGAAGGATAAAGCCCAGCCCCTTATCGACAAACTGACGAATTACGGGGAAAGAGAAGCCAGGCAACTCTATGAAATCAGCAGTGCCTTCAAGAAGCTTTCCAATTATTACTCATCCCATCATAAGCTGGAGAATGCCGAGATTTCCGTAAAACAAGCGGAAGGCGAGACCCTCGCTCAGGCCAGGGCCCAGGCCCAGGAGACGGCAGTACTACTGGACTCCGTCGGTGATGCCATCAAAGGTAGTGCGGAAGGTTTGAAGCAGGCGGAGCGCCTCTTCAAGTCTTCACTCAGTTTGAGAGAAAAAACGCTGCCGCCTGAACATGCAGCCCTTTCCGCTTCCCTGGAGAATCTCGGCAAGGTCTATCAGAGCCAGGGGCGACTTGCTCTTTCGGAACCTCTCTTGCGCCGCTCCTACGAGATAAGCCTCAACACGCTCGGCATGGAGCGCCGCGAAACCCAGAAGCGCCTGGAAGGTCTGGCTCAATTATTGACCCAGGAAAATAGACTCAGTGAAGCGCGCTCCCTCTATCTAAAAGTGCTAAATCCTGAACCCGGTGCAAAACCTGACAGCAAGTCCGCCTTCAGACCTTCGGCTGATTTCCTCTCCGGCTTTGCCGGCTTGCTTGTCAAGGAAGGGCGCTATGGTGAATCGCTGCCTTATTATGCCCGGGCTCTTAAAATGCAGGAGTCCCAGAACGGTCCCCAGCATGCCAGCCTGGCCGCCTTGCTGGAAAGCTATGCCTATGCCCTCAACAAAGCCAACCGGCAGGCGGAAGCGAACAAGCTCAGTTTGCGAGCCCGCTCGATTCGAGGCTGAGAAGCAAGCAATTCTAGCTTGGTCTTCAGTCCTGGCTGACGAAATAAAGGATACGCATCAGGCGTTCAATACCCAGTCGATAGGACTTAACCGCCACGCGCTCGTCCTTACCGTGCATGGTGGCCAGATGAGCGGCGTCCACTTCCACCGGTTCAAAGCCATAGGCTTTGATACCCAGATCGCGGAACCAATGGGAGTCGGTAAACCAGGGCACCACGACCGGTACTACCGGCACGGTCGCCTTCTGATCTTGGTTCTCTACCTGATTGGCCTTGCTGATGGCATTTACCATGGCGCTGTCGAAAGGCGAAGGGTCGGCCTTCTCGAACTGGATTGTGCTGATTTCTATACTGTCGTCCTGCAAAATGCCCTTAAGCTGCTCGATGAAAGTTTCTGCCTTCACCCCCGGTAGAAGCCTGCAATCCAGTTCGCAATAAGACTCTGCCGGTATGACATTGGTCTTGTATCCGGCTTTGAGAACAGTTATGGAGACCGTGTTGGCCAGCATGGATGACTTGAGCAGGTCTTTCTTGAGCAAGCGTGCCGCTTCCACATTGCCGGGGGCGGCAGCCTTAGATATGGCGGCATAAAGTTCGCGCAAAGGTGATTCTTCAGTGTGGGCAATCTTCTCGTAGAAGTTCTTCACTTCCGGCAAGAGGGTAAAAGGCGGAGGATTATCAGCCAATCTGGCCAGAGCGCGCAGCAGACGGTTATTGGCAGAATTCTCCTGGGGCATGGAAGCATGACCGGCCAGTCCTTTGGTTTTCAGAGCCAGCCAGAGCACCGATTTTTCGCCTACGTCTACGCCCCAGTATTTGCCCTTACCGTTGTCATAAGCTTCAATGCTGGAGCCCTCGTTCAACAAGAACTCACAGTCTTTCAGTAGTTCTTTTTTGTGCTCGGCAAACCATTGAGCGCCCTGACTGCCGCCCACTTCCTCATCAGGGGTAGCCAGGAAAACCAGGTCGCGATCGAGGGTCAGACCCAGGCGCTTGAAGGCCAGCATGGCTTCCAACTCCATCATGCCCATGCCCTTCATATCCAGGGTGCCCCGTCCCCAGATCTCGCCGTCATGAATTTCACCGCCGAAAGGGGGATAGCGCCAGTCGGAAGCCTGGGCCGGTACTACATCGATGTGATTGAGAAGCACGACAGCCTTCTTCTTGCCCGTGCCTTTCAATCTGGCGTAGACGCAGGAACGCCCTTCCGCGGTGTCGAAAATCTGCGCGTCGATGCCGTTTTCCTTCAGTATGCCGGCTAGATATACCGCTCCCTTTTTCTCGTTGCCGGGAGGATTGGTGGTGTCTATGCGTAAATATCCGCAAAAATTGCTGAGGGCTTTTTCAAACTGCTGATCGGAAAGTTGAAACTTTTTGAGAACCTCACCGCCTGGGACCGGTGTCTTGCCGACGGGGCTGGCCCCGGCAATGGGCGCTAGAGAGAGCAGGATGGCCAGCAGGGGGTTTACAAGGTGCAACTTCATTAAACTTCTCCTTTCAGGAGGCACAATTTTACTCTCTTCGACATCTCCTTTACTTGTCTGTTGAGCTATTGGAAAGCGGCTATTTCAGAGGTAGTCAGTATCTTATGCTTATGCAGTCGTGCTCCATTTATTTTGCACAATCGAGGAATATACAGATGACCAAAATTACCAACCTGGCTTTACTGGCTCTCTTGCTCGGCACAGCTTTGCCCGTTCAAGCCGAAGACGCTCAGCCGGCTGCAAAACCGGAAAAGAAATCGGCTGTTAAGACCATCGAAGCCGATGTCAAAAAAGGCGCCAGCGCCACCGTCAAAGGTGTGGAAAAAGTTGGAAAAGGCATAGGCACCGGCGTCAAGAAAGGTGCTGAAGGTCTCGTAAAAGGCACCGAAGCCGTCATCAAAGGTACCGGCAAGGGTATCGAGAAAGTCGGCGAAGGGGCTAAAAAAGGCGTCGAAAAATTGACGGGCAAAGGCAAGAAGGCCGACAAAGTGGAAGTAAAAGACGGGGCGGCCCCGGCTGAAGGCGCCAAAAACTAAGAAAGCTGAAAAGGACCCCCAATGATAAGTAAAACAGGGATGTTCCCCGGTTTTTTAGCCCTGAGCCTCTTGCTTATATCGGGGGTCTCTTCACCCGGTCTGGCCAAGAGAGGCACCGGTGGCTCTGCCCCTGGTGCCTCAGCCATCACCGCCACCGGTGCCGATACAAAAATGGGCATCGAAGCTTTTAAGCTCAAGAACGGCTTGAAAGTGCTTCTGGTAGAAAGAGCCGCCGCACCGGTGGTGGTGGTAAACATGATTTACCATGTCGGTTCACGCAACGAGGCGGTGGGCTACACGGGCTCCACTCATTTCCTTGAGCATCTGATGTTCAAGGGCACAGCCGCCCATGATCCTCTCAAGGGTACCGGGCTTGATGATTTGCTGAAAGGGGTGGGTGGTATCAATAATGCCACTACCTCCTACGATCGCACCAATTATTACGAAGTAGTGCCGCGGCAGTCGGTAGATCTGGCCCTGCAACTGGAAGCGGATCGCATGCGCCATCTGCTCTTGCGTAAGGCTGATCGCGACGCCGAGATGACCGTGGTGCGCAATGAGTTGGAACGGGGCGAAGACGAACCTTCGGAATTATTGAGCAATATGGCATTTGCCACTGCCTTCAAGGAACACCCCTATCACCATCCCGTCATCGGCTGGCGCTCCGACGTTGAGGGCGTGCCCTTGAGCCGATTGCGCCGCTTCTACGATGATTTCTACTGGCCGGACAATGCCACGCTGGTGGTGACCGGTGATTTTCAGAAAAAAGAGCTGCTCAAGAAAATTGAGGCTGCTTTCGGCGACATTCCTTCCAGTCCCGGACCGTTCCCAAAGGTCTATACAAAAGAACCGGCCCAGGAAGGAGAACGGCGCTTTATCGTCAGCCGCGGCAAGGAACTGCCACGTGTACTGGTGGCTTTCCACACTCCTAAAGGCACCGATCGGGCCACCGCCCCCCTGGACGTAGTGGCTTCCGTCCTGGGAGACAGCAGCCGTAAATCTTCCAGACTTTATAAGAGCCTGATTGAAACTGGGCTTTGCTCGGAGTGCTCTGCTTCCAACTATACGCTTCTGGATCCAGGCTTGTTCTTCGTGCAGGCGACGGTGCAGCCGGGTCAAAACCCCCGGCAGGTGGAAGCGGTGATCCTGGCCGAATTAAATCGCATCAGTGAGAGCGGCATAAGCGAAACTGAGCTTCTGAGAGCCAGACAGTCAATCGTTAAGCGCTTCAAACTCTCTTTGAGCGATCCCATGAATCTGACTCAGTCTCTGACTGAAGGAATAGCCGTAGGCTCCTGGCAATGGTGGTGCGCTTATCCCGATAGTGTGGCAAAAGTAAGCCTGGCCGAGGCCAAAGATTATTCAAGCCGTACCTTTACCGAGAACAATCGCACTGTCGGTTTCTACCTGCCTAAAGCAAATGCCGACGGCAAGGCCTCCACCGGTTACTACCAGTTTCCCGCGCCCAAGCCGGTTGATTTGCCGGCCCTGGCCGGTGGAACGGAGGAGCCGGCCCAGGGCTCTTTCCCTGCTGCCGGTCTTCTACCTACAGGCAGCGGCAAAAACGAAATTTCGCCCCGTATCAAGAAACTGGTTCTGGAAAACGGTCTGACAGTGCTGCTTTATCCCATACCGCGCTCGGGCACGGTGGCTATTTCCGGTAAAATTCGCGCCGGCGATTATTTTGCTCGCGCGCCCCACACCGAGCGCAACGACCTCTTAGCCAGGCTTTTGAGTTTCGGCACCAAGACCTACAGCAAGCAAGAGTTAGCTCAGAAACTCGAATCTATGGGAGCCTCCCTAGATTTCGATGCCGAGACATTTTTCCATAATTTCGAGACGGAAGTGACTACCCAGGACCTTCCCCTCATGGTGAAGCTTTTGGCGTCTTGTATGATCGAACCAAGTTTGCGCAATGAAGACCTGAAAGAAGTAAGTCAGATTTATGTCGCTCAACTGAAGGAAGAATCGACGCAAACTGCCACTCTGGCCTGGAACAAGGTGCTGGGAACGCTTTACAAAAAAGATTCCGTCTATCATGCCGACGGTTTCGACGAACAAATCAAGGCCGTAAGCGATACCACCATCGAAGAGATCCGGGCTCATCACAAAGCCCAATATCGTCCGGCTAATACCGTATTGACACTGGTGGGCGACTTCGATGTGGATAAGGCATGCGCCCTTATGCAAGAAACTTTTTCCAGTTCCGGTTCGCCCAGTCCATGGCCCGGTGACGCCAGGGGTAAAGATCCCATCGAGGTGGAAGCAGATGTTCTCGCAAACCTCACTGATAAGACTCCCCTGGTCAGTAAACTGGCCGAGAAAGCCAATGTGGACATAGTGCTTGCCCGGCCGGTCAACCTCAGCGTGCGCTCCAGCGACTATCTGGCTGCCCTGGTGGCCAACGCCGTGCTCGGCTATGACAGCTTTGCCTGCCGCCTGGCCCCAGTCCGAGATCGCTACGGTCTCACCTATGGCATTTATTCCCGCATCGTTGACCCTGAGTTTCCCTACGGACCCTGGTCCATTGAGCTTTCGGTCAACCCCGAGAACGTCAAGCGCGCACTCGCCATAGTCAAAAAGATTGTCGGCGAATTCGACAAAGGCGGCATCAGCCCCGAGGAGTTGGCCAAGGAAAAGTCTCACCTGGCCGGGGCCTACCTGGTCGGCTTGCGCAGCCCCCGCGCCCTGGCACGGAAAATTTGCGAATATGAGCAGCTCGGGCTACCCCTCAAAAATCTGGACAACTTCCCCTGGAGGCTTTCCAGGATCACGCTCAAGGATGTTAATGAAGCTATTCGTAAGCATTTTGATGTGACTACCATGCGGGTTTCGCTCTCCGGTAGTCTAGATTAGATGAACGCGGCAACTCGTATAGATTAGAAACTTTAGGGCTCGGGTAAGTCAGAGTAGACAACAAGGACTTAAGACCGGTTTGAACCATGACTGAGAAGAAGTACGACATAGACGAAGGATGGGCGTTTGCCAAGGAGAATAAGTTCTCCAAAATGGTGAATGAGACCCGCTTCGACAGGGCCAAATTCAAGGCAACCAAAAATCGCGAAACCGCCGAACGGGAACGCAAGCCCCTGACTGAGTCCGAAATGGCTGAGTTTGAGAAGGCTTCCACAATTGATGCGCTCACCGGCGTGCTTAATTTTAAAACTTTCTACCGCAAGCTCGATTATGAGCTGCGGCGAGCCAAGCGTTATAAGCGTCCGCTCTCCTTAATGCTGGTGCAACTGGACAA
>JACRFZ010000089.1 GCA_016212515.1 Candidatus Melainabacteria bacterium
CCGCCAGGAGGAGAGCCGTTTCCAGGGCGGGCGACAGCAGCGCCGGCATGATATAACGCGCTTCGGCATTATTCATGGAAAGTAGGCACATGAGCGGAATGCCCGTGACCATGGCGCTTAGCAAAAGCATTCTGGGCAGGGCGGTGCCGGCCCGGTGAAGTGAGCCTATGGAGATAAGCCAGAGAAGGAAGAGCGCAGGCGACATGAGGGACGGCAGACTGGTTAAATAGAGCCAGAGATGCTCGAAGAAGACCAGGAAGGGTCCGGCATGCTGGGTGGCCTGAGGCGTGTAGTAGTCGCGCCAGGCTGCGAGACTTTCACGGTTGGGGATGAGCCAGATTAGCAGCGAGAGTGCCGCGCTGAGCGCGGCGGCCAGGAGCTGGCAGAGGGCTTGCTTATCCTTCTGGGCGGCGGTCCTGGCCAGCAGCAGCAGCCCCGGCACAAGCAAGAAGACCAGGGCTGCTTGTTTGGCGGTGACTGCCAGGGAAAGGGCGATACACATAAAGATGGTGTTGGCGGTGCTTTTCTTTTGCCACCACTGGGCCATGGCGCAAAGACCAAAGGACGAGAGGGCGATATGTCCGAAATCCAGCATTTGAGAGTGGCTGTACTGTGCCACAGTGGGATAACAGTTGATTAATATCACCGCAAAAAAGGCGGCTCTCCAACTGCCTCCGCTCAGGCGGGTGAGACGAGCTATGCTGCCCGATAAGAGCAAGAGATAAAGCACATTCACGAGAGCATCCGAGAAACGACCGTAGCCGAAGAGGGCTTTGGACGCTCCAAAGATCAGATGTTGAGTGAGAGGGTAGTTGAAGCTGACTGTAAGAAATTCCTGCCAGAAACTGCTCTGAAGAATGTGTGGATGGCGCAGTAGCTGTGCATATTTTATGGCGTCCTGAAAGTGAGAACCGGCGTCCCAGAGTGGAAAGCTGTGGTCCAGGCACCACCAGTAGGCAAGCAAGCAGGCAAAGACCAGGGTGGCGCCAAGGCAGGCCAGGGCCCCTTCTTTATCGGACCTTGAATTCTGCGGCGGTACCAAACTCGCTTCTACTTGTTGCGATTCTGAAGGCATGGAAGAAGCTTAGAACATTTCTCTGACGATTTGCTGAAGGGTTTAACAGGGGATATTTCTCCTCTTAAATAATTCTTCCTATGCGCTGGGGGTATCCTGCCTTAATATTCGTCATATATCGACCCCCGTTTTGCTCGGGCCTCGCCTTCCGGCGAGCCGGGGCAAATTTGAAAGTAAAATCGGCAAGTGAATTTGATTCTCTAGCTAAAGTAAGGCCAGGCATCGCTCAATTTATCACCAGTTCCCCTCGGGAGAAGTTCCATGAAACACGCCATAATTCTTGCCGGTGGTGCCGGCGAAAGAATGCGTCCGGTGCAAGAAGACAGACCTAAGTGCATGGTCTCCGTCATGGGACGTCCGCTCCTTGCCTGCATGATTCAATGGCTTACGGCATACGGTATCCGCAATATCACCCTGGCTTGCGGCTACAAATACGAACTGATTCAGCAGTATTTCGGGGATGGCTCATCCCTGGGCGTCACCATCAATTACCTGATAGAAGATGAGCCCCTGGGCTCGGGCGGTGCTCTTAAGAATGCGCTGCGTTTTCTCTCGCCACTGGAAGAGTCAGTGCTGGTTGTAAACGCCGACTCCATCACCAATCTCAACCTGGGCGATCTCTTCGCCTATCACGAACAGAAGAATGCTCGTGTGACTATGGTTTCGGTGCCTATGCTCAGTCCCTACGGTGTGGTTGATTTCAATGAAAGAGGTCAGGTAACCGCCTTCCGTGAAAAACCTGAACTACCCTATTGGGTCAATGCCGGTATTTATGTGGTAGACCCTTCCATCTACGAGCAGCTACCCGACCGTGGCGAACACGAACAGTTCACCTTTCCGCTCCTGGCTGAGAAAGGTCAACTCCATGCCTTCAAGAGCACGGCCTTCTGGCGTTCCATCAACACAGTACGAGATATCGGCGAACTGAGAGCCGACATGGAGAAGCTCTTCTTTTCACTGTTTTTCTCTCCGGTGGTTAGCTATGCCGCTAATCAAGCCGTGAAGCAAGCCAGTGTCGGTCATGCCTTCAATGCCCAGGCTGCTGCCCCCAGGGCGGTTGCCGAGCCGCCGGTTGCTGAAGTGGAAGAGTTGCCTGCCATGGTCAGCGTTAACCGCATTTCCCTGGTTTAAATCCTCAGGACGCCAGGCTAAGAAAGTTTAATGAAGTGTAAGGGCATTTTCCGGCAAATGCATTGAACTTTTTGGCGCGCCTTTACGTTTATGAAAGGGTAGATTGCCTTAGAGTAGTTTTGGGGCACCTCCTTTGAATTGAGGTAAGCGAGATGAAATGGAAAGTTTTGCCTGGAAAGACGCTGAGTCTGACCCTTTCACTGGTCTTTGCCTGTGGGCTGCTCTTATTTTGTGAGCCGGCGCAGGCTCAAGGGGGTCCTGGGGCGGCAGTCGGCTCCGATATGGGCAGTGCCGCCGGTGGCGGCGGCCATATGAAGGGCAAGCACCGGCGCGGCCACAGAGGTGGCGGTAAGGGGCACAGAGGCGGCGGGCGAGCCAAGATGATGCAGCGTTTTGACACCAATGGTGATGGGAAGCTGGATGAGGCTGAAAAAGCCAACCTTAAGAAGTTCAGAGCCGAGCGCAAAGCGCAGCGCCAGGCGATGCAAAACGACGGCAGCCGACCTGGTCACTGAGAGCCGGTCCTGTAAAGTGCTGATTGGACCCTTCTCATGGGGATCCAGTCCTGATGTGCTAACATCTTGGGAACTGCGTTGTCTATTGTGGAACCATGAGCCAGACCAATTCCAGCCAATTCAAAGTTGAAGTAACAGGTGTATCCAAGCGCTATAACATCTACGATAAGCCCGTAGATAGGCTCAAGGAGCTGGTCACACGTAATCGACTTTGCTGCCACCGTGAGTACTGGGCGTTGCGGGATATCAACGTGCAGTTTCCCAAAGGTGTGACTGCCCTTATTGGTCCTAACGGCTCCGGTAAGTCTACTCTGCTGCAGATCATCGCCGGAGTGTTGGAACCGACTTCCGGCACTGTAGAAAGACGTGGTCGCATAACTGCCATATTGGAATTAGGTGCCGGTTTTCAGCCGGATTACAGCGGCAGAGAAAACGTAATTTTGAACGGCATGATCCTTGGCATTAGCCGGGAGGAAATGGAAACACGCATAGAATCCATTGCTGAATTCGCCGAGATTGGCGACTTCTTTGATCAGCCCATTAAGACTTACTCCAGTGGTATGGTGGTGCGCCTGGCCTTTGCCACCGCCGTTAGTGTCGAGCCCGAAATTCTGCTTGTAGATGAAGCCATGGCTGTGGGTGATCAAAACTTTCAGACCAAATGCCGGGACCACATCTGGAAAATGAAACAATCAGGCAAGACCATTATCTTCGTTACCCACGACATGGATATGGTTCGCTCCTGGTGTGATCAAGCCGTACTCTTGAATGGTGGTCAAACTGTGAAAGTCGGCGATGTCAACGAAGTAGTGGAAGCCTTCGAAGATTTGATGAATCACCACGACAAAGTGGCTGTGAAGCGTTTTACGGCTCCCGTAGAGACCGCCAAGGCCGGCGTCTGAAGAAACTCGACCGGTGTCTGTCAAAAGTAAATTGGGGCGCCCTTCCGAAGAGCGCCCCTAGTTTTTAGAACAACTTGTTGACCCAGGTTTTGGGCG
>JACRFZ010000090.1 GCA_016212515.1 Candidatus Melainabacteria bacterium
AGAAGTGAAGTATTTTAGCGGCGCAAATACTTACCAAATACTAGATGTAGAAGCCGTATCCGTGCAGGCTGCAGCGGCTGACGGAGCCCTGAAATCATTTACTTCACCGCAAGCACAAGAAATTCCCAGCCTGGCGGCTGACATCGCCATCACAGGCGGTGGCATGGGCGGTGTCGCAGCAGCCCTCTCCGCCCTCACGGCAAACAGCAGCGTGACCGTGATTATGACGGAAGAAACGAGCTGGCTGGGCGGACAAATGACGAGCCAGGGAGTCTCGGCCCTGGATGAGAACAAGTGGGTGGAAAGCACCGGTGCCACTCTCAGTTACTTGCAACTGCGCGACAAGCTTAGAGAAAGCTACAGGCAGACAGGTGGTCTTACGCCGGAAGCAGCACAGGATCCCCTTTTGCATCCTGGTAGATCATGGGTAACGAGACTTTCCTTCGAACCGGCGAGGGCCCTTGCCATCATAGACCAGATGCTAGCCCCCTATATTGCCGCAGGTCGCTTGACGATTCTCACGCGCAGCCAAATAGTGGATGCGCACTGCCGGGAAAACAATGCCATCGAAGCGCTGCTCGCGGTTAATGTAGAAAACGGCCAGTTCACAGAGATCTGCCCCAAGACAGTGCTCGATGCCACCGAACTGGGCGACCTCTTTCCTCTGGTGAAAGTGCCCTATTACACCGGCTCCGACAGCAAGAGACTGACAAACGAGAGCCATGCCCCAGAGCAGGGCGACCCCGAGAACGTACAAGACTTCACCTATCCATTCGTGCTGACCTTGCATGCCGGCGAAGATCACACTATTGAAAAGCCCGACGACTACGACAGTTTCAACCAAGCCGGAAAGTTCTCACTCTTCGGCTTCAAAATGTTCGAACACTACGAAGGTTTTGATCCTGCAAGACCCGAAAATGTGAAAAACTTCCTGCCTTTCTGGACATACAGAAGACTGATAGACAAAAGCCTCTTTGACGGCAGTGTTTACCAGTTCGACATCTCTATGATCAACTGGGATGCCAACGACCTGCGCGGTTACAACATCATCGATAAAAGCCCCTCTATTAGAAGAGACTATCTATCACTGGCCAAACGACTCAGCCTGGGCTTTCTATACTGGCTGCAAACGGAAGCACCAAGAGACGAAGGCGGCCAGGGTTACCCGGAATTCAAATTAGATTTGACGGTTTTGGGCACTAAGGACGGTCTGGCCAAATTCCCCTACATCAGAGAAGCCAGGCGCCTTGCGGCAAAGGCTACCATCGTCGAAGAAGACATAGTTATCGCCGCAAACCCCGGCGTGCGAGCCCGGTCTTTTCCTGACAGCGTGGGTATTGGTCATTATCCAGTAGACATTCACGGCAGGCAAGAAGTAGAAGGTACAGCCCAGGCTACCCGTCCTTTCCAGATACCATACAGCGCTCTAGTGAGCGAGCACTGCCCCAATTTACTGGCTTGCTGCAAGAACCTGGGCGTCAGCCACATTACCAACGGCTCCTATCGCCTGCACCCGATTGAATGGGCAATTGGTGTCGCCGGCGGTGCGGCAGCAGCCCTTGCCGTAGCGGAAAATATCGACCTCAATAAAATAGCCGATCAAGATGCAACACTGAAAAAACTGCAAACCACACTAATCGAACTGGGAGCACCACTTTTCTGGCTCGATGATATTGGTCCCAAAGACCCTCAGTTTGTTGAAGCCCAACTTGCTATTTTGAACGGGCGGGTGACGCTGTCTGAGGAGAGCTTGAGCTTCCCTTCAGCTTCAGCTCTTTTGGATCACGGGCGTTCAGTATAAGGTCTGCACTCTCGGGATTTAGTTCCAGAGCCCGCTTAAAGGTCGACATAGACGCAGACTGAGCACCAGCACTGATGGCATCGAAACCGCTCTCGGCAAACTGATTGGCACTCAAACCTGCTTGATTAAGATGCCTGACGGCCTCTTCCGCCTCAGTCTTGTTCTTAGTCTTGCCGGCAATTTCAAGCATGATATACCAGGGGAAACTATCAGTAGGAGAAAGAGCCAGCAACTGCCTTGCCGCCTTCTTCGCCTCCGGGTAGCGACCGGCACTGGAGAGACCGGCCATATAATCGGTCCAAACATCCCGGTCGGTAGGATCGGCTTTAATGAGTTTCTCAAGGATAGCCAAACCCTCATCGTAGCGCTTCAAACACATGAGAGCCCAGGCATAATTGATCTTGGCTTGCCGCTCCTGCGGGTGTAAATCAAGGCTCTTCTTCGCCAATGCCAGAGCCGCATCGGTCTTACCATTGAGAAACATGCAGTGCACCTGGTGCCTTTCACTCTTGAGCTTGGCACTGGGTCCGTGCTCCAGCTCCGCGCTGCGGGCGAAGCACTGCTCAGCCTCGATAGTAAAATGGTTCTCCAACAAAATGGCAGCAAGAGTAAACTGCACCGCACCGCTGCGCGGCGCCAGATTTGCCGCCACTCGGGCACTCTTGAGAGCTTCCTTAGCCTGCCCCTTCTCTTGCAAAATGAGCGCCAGCATCTGCCAGCCGGTGCCGTCCGAGGGTTCAACCTCAACTGCCTTTCGCACAAAAGTCTCGGCCCGCTTGAGCACCTCCTGGCGGTTCTGAACGCTATAGGTAGCGATCGCTAGTTGGTTCAACCGCAGCCAGGGCGCGGCACTCCTGGGCAGGGCAGCAGCGGCTTCTCGGTAAGCCTTCTCTGCCTCAGCGGGGCGTCCCATCTGCCGCAATAGGTCACCGCAATAGAGACGGCTGCTCTCATCTCTGGAATTGAGCAGAATAGCCTTGCGAAAATATGCCAGGGCTTCTTCCTTACGACCCTTATGCCAACTTATCAACCCCAGCGTTTTGTAAGTGCGATAAGTTTGATAAGCCGCCAGATCAGACTTGGAACCATTTGACCCAAGGCTAGCTAGCAAGGTGCTCTCGGCTTCCTTCTTGCCTCTGTAGTACTGCGCCCGCCCCAGCACAGCCAGCACTTCCTTGTTTCCCGGAGCCAGCTTAGCTGCCGCCTCCGCCTCAGTAAGGGCGGCAGCAGTTCTATTCAAACCCATTAGTACCCTGGCCATTACTATGTGGCAGCGAGCATTGTTCGGCTCCCTGTCGAGGGCAATGGCCGCCTGGTTATAGGCTTGCTTACTGAAAGGCGCCCTGGCAGAAGTCCTGGCCTCTTCTCTCAACTCGAGATTAGCTTCCGCCGCCCCCAAGAGAGCCGGCACATAGTCATCATCAAGCGTCAGAGCCTCTTTGAAGGTAGCAAGGGCGCCAGTAAAGTCACTGCGCCCCATCTGCTCCCGACCGGTCTTACACAGACTTGCAAGCCGAACTGACAGAGCGGCGGCGGCATTAGCCCCGTCTTTAGCGGCATTTGTGCCGTCTTTAGCGACACTTGCGCCGTCTTTAGAGGCACTTGTGCCGTCTTTAGAGGCAATCGCCCCGCCTTTTGAGGTATTCGTCAAGGACTGTGCGAGAACCGGAAGGTCATAGGAAAGACAGCCGGAACCATACAAAAGTGAGACCAGAGCCGCTGCTAAAAGATAGCTCCGCGGCGCAACTTCAAAGGCAGTAGGTAGAGTGAAAATAAACTTTCTCCCAAGCAGCTCCACAAGCAATATGCCCGCTAAGCGGCCTCCTACAAGCGCGGATCTACCGGCTCGCTCTCAAGGGCGAGTAGCGAGAAAACACATTCGTGCACGCGGTAGAGAGGCTCTCTTCTAACAAAGCGCTCCACAGCCTCAAGCCCCAGGGCAAATTCACGTCCGGCCAGGGAGCGCTTAGCACCAAGCCCCCTTGAGCGGAGCCGCTCCAGATTTTCGGGGCGAGTATAATCGGAACCATAAATAATGCGCAGATACTCTCGCCCACGGCACTTAACCGCCGGCTGTACATAGCCCTTGGGACCGCGAACAATGGCAGCCAGAGGCTTCACCACCATACCTTCACCAGTAGCGGTGATTTTCTCAAAAAACGCCGCTGCCTTAGCAATACCATCTTCGCTTTCCGTATCAACCAACTCATAGGCAGTAGCCCTGAACACTTCCGGATCAATGGCGCTCAACCGGGCAAGAGTCTCCATCTGTGATAGATGATCCACACCCATATGGCAGACCCCTTCACTGGCGATTATCTGGAAAGGAGCCAGCTTCAGATCGCTAAGCTGCGTTACCGGCCAGCAGTAATTTCGATAAGACTCGACAAACTTCAAGGCATTGGCGTGCTTGTCTTTCTCTATGGCAAGTAGGTTCTCTACAGGCAAGCCGTTAGCCAAGGCCGCCGAAAGTAATTGCGTGCGTTCACCGAGCACCATGTCGGCGCAAGCTCCCACAGCCGCATACTGTTCTTTCAAAAGAGCCTGAGCTTTCTGAGACCAGGGCATCAGCTCGCAGTCAAGAATCAACCAGTCAGACTGGTAGTGGTCAAAGAGTTTGGCTTCAGCCAAAGCCTTTGAGACACGCTGTAATAGCTGCTTCTCAAGCGCCTTCGACTGACTATCATCGGCAAAGAAAGCTCGCCCAGTGCGAGTATAGATAACACCAAGGCGACCTTCGCCGTCACCATCCACACCACCAACCGCACTGCCGGTAGCACCAGCCGTACCAGCCGCTACACCAAAGCGCCTGGCAATCGCCGCTTCATCTCTACCAACGATTACCACAGCCCTTGAGCCCATGTGCTTCTCTTCCAGCACTACCTGGCTGACGCCATTGCCCCGGTAATAGGCCAGTGCCTCCTCGGGCCTTTCAAGAAAGCCTTCTTGTTTGCTGGTCTCGCTAGGTGACATGGTTGGAGGCAAATAGACCAACCAGCGCGGATGCAGCGCAAACCGGCTCATCACTTCCAGTGCTGCTCTGGCGTTTTCTTCCCGCACTGTCACATTACCGGCCAGACGAGTAGCGACTACCCGTTTACCAAGCACATCATCGATATTCAAGCCCTCATCCGACAGGGCACTGCTTTCGGTGGCAGCGGCAGGTTGAGCAAGGGACGCTCCGTCTTCACCTTTAGGAGTAAGGAAGGGCTTGGAAGGCTCATAGTAAACAGCGCGAGCGGGAACAGAAACCACTTCGCTTTCAGGATAACGCAGAGCCGTCAACTTGCCCCCGAAGACACAGCCTGTATCCACACAGATGGTACGATTGAGCCAGGAAGGCTCTTCTACCGGCGTATGTCCGTATACAACGGTAGCCTTACCGCGATAATCGAGGGCCCAGTTATAACGCACAGGCAAGCCATAGGCATCGGTTTCGCCGGTGGTTTCGCCGTAAAGGCAAAACTCTCTAACGCGCCCGGACGAACGCCCCTGATAGGCTTCCTTCAGCCCGGCATGAGCCACCACCAGGCGCCCTTCATCCAGCACCAGATGGCTGACCAGTTTATCAATAAAGGTGCTTATAGACTGTTTGAATTCCTCGCTCTCAGACTCCAATTGCGCCAGAGTCTCAGCCAGTCCATGGGTGATACGAACATCACGCCCTTTGAGCTTCTTAACCAGCTTCACATCATGGTTGCCTGGCACGCAAAAGCCGGCTCCAGACTGCACCGCCGTCATACACAGCCGAAGTACATCAGGCACCTTAGGACCCCGGTCTACAAGGTCTCCCAGAAATATCAAGCGCCGCCCCTGGGGATGGCTCACGCTGTCAGCACCAACCACATAACCGAGTTTATCCAGAAGCTCAAGCAGTTCATCGTAACAGCCGTGGATGTCGCCGATAATGTCGAAAGGTCCTTTCTCGTGCTTGCGATTGTTCCAGAGGGGAGTACGCACCACGGAAGCGGCAGCAGCTTCCTCCGGGCTATTCAGCACATAGACATAACGAAAACCTTCCTCTTTCAGAAAACGCAAAGACTTCTTCAAAAGTGTCCGGTGGCGACGCACCACATGGGGGCCGAAGTCGCGGTCTGGACGCGAAGCATTTCGCTCATGGCAGACGTTCTCGGGCATGTTGAGAACAATCGCCGCTCCCAGACAGTCATTTTCTTTTGCCAGGCGCAGCAGAGCCTTTCTGTCGTCAGGCTGCACATTGGTGGCATCCACCACAGTCAAGCGCCCCGCCGCCAGGCGTTTATCAACGATATAGTGCAAAAGAGCAAAGGCTTGCGCCGAACAACTCTGGTCATTTTCATCATCTGAAATGATGCCTCGACAAAAATCGGAAGAAACTATTTCAGTACTCTTAAAATGCTGCCTGGCAAAAGTAGACTTACCGGAGCCGGAAGCACCAATGAGCAGCACCAGGCACAAATCTGGCAGTTCTAACTTCATCTTGTGAATACCCCCATTTGGGTAGGAGCACCGACCTCATCGTCCAGTTCTCCTATGGGCTGAAAACTAACCTGGTAGCCATGCTGCAAGGCAATGCTCTCGCACCAATCTTTGAATTCCTGCCTGGTAAATTCAAAGCGGTGATCACTGTGGCGCAACTTCCCCGCCGGCAATTTCTCGAAACGCACGTTGTACTCGATGTTGGGAGTAGTGACAACAACCACTCCCGGCTTTGCCTCGGCAAAGACCACCCGGGCAAATGCTTCCAGCCGGTCTTTATCAAGGTGCTCAATTACTTCCACACAGGTGGCGGCATCATAACCTTGCAGTCGATCGTCCCGGTAGGTAAGAGACCCCTGAAACACCGTGCAACCGGTGCGACTTGTACGACCAGGCACAGAAGGCTGCAAGGTCTCATCAAGACGCAACCTCTTCGCAAGACGGCTCAGCGCACGACTGGACACATCCATGCCAGAAACGTGCTCAAAACCTTTATCTTCCAAGAGTATCTTGAGCAATTTGCCCTCACCACAGCCCAAATCAATTACCTTACGAGCGCCGCATTTCTTGAGAGCATCAAGCACCGCCTGCTGCCTCAAGGTGTTGAGCGAGATGCGCTCCTCCAACTTCTCTTCTTCGCCGGCGGCGACTTCTTCCTCTTCGCCCTCCACCGCCTCTTCCGCCAGTTGCTCCAGGGCGCTTCTGGTCAGGCGCCGGGAATGCCTGAGGTAGCGAGAAACAATTACTTCCTTGAGGGGATGGGCAGCCAACCAGCCCTCGCCATGGCGCAAGAGCTTTTCAACTTCAGCCTTATCGATAGAATAGTGCTTGTCGTTATCGAGCACCGGTATAAGCACATAGAGGTGCGAGAGCAAATCGCTAAGACGAGTGGTAGCCTTGAGTTTAAGCTTATAGTAGGGGCTCTCGCCCCACTCGGGAAATTTCACATCGAGGGGGGCGCCGCTAAGCTCCACCTCATAACCCAGGGGCGTAAATAGCGATTCAATGAAGGCGGGTCCGCTGTGGCTCCATACCACAGACACCGTCGCCTCCAGACAAATGGCCTGGTCGGCCAGCTCTTGCCTCTCCCGGCTGCGACCGGCAAGAGCCGAGCCGAAGACCTGGGCGATAGCCACACTCAAGAAAGAGGAGGCACAGTAGGGGCGGTCGTTAACATATTGCGAAAGGGCAAAACCCGAGGTTTCAGCCCCGCTTTTGCTTTTGCGAATCAAGGCGATCGGGTCAACATCGAGCATGAGCACCGCGGTGGTACGCTCGTCGCCGACCTCGCTGTAGAACACATGGGCGGACCCAAAGCTCATGGGAAAGGTCTGCAAATTGGCCGGGTTTTTATGCAGCAAATAACCCAGATCGCCCGCACCCGCCTGTTTCATAGTAATTGTCAGGTTCACAACAGCCCCCAACCCGCTCTCTTGTACTTCTCTTTTTCTTATCCCGATAATATAGCAATTAATCTAGTACGGCAGCTGATATGGCTCTATCGAGAATATTTCTTCAATTTCCTTGCAATGTCCGATTTAGCACATAAACCAGTGGCGAACTGTGCCCAACACAACCACTACGCTCCCACAATTTGCCTTAGGCTGATGGATCTAGTGCGACTTGCCGGACAATCTGTTCAGCTCGGACAAAGCCAGCACGTATTCATCGAGCTTAAGGCTACCGTTGTCTTTAACCAAGCCTAAAACTGAGAGCCCCTTCTTGCGGTTCTTTCCGTAGACTAAATCGAGCCCTACTATGCAAGCGTTAATTGTCTTCTGATCATTATCCTTTGCCTTCATGATCAAGTTGCGGTCGTCTACTTCTCCCAAGAGATAAGCAATCACCGCCGGCTTTGCACTACCTGTTTTTAAAGTTCGAAGAAAACGGTCAATGATCTCGCGGTCGTTCTTTATGTTGTACGGAGGCTTAACGAATTGCTCCAGCGCTGTCTTGTTTTCTATCAGTAATCTTCGATAAGTGACCACGGCAAGGCTCACTGCCTGTGGTGCGGCCTTGCCTGAGTAGCTAGCCATGTTCAGATAGGTCAACAAGTCTTTGAGCGCGTCTAAAGGCTGATTCCCAACCAGATAAGCAACGGCTCTGTCATAAAAGAGGCTGCTGTTTTTCGGACTCTTGGAAATCAAACGAGTGTAGAGAGCGGTAATATTCTTAGTTTCACCGACAGTACCACTCTTTATCATCGTTCGTTTGCTTACTGGAGCCAGATCATCCATAGCCTGCTCGTAATAGCCCTGCTTGGCTGCAAAGCGGGCATGCAGTTTGAGGGTGGAAGAATCATTGCGCAGGCTCATGGCTTTCTCCAGCGAAGCCATTGCCTCATCGTCTTTACCTAGCTTGGCTAGAATTTCCCCTTTGACATAGTGAGCCGGCTCGTCTAGTGGATTTAACTCGATCGCTTTGTTAGTATCTCGTAGCGCCTTGTCCAGTTGGTTCAGCTCCAACTCGCACTTACCCCGGATTTGCCAGGCGCCTGAAATAGTCGGATCTAAAGTCATTGCCTTGTTGCAGTCGGCGATTGCCTCCTGATAGCGGTTTAAATGCAAATATGTAGCAGCCCTATGACAAAACGAGTTGGCTTTCTTACCGTGCCCCAACTCAATGGCATGATTTGCATCGGCCAGGGCTTCGTTGTATCGGTGCAGTTGTTTGAGGACCTTGCAGCGGGTTTCATAGCTTGCAAGCAGCTTAGGGTTAAGGGCGATTGCCTTATTGAGATCGACAAGAGCATCTCTGAATCTATTCATCTCGCAGTAAAGCATGCCACGATTGTTATATGAGATTGCATTGCCCGGAGCCAATTCAACGGCTCGATTCAAATCTTTCAAGGCCTCGTCGAGGCGATTGAGGTGGGCGAGAGCACTGCCCCTGTTTCCCAGAGAATCGCTGTCATTCGGGTCGAACTTGAGAGCCTGGCTGGCGTTGCTTATGCATGACTGCCATTTTCTCTCGTCCAAATCGATGCGACTCTTAAGACAGTAGGCATAACCAATCTTCGCATCCATAGAGAGGGCTTTGTTAATCTCCACTCTCCCTTTAGTGTATTCTTCCTTGCGAACATAGCAATTGGCCTTCCAGAGATGCAGGTCGGCGATTCCTGGATTGACTTTCAATGCCTGGTCAAAGTACCCGAGAGCCTCATCATACTTACCTTTTTCGAAGGAAATTCTGGCTAGATCTCTAAACCCCAAATAGTCATCCGGATACCTCTTTATACGCTCCAATGCCTGTTTTCTAGCGTCCTCGAGTTTATTGGCATCCATTAGCCGGTCAAACTCTTTGTATTTCTGCTCTGGCGCAGAGGCGCCACCAGGCAGCGCCGATGACTGAAAGCAAAGGCTCATCAGCACTGTCAGAATTAGGTACCGATGTCTAATCACAAGCGAATCGCCAAAAGTTTCTACCAACAGTCAATGGTATAACAGATTCAGCCCAGAGTGAAAAGAGCACCAGAAGGGGAGGACTAGCCCGGAGTGCTCTGTCTTCTTAAAAGAAGTCTACTCGTACCATTTTTCGCTCCGCTATGCCATCGTAATCAAAGTCGACGGACACTTTCTCAAGCTCTCCCAGCGCGTCCTGGAATCTACTTCTCAATTGCTCAATCTGGGAAAATTCACTCGGGAAAGCCAGGCACAGACTTCTTCGATCACACTCTAATGTCTCAAATGGGACTTCCCTTGCAGTCTCTGCCAATAGACTGGATAGTCGATCCGGTGCATGTGAACAATCCATAACGGCAGGGATGTCCACCTCGGCAACGCCATTCATAAGAATGACCGCAAAGCTGTCCAAGTAAACCTCATACTTTTCAGGCACTGTCTTAATCCAGCTACCATCGTCCAATTTCTCCAAACCGCCGATAGGGTGGAGGCCTGATGGATAATTGATGAGTTCTTCCGTTGTCCTATAGCTGTATTGCTGCCTCTCACTGTATCGTGGAGAAACCCCTTCAAGAGCCAAGCCGCCTTCTCTAAGATAGTTGATGAATCCCCATGCCATGCTCTCAGTTTCAAACTTTAGGATTTCTCCACCGATGAGGCCATTCACACCGAAAGCCACATAGCCGTGTGATTCCAATAGCCGTCTTAACTCCAGAAGCCTTTTGAATGCGAAGCTTCTGCGCTTATTCGAAAAATTCCTGAACCCAATCGCGTGGACTTTCCTGTTTGAATCATCATTGGAGTCCTCTCTCTCCAAAATTCCTTCCAGTCTTGATATTTCTGAATCTAGTTTCTGTAATGCTTCTTGAAGCGCAGTTAGCTGAAGGAATCCCTTTCCTCTTACTGGCGACCCGTCCGACTTTAACGTCCGAAGGTATTTCACAAGAAGATCCGCATACCTTTGCAGCTTGGCATCCGACACCTCAGTGATACCCGCCCATCGAAGCTGGTCGTATAGTTTGTCCGCATCTGATTGAAAGTAATTGGCGATAATTGCTCGGCGCTTCTTCTCTAGTGTTTCAGCTAATTCTGGATACTGTAGGCTCTTCTGCGATAGTAGCCGGAGTTCCTCTTCCAATTCCTCTCTCGAGGGACCCGTTGGAAACGTTTTGTAGTGGGGAGCGAAACCGTCAGCTCCAATTTCGAATAAACTTACAGGAGAACAGCAGCTTTTGCCAATTTCATCTATCACGGCAGCATCAAGTCCACGTTCTTCAAGAATTCTTCTATCCGACTGCGAGAAACTCAAACTAAATCCCCCAACGGGTATACGGGCTTAATGAGACCACAAGCTTTGCAACAATACTACTAGACCTCTCGGCCCTGTCAATTTTATTCTTATAGACAGGCACCATTCGTGGGAAGTTCGCAAAGGGGCAGCGATATGCAGCCTTGGCAGTTAATCAGTACCGGTGAAGCATTCACCTGCCGTGCTGCTGACTCTCTTGAGACCCAGGCTCTCTCAAGCATATTCTAGAGCAAAAACCAAGACCAGAAAGCAGCCCTGCCTATGCCCGCGGACGGGAAAATCGCATTCATTTTCTGAGGCGACGCCGAAGAACCGAGCCTGCCGTAGGCAAGTTTCAGTTCTTCAGGGTGTCAGACCGAAATGCTCTATCGGAACCGTAATTGGCAGCCGAAATCCTCGTCGACCGTAGTAGTCAGTTAAGGATGTTCGTTTAAATTTGAGTACAACCTGGTTCTTTTGAATCATGGTGCCAATACAAAGATCGGCAATGAGAGCTATGTGATCCTCTGCGATAAATAGAGTAGAACGTCTATCTGAGTTCAATTCAGAAAGGGTCAGGTAAAGCTCGGCTTGATTCACATAATTACCACCAGGCAAGAGAATGAAAGGAATGACTTCGTAGCGCCTGTTTCGTTTGACACCTGCCTTAACGAATATGGGAGTCAAGTTGCCTTGTGCTCTTAATCTTTCGATAGCAAGGTCGAACTCCTCCAACTCACTGTTATCAACTGAAGCTGTATTGAGGACATGAAGTATGGAACGATGAGCAATGCTCAGCAAATATTCCTGCGGACTCGATTCATATTTAACCGGCGAAAATCCGTGACGAACAATAGCGTACCTCTGAGACTCCAAATTTCTCGAATACTCAAGAGATTCAACTGTATCCCCAATACCGGTGCCTTTCTCGACGACGATATAATGAATACCAACCTTAAAACCAAATTCAAGCTTTAGAAGCGCCGAAAGAAAGACACTTGTTTTTTTCTGTATTCGATTGCGATCACCGTCGTCAAATCCACCGAGACCGATTTCTGACAACTTTATTCGAGAAGCAGTCATAGAGTGTCAATCATGAAGCCAGATGTTGCCAACGACTTCAGCCTTATCTTTAGGAAGTCCAATTCTATATAAAGTAACTCCAACCCAATCTTCACTTCGAGAAGATCGACAATAGAGCACCTCCACGTCATTCTCATCGATATCAACTGCAACTTTCTCACCGGGAGCTAAGTTTCGCGGGAACCCGGGAAGAACCGGAAGATCACCATAACGTTTGTATCCCGAAGAGATCCTGGGGTCGATCCTAACGACTTTCTCTTTGTCCTTGTTGATCAGTATCAACTTTCTCATGCAGCACACTTTCCGATAAAGCTATTGCCCAAAACGTGAGTGCCCAAAAGAGATCACATCAAACAAGAGGAAATCACAGCACTAACTGCCCCATCTAGAACGAGAACAGGAATTCCAGATCTTCCTGAGTCAACTCTTTGGCTACGCTCTCGTCGCCGCCGATGACAAGATCGGCCAGTTCTTTCTTCTTCTGCTGCAGGGCGAGAATCTTCTCTTCCACGGTGCCCCTGGTGATGAGCTTATAGTTGAAGACATGCCTGGTCTGTCCGATACGGTGAGCCCGGTCTGTGGCCTGGTTTTCCACGGCTGGGTTCCACCAGGGGTCATAGTGAATAACGTAGTCGGCGCCTGTCAGGTTGAGACCGGTGCCGCCGGCTTTCAAGCTGATAAGGAAGATGGGAATATCGGGCGAGGCATTGAAACGATCCACCCTTTCCAGTCTTTCCTTGGCCGGTGTCTGACCGTCGAGATACTCGTAGGTGTAACCTTCTTTCTCAAGCTCTTTGCGAATAATAGAGAGCATTTCCACAAACTGGCTGAAGACAAGAATTTTGTGACCTTCATCCACAATCTCGCCAATCATATTGATGAGAGCATCGAGTTTGGCTGACTGGTCGGTAATTTTGTCGCCCGGTGCCTTCAGCAAGCTGGGGTCGCAGCAAACTTGTCTCAAGCGCAAAAGCGCTGCCAGTACGGAGAAGTTGGAACGCTTGATGCCTTTGAGAGCGATCTCGGGGAAGACTTTGGCGCGGCATTCATCAAGAACATCAAGATAGAGCGAACGCTGTTCGTCATCGAATTCACAAAGATGAATGATATCGGTGCGGTCAGGCAGCTCTTTTTCCACCTGGCTCTTGAGGCGGCGCAAGATAAAGGGATTGACGATTTTGCGCAGTTTCTGACCGGCGCCTTCAAGCCCGGCTTCAATGGGACGCTCGAAGACTTCGTTGAAGTCTTTGTAGGCACCGAGGAAATCGGGCATGAGGAAGTCGAAGAGAGACCAGAGTTCCTTGAGGCGGTTTTCCACCGGTGTACCGGAGAGAGCCAGACGGTGAAAAGCCTTGAGGCTCTTGGCGGCGATGGCGCCTACGGACTCGGGGTTCTTTATGTTCTGAGCTTCGTCGAGAATGAGGAACTCGAACTGAATGTTCTTGAGCTGCTCGTAGTCGCGACGAATGATACCGTAGGTGGTGAAGATTACATGAGGTTTGCCGGGGCCGTCCTTGCTCAATTTCGAGAGCAGTTCGCCGCGATCGCGACCGAGGAAAAGAGCCGTCTTGAGAGTGGGCGTAAACTTAGAGGCTTCCGACAACCAGTTATAGACCACCGATGTCGGTGCCACCACCAGAGAGGGGGCGCGGTCGGCTTTGCCGTTTTGATAATGCTTGAGCATTAGAGCAAGAGCTTGAATTGTTTTACCCAAACCCATGTCATCAGCGAGGATACCGGCCAGTCCATATTCTCTTAAGAACATGAGCCAGTTGCAGCCTTCTTTCTGATATTCTCTCAGCTCGCCTTTGAACTCAGGCGGAATCTGGAGCGGCGGCAATTCACGGAAGTGATGGATCTTATGAATGAATTCCTGGAAGCCTTTGTCGGCTTCGATGGTGATTTCATGGGTTTCAAGAGCATGCAAAATGCTGAGAGCCTGGTAGAGAGGACGGGCACTGTCTTTGCTCTGACCGATAGACTTGAGCAAACCAAGCAAGGTAGCGGTAGGAATGCGAACAAATTCGCCGGAAGGTAGCTTCAGGTAGTTGCGGTTCTTGAAGAGTACTTCAATAACGAGCGGGAAGGGTACATCTTCGTCGCCGGACAAGCACTGTAAATCGAAATCGAACTTGTAAGAGTCTTTTTTGAGTGAAAGACCCGCCTTCAAGGACATGGGCTCTTTGCGTACTTTGCATACACTTAGGAGATCGAAACCGCTAATGTCCCAGTCTGCCACCTGCTCGGATTGCAAGTGAAAGAGCACGTCGTAGGCGGGCTCATCGGTGAAGGAAAAGCGATCTGCCACCGTGCGAATGGGCTGCATGTTAGTGAGGAAGCGGCGCACCTGGTTTTCCAGATCCCACTGGCGTTCCACCCAGACGCTTTGACCGGTCTCAGATATGGTGCGGGTGAATTTTTCGGATTCAACAGCGCTGGTTTCATCTCTTGACTGCAAGACCAGGTCGCCGTAACGGAAGCCCAGGGAGACTTCCAGAGAAACGGCATCGCCGGCGCTTTTCTCTTTGGCGCCGCCGGAAGAGGAAATGATGGTGCTGCTGGCAGCGCCTGGCAATTTTCTTTCAGAGAGGCGAATCACTACCTGCGGCGGTTCGGTGATAGCGACGGGGAAAGGCGCTGTTGACTCGTCGAAGACCACCGGCATACGCTTCAGAAGCACGGGCAGGTCGACGGAAAGAAACTTGGGTACGACTTCCAGCTTGACGGTCATGAAACCGTAGGAATCGAAGTACTGGAAGGAGCGATGAATGGCGCTCAGGTCTATGGGGTAGAACACATTATTGGAAAGGATCCAACTGCTCTGCCCCATGAAGAAGACCGGGTGTTCAACCGCTTCGCCTTCTTCGGTAATGCCTTCCAGCTTGAGCAGAAGTTCGCCGCTCTCGGTTTCGGAGAGCACCGCCCGCGGTTTGAGGGGCTGGTCTGAGAATGTTACTTCCAGACCGTTGGTGGTATTCAAAAGTTTGGCGCAGAGACTCAAGTGGCCGATCACGGTGCCTTCTTCGCCGCGTGGAATGCGGTGACCACCGGCGGTGCCCTTGGTGGTCTGGGGCAGCGAGGTGAGGTATTTGGCCAGCCGCCAGATGCGAGACTCAGCCGGGAAGAAATTGAGAGATTCCGGCGGTACTTTTAAGATGTTGACCTTGCCCTGGGGTTGCGGCGGCACATCGCCCACAATCATGGCCAGGGGCTTTTCTAAAACCAGAAGACCGAGTTGGAAATCGCGGGCATCCGGTACGACCCCTTCTTCCCGGGGATCATCGAGTAAATCTTTGGCCTTGGGAGCTTTCTCAACCGGCGCTTCTTTGCGCTCGGGGCCGTCCATCAGATCAAAGCGAATGCCGGGATTATGACGGGCTATATGAGTGAGCAAAACAGCTACTGAATGTTTGCAGACTTCCTCGAAATAAGGGCAGGAGCATTCAGCCTTGAACACTTCCGGGGAGTCGATGGTGACGGTCACCTTGTAGGGCTGGGGCTCGGAGCCTATGACCAGGGCTTCGATATTGGATACGCCTTCGTCTTCGGTGTACTTGAGAACTTTCTTGCGCCGATAATATTGCACGCCTCTACGATAAACCGGCTCGCTGCTTGCGTCTTGAACAGCGGAGAGGGTTAGGGCGATCTTCTTACCGGATACTTGCTTCATTGAATAGCGAGAATGAGAGCCAAACTACTCTCTATAGGGTTCGACAAGACAACTGTCAATAACAACAGGCAACCGCTTGTGGGCGGTTCGCGAGTGGCTTCCTGCTCAATTAACAGCCAGTCAGCCAATAGCTTAGCATGACTTGCTAAAGGTTTGATGAACAAGATTAAGCCAGACTAACGTGGGCTCATGTCAATAAAATCGGGTCCCGGTTCCTGTGCAGGTGCCTTAGCAGCGGGTAACGTAGAAGGGGCGGGGGCGGCCGGACTTACCTGGGTAGAAGCAAGACCAGACTGAAGGGCGGCGTTGGAATTAGTTGCACCGGTAATGGCTGTGGTGCGCGAAAAGGCGTTTTCAACAATTTTGCGCATCTCCACCTGGCGGTCCTCGAGGGCGCTGCAATAATCTTGCAGCACATCAGCCTGAGAACGCAGATTTTTGGCGTTTTCCGAAAGGGCCGGCAACAAACTCTCGATCTCTTCCAGAATGGAGCCCGGTGGAGCCACCGGCGGACGAATTTTAATTTGAGAGATGCGCCCGTGAGTGCCGTTGGTTCCGTTGGTTCCACTGATTCCGTTAATTCCGGTCGTACCGTTGGACCCGGCGGCGTGAGAGCCGTCTGCCGGGGCAAAATTGTCCTGCATAGCGCCGCCCAGGGATTCTTTCAAGCGCTCCAGCGACTGCTTGAGCCCAATAGCCCGCTTATAAGCCTGGTCGGCCTCGCGTTCAAGCCAGACCTTCCGCGCCTTCTGCGTAGCCAGCTCGCTGCCCAGACTTTCCAGAGCTTTCTTGCGAATATCCAGCTCGCGCTGCATGTGCTCGAGCTCTTTCTGCTTCAGTTCAATGCCCCGCCGACGCAAGTAGACCAGGAGCAAAATAGCCAGGGTAAAGCCGATACAAGAGCAGGTAATGTAGCAATAACCACGCTTGGAGCCAGACAACTCCCAAAATCCGTTTAAGAGGAAGTTGCTCAGGTCTTCTGCGAAAGAGGGCGGGGCGCTGCGCAAATAATAGAGACGGCCCAAAACCTTCACTCCGCGCTTGGTGGTTCCCACCTGCACGGCCTGGGTGGAGCGCGGCGACTTATGCGCAAAGAGAGGCTCAAGCTGGGGTGGATCGGTGAGAAGGTCGTAGGGCTCGGACTCTTTCAAGAGACTTTCAGGCTGTACGCGCTTCTGCCATGACTCACGGCGATAAATCTTTTCGGTTTTATAGAGGACATTTTCGCCGGCAGGATCAGTGATGACCATGCCGAATAAGCCGAAGGAGCAATCTAAGGTGCGCTGGATTAAATCATCACGGTTTGCCAGGATCATGTCCGAAAGCACCGGCGGCAGGGTGTGATGCAAAAGATTAAAATCGGTGGTCTGCACCCGATATATGGTTCCCATCCAGTAGCTGTGATAGTGCACATGGCAGATAACCAGCCACAAACACATGCCTGTCAGGCATATAGACGGAACCAAGACACGATTTTTCAGGGATAGAAGGAATTTGTCCATCTATTACCTATATAAATTGACCACTGAACAGCCGAAGTCTACACCCATATATGCATTTCGTACATACGGCTTTTCCCAGGCGACCCCATTAAACTGCCCCACAAGAGGGTCTCTTGTGTATGGCAGGCAACAAATCTGCCGGCTGAGAGTAAGGAAGACAACCAAAAAGAAATTTTCTTTCGCTGCTACCGTAGAAGAAGTTATAAGTCACTGAGGAGGGGGTATTCAGTAAGAGTAGACGATGATCTAGCGGAGGAATCAGTTAGAGCCCCATCGATAAGACACACGTTCTGTCTACTAAAAACCCATACGGGAATACCACCCAAGCGGTGGCTGCAACAAAATAGAGCATAGAAAAACTAGAGCATAAAGCTAGTGTGTTCTCCAGAAGCCGGGTCTAACCACCCGGCTTTTCGGCATGACACTGCCGGTAGTGCCGCCGCCGTCCGAGCGAGAAGACAAACGGCACTTTTGACTTCCAACAAAAACAATCCGCCATAAATCGTGGAAAATCCGCCATAGTCAAGAGAAAACAGGGAAAAATGAAAGTGTTGCTTGGAAACTAGTTGCGATAAAATCAAGACTCAACATCAGGATCACTTAATGACGGCAGGCGACCCAGCACATTCAGCAAATCACCCAGCGGCACATTCCTCCGGGTCTGCGCCTCTTCGACTGGGCGACTTGCTCACCAGCGCCGGTCTGCTCAAAGCTGAAGAACTGCGCCAGGCCATGCTCATAGCCAAGAGCCAGTCGCTACCGGTAGGCCGAGTGATCATAATGTCGGGCTTCATGAGTGAGCAGCACCTGCAGGCAGCCGTACAGTGCCAGTCTTTGCTGAAAGATGGTCTGTTGAACACCGAAAATGCCGTGGCGGCCCTCAGAACTCTCTACCGGGAAAACTGCACCCTGGACGAAGCCCTGCAAAAGCTTGGTATTCAGCAAGGCGGACAGACCAACAAACTGGGAGAACTGCTCATAGAGGCAGGTTTGCTCACCAAAGAACAGCTTGAGTCATCGCTTCTGCACGGTCAGACCAGCGGTCTGCCTCTGGGAAGGGTGCTGGTGGTGACCGGTATTTTGACAGAACAGATGCTGGCATCGGTGCTCAATGCTCAGATCTTGATTAGAGACAAGCGCGTTGAGCGAGAGCAGGCTATTTCCAGCCTCAAGGCTGCCCGTGATCGGCAAGTGCCCCTGGAGCAAACCCTGGCGGAAACCGGCATTGCTATGCCGAACTCGGAAACAGTGCGGCTGGGCGAGCTTTTGGTGATGGCCAAGCTTCTGGAAGAAGCCCAACTGATGCAGATTGTGGAAGTCGGACTGGTGAAGGAGCAACCCATCGGCCAGGTACTTGTGGAGAGCGGCGTGGTGACTGAAAACACGCTGCAGCAAGCCCTTAGCGTGCAACATTGTGTGTCTTCAGGAAAGCTGCGCAAAAGCCTTTCCGGTCAGGTGTTAGAGCTGGTGCACAATCAGAATCTCTCCATTGAAGCCGCTCTTGAACGCGTGCAGCCGGAGCGCCAGCAAATTAGCAACAATCTGCCTCTCTATCAGTTTCTTCAGTTGGCCGGCGTGATCGGACCCAGAGACATCGAAGACGCTCTCAAAGCCGGTTCACGCAATGCACAGCTTATGGGACAGATGCTTTTGCTCACCGGTGCCGTCGATCAAAACCTATTGCAAATCGCCATGAAATGCAGTGATTTGATGGCTCAGGGCATACTGAAAGCCGAACAGGCCGTCATTGCCCTTGGCATTTGCTGGAAAACCAAAGCCACACTGGAAGAAGCATTCCGCCAGTTGGGTTGGAGCCCGGCCATCATCGCCGCCGCCTTCCCCAGCCACCCGACACCAATGGCCGCTACCTTTCACCCCCATTCACAACTTTCAGATCAAGCCCCCGGGCTGGCTCAACTGCAGGCCCAACAGCAAGCTCAGCAGCAAGCCCAGCAGTTACCTCCAGCCTCGGCTGCGGCTGCCGGCACGGCTTCTCAAGCCCAGACCCTGCCGCCTAGCAAGCCCATCGGACCGGGCAGTTCCGGCTCCCATTTCCAACCCTCCAGCCATCAATCCCCCCTGGCTCAGGCTCTCAACAAGGGGCGCAACGCCGATTCCTCCAGCGGCGGACTACCGGCAGTATCGGCAAGAGAGAGCAACCGGGAGAGCATGAAACGCAAATCCGATGCCACTTCCGCATCTCTGCCCGCTCTCGCCACCCCCGGTCAACCGGCTTTAAATCTCTTGCAAGAACTTGAAACCACAGGCGACAACGAACCCACCGGGGAAGTCACCGGCGAACATGACGCCGTCGGGCACAGCCCCGGAGCGGCAGCCCAACTGCGCAAGAAAAAGCTCTCCGACCTGATTCCCCAAATCAAGAATCCAGGCTGAGATCCAAGCCTGTCAGGAGCAGCAGAGCGAGAGCAAGTCTTGCCAGGGCAGACTGCGCGGTCTTTGCCGCAGGCACGACAACAAACAAGCGCGCCATTGCCAAGACCAAAGCCTGAGAATCCCTAAAAACCCGCGAATTTAAGCCACAAATGACGAGACTGGCGGTGGAATTATGGTAAAAATTAGCAACTAATCCGCAATCAGGAATTTAGTGGAGTCGCTCGGTGCAAGCCGCAGCGGTTCTGTCCCCACAAATGCTGTGTTGCACAGGAGTTTTCAATGCTTCAACAAAAAATCTCGTACAAACCTTATGCCAAACATGACTTCAGCCATCTGAGCGGTTTGACCGGTATTTCAGACAAGACCCTTGAGATCCACCTGGCTCTCTATGCCGGTTACGTCACAAACACCAACACCTTGAATGAAAAGGTAATCGAACTCACCGAGGCCGGCAAAAGCGGTACTCCTGAATACGCTGAACTGAAGCGTCGCTATGGTTTTGAATACAACGGCATGAGACTGCACGAATACTATTTCGGCAATCTCAAACCGGGCGGCAGCGAGCTGAAAGAAGGCTCTGAGATTGGCAAAGCCATCATCGACACCTATGGTTCCATCGAAACCTGGAAGAACGATTTCTTCAAAGTCGGCGGCATGCGTGGCGTGGGCTGGGCTATCCTCTTCCAGGATCCCGAAACCAAAGTGCTTTCCAACCACTGGATCACCCTGCATGAAGAAGGCAATATCGCCGGCTTCAAGCCGATTCTGGTTATGGACGTATGGGAACACGCTTTCTTGCTCGATTACAAACCGGCAGAAAGACCCAAGTACATCGAAGCCTTCTACTCAAACGTAGACTGGGCCAAAGTTGAATCGAGACTGATCAAGTAAGAAACGGTTCGAAATCTGGAAAGAAGGCGGTCAACCCCCGCCTTCTTTTTTTTGCGGTAACGCCGACCGAGGCCGGCACAGGCGCCGGGCCGCTCGCGCAGTTAAGGCAGAAGGTAGCCATGAGCAATAAACACAATTGCCAACGGGGTTTACAGCCGACCAAACAGCAAAGGTCGGCTCCTTCCATGAGAAATAATTGATGCCAGTAGACGGTAATTACCCTGCAGCTAAGCAACAATTCAAGACTATTCCACTTGAAAACGCTACCATATTAAACTGCACGATGGCATCCAGTCTATTGTCTGAAAACAAAGAAGAAAGCGTTTATGAATCAGGGCAAAACCTCCAAGGATAAAGGGCTTCTCGATCGGGTCTTTAGCGACATATTCGAAAGAGAGCTGAGAGCCTGTGCCGAAGAGACCTATGAAGGCGAAAAATACGTCAACGGTGCCACTTTCACAGCAGCAGCGGCGCCTGAAGGCACCGGCAAGAGCGCGGAAGCGACACCCAAAGTAGAGACGGACAGCCGGGAAAAGCCCGTACAGACTTCCAAACAAACCGCCGAGACGGAAAAGAAGAAGATAACCAAAACCGTAGAAATAGTTGTCGGGCAGGCAGCCAAAAATGCTGATACCGACAAGAAAAAGAAGGCCACCAAGACGGTAGAGATAGTCATGGAGCCAAGTTCCAAACAAACTAACGATCCCAGCCGCGAAAAGACTTTGGAAAAGACGGTAGAAATGCCGATCAAGCAAGAAACTGCGTTCGTGGAAAGCAAGCCGGAAGGCAAGCTTGAGGCAAAGCCGACAGCAAAATCGGAAGGAACTGAGCAGGAAAAATCAGAAGAAACGTCTGACGGCAAGCCGGAAGGCAAAGCAGACGAGAACGCCGCCAGCGATTCACAAGAGCTTTTCGCCCGCCCCTTTCAGGAAGTACCAAGCGACTTCATAAGCGACTACAACCTGGGTGAAGAATCGGAAACCGGCGACTACGACAGTAGCGAAGGTTATGAAAATGGTTACAGCGACTGGTCTTACGAAACCCCACGCCCCTGGCTGTCCATAGACGAAGCAGCCAGCGTGCTGGGTCGTTCAAGCCGGGCCGTGGAGCGTTCCATACTGGGCCGCTGGGGCAACCGACTGCCCGAAGGCTGGAGCGCCCGCTTAGTCAAAATCGATGGTGCCGATCAAGATCAGTGGAGAGTAATCCCCCCGCCCGGATTCCGCCTCAAAGCAAACCGCAAAACCGCAACCGTTACCACTGAAATCGAGAGCGAAGCGAGCAAAGCAACAGAAGAGCAAGAGGCACAAGCCCAGACCGACTCAGTGCTCCAGACAAAAGTGGAAACCAATACGAAAGAAGGCGACGACTGCCAGGAAGGGACAAACCGGGACCTTACCGACCGTAAGAACCAGGCCCAGGGCGAAACTACAGTCCGCACCGAGAGCACTGGCGCTGCTTCCCCTGCAAAGGGCAAAGCTTCCCATAAGTCCAAAGAGGAAGACGAAATGTCCTATAAAACCAGCCGGGATGACAGCTTCTCCTTTGGTCCCCTGGAAAAACTATTCCAGTCGGCCTCGCGGATTGCACAGAAGGAGCTGGCCTCCTTCGTCAACAGTGGTCGCAAAGAGCGCCATGAACTATACAAACCGAACCTGGAAGCAACAACCATCGTCATCGACCGTTCCGATGAAGTGGAAAAACTGCTGCGCGAACTTGCCGATTGTCAGCGGGAGCTGGCCCAGGAGCGCCGCGCCCGCATGGAAGACATGCGTCTTATAAATGAGATGCAAAGTTCCATGAGACTACTGGAAGTGAATGCCAGAGAGACCCGTCAAATCAAGGAAGACCTCATAGACGCCCAGACAGCACTGCTGGAACACCGCAAACAATATCAGGAGTTTCTCAAACTCCCGTGGTGGAAGAGACTGTTTCATAAGAAGCAGGCGTAGTAAGCTAGAGGGAATGCTTGGTCTTTCCCTTGGGAGTTAATCTATATATGACGTCGTCGTCCTCCAGCCAGTCCACTGACAAGCGGTTCAAAATAACCTATTGCACCGAATGCGGCTATCGCGACAAAGCCGATAAACTGGCCACCGAATTGGAAACCGCCCTCCAAGTTGGTTGTCAGATTCAGCCGGCCGAAGGCGGTGTCTTTGAAGTGGAAGACAGAGGAGTGCTTATCTTCTCCAAGAAAGCTACTGGTCGCATGCCGGAAGACGGCGAAGTGCTCAAAATAGTGCAGGGCGTAGCCGACGGGCTCAGCCTTGAGGAAGCCCAGTCAGTGGCAGGGCCGCCCGCCAGCGCAGTTCTGGAGTGGATTTTCGGACTCTTCCGCTCACCTTCAGACACTAAATGACAGACCAGCAAATTCTTCAAATAGCCATCGACGGACCAGCCGGTGCCGGCAAATCAACGGTAGCCAGAAAGCTCGCCGACGAGCTGGGATACCTTTATATAGATACCGGTGCCATGTACCGTGCCGCCACCTGGCTGGCCCTCAAGAACAATCTCGACTTGAACGACGGCCCGGGCATAGCCGCTCTGGCCCGCACCTGTAACATCATACTCAAGCCGGCCGACGAAACTTCGGACGGTAAAATTCGCGTCTTTGTAGACGGCGAAGAAATCACCCGGGAAATTCGCACCCAGAAAATGTCGGAACAGGTCATACCGGTTGCCGCTCTCAAAGAAGTGCGAGAAGTACTGGTGGAAAAACAGCAATACCTTGCCAGCATCGGCAATGCCGTGCTGGATGGGCGAGACATCGGTACGGTAGTCTTACCCGATGCTCGGCTGAAAATCTTCCTGACGGCATCGGCGGAAGTGAGAGCGAGCAGGCGCTTGAAAGAACTGAACGCCCAGGGCGAAAACCCCAGTTTTGAGGAATTGCTCAAGGCCATCATCGATCGCGACCACAAAGATCGCACCCGGGAAGTCTCACCGCTGACCATGGCCGACGACGCCATCGAAGTAGTGACAGACAACATGACCATCGATGAGGTGGTAAGGGAACTGCACCGCCTCACCAGGGCCGCCAAGGAAGGTCTGAGCGACGACGGCTGCCGCCTGAAAGTCTAAGCCGGAGAGACCGGCATTTTCATAATTTTCGCGTCTACGTAAGACCACCAGAGCCAAAACCTACCGCAGCCTGTATATTCGGCGATGGTAACTTCGACCATCCCCGGTATCTCTTTCGACTCTGTAGAAATAAATCGCGACTTATGGCAGAACAGACAGAGCGCAATATTCTCGCGCAGCAACAGACGCCGGCGCAAGGTACCTTCTCCGGTGCCGATATCTTGTTTCAGGAATTCCCGCCACCCAAACGTCTGGCCGCCAAGCCGCCCGAACAACCTGGCGAGCCGCCTATCGGCACGGCAACCATGCTCAAAGATGAGACCATCGTTCTCAACTTGAAAGCAAAAAACAAAGATGTGGTGGGCGAAGGGGAATTGATCTTCCACCCTAACGACAAAGATTACAACACTGTGCGGCGCCATCTGCAGGGCATGAGCCCGGGCGAAATCAAATTGGTCAGCCCCTTTGCCGACCCCAACGATAAGACGGGACCGGGAAAGAAAGCAGAGCCTGACAAGACAGAAACTCCGGACAAGACCCAACCGGATGACAAAACCCAACCCACGGACAAGACACCACCTGCGGTGCCCGATGTAATAGTGCCGCCCAGCGCACAATTTGTCAAAAAGGTGGAAGACACCTATAACAAAATGTCGCCGGAAGTGCGCGAAATTGTAGCCCGAGACGGAGCACAGCTTGTGCCAACTAGGCGCATCACCGATGCCTTACCGGAGCTGAAAGGTCAAAAACCCAGGGGCTGGCCGCCAGGCTCTTCCTGGGATGCCGTGGACGGTGCTTACAGTCCTACCAAGAAAATGATTGTGGTGGCGGAAGACAAGCAAGCGAAGCCTGGCATCTGGGTAAACGGCAACCGCACCGAAGACATCGTGCGCCATGAAACCGGTCATGCCGTCAACGCAGCCATGGACTATCTCTCAGATGACGCCGACTTTACGCAGGCCTACGAAGACGACAAGAAAAAGATTCCGGCGGCAGATCAAAAACCGCTCACCTATTTCTTGCAACCTGCCGGAATAGGCGCTGACGAAACCTGCGCCGAAGGCATTGCTTCAATGGAAGGCGGAGCCACAGGCGGCACCACCTTCGACAAAAACTTCGCCGGCACGATGGCCGTAATCAAAGCAAGAGTGAAGGCCTTTGCCGCCAATCCGCAGATTGCCCCCACGCCCGCCGGCGGCAACAAGCCCGGCGCGTCCAATAACGGCGGCAAGGATGGGTAAGTAGTTGCCTCTGCCACTTCAGTTCCCTTCAGATAACCCATACTTCAACTGCAGATCACGCAGATAACCTTCCGCATCGCTCACCGTATTACTATCTACATTGCCGCTGCGCTTATATATGTCTATGGCCTTGCGCAAGTTTGCACAAGCCGAGGCAAGAGCAGCCTTATCGACTCTTTGCGAACTGTCAGTTTGTTGTTTGACTATTGCATCAGCCAGGTTCAAATAACAGCTAGCAAGGGCAGGTCTGGCACTGGCACCAAACATTTTTGCAGCAGCTTCAGACTCTTGCTTATACAAAGCAATCACTCTGTCGTACATTTTCCGGCGCAACCAGTATTCGCCGATGGTGCTTACCCCATCATCAGAAGCTTCCGTATAGACGGGAGAATTTACACCATCTTTCTCCCACTCACTGAGAACCTGGCTCACCTCTTTAACCATGGCCGCCTGTTCTTTTGTAAACACCTCGCTCAGACCGCTTTTTGAATCACTCGTCTTTGCAAGCAAATCACCCGAAGAGAAATTTCCAACACTTTGTGCCGCCAGTGCGGCATAGAGAAGAGCACCCTTTTCGCCGGGATGGTGCTCATCGCTATCGTATAAGTCAAGTTCGGGACGGCGTAGCTGACTGAAGAAAGTCACATTACCATAGGGAATTACCTGTGCCGAAAGCTCCCGACCAAGCGAACTGAAGTGCTGACTGAGCCTGGCTTGCCAATAAAACTGTCCCTTATCGGCAGGAAACATCAAAATGAGAGGCTTCCCTCCATTTTCTCTAATCAAATTGACAAAGCGCCGATGTGCATAACGTGATTCGTGCGGTCTACCAAATGCAGACTGAGTACCCTCCTGCAGAATGACATAGTCCCACTTTGTCTTTTTGAGTGCGGCCAAAGTGGTTGGATCCGAAAGATGCTCCAGCAGTTTATAACCAGGTCCCGTAGCGCTCTCCACTGCAAGCTGAGCATCCTTGTGGATGAGGCGGTAAATCTTGCAGAACGAGCCGGGAGAGTCAAAATAGAAAGTAAGACTGTTGCCGATGTACAGCACCTTAACAGCTTGTGGGGCGCTGCTTGAGCTATGAACTCTGTGAGTTACTGCCTTCGGAATATACCAACCGTACAAAAGCAATGCCGTAAGCACAGTAATTACGAACAAGCCTGAATACAAACAGATTCTAATTTTCGAGCGCGCCATTCTTGAATCTACCAAACGTGTATAGCAACAGTATATTTGAGACGTTTTGCCGCATCAAAGGCAAAATCAGCGCAGCAAGCAAAGAGCGTTCGGCGCCTCCGCCTTTGTATGAACTACATTTCCGGCGACGCAGCGATAGTCAAGATGATTAAATTTCCATTTTCAGGAGATCTTCCATGCGGCGCCTGTCTGCATTCTTGTTAGCGTTAAGCCTCCCAATTACCTATTCGTTGTCCACCTCTTTGCCTGTACAGGCAAAGAATAGCAACAAAGCTGGTGGCTTTGCTGGAGCCGGTGGCGCGGGTGGAGCCGGTGGTGCTGGCGGCGCTGGCGGATTAGGCGGTGCTGCTGGAGCCGGTGGCGCTGGAGCCGGTGGGGCTGGTGGAATCGGCGGTGCTGCTGGAGCCGGTGGTGCTGGTGGAATCGGCGGTGCTGCTGGCGGGGCTGGTGGCGCTGGTGGAATCGGCGGTGCTGCTGGAGCCGGTGGCGCCGGTGGTGCTGGCGGATTATTTGGTGCGGGCGGAAACGGCGGGGCCGGTGGCGCTGGGGCTGGTGGCGCCGGAGCAGGTGGAGCCGGTGGCTCCGGCGGATTATTTGGTGCGGGCGGAAACGGTGGTGCCGGTGGCGCTGGAGTCGGGGGAGACGGCGGTACCGCCGGAACTGGCGGTGCCGGTGGAACAGGCGGTCGATTTGCTTGGTTCCAACCCAAGCAAATCTTGTTTTTTACAATAATCGGTCTAATAATTGCGACTGCAATTGTTGTTCCAATTGCAGTCGGCGTAAACGCTCACCAGAACAATGAACATAATCAACGTGAAATAACAAACGCGCAAAACTTAGCCCGTTGGATGTACATAAACAATCAATTGCAGACGCCGCCACAGTTGCCGCCTCCAGTTCAACCGTTTACTCCGACCCCTGTGCCGGACGGCTAAAAACAATCTCTTCAACGCCTGGTAAGCGGCACAATTCATTGCAATGCGCCAACAACCTCGACTATGCACTGATTCTTACGGGAACCGGCACGGTCTGGATGGATGACTTACAATTTGAAGCAGTGGATTAAAGGTCAAGTACCGGGAAGCCAAAGCGACAGTTGCTAAACACCATTGAACAAAGCCCTCAAAACCATCCTTGATACCTGGCGCGATTGCTTCATCCACCTTTCGCGCATTGCTATTCTCTTTTCCTGCGGTCTGACCTGGGCTGCTCTATTCAGCAATGCCGGTCTTGTCTTTGATCTGCCCTGCCACTTTCGACTCCAATATGCCATAGCGCAAGCGCTCTTTGTGGCGGCGGCCGTGGCTGGTTATCTGAAGAACAGAGATCTTTTCAAAACTGCGAAAACCAGCCTGGGCAACAACTTTCTTGCCGAAGTCGGGCTAGCCGCCATCAGCCTTGTGCTAAATCTTTTTCTCATCGGCGGTTTGTACCTACCCGCAGATCAAAAGTCCACTGCGCAGTCGCCGGTTCTGCGCTGCTTGCAGATCAACGTAAATACGAGAAACCAGAGTTATGGGAAAGTCGCGGCGCTTGTACATAAATACAATGCCGACGTAGTAGCCCTGCAAGAAATCGACGACACCTGGCTTACCGCCCTCAAAAACAAATTACCAGACTATCCTTATGTAGTCGCACGGCCGCGCCCGGACAACTTCGGCATAGCCATATTTTCGCGCCTCAAACTGGACGACCAGAAGATTGAAGACTTCGGCAGCGCCCAGGTACCGACCATGCTTGCCCGCCTTGAGTTTGACGGCGCTCCGGCAACCGTTGTAAGCACGCATCCCCTGCCGCCGGCCGGCACGGAAGCCCTGAACATGCGAAACGAACAACTCAAACTATTGGGTGAAGCAAGAAGCAAATGGGAGCCGACGGTTGTCTTAATGGGTGATCTCAACTGCACCTCATGGGCACAAGTTTTCAACGAACTCTGCACCAAAGCAAACCTGGTCGACACACGGCAGGGTTTCGGCATACAGCCCACCTGGCCGACATATTCTCGGGTTCTCTGGATACCGCTTGATCATTGTCTGGTATCAAAAGATCTGGCGGTGAAGCAGCGAACGGTGTGTGAAACCATCGACTCCGATCACTTCCCGGTTTACATAGAGCTCACCAGGCGACATTAGCCAACTTAAGCCCAGCGAGATTACTCAGACCTCTTAGCTACAAATATATACGCCAAAAACTTGCCGCTCACCCGACGACCGGGAACAGCCTGCTCGTATGTGCCTGCGACGCTTGCCACCCCTCGATCGGGAATGCTCAGCCGCCCACTGTAAAATACCGGCGGCAAGTTGGGATTTTCCGGTACATGGTACTGTTTCACGAAGCTCAACTGGTTACCATGCAAGCGAAACGACTCTATCGTAAAAGGAATGCCCCGTGGCTCATCACTGCCGCTTCCTACCACGCCTTCTCCCTCTGCTGCAAGAGCAAATGTTGAATGCAAGGTTCTGTCTCCAGGCACATCGTAGAGAACCGACCACTTGCCTAAAAGCCTGGAGAGAACCGGCTTGCTGTCTATGGCACAGTTCACAGCCGAGCCACAGCCGCCCAGTGCCGGCACGACTAGAAGCAGCAGCAGAGCCAGATAAGGTTTGTAGTGCCGGGTTTGGATACGACTTAAATTCATTGCTCTTGACCCGAAATTAAAACCGCCTGAGAGTTCAACTTGAATAGCACTTCCTCCCGCTTTTCCAGGCAGGTAAACTTGGGGAAGGTGGATATTCTTAGAACCAAAGAGTCGGGCCGGTAAGTAGAGGCAAAAGCTTTGGCCATGGAAAGCAGACAAAATTTGCTAGGGTAAGCAGGGGCGGTAGTTTCGATCAGGGCCCAGTCGGCAAAATCCAGGAAGCAGAGTGCGTTCACTCGATCGTAGCGGCAAATGCGTTGCAACTGCGGCGGCAATTTTTGCAGCGTGGCAGTCTTGAAGATCAATCTACCGCGAGGCACATCGCCCGAGTAGAAGGAAAAAGAAGGATACGGATCTACTAACTGAAAGAGCCCCAATATCGGCAAGAGCAAACCAGTAAAAGCCACAAGAGAAGAGGCTTTCCTGTTGCGGGAAAAATCCAGTTGTAAGAAGGCGAGACCGGAGTTTTGCAGTTGCATGAAACAACCAGCCATCAGTAACATCTGAAAAATATTCCAGGGCCAGACCACGGCATTGATATTCAAGCCCTGGGGACCCAACATAGCAAGAATACTCAAGTGCATGAACATGCAGCCGCAGATGCCGAGAAAGCGTGTGCGCCTGAAGACCAAAAGCAAAGCCATGAAGATTTCGCCCAGGCACATTAGTAAAGAGACAGCAACGGCATTTTGATCATCGGACATACAAAGTGCCGGAGAAGGAGAAAAACCTCCCAACCACGGGCCTATACCGGTGAGAAAGCGCCAGTTAAGCTTCTCGATGCCACTAAAAAAGTATATAGCAATGATGATCATGCCGAGATACTGAAATCGCTTTTCTTTGAGGTCCGGTGATTTGTCGGCAATAGTAAAAAGAAGAATGATCAAACAGTACTCATACACCCAGGGTTGCAAACGATTCAAGTCCAGGAGCACAAGCGCGAAAAGACTGGCAAGCAGAAATCCCACAGCGACCCTGGCGCTCCTCAGCAGAACCAGCGAAAAGGCACTAACTATGGTGGTGATACAGAGGAAGGGTGTCAGGGGTTCTAATTGACCGAGTGGAAGAAGAGGACATACGGGTAGCGTTCTGCCGAGATTGAGCCAGAGGGGCGCAGAGTAAGTCATACCGATTATTAAACCGAGAGCGGCAAGCCTTATCGGCCAGCTCTCCAGGAAGGATGCGGGAGATTCTCCCACCGGCGCACGTAAGGCACCTCCCAATCCAGCAACCTTTGAAAAAACTTGCTCAATCATTTTCGACACTCCAAAACGAAAGCACCACCGTCAAGGCATGCTCTGAAGACAGGCACAGAAAAACAGCACCGGCATAACACCGGCTACTGCAGACGAACAGGCAGCAGTCACCGAACTAATAGGACTTATTCAAGGGAGCAGGCCGTCAAGCGCCGCTGCTTGAGTAGATTATGGTCTTGACCAAGGCTGAGGTATATGGGCGAAAGTGAGTATTTTGCCCGGGCGCAAATATGAACGGACTACAGGGCAGCCTCGCTAATGGTAACCACTGCCGCCCCGTTCTGGAACGTCCCCGCATCCTGAAACTGGTAATCGATAACCAGCTTACCGGTCTTGTCTATGTAGCCGAATTTTCCATACTTACCCACCGGTGCCAGGCCCTCGCTGAATTCACCGGCTTGGTAGTAACCAGGCTTTAATGCGGTGCGACCTTGCTTATCGATGTAGAAAGTGCGCCGCCCAATACGAACAGCAGCGAGCCCCTCTGAAAAGTCATGAGCTTCATCAAATAGGGCGGGTACCACAAATTTTCCCGCCTTATCTATATAACCGAATTTCTTTGAGGTCGTCATCACCACGGCCAGACCTTCTTTGAAGTCATTTACGCCAACGAAACGACCGTGAGTAACCTGCTTTCCAGCTTTGTCAACAAAGTCAAAATATTCAAAGCCCGGACCATACTGCACCGAACACAAACCCTCACTCACTCTAGATATTGGCTGCATTCCGGCAGGCAAGGTCAGCTCGCGGTAACGCTGTCGCTTAACCTGCACCAACTTTTGTGCAAATACCACGGTATCGTAATCGCGGCTGAAGTCGATGCGCTTCAGTTCTTCCGCCGTGGCTTGTCTAATAACATTGCCTTTCAGGTCTACCAGGACGGTAGATTCACCAATTGAAGTAGTTAGATAGTTATCGCAAAACTGATTACTGACCGGAAAGCGCGGAGGTATGACCTCTCTGCCGCGCCTGTCGATGTAGCTGATGGCAGAGTTGGCTGACCTGGCTACAGGAGCAAGACCGCAGGCAAATTCTCCCGCAGAGGTAAACTGAATTGGTATGGCAATCTTTCCACTGGAATCGATGAAGCCAAAATACTGGTCTTTCTCTACAACAGCAAGACCCTCATGAAAGCTAGTCACCGAATTGTATGGTAACTGCCTGATCTTACCAGTTCGATCGATAAGAGCCTGGCGGCTCGGCAACTGAGGGGGCGAAAGAAGACGCGAATTAACACTCTGAGCGGTAGTGGGAAAACCAGCAAGCAACAGGACCGCCGCCATAAGCAAGCCGGAACAAACGAACACTCTCATAGTGCGCGCAAGACCGCAAGCAAGACGTAATTCCGGGAGGGAAAAGCTTCTACTCATTGCATGGTCTCCGCCGCACTAAAGCTGTCTACCTGAGCATTTTCTCGCACTTGAAAGATAGAGTCGGGGGCATTGTGGGAGCGCACCACGGTCTCCAGGTAACCGTTCTCCTGGTGGATAGTATCAATACTTCTTATATTGTCGATCATCTCCTTCCCTTTAGGGTGAAGAAATACAGCGCTCATTTTGCCACCATAACTAATACTGCTTTCCGAAATCTGTTTTTCCGGATCCAGGGTTTCTGAGGCTGAGAATGACGTCAGTCCGCCTTCATTCAAAAGCATGCCGGCATAGTTATAAGTCCGAAAGCCGCTCTCCTTTTCCTTCATTGTTTGCCAGGCACGCCGGTAAAGCATTCCGGAAGAGTTGAAGACCGGCAGAAATAAAGTTTGCCCGGGATTGAGGTCGGCCAGTCCCGGTCCGCGAACCGGATTGAAGACACCGTGACTACTTTCAAAACCCGTCAGTGCCTGGATTTTCACGCCAGGAGAAAGCCCGCCTGAAACCAAGGCGAAAGTGAGAAAGAGTAACAGGCAGCCTGCTCCGGCCCACCGCAGAAGCGGGCGGCGACTGCTGCGGTGAGCACGGAGGTCACGAACACCGGTAACAGCAGCTCTATCAACTCTAAAGCCTACCGGAACCCCATCTTTCACCTTCTTGAGGTCATCTCTTAGTTCTTGAACGGTGCTGTAACGGTCCTGCGCCCGCTTGCTCAGGCACTTCAAGACAACCGCCTCCAGATCGAGCGGCATTGAACGGCGCGCCTCAGTTACCAGAGCAGGGGGCTCGTAATTGACCTGATTTACCAGCACCTCAAAGAGGGTATTGCCGGAAAAGGGCATCTGCCCGCTCAAGGTTTCATACATCAGACAGCCGAAAGAATAGATATCGCTCCTCAGATCAACCGCTTCCCCCTTGCACTGCTCCGGGCTCATGTAAAAGGGAGTACCGATGGTTTCACCGGTATTGGTTAGACTGCTTGCCACATCCAGATTCAGTTGCTTGGCCAGGCCAAAGTCTGTTAGCTTGATGGAGCCGTCAGAGGAGGAGATAAGAACATTGCTGGGTTTGATATCCCTGTGAATTACGCCCATCTTATGGGCGGCCTCCAGCCCATCGCAAACAGACAGAAATATTTCTACAGCTTCCGGCCAGGGAAGCTCACCCAAAGCAGTTTGCTGCGCTTTCAAGGTGGTGCCTTCCACCAGTTGCATAACAATAAAGGGCTGACCACCTTTGAGAAAACCAAGGTCGTAAATTGCTACGACGTTACCGTGCTCGATCTTGGCAGCGGCCTCCGCCTCAATCTGAAAGCGCCGGAGGCTGTCGGACTTCCATGAAAGATGCTGATAGAGAATTTTCACAGCCACTTTGCGGTTTAGCTGCTGGTCGAAAGCTTCATAAACTTCACTCCAGCCGCCGGTGCCGATCAAGTGCACAAGCAAATAGCGCTCATTGATTAACTGCCCGGCCATGCTTCCAGCGGGCTCCTCTGCCATTGACTGAATGGAATTCTGGTGCCGGCTGATACCGGAAGACGAGGCAGCTTCATCCGCACCGGCTAAACTTTGCTTTTCGTCAAGTTCTTCTCTGGTCATGACGAGGGAGCCTCACGGGGCTCGATTTGCAGTTCCAGTATAACTTTGGTGCCGGTAAGCTGATTGGAATTTACCATCAAGCGATTGGGATAATAAAGACGAATGAGGGCGCTTCGCTCTCTCATTATGTGAGAGCCCCTGCCGCCGCGAGTACCGGCGGGCGCTGAGGATGGCGCGGAAAAGCCCTGTCCATCGTCTTCAATGCTGATGCGCATGGTCTCACCGGCAACGGACAGGCTGACGGTAACATTTGTAGCAGCCGAGTACTTTTCGATGTTATTGAGACTTTCCTGAATGATTCGATAGATGTTCAACTCTACTTCTTCCGGCAGCCGGGGCAACTCCTCCGGACATACAAGCGAGCATTTGACGGGCATACGCTGCGCCATGCGCTCGATGAGACTGCTCACCACGGTAGGCAAACCCCAATCTTGCAAATCACGGGGGGTCAGATCTTCGCAAATGTCGTAAATCTGGTCGGTAATGCGGTCGAGAATTTCAATAACTTGCTCATCGGAAAGCCGGTTATCCCCCTTGAGAGAGCGCTTCAAAATCATGATATCGGAGATGACGGCGTCATGCAGTTCACGGGCCACCCGACCCTGGATCTCCTCTTGCTGGCTGACCACCTTCTGGCTGAGGGTAAATTTTTCATCCACCAGGGCTCGAACCGAGCGTGAGAGACTCTCGCCTCCATCACCGATGGGCAGCCGCAAAGCATCGGGGGGCAGACTGAGATCGGCACCGGAGCGAACCAGCATGTCTTTGAAGAGACTGCGCAGCAAGGTATTGACTTCACTTTCATTGACGACATGACCATCCAGATACCAGGTCACCTGGGAGCTTTCTATCTTGAATCCAAGCTTCAGTTTGAGAGCGGAGGCTTGCTCCTGCTCCTCCAACTGCAATAAGCTGGAACTGGGCTGCAGAAATACTTCCAGATGCTCGCGGCAAGTTCTGACGGTAAGAGCCCAGACCGAAGAATATATCCAGAATCGGAAAACCATCCGTCGAGCCTTCTTCGAAGAATCGGATGCAGGCAAGGGCGAACTCTTTGGTTCAGTAATGCTTATTTGGAGGTCGCCTACAGCCGGGTGGGAATTAAATTCCTGAATGAGCCCCTGAAAAAACTGATGCACCACCGACAGTGCCAGTGCCGCGTCATCGCCGCATGACTTGTCGGCACCTCCATCACACAAGAAACGGGCCAGACTCTCAGCCGCCTTAGTCAATTGTTTAAGACTGTTCAAGGCTTCACTTCCCTTCTTCCTTATCGAGGCTGCCATAACCATTTTTGGCAGCCCAGGCAATCAAGGCTTCGCGATTCTCCAGCCCAAGCTTCTCAAGCAACAGGTCGCACTGTTTGCGTACCGTAGATAGAGTAGTGAATCTTTTATCGGCTATGTCCTGATACTTTAGACCATGGGCAAATAGTTCCAGAAGCTGCCTTTCCGCCTCAGTCAGCTTGATGGAAGAGGGCTTAGTGGCAAGAGGCGACACCAGGCTCGTGCCATTGTTAAAGACGCCTCTGATGGTTTCAATCACCACCCTGGAGGGCTCTGATTTAAGCAGGTAGGCTGCCGCCCCCAGTTTCATCACCACGTCGATGAAAGCCTGCCTGTGCTCATTGGAAAAAACCACAATGCGGCAATCGGGGATTTCACAAAAAGCCTGAACCATTGACTTGGGACCAAGACTGCCGGGCAGATGCAGGTCGAGCAAGATTACATCAGGATGCAGTTCTCGTGCCAGTTCGAGAGCAGTATCACTATTGTCGGCCGTACCAACAATCTCCAGTTCGGCTTCCCGTGAGATTGCCAGACAAATCCCATCCCTAGTGACTTCATGGTCTTCTACGATAAGCAAACGCATACTGTGCTCGATTCCAAACAGGGCTAATACATTATAAGGGCAGGGTTGTGCCCCCGGTAAATGGGCGAAAATGCGTATACCGAAGCTGGGCAGGCAAAGGGGCTCATACAGCCGGATGGTCACCCCGCTCCAGCCCGGTCCGGCCAGGCTACTAGCTTCTCTTTTTCACGATGGGGCGGGCAAAAGAGATGGATGCCGCGTCCCTTTTTCTCCAGAAGTCACCATCGAACTCCCTGGAGAAAGAGTGCAAAAGTTCTTTCATGCGCACCACTTTCCGAGCCAAAATTCTATCTTCTCTGGCCAGCTTCTCGGTGCCTCTGTGATCGATCAGCAAATAAGAATAGACCTCTGCCTTATCTTCTATGACGGCATCCATGGAGTATTCCGAGATAAAGCCCCGTTGAGGTTTGGCCTTTTGCCCTTCGGTGCGGTCTTTATGGTAGACAAAGCCCGGTCGGTTCAAAGACTTCCACCTCTGGTCATAGTAGCCGTTGATGTCATCGAAGTAGTCGATCATATGGAACAGCTCATGGTGAAAAGCTGCCCTCATATACAGCCAGGCTCCGCCCACTTTAATATTCAAGTAGATTTTATTGCGAATAAAGGGCAGCCCCAGACTTCCCAGGAAGGCTGCACAAGTAAGACCGCCTCGTCGCTGGCCTTCCGATGCCAGTTTCTGACAGAGAATGATATCGTTCAGTTTGCTCTTGCCAATAACTTGTGGAGAATAGATAGAGAGTTCCCTGGTGAGCACTTGCTCAAGGTAAGTCAGGCAGGTCTTCTCATCAGCCGGTCTGCATGCAATCGGCAAACCGGACCGCTCTTGATCGGTGATAAGTCGAACACCGTAAGTGTCAAATACCTCTTGGGCAATCTCATGTACTGATTTCACGTTCTGCTTCTCCCGGAAGCCGGAGTCGAGGGCAAAGCCTCAGATTTAATATTAGTTCCGCTTGCCATCCCGGAGAAACGCCACGAGTTAATCTTTTGGGAAAGTGGCATATAAATTTTAGGGTCGACAGGAGCATATCCAAAAGGTTATTCTTAGGTACATTCTTAACAAGCTATAACAAAGATGTAAAGCGAGCATACGGCTCCTCAGCAGGTGACACAAAATGGCCAGTTTTTCTACAGAATCATCTTCCAAACCGACAGCCAAAGCTAGAGTAACCAAGACAAAAGAGCGCCCAGGCAGCGTCGCCCCTGAGCTCGCCAAAGGCACAAGTTCTGAAGTGGCGCAGTTCCAGAACATTCTTGCAACAGCCAAGAGTCACAGTTCTAAAGCCCAGGCTAAAAGTCAGGCTCTGACCAAAGAAACCACCCTCACCTTTCAAGCCGTGAACGGCACCAATGCCCCCATTTCAGCCCTGATCGACAGCGACGGGCTGGTCAAACGCATTAGCTTCGCCAACGGCAGAGCCATTGAAATGACTGCAAAAATGGGCAAGCAGGCCGTCTATTGCGATACCAGCGCCCCTTCCGTAAGATTGACCAATCTGGCTATCGACTCCGTCGACGGCTCTATCATGTACAAAAGAGCCCTGGGCAAGCGCACCGCTACCATGAAAGAAACGGCAAGCGGCGCCAAATACGCCACTATCAGCATGGGCCGTGAAAAAAGAGAAATTCAACTGCTCGATGACAAAAGACGAGTCTACAAAGGCAAAGAAGGCACCATGACCGTCTCCCCAGACGGTAGCCTGGTCAGCCTGAAACCAAAAGCCGGTGGCTCCATCGACGTATATCCCTGGGTAAAGCTGGTGGCGGTGGAGTTTCCCGACGGTCATAAGCAAACCTTTTACGCCAGCGACCGGGAGGTCGGTCTGCTCAAGAAAAATCCGGTCGGGTTCTACGTCAACTGGCTGCCGACAGATAAACAAGGTCGCCATTTTGAGTGGGGTACACTTGAGCTTGGCTAAAAGCCTCGTTCAGTGTGGAATTCTCTCGAACAATTGAATCACCCGTTAATCTTTCTCTGGAAGCCAGGTAACAGCCCTTTAGCGGTCGCCAATTTAAAGCGGTCGGCAACGGCTCGGCCGGGCAGCCTGTTATCGGGGTTGCTCGCCGCACTTATGCTGGCTCTTGCAGGCCCGGCGGTCCTGGCGCAAACAGCCGCCGACACCAGCGCATCCAGCCAGAGCACTCAGCTTCCCAGCATAAAGCTGGAAACCGGTTCATCATCCGACACCCCCAGCACCACCCAAAACGGCAACACTGACCATGCCTTTCAGATGTGGACGCCCGTATACATAGACGTGCCCCTCTCCCGCAGCCGCAAAGTGCGAGGCTACTTTGAAGCCAACCCGCGCCTGGGTGACAACTTGAAAGGCATGGACCAATTGCTCTTGCGCTCGGCCCTGGGCTATCGTTTTACCCCTCACTTCAGCGGCTATGTCGGTCATGTCTGGGTAGGCAACTTTCAGCCGCAATTCCTCAAAGAAAATCGCATCTTCCAACAACTGGGCTTCGGACATAATCTCGGCAAGCGCCTGCAGGTCCTTCATAGAGTCAGGCTGGAAGAGCGCTTCATTCAGGACACCGGCGGCGACTGCTCCATGAGAGCACGTTACCTATTGAGACTGGCAATGCCTCTAAAAAAGAAGTTTTACGCCGTGGTCTCCGACGAACTTTTCGTCAATTTGAATACCGTAGGAAACGGCCCCGTCTCCGGTATCGATCAAAACAGAATTTACGCCGGCATCGGCAGGCAAATGAACAACAGCCTGCGCCTGGAAGTAGGCTATCAGCAACAGTACGTCAACAAGACCGACCCTACCGACGATAAGGCCAATCATATTCTGGTCACTAGCGTTTTCGTCAGCCTCTAGTCAAACCAGCCTGGGGAGGGCGGCAGCGCTAGAGAACCGGAGAGGCAGCGGCACTAGAAGTCTTCCGAGACTTCATCGCGGTTCAAGAGCAATTCCACGCGCTGGCAGAGATCGGCAACCCGGTCGGGCATACCGGGTGCCCGCACATACTGCCTGGCCAGATCGAGGGTGCGTCTGATGCCCCGCACCACGTCACCTTCATCGTAGGGCGTGGCGTTGCGAATAGCGTCCCAATCGGCGCCCTCGGCCCACATCTGGGTGAGCCCGCATAAATGGGTGCCGATGGTGATCGGCATGTCGATGTCGTGCTCTTTCTGCAAGCGCAAAATGCGACGCATGGTCTTCTGCACTTCCAAGAGGGCTTGATCAACCTGGGGGCTGACGCGGATACGCATATTCTCATTAGCCCGGGAATCGTCACCCACCAGAGCAGTGATCACCGCCGCCAGTTCACTGGGCTCAAGAGTCTCAAAAAGTCCGCTCATGGCCATGGAGGTCAGGAAGAGCTCGTTCTGCCCTCTGATACCGGCGGCGGTGCGCCCCAAGTCGGTGGGACGGTTGCCGAAGATATAGCCCTCAGCCCTTAAGATGTTTGCCAGCGCTTCAAAGGTGCGCCAGTAATAAGTGGTTTCTCGCTTGACGCGCTTATCAAGATCGCGAATACGCTTCTCCAACTGCTCCACCCGTTCAGTCTGCTTGCTGCAGGGCTTCTGCAGTGGGCAGCCGTGGCAGGGCATGGCATAGGCTTCCTTGACCAGATCTTGAATGCCTATTTTCATGTCGGCCAGGGCCGCTACTGCATCCTGGCGAGCCTTTACGGCGGTAGTCTTGAGACCCTTTTCCATCTGCTTGAGCTGTTTATGTTTGGCCCGAATAGCCTCCAGCCGCTTGGCATAGAGGTTCAGATCGCCGGGCTCGGCCGGGCAGAGGGGCGCCCGCAAACGAGGCAATTCTGCTTCCCAGGAGAGGCGCTGGGTGAAGAGGGGCTCCAGTTGATGGTTGATAAGGAATTGCCCGAAGCTGCGTTCAATCAGATCACGAGCATCATCAATGGTGTGGCGCTCCAGCAAATTGAGCACCATGCCGTAGGAAGGGGTGAAGCGACTGGAGAGCGGGTCGGCTTTGGCGGTGGCCAACTTGCCGGCGTCTTCCACAGACTCAATGGGATTATGGAGAACCACCACATGACCGACTTCGTCCATGCCTCGACGACCGGCCCGACCGGACATCTGCAAAAATTCGGAAGCCATGAGTTCCCGGTGCCCTTCGTCGGAGCGTTTGTGAATGGCGCTAATGACCGTGGAACGAGCCGGCATATTGATACCGGCCGCCAGGGTCTCGGTGGCGAAAACCACCTTCAAAAGCCCCTTCTGAAAGAGCTTTTCGACCATGCCTTTCCAACTGGGCAGCATGCCGGCATGGTGCACCGACATACCTTCAAACAAGTACGGAATATGGGGATGGGAAGCCAGATTGGGGTTGTCCCGGGTAAATTCTTCCACCCGCATTCGCAATTCCTTTTGTTCTTCCGGCAAAAGCAGCGGTATGCCGCGCGCCATTTTCATGGCTTCTTCGCAGCCGCGACGGGAGAAGAGAAAGTAAATAGCCGGCAACATATTGCGCCCAGACAAACTGGCCAGAACGTCTGCGGGATGAGTGTACAAGCCGCCTATGGGGCGACGCCTTTTGTCGCCTCTAATAACGGGCTTTTTCTTGCCGAAGCGCGACTTGAGAAAGGAATTGGTAGCACCGCCGGGAGCCAGAAGCGGGTAAAGGCGACGCTCACCGAAGTAGTGAAAGCGCAGGGGAATCGGCCTGTAATCGGAGACCACCAGTTCGGTAGGGCCGTGGGTTTCATCTATCCAGGTGGTGAGGTCGCGGGCATTGGCAATGGTAGCCGAAAGCGCCACGAGCTGAATATTCTTGGGCGCGTAGATAATTGATTCTTCCCATACGGTGCCGCGCTCACTATCATTCATATAGTGACATTCGTCGAGCACCACGCTGGAAACATTCTGCAAGTTGCGCTTCACGTCACCAAGGATGGTGCCATAGAGCATGTTGCGAAAAACTTCGGTGGTCATGACCACTATCTGAGCATCGCGGTTCACGGATGTGTCACCGGTCAGAAGACCGACTCTGTCTTCTCCGTATTTCTTGCGCAGGTCGTAGAGCTTCTGGTTGGAGAGGGCCTTCAAAGGCGTGGTGTAGAAGCAACGAGAGTTGGACATAAGAGCCATCTCGACGGCATACTCGGCGATGACTGTTTTTCCGGAACCGGTGGGAGCGCAGACCACGACGCTCTTGCCGTTCTCCAGATGGTTAATAGCCTCAAGCTGGAAATCATCCAGTTGGAAGGGGAAAAGAGATGCTACATCGATTTGCACTGATACCAGACTTTTCCGATTCCTGATGTTCTGACGCTCCGGCAGCTTCACTTGAGCTTGGCGGCTCGCGCTTGCTGAAAGCAAACTAATAAGGAGAGCGGCGAACAGGGGAGGTGACGCAAAGAGATTTTACCAGCAAATGTAAACGGAAGTAGTATCGGACCACCCGGCCTTTACCCTGAATTTGCGACCCTTACCGGGTTTTCAACAGCTTGCCGAGCGGAAGTGCGACCATAGAGGCTACACCTTGGAATCATCCGGAGCAATACGTGATGTATAATCACATTTAGCCTTTTGGCGGAGCGCCGCTGCGTTTTGCCAGAAAAGCCAGACCGGGACGTAGCGCAGGGGTAGCGCGCACCTTTGGGGTGGGTGAGGCCGGAGGTTCGATTCCTCTCGTCCCGAAATTTTCAAAATAGTGAATAAACTTCTTTAGAGACCCTGAGCAGCGCTTTTGGGTCTTCTACCGTCTCAGAACCGGTCCGCGGCAGCATGTTCTCACCGCCTGCGGTATCACCATTTTTGCTTGCTAAAGCACCGCCAGGCGCTACCGCTCTAATCAGAACGGCCAAGTGAAGCCACAAAAGCCTGCCTCGGTACTAAGTGAGAGCAGCAATAACCAAAACGCAGTAAAGCGCGAACCGCTTAAACGGAAGTGCGACGGCGACGGCGCGAGGGAGCCGGTCTGTATTTATTGGGGCAGAGACGATCGAAACCGGAGAAATAGGTGCGGGGCATCAGCTCCAGCACGCCGGCGCTGTTAGGTTGATTGGCCGGTTCGGCGCTCGTGCTCAAACTATCCAGTAGCCCACGAGCGGCATCCACCATCTCGGGCGAGAGAGCCAGCACGGTTTCTTCCGTAACCGCCTGACGCAGGTTCTTTTCCACCGGCATAGAAGGCGGCAAAACCGGTGCCACGGCTTTCACAGAGGGCACGGTCTTCTTGCTCTGATCTACATAGCTGGCTACATCTATAGAAGGTATACAGTTGAAGATCGGGTTCAGATGCACGAACTCACGCAGTTTTATCTTAAGGATAGCCTTGAGATAATCGTCGAGCTTGTCTAGAGATATGGGAAGTTCATCTGGTAAGAGGGTCATGAGGAAAGACCTCAAATCGATTAAAGCTAGGGCATTAGCCACAAGTGGAGAATGTTAGCAGAGATTAACCGATTGTCAACAGACCATCAGGGTGAAATCAAGAATTTAATCAAAACCAGTTCTAATGAGGGACTAAAGGGGTCAGGGTCTACCGTCCTGGGCCATTATCTCCCTCAGCTTCTTAAGGGCACTGTGCACCGCTCTCGAGACTCCCATCTCCGATAAGCCGAGCACATAGGCTGTTTCCTTTTGTGACAGGTCGTAAAAGAAAACAAACTCTACAATCTGCCTGGTTCTCTCGCCCAGGCGCTTAAGAGCCTGGCTTATCAGTTCTCTGTCCTCGGAAGCAGCGAAGAGTTCCTGGTAGCGCCGGTCCGGCACAACTTCCGAAAGGGCGCGCCGATCTTCTCGTTCGTCCTCTTCCGAATTGCCGTCCAGGGATTCATAGTGCACCCGCACTTCCCAGGACTGCTGCGCTTCCAGCACGTCCTGCACGGAAAATCCGGAGGCAGCCGCCAGTTCCTGCACCGTCGGAGTGCGGTCGAGAGCGCGGGTGAGCTTTTCTTCCAACTGGCTCAGTTGCGAATTCATCTCGGTCAAACGCCGCGGCACCTGCACTATAGAGCAATGGTCACGCAAATAATGGCGGATCTCGCCCCTGATATAGCAGGTGGCCAGAGTACGGAAACTGGCTGAGCGCGCCCGCCCCGGGTCATAATATTTGATTGCCTTGAGCAAGCCGATGGAACCCACCTGCACAAGGTCTTCGAAGCTATCCGGCGCATACTGGCTGTACTTGCGGGCAATCTGCCGCACCAGGGTCATGTGCTCGCGCACAATCGCCGATGCGTCGCCGCCCAGAACACTCAAGCCGATAGCCTGCTCGCCGTCTCCCTTATACATAGGCGACGAAACCACAAAACCACCGTCCGCCATAGCACCCGATGCCGCTACCGCTTCTTCAGGAGCGCTCTCACAGGCTGTGATTTCACAGGAAGAATCGACGCCCACGGTTAAGTCCGCCGGTCTATCGGCAAATGAGTCCGCATTGCACCCGGGCCCCGGCGAGATGCCCGCTCGAGACGCTTCCGCTCTAAACAAAACTTCACTTCTGGTGTGATTTTTTCTAGCCAAGGTCATTACTCCCACGATCTATAAGGACCCTGAGCCCCACACCAAGCCCCACGGTTATGTTCCCTTGACAACGCTTTTTTAAACCGGTCATACTGGTTGCCTTAAGGCGAGGGGCTTCATCTGTTGCTAAAAGAACGCATAATTCCTGCATAATCTAAATCGACTAACCACAGAGAATTTAAGTGAAGAAGGCCACCAAAACATTTACAAGGCTGAGAGTGCTCTGGAGCAGAGTACCGGCCCAGAAGCAGCTCCTCTACCTGGGTCTGGCCTGTATCGCCGCCCTGGTAACCTTCACGGCCTGGGTCTGGGTGACCAGAGCACAGGCTTCCATTAATGAATCGGTGAAACTTTTCGGACAAGGACTGGCGGAAGCTCTCGCCCGTGGCGGCGCGGAAGCCCTCAGTAATTCCGGCGATCTGGAAAGCCTGCGCTATTACATTTTGACCCAGCGAGGCAAACTGAAAACCATTGCCTACATTGTTTTTGAAGACAATGCCGGCAACATTCTGCTCGACCCCACCAGCAAAAAAGATTTGAAGGAAATCTATCCGGTTTACAAACAATACAAGGAGAACCCTGAGAACTTCACGGTTCCAGGCATCTACCCGTCACCACCGGGATACCGCTCAGTCACCAACATCGTGGTGCGCATGCATAAGAACGGTCAAGATCTGGGACTCTGCTGGGTCGGTCTCTACAACGACCTCTTCACCATTCTCGGCACCCAACAAGAAACCACAAACTTCCTCACCACCATTTTCTGCCTGGTGGGGGTGCTGGGCGCCCTGGGAGTGTGGGCCAACTATACCTTGATCAATGCGCCCTTGCGCACACTCTCGCAAGGGGCAAGCCAAATTGCCACAGGGCATTTCGGGCACCAGATCAAGGTGCAGCGGGCCGGCAAGGAAATCGACCAGTTGGTCAATGCTTTCAACTACATGAGCAGCCGGCTGCAACTTTACGACAAGCATAATGTGGACAACTTGATGGCTGAGCGCAACAAGTTTATTTCCGAAAGAAATAAACTTGAGCTGGTGCTCATGTCTATCGCCGACGGCGTTGTGGTGTGCGATCGCGACAACCGGGTGCAAATCGTAAACCGAGCCGCCACACAGATTTTCGACAAAGAAGCCAAAGACCTTCTCGGTAAACCCCTGGTGGTCTGCACCGAAGGTCCCGACCAGCCGCAAATTTGCCATGTGGTGCAGCAATTCACCGACACCAATATTGCGCCGGGCTCCCTTGAGCCCATCGTGCAGCAACTGCAGTTGGGCGAGCTGACGGTGCGCCTGCACACTGCCCCGATCTTCCTCAACAAAGAGTTTCTCGGTTCGGTAATGATTATGCAGGACATAACCAAACAAGCCGAACTGGAGAAAATGAAGAACGAATTCATGGCCAATGTTTCCCATGAACTGCGTACTCCCATTACATCGATTAAGAGCTATGTAGACACTCTCTGCAACCACGGCGAAAAACTCGATCCCGACATTCACCAGGAGTTTCTGCAAATTATCGACAACGAGGCTGACAGGCTCATGCACCTCGTCAACGATGTGCTGGAGTTGAGCCGCATTGAAGAAGCCAACCGGGAATTCGAGATGCTGCCCATGGATATCCATAGAGCCTGTGAGGCGGCCATCCGCTCTCTCAACCTGATGGCACGGGACAGAGGCATCGAGCTAGTCTTCGAACAAGCCGAAAATATTCCCCTGGCCAGCATCAATCAGGAATCAATAGAACGAGTGGTGATAAACCTGCTCAACAATGCCATTAAATACACGCCGGAAGGCGGCAAGATTACCGTCAAGGTGGCAGAGAGCGAAGGCAAGGAAGTGGCCGTGCACGTCAAAGACACCGGCATCGGCATTCCCGATGACGCCCTCGAACACGTCTTCGACCGCTTCTACCGGGTAGAAAAGAAAGTGCACACCATCAAAGGAACGGGTCTGGGCTTAACAATTGTCAAGAAAATTATCGAAAAACACGGTGGTCGCATCACCGTTGCATCGGCCATAGGCGAAGGCTCCACCTTCAGTTTCTACCTGCCGGCCCTGGCGCCTACCGATGACGATATGGCGGAGGAAGAGTCCGCCTCCCTGGTTTAATGAGCCGCTGCACAGACTCCAATGTAAACCGATAAGGGTTCAGGTTCTCATCCTTATTTAGATTGCCGGGTCTGGTTTTACCACCCCCTAAACAAGACTTTTGTAACCACCCCCAAATTACCCCCTTTAATCTGCGGGAACAGGCAGGAATTAAGCCTCAGCGCCTGATAATATTCCCGGCAGGGGCTTGCCCGGAGCACCACAAATACATCCAGCGCATATACCCCGGAAATCCAACGGGACACCCCTGTAAATCCTCTGAACATTAGCAACTTATCCATTAACGCATTTAGTTTTCAAGCTGGGTCGTGTTATCATCTCCTCGTTGACAAGGTCTCTTTGGACTGGCGTCCACGGGGATATCCATCAGGCATACGCAAAATGCCTAAACCGGTAGCAAAAGCAAAGGCGAAAGCTGAAGCTCAGCGACCGGTTCAGTAAGCAGGAAGGAGGAAATTGAGGATTGGCCAGAGCCATCTATCCGGGCTCTTTCGATCCCATGACCCTGGGCCACTTAGATATCGTTCGTCGCGCTCACGCGCTCTTTGACGAAGTGATCATGGCAGTGGTCGGCAACCCCGGCAAATCTCCCTTATTGCCGATGGATATAAGAAAGAACCTGATCGAGAAAGCCGTAAAAGATCTAAAAGGAGTGAAGGTAGAAGAGTTTCAGGGACTGACCGTTGATTATGCGCGGCAAACCAAAACCACAGTTTTAATCCGAGGACTGAGAGCTATTTCGGACTTCGAAGCAGAACTGGGAATGGCTCAAGCGAACAAGCAGCTCTTTCCTGAACTAGAAACTATTTTTCTCATGACAAAAGCCGAGTATTCTTTTATAAGCTCCTCCACTGTAAAAGAAATCGCCCGATTGGGCGGTGACGTATCCCAATTCGTACCGCATCCGGTGAATGACTATCTCAAAGAGCATTTCAGCAGAGGCACCAAGTAAAAAATGACCATGATTACTGCACCAACAGTACAGGCAACCAACACCTTCAAACAGACCACGATCTACAAGCATCTTGATCTGCTTGAGCATCTAATTGATGATGCTGCCGGTATCTACAAGTTTAAGTTCATCAACGCCGACGATTTCCTCGACGTGCTTGATAAAGCCCGGGCTCGTCTCCCCGAAGAATTGCGTGAAGCTGCCGACGTACTGGCTCAGCGCGATGAAATCATTGCCGAGTCCCAGCGCCGCTCCGAACAAATCATCACCACGGCTCGCCGCCAGGCTGAGACCATGCTGCATGAATCAGAGCTTCTGAAAGCCGTACAAGCTGAAGTTGAGCGTATTCGCAAGCAAGTGGTACAGGAAGTCGAGCAAATGCGCCGCGAGGCCATTGCCGAAGCGGAGCGCATCAGACTGGAAGCTGATGAAGACGCCGCCAAGATTAGAGAAGGCGCCGACCATTACGCCGAGCAAGTTCTCACCCGCATGGAGAACGACCTGCAGGGTCTGGCTCAGCGCGTCACCGAATCGCAGCAGATTGTCAGAAACGGCCAGCGTCTGCTCGGTCAAGTGAAGCGTCACGGCAGCATTGCCGCCGCCGCCACAGCCCCCCTCACAGGCGTCTCTACCGGCAGCCCCCTGAGCATGCCCTCCGGACTCTCCTCACCGCTACTGTCTGGTAAGTTCGAGTAGAGCTGCTAAGACCCAACTTAAAAAAAGTTGCAACTAAAAGCCCCGCAAAATAAGGCGGGGCTTTTTATTGCCCGGTCATTTCGTGTAAGCTTGCCTTTATTAGTCGGGTATTACCTTCAGGTGATATCCGGACGGCAGAACGCCCGCCACTAGAAGACCAGAGCTAAGAAAGGCTAGACCTTGACCGAGACTGAGAGCAAAACAGCAGGGGAAGAACTCAAATTTAATCAGCCGGGATTGGCCCTATTCGGCGCCAGTTTCCTATCGCTCTTTTTAGAGCTACTCCTGATTCGCTGGCTTTCCTCCGACTTCGTCCTCTTCGGGGTCTTCAAGACCTTCCCGCTGGTAGCTTGCTTTGTCGGTCTCGGCACCGGTGTAGCGAAAGCCGACCTCAAGTTTTTCCGCCTCACTCCTTTTGCGCTTCTGGTAACAGTAGTCACCATCTGCCTGACCAGTTTTGCCGGCTACGGCTACCTGGCCTTCCCCTCCCTGGCTCTCTACCAGTGGAACGAGCTGACCAACAGCATGACTCTGGCCCTGGAAGTGCTGAAGATGAGCTTGCTTTTGGTCCTCCTGTTGATGGGCCCCTTTGCTTCCATGTTCTGTATCGGCAACCTGATCGGCCATTGCTTCAATAAATCTACGGCCCTGAGAGCCTATTGCATCGATATTGCCGGCGCCATCACCGGCAGTATCACATTCGCCCTCCTATCCTTCCTTTCCTTTTCTCCCAATTTAGAGATCGGATTCGTGATTGCGCTCATGCTTGCAATCACGGTTAGATTCATCGGTCTGACCGCTTCCGGAGCCACAATCATGACCCTGGCGGCAGTGACCGTCATGCTGCCCATCTTCAATCCACCAGGCACCTCCTGGTCGCCCTATTACCGCCTGGACGTGCAGGAAATCTCGCTCATGCCCCAGCTTACCAAGAGCGGCAAGAAAGAAGACCTGGGCATCATTCTCAACACCAACCGGGGCTTCTCACAGTCTTTCACCAATAATAATGTGGTGGAACTCTCACCGGAAGGCGAAAAGGTGGAAGCCGCTCGCTTTCTCAAGAACTTCCTTCTGGTGCGCAAGAAGTACTATGAACTGCCCTATAGTTTCCACCTCGGTGATGCGAGCAGGAAAGACAATTTATTCAAGCCCAAAGAGATTCTCATCCTCGGTGCCGGCAGCGGCTCCGATGTGGCGGAAGCAGTCAGACAGGGCGTCAACCACATAGACGCTGTTGAGATCGATCAAAGCGTTATTGGACTGGCCAAGAAATACAACCAGTCTTACTTTGCCCCTCAGGTCAAGTATCACCTCGACGACGGCAGGCGTTTCATGGCCGGCGGCGATAAAAAATACGACATGGTAGTGCTGGCCTGCCTCGACTCCAGAGCCGTCTCCGGCAGCGGCTCATCCCTGCGTACCGATTGCTATATTCACACCCGTGAAAGCTATCAAGATTGCATCCGCCACTTGAAGCCGGACGGCATCATGGTGCTCAGTTTCGGAGCCTCCGTGGGCGGCAGTTCAAACTGGTTGCGCAACCGCATTTACAAGACCCTGGAAGATGTGACCGGCTATCCGCCCATAGTCATGTCCGACGAAAACGCTAAATTTAACTGGCCTGCCTATTTCTTCGTCACCGGCAAACCGGTAAAAGACGGGCTTTTGCAAGTCGAACCCCTGCCTCCACCGGCTTCCGGTGAAAAGAGCGAAATCGGCTTCGCCAAAATCGATATGCCTAAAGATGTGGACGGAGTGGTACTGGGCGACGACTGGCCTTTCCTCTATGTCAAAGACAAAGCCCTGGATTTGCCTTACCTCTTTGTCCTTTCCCTCATCTCGGTCATCACCATCTATGTCGGCCGCGGACTTATATTCGGCACCAAGACAGCAACCGATCTGCAACTCTTCTTTATGGGTGCCGCCTTCATCTTGCTGGAACTGCAAGCCATATCACGCCTGGCCCTCATATACGGCGCCACCTGGGTGACATCATCGGTGGTGATTAATGGGGTTTTGCTGATGATCCTGTTAGCCAATTACATGATCATCAAGCGCCCTCATTTGCTGAGTCAAAAAGCACAATATCTAGCGCTCTTCGCCTCACTCTTGCTCAGCTACCTGGCCCCTGTCGGCTACCGGCAACTCACTTCGGTAAACCCCGATCTGGCGGCCTCCGCCATCACAATCGTCACCCTCGCTCCCATCTTCCTGGCCGGACTAATTTTCGCCACGGCATTCAAAGGTGCCGAGAAACCCTCGCGCTCTTTCGCCTTCAATCTTCTAGGCAGTGTGCTGGGGGGTTTATTGGAATACCTATCTACTTACCTTGGTATCAGCAACCTGCTTCTGGTAGCTCTCTTGCTCTATGTCTTCAGCTTCTGCTATATGCTCAAAGTAAAGCCTGAAACACAAGGCTAAACTTAGAAGCACAAGACCGACTTGCCCCTGCGCAAGTTGCTTCCGGTCTCCGGGTTTAGCTTCCAGGCAGCAAGCCGATTCAGCCCAGCCGATAGTAAAATGGCTTTATGAAAGTCGTCTTCCTCTCCGACACCCACAATAGCCTTTCCAAACTGAAGGTACCGGACGGCGACCTGCTCATTCATGCCGGCGACTTCTGTAGTGCCGGCCGCCTTGATGAAGTGGCGCGCTTCAATGACGACATCATGAAACTGCCCCACAAACATAAGGTGGTAGTGGCCGGCAACCATGACTGGCCCTTTCAAAGACAACCCAAAGAGGCTCGCAAACTCCTCCATGAAAGCATCATCTATCTGGAAGATGCCGCCGCCGTGGTGGAAGGTCTGCACATCTACGGCAGCCCCTGGCAGCCGGCCTTCTTCAACTGGGCCTTCAATCTGCCGCGCCTTTCCGTAGCTTTGAAAGAGCGCTGGCAAGCCATCCCGGACAACACCGACATCCTCGTCACCCACAGCCCGCCCCACGGCATCATGGACCGCGTACCGCGGGGAGAAATGGTAGGCTGCGAGCACTTGCGCCGAAGGGTAGAGCGCATCCAGCCAAAAATCCACTGCTTCGGGCATATCCACTGCGGCTACGGGCAAGAAACGAGGGGCAAGACTCTTTTCATTAACGCCTCCAACCTTGATGAAGACTACCTGCCCGCCAATGAGCCCATAACTGTAGAACTCTAGAAGTAGAGCTGTAATGGTGGAGAACTGGCCTCAGAGCTATCACGGAAAGCTTTGACTGGGAGCTAGAAACAGGCACAGGGCTTAAATTGCGGCGAGCCGGGGAATATAACGCTTACCCCTTAGTAAATCCAAGTTAGACAGCGCCGCACGGCTTCGGCAAAGGTCGCCCAGTTCATGACTCAGGAAAAGGACAAAGTCAGCGAAGTCTCAAAAGTAGCCGAGAACAATCAGCTAGCTACCGTAGATCGCCTCGAACTGCTTTCGAGCCCGCAACCTCCGCGAAGTGATGCAGGCGGCAGAGACTCCCTGCCACCCCTGACCATCGACGGCACTGATTCGGGGCAAAAGCCTGGCAAAAAATCCGAGCCCTTTGAGCTGATCAGCACAAGCAAAGACATGGACCCCGCTAAACCCACTGCTGTCTTCCTGGACCAGTTCGCCAGGAAAGACGTAGACCTGGGCGGCACCAAGGTGGCCCACGGCGAGATAAGCCGGGCAGCGGCGGAAGAAAACGGCTTCAATACGGTTGCGCTCAATCTCCAGGCTCCCGAGTCTCTGGGTAATGGCACCGACTATTCCAAAGCCATCAACAAAATCGCCGACATGGTGGAAGACGGCAAACTGCCCCTGGGCAAAGGCGACGTGCTGAATATCAGTATGGGCAATCTCGACCCCACCTTTGAACAAGCATCCAAATTCCTGGGCTTTCCAGTCACCGCCCAGAATCTTGCTTCCCAGCGTGAAAACATACTGAAGCGCATGCAGGAAATAAGCCAGGACGAAAGCCGCCCCAGAGAAGACAGGGAAACCGCCGAGCGCGTGGTCAACACCAATAACGCCATCGACCGCCTGCAGGACAAAGGGGTTGAGGTAGTGCACTCGGCGGGCAACGACGGCCAGGACCGTTTTAGCTGGGACTTTATGAACGCCAAGTGGCAACTTTCTTCCAATCGTCCCTCGGGAAAACCCGATGAATTCAGCGCCAGCCATTCCCTGACCACCAGAGCCGACGGAGTGCTGCCTCTCAAGATCAAGCAAGAAGGGGATCTGATCAGCCCCGTACCCATGGACATGCAAAAGGGCAAAGTAGCAATTGCCGACACGGGCGTAGAGTTTCCCATCGACAGCAAATCGCCCTTCTCCGGCAACAGCCGCATTTTCAATCGGGAAAATATCAATCCCAAATTCAGCCAGCCCATGGCTACACCGGAAGAAAAAGCAATCCCCGACCAACTTTTCATTCCTGAACTGACTTTCTCCAGCCAGGAGAAACTGCCATGGACAGACAAATCCAGCGCGGAGTTACTCTCCTTCACAGGCAAGAGCGAGTTGCCCAAACGTCTGGAAATGGCTTATCCCATGAGCGATGTGATCAAAAAAATCACCAGTAAACCGGGTGCCGATGAGGAACTCATGAGCGGCGTCATCGACGGCACCTCGTTTTCTAATATCGGCTTTTTAAAGGACCAAAAAGCCAGGCTGGAAGCCCTCAAGCAACACTGAAAAGGCAATACGTAACGGCGTCCTTTGCTGACAACCGCCCTTGAAGCTCTTTTCCAGACTTCAGTCCCCTGGCACCGGTTAAACTATAGGTGCAAGCGCCAGATATTTGAGGTTGTCAATTTTATGGGAAGCCCTCTGCAAAAGCCCTCGGCAAAACTAAACTCGGCAAAACTAAAAATGTTTGCCCTGGCATCAGTCCTCACCCTTTCCATACAGGCAAATTTACCGGCTCAATGCGAGAGCACCGCTGGAAGCGACACCTGGTCCGGTTGCCTCTCGCGAGGGCAAGACGCTCTGGCAGAGCAAAACCTGACCCTGGCGGAAGATAGCTTTCGCAAAGCGCTGGCACTGGTTGAAAGCAAGCCGCACAAGCCTTCAGATGAAGAGCAATGCCTGCGCAAATTAGCCGACGCCCTCATGCTCAGAGATAAAACTGCCGAAGCGCAGGCGCTCTATCAGCGGCTCTTGAACGATCTGACCAGACGCTACGGTGAAAAGTCCAACAAACTGGGACCGGTACTGCTTGCCCTCGGCTCCATACAGGAAGCGGAGGGCAACCACGCCGCCGCCATGACTTATTATCAAAGAGCCCTCAACATAAACGAAAAAAACTACGGCACCTACAGCCCCGAATTCGCCGACAATCTAGCCAGAGCGGGAAGAACCAGTTACAAAGCCGGAGATATTTCCTCTGCCCGCAAGTATTACAAGCAGTCGATAAATTCGCTCACCAAGCAACCGGGTCTTGCCGCCAGCGAAAACCTCAAAAAGCTGCTCAAAGACTACAAAGACCTCAACATCGGCGAAGACAATTCCAACCAGGATCTAATTAAGGACTTCAAACAAGAAATATACGGCGGCAGCCCCAAAGAGGAGAAACCGAAGCAGAAGTCAGACACCGCCGGTAGTACCTCCGCCTTTCAGCAGGAAACTGCTTTCAAACTGAAAGCCAGCACCCAGGGTCAAGTTTCAGAAGATCCCCAGGTCACACTGCGGGGACTGGCCGCCCCCTCCGTGCAACCATCTCAGAAAGTGATGGCCCCGATGTACAAAACTATGAACGAGACAATCTTCAATCAAAGTCATTTCGAGAGAGGCGAAGCCTACTACGAGCGCAAAATCGCCATTGATATACAAGCCCTGGGCGGCGAGCACCCCTCGGTGGCTAACGACCTTTCGGGACTGGCCGTTTTCTACATCTCCAAACAGCAATACGAAAAGGCCAGACCCCTGCTTTTGAGAGCCCTGCCTATCTATGAAAAGGCTTACGGTCAAGATAACCTCCTCACCATAAACACTAGAGCGGCTCTGGCTTCAGTCGAGTTTCACCTGGGCAACACCGAGCTAGCCTCCAGCCTCTACAAACGCGCCCTCAGCCAGGGGCAAAGCTTATCACCCAACAGCCTGGAAACGGCACGCATCTTGAATGACCTGGCCTATCTCTACTTTCAGCAAGGCAAACTGCAAGACTCCTGCACCTTTTACGAATGGGCCCTGGCCAGCACCGAGGGCGCCGTCGGGCAAAAAGATCCGCTGCTTGCCGCCTGCCTGAAAGACTATGCACAGGTGCTGCGCGGTCTGGGACGCAGCCAGGAAGCCAGTGCCATTGAAAGCCGGGCCGAAAGAATTCTAGCTGTGCGTCAGTAAGCAAGGAATACAACCGTTAAGCGCATGATTCCGATGGAGCAAAAGAATACACCGCTCATCCGCCCGGCACTAGCTAGCGATGCCCCCGCCATACTGCATTTGATTACTAAACATGCAGAACACGAGAAAGAACCTTACGACCCTGCGGGCAAGTTAGAGCACCTGCAGTGGTGGCTTTCTTTAGAAAACCGCCCTTGCACCTTTCTGGTGGTTGAGGAAAACAAAGCCCTGATCGGCTACTGTACTTTCACCCTGCAGTTTGATAGCTGGTACCAGAAAGAATACTTGTTTCTTGATGCCCTTTATCTGGAGCCGGCCGCCCGGGGTAAGGGTCTTGGTAAAGCCCTGATGAACCGGGTCTATGAAGAGGCAAGAGCAAAGGCAGTGACCACCGTACAACTGGTTACCCCCACCCATAACCATGGCGCCATCGCCTTTTACAAGAAGCTGGGCGGGCGTTCCACCACCAAGGAGTGGTTTACTTTCGAGTTGACGGAGTAAGCGGAAATGGACTGAACATCTTCAAGCAGTCGTTCTTAGTTCTTGAAGAATGCCATATTGTAGAAGTAGTTCTTCAGCTCCCCTACTGTTAAGGCAAATACACCGTCATTATCACAATCCCTGGCAATGCCGTTTTTGCTTGGCTCGCCACTGCCCCAGGGGTTGCGAACAAGCACCTTACCGCTTCTTTCGTCATATCCGATTACGCTGTAGGCATGATTATTGGAAAGCCCCTCCAGGGGACTGCCGGCCTTTTGAGTTTCAGCTTCGTCTTTGTGCAAACCAAGAGAAACAGGCTTACCGGCTTTCAGACTGGCTGAAATGGAAGCACCTATCTCTTGCTCAGACTTACCGGCAATTTCAATAACTGCTACCTCTCCAGTCGCCAAAATACTCAGCCCATTGGCAATGGTATCGCCACCGTCGCTTCCTTCCTGCGCGATACCGGTTTCACGATCGCGAGCCTCCGGCTTCACCAGCCCATGCTTAATTCGATAGGCACCATAGGCCTTCTCGATAAGCTGAGGCCAGATGCCAGACTGATCGGAACGACTATAAAGCATGCGCTCCGCCTCCGTTGGTCTGGTTACCACGAAAGACTCGTCGGGAATAGCCGGGAAGCGCACGGTAAAGGTTCCGTCAGCATTAGAAGTAATCATATTCTTAATGGTCTGCGGCGAAGCCTCTGCCAGGGAAGCCAGACCGGCCATAAAATAGCAATTGCCCACACTGCCCTGACGAACGGCAGCAGCTTTGATACCACCACCTCCTATGCGCTCGTCGCCAAAAACAGTTTCCGTTCCTTTTTCAAGGCTATCAGAGCCTGAATTGACCCACCCCTCAATATTTCTGGCAGCGGCGTATGCGGGTGCATCAGCCAGGGTCTTCAATCCTTTCTGGAAGGAAGACAAATCAACTCGCTTTTTGGCAAGCGGATTCCAATCACTAACAGTGAACTTATCAAAGTCGGCAAGAAACTGGGCGAGGCGATCACGCTCTGCTGCATCAGAAGTAGACGCCACAGCAGCACGAACCTCTTCTTCGGTAACAGATTTACCGGGTTCGGAGAGTAGCTTATTAGTTACCACATCCTCGTAGTTCTTAGCACTGTCACTGAGCGCCTTCTCACTCCTGGCTCTGGCAGAGAAGTCCTGCAAATCATTAAGAGTTATTCCATTGTCGTCCCAACCGAGAAAGCCGGTTCGCTGACCCTTCAGGTCGGCGTAGCGCAGTTGCAGCGCCGCAACAAACTGAGCATCCTCGCCCTTGAAGTCGTTTGAGACAATTCCTCTTGCTAGTTCCTTTCTATCTATAGACCCATTCTTATCCAGATCAAGACGAGACTCATTCTTCAAATACAAGCCCGACAGATTATCGGGATGAAAACCGGGAAATTCCTTTCTAACTGACTCGCTACTGCTCATTTGGGTGACTACCGCCGTTCTGTCCGTGAGGCGCAAGCGGGTGCCGTCTAATTCTATCTTAGTCACATCCGCTGGGGCGCTATTCTGGTCCAGCCATTGTGCCTTAGCATCAGCTCTTGTATAAACCCTCCCATCAGAGAGCCTCACGGAGCGAAGGTTCTTATCAGGAAAATATTCGAAGGAACCAATCAAACCATCCTTAAAATTGATAGAAGCAACGGTGCCATCTCCGTTTCTCAATACATTCGAATCCGGCTTGAAGATAGACCGACCGCCGACGAAAAAACCGGCCCCGGCAGCCGAACTAGACATTACTTTCGACTGGCTGGAAGCATCGCTGTGACCGCTTTTGCTTGAATTAGGGCCGGGGGAGGAATTTGGCTGCTCTCCCATGAAACCATACACGCCTGCACTGAAAGCGCCACCAAGTTTGCTACTCTTTCCATCTGCCGTCGGACAGACAGGCTCACGTTCACTGTCTTTGCGGGCAGCAGCCTGCCTTTCACTCAAGGCAGCCAGATACTGCCCCTGCAATGGGGCTAAGGGCTGAGTATTCGATTCCGTAACCTTACTCGATTCACGTATGCCTGAACTTTCTGCACTCATCCAACAATCCCCAAGTCAAATCGGCAAACTCATATAAACAAGTTCTACACAACTCTAGGGGTGCATAAATTGAGCAGAAACGAAACTGCGGCCCGGGGCGAACATGAGCCACCACCAGTGAACAAAATAATTCCCGGTGTGTGACAAGTCCATAGCACTGCGGCTGGGACTGCAGTTAGTCTGCAAGGCTTGCCAGACTAATCGAAAAACCACAGGCGATTGGAAGACATAAGGCTCTCTTTGCTGAGCCAGGTAGACAGAGATACGAACAGACCAGCGGCACGCAAGCAAACCTTAAAATCCAACCTCAAGAAGCGGCCATAAGATCGCCTGGTTGTTTTTTGTACCGTACTGAAATTTGCAACTCCTCACCAAGAGCAGCAACAACTCGCTCGGCACGTTCAATTGAAATACCGTGGTAGTCATTTCGCTCATCGCGGGAGATCTGAGAGACATCCACACAAAGGCGCCGGGCCAGCTCCGACTGAGAGATTCCATTGGCTATTCTCAGCGCCACAAGCAATGGTCCAATTTCTGTAAGTTGTGTAAACACGCCAAAGTCACGGCGCTTAACGCGCTCGTACCACTCAACCTCTTCCTTCAGCTGCGCATTGAAAGAAAGAACCGGCTCCATGGCAAGGTCGATCTGCTCACTAGAGAGTTTCAGCTCCTCCAACTTTCGCCGCTGCTCCTGAATTACTCTGCTGTCTGATTCGAGACGCTTGAGACATTCCTGATACTCTGTTTCCGTCTTAATCACTGGCCCTCTCCTGAAGAAGCTTTATGATTCCCTTTTGCCGATGCTCAGTTCGAGATTTTCTAAATGCTGCAGGAAACTGCAGATCGTTACCAAACAAATCCTTGATGCCTGACGACTGTCCAAAGTGCGGATAAAGCTCAACCCTGTAGAAGTGCCACATTGGTAGCTGCTTTTTGGTTGAATTTGCATAAGGAGTGCGACTGGCGGGAGCCCACGTCCAAACCTTATTAGGATCAAGCTTGTTTAAATCTTGCTGCAACGCACCTGAAGCTAAATAGGCAAGCTCACATTCGAAATAGCCATCAATGTCATTGGGATGGTCCTTCTCCTCGACAAAGGAACCGTCAATAAAAATGTTGGTAACACCGACCATCCATAGCTGATTGGTCATGACGCCAAGATTGTCGACCAACCGAGCGCGCCAGATTGCATCCCAATCTTTTGAGGCCCCCTCGCTCGGCACCACAAGCGAACTCTGCCTCAACTCCGCAAGCGTGAGAGGGTAGTCTCCCGGTGGGAGTAAACCGAATTCGTCAAACGGAGGAAGAATCATACATTTAACATATAGCACATACTTGACAAATATGTCAAACACAATCAAAAGAGCGAAGATACCGAAGGGGACGTTTGGTACCGATCTTATTTTCCGGTACACCATCTAAATACCGCCGTTTGAGCGACGCCGGATTCTGCAAACTGTCAAAACTCAGTGCTTACGTAGCATTGAGCAGATATTCTGCATCATCATCCTCTATGGCAATGCTTAGCTTTTCACCGGGTGCAAAAGTTCCTCGCAACGCACTCTTGACGGTAATCTTTGCAATAACTTCAAAACGAGGACCGCAGTCTTTTGCTTTAGCCTGCCGAATGTCGTCTGCCTTTACTAGAATGCAAGAATTATAAGGAAAGAAACCTGGCTTGTTTACTTGCCGCTTCTCATCTGAAGCACCGGCCACGGCTGTCCAAGGAAAGCACTGCCCATAGAAAACACCTAGTGACATCAAGAGCGCTATGGATTGAAGTCTCAGCATCTCTCAACTGTTAACGACAAATCCTTCAGGCAGGTATAGCAACACCACTACTACTCCCCTCTGACAAAAGCATTATAATCGAATGGAATGCCATCCTTAAGCACTAGGGTTAGCTCATGCAAACGGAGAACACGAAGAATATGCGCACCGTAGCCGGGGCGCTGCTTTTGCTCTCGGCAGCAGCGCTAGTATTCGGACGTCATTCCGAATCTCAGATTCCATTTGATTCAGCCATTTGGAAGCACCAGGTAAACAGCAGCGAGCGCCTTAGAATGGTTGGAGATCTCAAAACCAAACTGATAATTAGCGGTCGAGAGGAAATAGAGCAAATACTTGGTGAACCCAGAAGGGGCTTCGACAGCCTCCATCCAAATGACTACTATTACCTACTGGGCACTCAGGAAAGGCTCCTGGATACTGATGGTATTTGGCTACGCATCACCTTCCAAAACGATCGTGTATGCGACATGCAAGTGATTCACGACTAATGACGCCGATTATCAATCGGCTATTGTACCAATCGGTGATTGCATTGATGAAAAGATCGCCCTCGGCTGATTTGCAATTCTAGACAGCATTCTGCACCATGCAGAAGGTCTCTCTAAGTGCCCCAAGAACAATCACTGCAGCCTACTTCGAACTACTTCGCCCGCACCGGCGTCACCAGGGAGCGGTTCTGCAATTCTTCATTGCCTTCCCGGGCTACCAGGTCGCCTTCCTTCAAACTACCGAAGACTTCCACCTGGTCTCCCATAAGCTGACCCTTGCGCACTGAAACCCATTCGACTCGCCCATCGCTCACCTTACACACATAAGTATCGAGCGGTGTGGAGATGACGGCGGAAACCGGCACAAAGAGCGAGTTTTCTCGCCGTCTTGTGGGCCAGTAGACTTTGCAGAACATACCTGGCAAGACTTCGTACTTGGGGTTGAGGAAGTTCAGCTCCACCGGCATGGTTCGCGTAGCCTTGTCGAGGTTGTTGCTGATACGAGCCACGGTGCCCACGAAGCGCCGGCCGGGGAAGGCAGAAATGGTGAACTGTACTTCCGAGCCAACGACGACACCGGCGGTATCAATCTCCGGTACCGGTGCCACGATACGCAACAAGTCCAATTGCTTGATGCGGCAGATGGGCGGATAGGCGCCGGTGCCGTCCGGTCCGACGAAACTGCCCACGTGCATGCGCCTTTCGGTAACATAGCCGTTGAAGGGAGCGGGAATTTCCAGGTAAGAAGCAAAATCGGAGAAGCTCTCATAACCACGGATTTTGGCTGCCAGTTCTTCCTTCCGCATAGATAGCTCGTGATCTTTGGCATTGACTCGCTTCATCAAGGAATTGACGTCTTGCCGGTCCGCTTCCACCGACTGAGCCCATTGCACCACATCGTTGTCGGCGATGACGCCGGGCACAAGTGAAGCCGTGTAAACGCGCTGATAAGTAGATTGATCGGCAAGCAAATTAGCCTGGGATTTCTTGAGGGCGGCCTTCAATTCTTCCAGTTCCGATTCTTCCACGGCAACTGCCGCTTTCGTGGCAGCCACCTGGGCCAGGGCTTCGTTTCGATCGGCCAGAAATTCGGGCGCATACATGGTGACCATGAGGTCACCCTTCTTCACCACCGAGCCGCGGTCTACATTGATTGACTTAACGAAGCCTTTGATTTTGGGATAGATAAGAACGTCTTGATAGGCTTCTATTTCGCCCGGCAATTGATCTTCCCGGAAGAGCGTCTTGGCTACTACCGGCACCACAGTTAGATTCGGACGTGTGTGCACGGGTAATTCTGCTGCTTCCGGCTTCTTATTGTGGTTCACCCAGAGAAAATAGAACGCACCGCCGGCAATGGCTAGAAAAATCACAACAAAAATGAGGTTGCCCAGGTTGAAAACTGAGCGGTCGGTCTTGAAGCCCACGTAAGCAGGCATGGAACCGGTGCCTGTCGACCCCATGGCTTCGTTATTATCGTTTTTTTCGTTTTGCTCTTCGTTTTCCATTTTTCATCCGTTAACGATTAATAGCCATGATCTTCAGGGTGCAGAGAGCCTGAGCCGGTGGGCGCATTTCTTTGCACCATTGTAAATACCAGAGGAAGCAGGGTGAGAACCGAAAGGGTAGACATGGTCAGACCGCCGATGACGGCGCGGCCTAAGGGGGCGCTCTGACCGGTGGATATGGCCATGGGTATCATGCCGGCCACCATGGCGATGGAGGTCATGAGAATGGGTCGCATGCGCTGCTGCGCACCGTGTACGGCTGCTTCTTCCGCCGACATGCCTTCCCGGCGACTGGTCTCGGCGAAGACTACCATCAAAATAGCGTTGGCGATGCCCACGCCGGTGCACATGATGGCGCCCATAAAGGATTGCACGTTGAGGGTGGTACCGGTGAGGGTAAGCATGGTCAAAACGCCGGTCAAAATAGCAGGGGTGGTAGACATAACGATTAATACTACCCTTGGTGCCTGGAAGTATGCCAAAAGCATGAGAGTGATCACCACCACAGCCAGAAGCAAGCCGGTGATCAAGTGGAAGAAAGTATCCTCCAGAAGCGGCACCTGACCCATTACATCGCAGAAGACACCGGGCGGCGTCTTGCCGGCGCGCTTCACCGCTTCCTTGACGCTGTCGCCCACCCGCCCCAGGTCATTACCGGAAATATTGGCGGTCAAAGAGACCATACGCATCATGTTATAGCGATCCAGTTCTCCAGCCACGGTGCCGTAATCAACTTTGGCCACGTCGCCTATGAGGGGGTGCTGCAGGCGGCGAGTCTTGCTCTCCGGGTACTCTCTATCTACAGCCGGGTCCACCTCAAAGTCGTTGCCGGCCATCTGCTCCGAGCGCAAAGAATTCATGGTGGGAAACTTCTCGATATCTTCCTTGGAGCGAATCTGATCTTGCGGCACCTGCACCTGCACCTGGTAGGAAAAACCGCTATCTTTATCGCGCCACAAGCTCAAGTTGACGAAACGGCTGGAGAAGAAGGCAGGCTGCAAAGACATACCAACTTCTTTAGCGGTAACACCGAGCTGACCGGCCAGTTCCCTGTCGATATTGATCTGGCAGGAAGGATATTCAAGGGGCTGCCCCCATTGCAAATCACGCAGCTTGCTTATCTTTGACATCTCTTCCAGGACACGGTTGGCAAAGAGTTTGTCATCCACCAGATCATGGCCGGTGACCTGTACGGTGATAGGGGTGGGAGAGCCCAGGTTCATGATCTGGCTGACGATGTCGCCCGGTTCAAAAGAAAATGTGGTATCGGGAAGAGCCTTATTGAGCCTGGCGCGCAGCCGGTCTTTAAACTCACCCATCTTGATATGGGCGTCTTCTTTCAACTGCACATCGAGCACAGCCTGGTGCGGTCCGCTGGTCCACAAGAAAGCTGAGCTAATAGGGAACATGGCCGGCTGTTGCCCGGCATAACCAAGGGTCTTCTCTACATTTTCGGGGCCGGCTTCCAGCTTGATCTCTTCGATGGCCTTGAGCACACGCTTCTCCAGCGCTTCCACCCGCATGCCGGTGGGAGCGGAAATTCGCATGCGGAACTGGCTGCTGCCGGAATCGGGGAAAAGTTCTTTGCCGATATTCTCATAAAGAGAAAAGACCGCCACCCCGGTCACCGCCAGGTAGACAGGAATAATGACGGCACGCATGGGCAGAAGGAAACGCACAAAATTGCCGAGGGCATCTTTGAGATGGTCGATAAAATCAGGCTTGCCTGCGTGTTTGTGCTCGTCTTTGAGCAGCCAGACAGCCATAATCGGCACCAGGGTGGAAGCGAGGGTGGTGGAGGCAATCATGGCGAAGCCAACGGCCAGGGAGAGCGGAATAAAGAGTTCCCTGGTTATGCCCACCATAAAGAAGGAAGGCAGGAAGACCGACACCACCGAGAGCATGGCTAGAAGCCTGGGCACCATGGTCTCCACACAGGCATCAAAGACTGCCCGGGATTTAACGGCGCCGGCAGCCAGGTGGCTGTGCATGTTCTCGATACAGACGGTCGCTTCGTCCACGAGAATACCGATAGAGAGCGCCAGACCACTGAGGGTCTGAATGTTGAAAGTCTGTCCGCAAAGCCAGAGCCCGACAATGGCCGAAAGGAGAGAGAGGGGAATAGTAGTAACTACAATCAGGGTACTGCGCAAATCCCGCAGGAATAGAAGAATCATCAGCCCCGGCAAAATCGTACCCAACACGCCTTCATGGAAGACGTCATTGATAGCCTCTCGCACATACTTAGACTGGTCGAATTCATAGCTTATCTTCACATCGGGCGGCAGTACCGCCTGCATGCGGGGCAGAGCGGCGTTCAAGGCATCCACCACGGAAACGGTGGATGCATCGGCGCGTTTCACCGCCGGAATGTAAACGGTGCGACGCCCCTGGAAGAGGGCGTAACCGGCCAGGATGTCGGAAGAGTCTTCCACCTTGCCTATGTCTTTGACAAATATTTGCGGACCATGACCGGTGCGAATGGGCATGTAGTCAAGCTGGTGTATGTCAGGCAGATCGGAGTTTACCGGCGCGATGCGCAGGTAATCACCGGTGCGCACGTTACCGGCCGGCAGCACCTGGTTGCCGGAAATTAGCGCCTTCACCACCTCGTCGCCCGAAATATTGTATCGCCGCAACTTATCGGCATCGACACTGAGCACGATACTGCGGATGTTACCGCCGAAAGGAGGCGGCGCCTCCGCACCGGGTACGGTGGCAAGCATGGGACGAATGCGCACGTAGGCCAGGTCTTCCAGGTCTTTCACCGGCTTGGTATCGGATGATAGCACCAGTTGCCCAACCGGCAAGCTGCCGGCGTCAAAGCGCAGCACAAAGGGGTTCAAGGTGCCGTGGGGCATCAAACTGGTGGCACGGTTGGCCATTGCCACCACCGACGCCATGGCTGAAGCCATGTCGGTATCAGGCTGAAAGAAGACTTTGATCAAAGCAACGTTTTGAATGGAGCGCGACTCGATATGCTCGATACCCGGCACATAGAGAAAGTAAAGCTCATAAGTGGAGGTGATATAGCCTTCCATCTGCTCCGGCGACATGCCGCCATAGCCCTGAATAATGTAGATGGCGGGAATCTTCAAATCTGGGAAGATATCGCGTTTCATGGAGGTAATAGCCATGATGGAAATCAATACCAAACTGAGAACCGCCGCCACAATCGTGATCGGTCGTTTCATAGCGGTAGAGATAATCCACATCTATTTCAAATCCTGCTTGTTGTCGCTATTGCCCTGCACGATGTCTACCACCTGCATGAAGGGCTTGAGATCTCCCTGCACATAGGTAAGCGCCAGGATAGACCGCCACACATCGATCTGAGCGATGGCGTCTTCCACCTCGGCTTCCGCCAGAGCCTTTTCAGCCTGGGCCAGTGAGACCATATTGGTGAGTCCGGCGCTGTAGCGCTTCAAAACTTTTATCTCCCGTACCCGCGCAGTTTCCACCAGGGTAGGAGTTTCGTCAGCCACCTTTCTTGCCTGGGCAAGAAGAATGCGAGCCCTGGCATCTTTCTTTTCCAACACCTGCATAGCCAGTTCGTAGTCGGCCTTCGCCGCCAGTTCATTGCTGCGGGCCATGTCTTTTTGAGCTTTCAGAGGAAAGTATTCCATCACGGGAAAGCTGTAGGAAACACCAATCATATAGTTGAAGACCTGGGGTAAAACACCGGCAGCCACAGGCTTAATGGGGCTGGTGCGATCGCCGCTGCCCCGCCCCCACATGGAAGCGTTGAGCCAGAGGTGCGGGCGATAGGCTTTGTCGAGCAAGACTTGCTTGGCACGCCAGCGGTTTACTTCGGCAGTCTTGAAGAGGGCGATGGGATGGGAAGAAAGGTCAAAGGGTCCGGTCTCTTGAATGTTGGACGGACCGCGCACCAGCGGATCGGAAACCACATCCAGGTCTGTGGCGGCCACACCCATTTTCTCAGCCAGACCCACCAGGGCCAGACGCGCTTCCTTTTCTGCTTTGATGAGGGCTATTTTGGTGCGGGATACTTCAAAATCAAAGTCAGCCGCATCAACACCCGGTCTGAGCCCTTCAGCCACAAGGGTCTTGGCTCGCAAATTGGCCGCTTCCATATGTTCGAGAGCCGCTCTTGTAGCACGAATCACCTGCTTAGCAGCCACCGCCGTCAAAAAGGCGTCGGCAGCGTCAAAAGCAACATCCAGCCTGGTCAAATTCAGATCGGCCCGAGCCGAACGAGCATCGGCATAAGCAAACTTGTCGTTGGCCCGGCGCAACCCGCCGTCGATGAGAAGCCAGTTGAAGTTTGCACCTTGCAAGTTATTGACGATTGGTTTGTAACTGACACTGGTGGCAGAGGGTCCGCTATCCACCGGCACCGTATCAAAGCCGGAGACATTGTTCATAACTACGCTTGCCACGCGGTTACCGGTCACTCCGGAAGTCTGCACGTCAAAGTTGAGGTTGGGTAAATACTGGGTCTTGGCCAGAGCCACATTAGCGATGGACGCCCGCAATTTAAAATGCTTGTTGTTGATAGCCGGATAGTTCCGCAAGGAAATTTCTACGGCTTCTTTAATGGTGACGGCTCTGGTCGGTCGAATCGGCTGAAACTGCAGTTCCGGCACCACTGTCTCGCGCCCGGCAGCCAGCACCGCCGGCCCTGATAGTAAGCAGACGAGCAAATTTGCAAGCAAGAGAGCTTGCATTATCACTGCTCGAATCCGAACTTTCATGCCAAGTATCGCCTGATGGTGCCAGAGAGATAGACGCCTGCGCAATTAAGAGAAAACCGGGCTTCGAAGGCCACGGCAAACTGCCGCATAATCGACTCAAACGTCATATGCACCACTATTTTACAAGGATGGGGCAGCCCCCCTTGTGAGCGGATTCTTATAATACCTCCTGACTTCAAGGCTGCTAGTTACACCACCGAAATGCTATTTGCAATCCTCGCCCGCATCGCTACAATGCAATGCACGTTGAGGACAGGCCCATCGCTTTCAAAACAGTACTTTCCTGCACACTTAGCCTGGTTGCCTGCCTATTTCTGCAGGCAGCAAGAGCCGCTGACGCCGATTTTGGCGAACGCGCCGACGGACCGCCCATGGACGAAGCCAGAGACAAAGACGGCACCGACGGCGATGCAAAGAGAAGCACCGATGCCGGTAGCAAAGATAGCGCCGGTGCAACAGGCGTTAAGACCGTGGACAATCGCTTCGACGGTTCCGAATACAACCCGTCCACTTTCCAAGATACTGACTTCCACAAAGAGAGTTACATCGACCTTCTTTTGAAAAGTAAGCCCAAGAAAAAAGAGAAGAAAATTTCGCAGCCGCCCCCTCTAGACCTTCTCGACTGGCAAAGTGCCGATGACGGTGTTTTCTTATCTGCCGACGACAGAAAAATGAAAGACAAGCACTACGATGAGTTCAAAGCAATTCTGCGCAGCCCGCCCCTCATGAAACCGGACGACTGGCTACCAGGCGCCCTCGACCCCATCACCAACGGCGGTTTCACCATCGCCCCCGATAACGGTTCACCTGTACCCTACAGGCTGAACGGCCACGTCAATATTCAGCGCGGACGCCCCTGGCTCCACGGCAACTGAGCTAGGGCGCCAGACCTCGAGCCTGCTCAGAAACCACCCTCTGCCTGAGGGCACGCTTCAGCACGACGCCGGCATCGGCTTCCAACATTTCAGCACTGAGACCGGGTCCGCTCACTTTACCCAGACTGCGCAAAAGCCTGGCATAGTCTTTCAATGCACCGGCAAGAAGCACACTACTCTCGCCCGTGGTCAAATACATATCGGTGGTAGCCCAGGAATAAAGCTTCTCAGACTCCGGCAATTTTCCAAGACTATAGGTGAGCAAGGCCAGATAGTTCAAACGTATGGCCGTATCTAACTTCTGGGCCGCCAGGGGCAAACTCGGCAAACTCACAGAAGCAGTAAAACCAAGCTCGGCGGCGCCACCATCATCGGTGCCACGTTCGTCATTCAACAGGTCAAGCATAGAGCGAGTGCGCTGTACAAGTAAAGCATCATCACCGTATACACCCTCATAAATTTTCAGCGCCCGGCTGAAAAGTTGCCTGGCCGCCTCATAATTTCCGGCCGACATCTGAATGGCGGCCAGTCCGCACAGGTCTCGAGCAACACTGGGATGTTCGGCACCGAGAGTCTTGATGTCGATAGCAATCATTCGTTCGTAAAAGTCGATACGCTGCCGATTTATCGCTTCCAATGCGGCCGGGTCAGGCGTCGTCTTCAGTCCGCGCAAGGGCGGCACGGCAGAGCGAGACGCACCGCTTTCGGTATCACCACCGGCGCCTGTTGCAGCGCCGCCGACAAAAGCGGCATCTTCCCTTTCGGCAAGCTTTATCGATACGGCTTTAGCAAAATTGGAAGTCGGCACACCGGCTTTCTTAGGCAAACTGTCGAGCCGGTCGCGCAAAAGTTCGCTGCGCACCTCAGAGGGTAGATTCTTACCAAGCCCATAGCTCTTCTCCAGAAGGTCTGCATAATCGCTCAAGCATGCTTCCAACAAATCGCCCGTGCTGAGAGTCTTGCAACCAAGAAGCAGGGTTATGCAGGAAAAATACAGAGGCTCCGCCTTCTGGAAATTCCCAATCTTATAAAGGACACGTGCCAGCCGATGCTTACACTGAGCCAACTCCAACCCGCCGCTACCGGCCGGTGCGTTTTCAGCTATGGCTACGGCTCTTTCATAGACACCGAGAGCCTGTTTGTAATTACCATCAAACTCATAGATATAACCAAGTTCCAAAAGCCTCGGCAGCAAAAGCGGGCTTTCTTTCCCGTGGGCGCGCTCAAGTGTCTTCAAGCACTGTAAATACAGAGGCACCGACTCATCCACAATGTCTTGCTTGTAAAGAACGTCAGCCAACTTCTCTTGACAGAGAGCCAGATCATCGGCGCCACTTGTCTTGTCACGCTTCACGTCACGCAGAGCCTGGCGAAAGCAGCCTTCCGCCAGAGGGTACTCTTTGGCAACCATGCGCCTGTTGCCTTCCTCCAGCCCGGCGCGCCAGCCTATGCCGGCCGCTTGCGAATGACCGGCCTGCAAAAGCAGAGCCAGGGCGCTACTGAAAACAAGGGCCGTATTTGACCGCGGGCGAATATAAGACAAGGCTTCTCTTCGGGAAAACATCTTGGCTTATGTTACTGCATTTTTCCCGAATCTTAACCGGCGGCTTGCCCGAACGAATCTAGATCTAACAGTAACTGGCTAAGGTGTTATTGCCGGACCGTGAGGGGAGTGGAAAATCTATGGAAGACTACCGCGAACAAATCTGTTTTGAAGCCGATCAAAGACGGGCCCTGCAAAACCGGATCGATCCCACAAGAATTAAGCGCTATCACCGCATGGTAGCCCTCCTCGCCATTCTGGTAGCGGTGGTAGTTCTTCGCCTGGCCGTCAGGAACAGTGTCACCGACTTCAGCATCTATGTGCCGAAAGCTTTCGAATTGACCATACTGGCTTGCTATCCCTTCATCTTTGCCTTCGTATTCTCGAGCGGACCTCCTAGCCGCTTGAGAAAATTCGGGCTCTTCCTGAGCGTTCCACTGGGCTTTTGCATGCTTTCCTACCATATACATATGCAAGTCATGCAAGGTCTGCAAATTCGCTGACTCTCCAGACTTTCTTAACCTCATCTTTGCCGACCGGTTATTAACATGTGGGCCACTTTGAGGAGCAAAGCTTGTGGAAACCTTGACTCTACCCCTGACACTGAAGAAGCTGACGGAGATTGAAGTGCAAAAAGACGGTGTTAAAAACACCTACTGGTTCGACAAATACGCACTCGACCTCCTGGGCGAAAAGCTCATGGAGTTAGCCAGGACAGAAAAAGAAAACAGAGAAGAAGCTCTTTACAAAAAGCTCGATTATCCCCTTTAAGCACTAAAGCAAGTGCCTGCTTCAATCAGGCAGGCAGATTCGCCCCCGGCGTTTAGTAGGTCTGCGCACCGGCATTTCTTCAAAATAGGTGGGCTTTACCAGACCCTCGGCAAAGGGAAAGTAAAGCTGCACATACCGCATGGGCCGCGCAGAATCAGCTTCAATTTGAAGATCATCACTGTCGCCATAAGCAGCCGGCAGGATAGAACAGTCGCTTGAAAGAATCAGAGGCGGAAGACTTGGCTCCGCCGGTTCAGGTAAGCTCTCAGGCTGCCCTTCGTCAAGGGGATCAAGCTGGAAAAGGCGCTCTACAATGGCCGCCGAAACCTCTAAATCTGAGGAATCTTCTTCCATCAGCTCTACCACCGGTTCTTCAACCAGCGCTTCCACCGGCTCTTCAACCGACTCTTCAACCAGTGCTTGTTCTGGGAACTCTTCTCTTTGAAAAATTGCCTCCACTTCCGGTTCATCAGCAATCACAAGAGCTTCAGGCGCCGATAAGGACTCTTCCGCGATGATCTCCAATTCGGCAGCAAAAACTTCCTGCCCTTCCGGCAACTCCAACTCCGCTTCGCAGACCGCCGGCTCAAAAATGGGGGGAGGGGATTCCTCTAGCGCATCCTCGTCAAGCTTTGCTTCGCCGGAAGCTGGAGGCTCCATGGCGCTTAGCTCCTGATTCAGATTCTCGGAAAGAAGATCAGCACATACTGTCGACTTGAGAAGTTCAGCCAGGAAGAAATTGCAGGCTACTTCCAGAGACATCTCCCGCCGCGCCACCACTGGTTGCACGGCCTCGTTCATCCAGCGAAAGCCGCTCTGCAAAGGTAAAACGAAATAGTCGCCGGCGCCGTGCACTTTCACCCGCTCTAAACCGGATGCTGTCAGGTAAGAGGAGAAAAGCTCTTGCAACGGCGCAATTTTGCTTAGTTTCTCAAGATGCAAATAAACCTGATAGTCGCTGGCTTCACTGAGCTGAAAAAGTCTCAGATTGTTGACACCAAGCCGTGCCATTGCTTCCGTGAAAGCCTGCCATATTATGACGTCTTCGTCGCGCCCCTGGGGGGAGAACGAAAAGAGCAAAAAGGCTTCCCGATCATCAATACAAAGAGCACGGTAGGTTTTGGAACCGTTTTCGATGGATGCCAGCAATTCTTCATCGCTAAGAGCATGAAATTGACTGAGACTTCGCCAGACATCGGTACCGGTGGTGGAAAGCCTGGACCCAAAGCGAGAAGCAAACAACTTCAACAAGAAAGCGCGGGCATCGGGCACTGCTTTTGCCGGCTCGATCTCTGCTACCAATGGTGGTACCAGTCCACCATTTACTGAATTGCCGTTAGTAGAAGTAGTACTAATTTTACCGCTCGCTTTCTAGCACGATTAGATATACAAGAAGGGTGATAATGGGAGCCCGGAAGGAACCCGGAGACCAGCCAGTTAACCGTCTAATACATCCTTACAAAACAACAAAACTACATCAAGGGCTTGAGACTGAGCAAGTGATTCCCGAACGCGTCACATTTTATCATGTCAGCAGGATGTAACCACAGGCGGTGATTATTTACAAGTCATACAAAAGCTATATACCGGGAAATCACCAGAGCCTCGAGAGCGCCCGCATATCCACTTGCACGCATATTCCAAATGTGGTGTAAAACATAAGTAGTAACTTCAGTGTTACAAGTGGTTACCTAATATACCGCCGCTCAGCCTCAAAGTCGGAAAGACCGACAAAATCTATGAGCAAAATCTGGTTTAGCGCCGATTCTCATTTTGGCCACAGAAATATCATCAATTACTGCCAACGCCCCTACCGGAACATCGAAGAGATGGACCGGGACCTGATTGAAAACTGGAATCTAGTGGTGGCGGAGAGCGACGAAGTCTACTATCTGGGAGACTTTGCCCTCGATTTCAAGCGGGTGCGGCAGGTGGCACCGCTCTTGAAGGGGAAAATCCATCTGGTTGCCGGTAACCATGATCTCTGCCATTCCAGCAACCAGGGTTCCGGTTCTTATCATCGTCACTATAGGGCAGCAGGGTTTGTAGACATTTGCGAAAGCGCCAGCCTGGAAATAGCCGGTGAAGAGGTTCTACTCTGCCATCTGCCCTACTTCGACCCCCTTGATCCTGATCAGCGATTGCCCGAGTACAAACCCGACGACCGGGGCAACTGGCTCTTGCACGGGCACGTTCACGCCAGATGGAAAACCAGCGGCAGGCAAATCAATGTGGGGGTGGATGTCTGGGATTTTTTCCCGGTGAGCCTGGAAGACATTGCTGCCCTGATCAAGAGTGCACAAGCGGAAATATGAATTGGCGTGGGGAACTAGCTGTGACCGGAGGAAGAAACCGGCGGCAGGGCGATGATAAAAGTAGAACCACGACCCAACTTACTTTCACAGGAAAGTTCACCCCCATGGGCCTGAACGATCTGATAGCAAAGATATAGACCCAGGCCGGTTCCGGAACCAAAGGGGCCGCTTTGTCCCTGGCGAAAATTGGTAAAGAGCTTGTTTTTCTCTTCATCGGCCATGCCCGGACCCTGATCTTGCACCCGCACCAGCACCCGATCGTTCTTTGAAAGCAATTCAATGACAATCTTCGCCCCCACTTCCGGAGAAAACTTAATGGCGTTTTGCAAGAGATTGGCTACCACGTGGCAGAGGGCGGCAGCATCTCCCCGCACCTTCGGTATCTTCTGGTCGACGTTCACCTCAATCTCGATATTGCGCAGGGAGGACAGTTGTTTTAAACCGGCTACGGCTTCAAAGACCGGCACTTCCAGATCCACGTCGTTAAACTCAAAGACACTGACATCACGGTCATAGCGATAAAGTGAAAGTAAGTTCTGCACCATCACTATTAGTTCATGGTTGGAGCGTTTCACCAGTTCCAGAACATGATTTTGCTCTGTATTGAGATGGCCCACCTGACCATTAACAAGAGCAGTTAAAACCTGCTCACTGCCAAGAAGCGGGTTCTTCAAATCATGGGTTAGCACCGCCATAAAGTTATCCCTTTGAGCAGCCAGCTTTTCCTTCCGGCGCAGCAGTTCTTCCCTTTCGCGCTCGATCTTATTAAGAGAAACAGCTATAGCCGCTACCAGGCAACTGGAAAAAGTTGCTTCAAAGACTGCCTGTGCTGCCGAACCCTGGCTCCAACTCCAGAGTTTATACTTCTCACCCAGGACACACATTACGCCGCCCAGAACAGCCATGAGAAAGGAAAGAGGCAAGAGTCGGCGCGCCACATAGCCCCCCAGCCTGCTGTTGGCAAAAATGGCAGAGACCGTATAAGTTGGCCTGGCAAATAGAAGAGCCAGACCAAGTAGAAGGAAGCAGACAGAGGCTGGAAAAGACATCTGCATGTAATCGCCGACGCTGTACAGCCGGGGCTCCCCGAACAGATAGCCGATCAAGCAGACCATAGAAATGGATATCAGGAAAAGCAAGATTAACTGGGCAATATAAACTGTTCTCACTCGTTTGTGCAAATAGACCATAGAAAGACCCAGGCCTACGAAGCTGAAGGCCGTGGTGGGAGACATTCGACTCTGAGCACCAACGCTCGATTCTGAAACTTGAAGAGGAAAGAGCAATTGCTCAAGGTCTGGAGAATTAAAATGCAAATAGTGCATCAGCACCAGACATCCGACGGCAATCTGAAAAAAACCCAAAAGCAATCTGGGTAGCTTCATGTTCACGTGCTTGGCAAAATAATGCCAGTGGAGCAAATAGTTTGAGGTAATAAAACAAACCATGGCCGTAGAAGGCGACATTGACTTTGGCCCCAAAAGAGGCGCAAGCAAGGAATGTACGCCAAACAACCAGCCCACAAGAGTGCCGCCGGAAATTACCGCCACCATTAGGGCAAGCGGACCTACAAGACCAATGAACCTGGCCTCCGCCGAAGCAGAATCAGCGCTCGAATCAAGCACCATAAGCAGTATCACACCAGACGATCTTCATTCCCACTTTTAGAGTACCTCAACACCCGATATAGAACTGAGAGGCAGTTCAATCCTGAATGTAGAGCCGGCACCGAGCTTACTTTCACAAGAGAGATTGCCTCCCATCGCCCGCACGATCTGATGGCTGAGATAAAGCCCCAGAGCGGTTCCGGAAGATTGTTCCACACCGCCTGCGGTCTGGTGGTAGCCATAGAAGAGCAATTCTAATTCTCTCTCGGTCAGACCAAGCCCCTGGTCTTTCACCAAGATGACCACATGCTGAGGGTCTGCCTCCCCGGCCGGCGACTCAACTTTAGCCTCCAAGGAGATACGACTTCCTTCACCGCTACTAGATTTAATTGCGTTCTGCAACAGGTTGGTGAGAACTTGAGCAAGGGCTGTAGAATCAGCCCTTACCCGGGGCATTTCCGCCGACAGGTTCGTTGAAATCTCCGCCTTATGCAGACCAGCCAGCTCTTTCACGTTGGACAGGGCCTCCTGTATAGCCAGGGAGACATCGATCTCAGAAAATTCAAAAGCAGGATTCTCTCTGTCATAGCGATAGAGAGCCAAAAGATTCTTTATCATCGTCAAAAGTTCGTGATTGGCCTGCTTCACAACACCGATAAGTTGACTCTGCCCTTCGGTAAGTTGCCCCAACTGCCCCCGCAGCAAAGCCGCAAGTACCTGCTCATTGCCTATGAGCGGGTTTTTCAGATCATGGGTGAGAACCGCCATAAAATTCTCCCTCTGCCCGGCCAGTTTCTCTTTGTGCCTGATAGCTTGTTCTCGGTCTCTTTCGATCTTACTAATTGATAGGGCGATGGCCGCCACCAGGGTACCGGAAATTGCCGCCTCCAACACTGCCTGCAAGGAAATACCGAGGGTTCTACTCCAGAGCCCGGAACGCTCACCCATGACACAGAGGCTACCACCGAAGACTGACCCCAGAAAACAAAGAGGCAAAAGGCGCCGGGCCACAAAGCCCCCCAGGGAACTACTGGCGAAGAGGGAAGCAACTGTCTGCCGTGGATGGGCACAAAGGGCGGCAAAGGAAATAAGCAGAAAACAGAAGACCGTCAAATTGGAAATCGATGTGTAAGGTCCGGGCGAATAGAGCGCCGGCTCAGCCATCAAATAGCCCACCAGAAAGACCAGGCTCATTATTATATTTATGAGCAGCAAAAACTGCGCTATATAGACGCCTCTCATCCTGTAGAGCAAGAATACAAGCGATAAACCAAGGTTGAAAAACATAAAGGCCGTAAGGGGCGACATGCGACCGGGATACGGGAGATCAACCGAGGGAAGACGCTCGCCGTGGAGCAGATTTTCCAGATCAGGACCGCCAAAGAGGTAAGGCTGAAGGACTAATAGACCACCGGTCATAAACACAAAGCCCAGCACCAGGCGAAGCATCTTCAAGCTCTTGCCCCGGGCCAGGAAGCACCAGTAACACCAATAACCGCTGTAGACCAGAAAGGCTACAGCCGTAGTGGGCGCCATGGGCTGCTTGCCATTCAATATCGTGGTCAAATGCGGTAGGGCGAAAATCCAGCTAACCAGCACGATTGCAGCAATGAAAAATACGGAGACAGCCAGGGGCCCCACAAGAGCCAATGCCACGGCCTCAGCGGAACCTTGCTTGCAATCTCCAGGCAAGTTGGAATCGTCGAAAACAGTATTAATAGAAACGCCTCAGCCCTGACCTGATTAGATCATAGCAAGTCCTGAGAAATACGAAACCAGCCGTCCTACCACTTGATGCGGCTGGCCAGAGGAGGCTCCATACGTCCTGTGGTCTGATGCAAGTACTGACCGGGGAATTTCTTAGACACCGAGCCTATGAAGGCCCTCTCGGTATGGAGGAAGCCGGCCTCAACATTACTGCCGCTGACGTCCAGAACGGAACCGCCGCTCTTGAGCCAGCGATGAAGCAGGGACAAATTTTGAGCCTTACTGAAAGCAGTATATTTTTCATCGGGCCAGCGCAGCATAAATTCAGAAGGGCGCGCTTCATAACGCTCCAGATCTTTCAACTTGCCAATCACCAGGGTCTCGGTCTTAGGATTTCTGGCATCAATCAAACTTGGCAGGCGCCCTTCGGCGCGCCAGTTTATGGAACGCAACACTTTGGCTTCATCAGGCAAAAAATGACCGGGGTTCTTGCGCACGAAAGCCGAAATCTCAGCCCCGGCAGCCAGATGTCGCCTGGCCAGCACAGCACCGCCCACCAGAACGCCCAGAGCCAATCCTTCCGACCAGTGCTCCTTGACGAACTCTCCGGCTTGAGCCATGACGCCCTTACTGGAAGAGGCGGAAACTTCCTTAACCTCAGCCATGGGCGCAGCCGCCGGCTTCTCTTTCCTATCAGGGCCAAGCTCAAGCAAGAAGGACGAGGCGGCTAACCCTTCCTTCAACTCAACTTTCGATGTTTGCCCCTCAAGATTCACAGCACTTACTCTGGGAAGACTTTCAAGCCAGAGCATAGAACAAGAGTCTGCTGCCGTCATTGGGGATTTTACGCTGGCACCGCAAGGTCTCAGGGGGCACCGGTCGATCCCGGCAAATAGGTCTGCCACTGCCGTGGCGAAATGGTGCGCATATCACTTATTTCATAAGAGCGGCGATAGGAGGAAGACTGAATCTCCTTGCGGCTGGCTTCATCCCAATCAATGGAGGCCTGGCGTCGCAATTCCTTCACTTCCTTGAGCAAGGGCTGGGCTTCGGCCAGGCTGCCGCAAAAACGTTTCATATAACGCTCTTCCCGCCCCAGAAAGCGATCAATTTTTTGATAATTGCGCCGACGATTCATCTCGCAAGTTTCCCAGATTAGCCAAGATTGCCAGATTTCAGCAATTTTGAGGGCTTCCGTCTTGTTCACTGTCTGGGTGGAAGAAAGATCGTAATCGGCATAGCGAAGGCTGACTTGCAGGGGTCTGGTGCTTAGCTCCGCTTCCTCACCGTTACTCTGCCGATAATGGCCGACAATACCAAACTTGATAAGCCCTCTTTGCTCATCATATTGCTCAGCCACTTTCACCCGCAAAACCAGAGAACGGCAGGCCAGACTTGAAAGTCCACCCAGGTTGACCATGAGCTTGCCCTTATCGGCAGCAAATTCGCTGGGCAGGAACGAAAGCAATTCTACCGTCACTTCTTGCGGGTAGGAGATTGTCAGCTCCAGATTTTCCACAGCCCGACGTCTCAGCCCCTCCAGTTCACCGCACACCACTGCCACCAGCTCATCGGAATTGGGCGTATGATGAACCACTCCGCCACCATGAACGGCCATGGTGTAAAGCTGCTCCGTAGAATAATCCTCGCCGATCCCTATGGCCGATGTGGTCAACCCGCGAATCTGCAGTTGCTGGGCATGCACCGCCAGCACCCCCGGATCGGTGGTACCAAAATTGGCTCTGCCGTCGGAAAGCACCAGCACATGACTCTTCAATCCGCCTCGTTTCTCCATAACCCGGCCCGCACAGCGTGCTCCGGTCAGCCAGCCCTCACAGAGATTGGTGGAGCCGCGAATTTCAATGTCTTTAATTGCCGAGAGCACGGCCCGTTTACCGTTTGAATCACAAAGACGACCGTCCACATGCACGATCACATCTTCGGCAAAGGAGACTACGGAAATGTAGTCACGGCTGCCCAGACCTTTCACAATCTGGGAGGCGGCTCGCTTGGCCTCGGCAATGCGCGCACCGCTCATGGAACCGGAAGCATCAATAACCAGCACCAGATTCAGTGCGGCACCGGCCTTCATATTCATATCGCAGGGAGAATCAGCGTCGTAGCAAGACAGCTCTAGAGGCTCCCGGGCCTTGGCCTCGATAAGAAGGTAGCGCACCGACCCGCCGCCATCGGAAACCAACCCTTTGTCGAATGCGGCTCTCAATTCAAGTAAGTCGCTCACTGTCCACCTCCAAGTAGAATTTCCCGCAAAGAATCGCAAATACGGCCCCACCGCTCTATCTGAGAAGCATCAGAGAGGTTGCGAATGGAAATTTCGATATCGGGAGTTACATTGAATCTATGCAAAACTTCGCTGCGAGACTGCCCTTTGCCCCCGGAGGGACCGGTGAGGGAACTAAGCGCTGTTAAGAGTCTATCCACCGGAGAGCCGCTAACATTTCGCGCTTCCGGAGGCGGCTCTTCTTCGCCGCCGTATTCGGGCTCGACTTTGCGGCTGGTACCGGCACAGGTGGCATCGGGCTCCCTGTAAGGGGTTCCTCGCAGGGTGCTCGACTGGTCCTCGCTATCTTCCGCAGCACTGGCGACGTAGTCCCGGGTCTGGCCGGAAAGGCCGGCCCGCACACCGTCAAGATAATCAATGACGGAAGAGCGACGATTACCCCTCAACCTGGGCGAGGATGGCGGTTCGGCCAGGGTGCGAATATCTTCGTCGGACATCCCCATGAGAGCCTGGCGTACTTCGTTAAAGCTCAAGGACTGCCGCTCTCGCAGATTGCGAATGGCCTTAAGCCGGGCCAGATGACCCGGCCCATAGCGGGCATAGCGACCGCGCGAATCAGGTCCCAGGAGCAAGCCGTTTTCAATAAAGCTTCTGATGACGCGCTTATCAAAACCGCTCTCTTCCGCCAGTTCTTCCAGGGTAAAGGTAGCTTCGCTCAAGGCTCTTCCTCATTGAGAAGGAGTGAAAACGCAACAAGATATATGCTTGCGCCTGCGACACAAACACTGAAAGCACAAAGCAGCAGGCCCCAGGGCAACTGCTCGGGCTCGCACTGATTAGGAAGGAAAGAAACCACAGTCGAACTAACGGACTACTTCTAACACAGTAGCACCTTCAATTCGCCATGTCAAATTGATTTCAATGAGACATGTCATGAGAGGGTTCGGACACCGGACCTACCGCCCCTTCGCTCACCCCGGCACCGCCCTCTACTTTTCCGGAGGCGGGCTCGCCCTGACCAACCTGGCTGGGTTGAGCCAGGACCGGAGGCTGAGGCTTGACGGTGGCCGGCTGGGAAGCGAAAGCCGTATATATGATGCCGGAAAGCTTGCGAATCAATTCGTTGGCACGGCGGTCATTGTGAGGGCGCTGCACCTGCACCGCCACTATATATTTACGTCCATCCACCGTGGTCACCACGCCGGTATCACCGACCATGGAACCAATATCGCCGGTTTTGTGAGCCAGCTTGGCCCCCGGAGGCAAACCCTGGTTCAGGAGGGTACGAGTTTTGGTGCGTTCCATAATTTTGCGCATACGCTGGCGCCAGGTATCGGACATAAGATCGCCGCGCTCCACCCGGGCCAGCAGGTAGACCAGGTCGTAAGGGCTGGTGCGATTGGTGCCGGTGAGGTCGGCCAGGGGATTATTGATGACTGTATTTTTCAATCCCCAGGTACTGAACTTCTTATTGACCTGCTCCTTGCCTCCCAGCAAATCAATGATCATATTGGTAGCGGTATTGTCGGAAATAATGATCATCAATTCGGCAACCTGCATCAGGGGCAACTTTGTGCCCACCGGACGATACTGCAGATAGCCGGAGCCGCCGGCCACATGCTCGGTCTTAATCTCCAGAATTTTCTTAGGATCGACGTCGCCCCTGTCTATGGCACTGAACAATGCCACCAGCACCGGTACCTTGATCATACTGGCGGCGGCAAAGCTACGATTGCCGTTAAAGTCGACGTAGGCACCACTTTTGGGGTCAACCACGAAGACGCCCGGCGTCAACTTCTTGAGCTGGCAATTGGCTTCTATCTCGCGGCGCAATTCACTCAGCGGCGCCGAGAGAGAAAAGGGAGCAGCAATTGGTACAAGGGGAGAGGCACCGGCTGTGGAGTTCTCACAGGGTCCGGTCAGGGGAGAAAAGAAGCTCTGCCCGGCTACGAGCAAAGAAGCCACGGCAAAAGCACGCACTAGACGCTGACCAGGCGGCAGAGGACGTTTGCGCCTGGGCCTTTGACCGGGATTGCCCTCTTTATTATTGCCACTAGAGCCGGTATTAGCCTTCTTGCGGGCAGCTTCCTTGAAGGCGGCACCGGGAGCCAAAATTCTCACAGGCTGAGCCTCGTTCGACTCTTCCGACCGCTCTAAATTTGGCGCTGTTACCATTGAGGCGGGTTCCTTACTAGAAAATCAAAAGCCATCACAGGAGGAAAGGGCAGCGAAGCAAAAGATATCTATCGCAAATAAAAATCCAACACAGTCGCCATCTTTCCGGGGCAAGCACTGGATCATCGTATGCCACTATGGGAAAAAATGATACCAGGGACGCTACCGCTATTTTAGCTCAGATGGCAAACAAGTCCAGTAGCAATTTAGCCGTTCCATGAATTAATTTAGAGCGGCTGGGCCGGGGAAATGCCAAACCCTCTCACTCCTGGCTATACAACTGCCACAGGCGAGGATAGTGTTCACGAAAATAGGCTTCATCGTCTTCATCAAAGGGATCCCCGGCCGGCTCGGGATTCGTGACCTCACGGTAGCGATCATAAATGGCACCATCCCCACTGCGTTCTTCGTATACCTCGCAAGCCAGGAAGAGCAAGTCTTCGCAAAGCTGAATCTCGGTGTGCTCAGCCAGGGAGTCGGGCTCAGCCAGAGCCCCTTCATATATTTCCTTGCCGCGCAAGATCAAGCCGGCCCGAAAATACTCAAAGTCGTCGTCGGACAGACCGCCCATCATTAGATAAGCCGCCCCCCATAGACTCCAGGTATAAGCTTGGTCCATCAAGTAATCGACAATTTCTTGAAAGCCCACGAGCTCATCTTCACTCAACTTGGACAACAATTTCTTGAGTGTCGAAAGTTGAGCGTCGATAGGATCTAGACCCTGCTTATCGCTTAAAAGTTCCTCGGTTAAATCAATTGACTGGTCTATCAAGTACCAGAAGGTCAATTCATCCATTTTCAGGGGTTGCCTTTCTTAACAGTTTCGGGAAGCTCGGACACGAGATGGTGAGCTTTAGGACGCGGAATAAAAAGATAAAGCATCAGTATGGCTGCCGTAGCAGCGCTGACCATATATTTTACATCGGCACCGATGTCGGTGCGCGGTGAAACAAAGCCTTCTATGGTACCAGCAACCAATAGCATCAGTACACAGCCGGCGAACATTTCCATGGCCGGTCGGACGGCCCGGCGCAGGGAATCGACCCGCCTGAACTGTCCCGGGAAGAGCATGGCTGCACCCAGCATCAAACCGGCGCCGCCGCTGATAAAGATGGCGGTCAGTTCAATGACGCCGTGACCGGCTACGAAAGCAGCCAGCCGCCCGGCCATGCCGTAGTCCTGGCAGACACCAAATACAGTGCCGATCAACATGCCGTTCATGACCAATATCCAGATCGTTCCCAGCCCGAAGGTAATACCGAGGGCAAAGGCCATGATTGAGACTTTGATATTGTTGGTAGCAATGGCGCTGGATACAGCCGGACTGGCGTCTTGAGCCGAGTCGGTCCACATTTTGCGATTCTCGATCATGTGCCACATCTCTTCCGGCACCAGAGAATGTCCGGCCACCACCTCCAACTGCCCGAAGTTGGCATCATATAGAGCCTCTCGGTAACAGCCCAGGCAGGGCAAAATGAAGATCAGGAAAGCAGTCAGCACATACAAGATGTTTTTCTGCACCTGCCGGGGAAAACCATGCAGGAAGAACTGCAAAATGTCGGAAAGGCGACTCTCCCGGTTCTGATAGACTTGGTTGTGCGCTCTCACCACCAGGTTGTTGAGGTAAATCTGCAAGTCGGAATTGAGCTTGAGGGCGCGGGCGCGAGAAAGGTCGGCGGAGGTGGCACGATATAAACGTCCCAATTCGGTGAGCCCCTGCCTGTCCAAACTGGAAAGCCCACCTCGGTCCACTTGTTTGAGCAGGTCCTCCAGCTTTTGCCATGACAACCTGCGAGTTCTCAACCAGCGCTCTACGTTCATTTAAGCTCGAATTTCATAGTCAAGACAAAAATCTCTTTTAATTCCCGCAACTATACCCGGAAAAGCCGATGCAACAGCCAGATTACTCTATCTCTACCCCCGAAAACGTGGATCTACACCTGGAGATTGCCGGCATTGGCAACAGGCTTTTGGCTCAGCTCATCGACACCCTCATTCAGGCAGCCATCTTTGCCTTCATCGCCATCCTGGCCGTGGCCGTCGGCATGGCTGTTTCAGTCGCCCCTCTCGATTCCAAGACCAAGGGTATTGCTTACTCGATTTTAGCCATGCTGGCCATCCTTTGTATGTTTTTCATGCAAAACCTCTACTTTATTGTCTGGGAGGGAGCCTGGAAAGGACAGACCCCGGGCAAGAAGCTGGCCGAAATTAGAGTGATCGAGCGCACCGGTCAGCCCATAGGCTGGGGTGCTTCTATAATTCGCAACCTGCTTCGTGTGGCCGACGGCATCTTCCTGCTTGGTCTGGTGGTCATGCTGGTAGACAAAAATGAGCGCCGACTGGGTGACATGTGCGCCGGCACCATAGTCATTAGAGAGCGCCAGGCTCACATAACCGATAGCGAGATCAAGGTTCAAGAGGGAACGGAAGCCGACAGCACCCTGGATGTGGGCCGCATCAGCCCGGCCGACTACGACCTTTTGGTGGATTATCTAAAACGCCGGGGCGGTCTGACGGAAAAAGCCAGACCCAAGGTGGCCAGGCAAATCTTCCTGCACTTGCAAGAGAAGCTGGCTGACAAGGATTCAGCCTTAGAAAGTGAAAATAAGGAAGAGAAAGGCCCAGCCGCTTACAACGATTACGAAAAGTACCTGGAGAAGGTCTACCTCTCTTACCAGGCCAGAGCCGAGCAATAATCTTGCCCGGGCGGACCCAAGCAGAATAACAATAAGAAAGCCCCGCTGCAAAGAACGGGGCTTCTTCAATTTAGGACCGGCTTTGAAACCCTGAAGACAGGGTACTAACGCTTATCAATGGCCACGTACTTGAGGTTTCTTTCACCGGTGTACTCGGCGCGGGGGCGAATCAGCCTGTTGTTGGCGTATTGCTCCAGCACATGGGCAGCCCAACCGGACATGCGGCTGATGGCGAAGATTGGCGTATAGAGGTCGGTGGGAATACCCAACATGTAGTAGACGGAAGCGGAGTAGAAGTCGACGTTGGCGTTCAAACCTTTGTCGGCTTTGACAATCTCTTCAATCTTGGCGGACATATCGAACCACTTGGTTTCGCCCATGCCTTTGCCCAATTCCTGGGACATGCGGCGCAGGTGGGAAGCTCTCGGGTCGGTGGTCTTGTAGACCCGGTGACCGAAGCCCATTACTTTCTGGTGGTTGGCGAACATCTTATCGAGATGGGGCACAACGTTATCCAGGGTGCCAATCTCCAGAAGCATTTTGATTACTTCCTGGTTGGCGCCGCCGTGCAGGGGGCCCTTCAAGGTACCGATGGCAGCCACAATCGCCGAATAAATATCGGTTTCAGTGGCGGCGGCGACCCGGGCAGCAAAAGTAGAAGCGTTCAATTCGTGATCGGCATGAAGAATCAAGGCCACGTCAAGAGAACGAACCGCAACGGCATCTGGCTCTTTACCGCCGGAAAGCATATAAAGGAAGTTGTGGGAAAGGCTGCAATCTTCCTTGGGCGCCACTACTTCTTTGCCGTTTCTAATCAAATCCCAGTAAGCTACGACGGTGGGAATCTGAGCGGTGAGGCGGATGGCTTTGCGGATATTGGGCTCGCGGCCTTTGTCTTCCGACTCGTTGTCGTACATGGAAAGCATGGACACCGCGGTGCGCAAAACTTCCATAGGGAGCGCATCCTTAGGATAATGCTGCATGGCTTTAACGACATCGGAAGGGATGCGTCTGTTCGTTTTCAAACCGGTGGAAAGAGTCTCCAACTCGGTCTTCGTGGGCAAGCGCCCGTACCACAGCAGGTAGACCACTTCTTCAAAAGTGGAATTCTCTGCTAAATCATTGATGTCGTAACCACAATAAATCAGACGTCCTTCCGTACCATTGACATCGCAAACTGAGGACGACGCGGCTACTATATCTTCAAGCCCTGCCTTGACCATGACCTGATTCCCCAAACTAAGTACTGATGGGAATTTTATACACCAAATGACATCGGTGGCGGGGCAAATAATAGACTTATCTTCATACTGGTAAAAAAAATCCAGCTCAATCCGGACAGTCAGACTTCTTGAGAGCCCCAGCTTGCCCCCTAACTTGAAAACCAGATCAGCCACAAGCCACCTCAAACGGCTGGCCAGGAGCCTGGCCTCCCTGGCCGAACAAGACCGGCAGCAAGCAGCCCGCCTTTCGGCCCATCTCAGTCTGGCGGCAGCCGGTCTCTGCCCGGCACCCCTGGATAGAAAACTAATCGAGACCCTGAACCGCCTTATTCACGGTCCCCAGGCAAGCCTCCACTATGACGCAAGCGATTTCGCCGGTCTGACTGAGAGCTTCCATCTCAACTTCGCCTCCCGGAAGAGCGAAGTTTGGGAGCAGCTTGGCAATCTTCCCCGGCAGTTGCAATACACCCGGCAAGCCCTGGCCGACCCCCTCTTCACCGGCAATTTGTGGGAGTTTCTGCCGGAATTTCTGCCGCCGCCTAAATCGCCTCAGTCAAAACTCAAGGACAATCGCTCCAAAGACCCGACGAAAAGCCCGACCAGCAAACATACGTACAACCAGGCGGACAAGCAGGCGAACAACCAGGAGTACAACCAGGCGAGCTATCTAGCGAACAATCTGGCGGACACTCAATTTTTCACCCCCCTCTGGATTGCCGGGGATATGGCCGCAAGTCTCAACTTGAGCGGTCAGCAAACCGTTCTTGACCCGGCCTGCGGCGCCGGTCATTTACTGGTGGCGGTATTGGAAGCGGCTCTTTCTCAAAGCCTGCGCCGGGGCGAAGCCGCACAAGCCGCCCTGGCAGGTCTCCTGAAAGACCGCCTTTTCGGTCTTGATGTGGACAGTCGCATGCTTGACTTAAGCGGTCTGGCTCTCTACATAGCGGCGCGCAAACATTGCTCGGGCGAACTACCCCGCCCCAACCTGCAAAAGTTAGCGCTGCCGCTCGGTAGTCTCGACCGCGCTCTCTGGCAAAGCGACAGTGCTCCTGACAGCCCCGTGAAAGGCATTCGGGGCTTCGACAACCTGATAATGAACCCGCCCTATCAAAGCAGCCGCACCATGGATAGTATCACCGCCGACTACCTGAAGCAACACTATCCGAACACCAAGAACGACCTCTACGCAGCCTTTCTCGAACTGGCGCTGACACTCTTGAAGGAAGAAGGTCGTCTTACCACCATCACCCAACAAAGCTTTTTTCAGTATTCAGCGCTTCGAGCGGCTGCGGCTGGAACTGCTGGACAAAGCCTGCTTTATCAGCGTAAAAGCACTGGGAGCCGGCGCATTTCCCACCTGCCCGGGAGAGAAGGTGAACACCGCCATTCTCACCCTGGAAAAGCGAAAGGCCAGGCCCGCCTTGCAAGAGCACCAGCCGGTCGGCCAGGGCAACTTCAACTACCGCCTCTACAAGAAGGAAAAGACCGGCGGCAAAATGGAACTACTCAAAGAGATTGAACTGCAAGAAAGCGGTTTACTAGCTGTAGCCCAGGCCATTCCAGGGTTTCCTTTTATCTTCGATGCGCCGCCTGAATTGCCTTCTCTCTTCAGCAAATTCACCAGTCTGGGCAAGCTGGAGAAACAAGGCGAGCTGAGCATAGTAAATGGACTCTTCACTTGCAATAACAAGCTCTTCGTCAAATCAAAAGAAGAGCTGCACTCGGACGAAGCCCCTCACTATGTACCCTACGACAAAGGTGGGGGACGCAAGTGGTACTACGAAACACCACTGAGGCTCAACTGGCATCCCAACGGCGAAGCAATCCGCGCCTACCGAGCCGGCCGGGGGCAATCACGCTCCCTGCCCGGTGAAGCCTTCTACTTCCAGGACGGTATCACCTACTCTTACATCGGCACTTCCGGCTTCACGGCCAGGCTTTTGAGCGCGGGCGCCGTCTTCGACATTGCCAGTTCAGCCATCTTCACCAGAACCATAGACAAACTAACTCTCCTGGCCTATCTCAATTCCGCCACTGCCATCTACTTACTGGCCAAGCTCAACCCTACCATCAACTTCCAAATTGGCGACCTGCGCCGCCTGCCCTTCAAATTACCGACGGACGCTCTGGACACCAGCCTGCAAGCGCAAGCCGCTGCCTGCATCGAACTCATGAAAGAAGCATCTTACTGCAGTGCCTCAGGCAACCTCCCGCGTCTTCAAAAAATATTGCAAGAAGAAGCCAGGCAACAGGCGGAAATAGACCGGCTCATATTCGAGCACATGAGTGTGGGAAACGCCCTGCGCCGGGAGATACTGGAAAATGACTGGGTGTTGAGCGCCCGCGCTAAGGTTCTTTGAGCAAGAGGGGCAAAGTCTCAGCCATGGTCATTTCCAGATCGAAGCGGTGTTCGCCGCAAGGCGCAAGCTTGATCTCTACAGCCCGGCAATGCACCGCTACGCCATGAGCATGGGCCTGCCGCAGCGCCTTGCCGTAGGCAGGATCTATGCTGTCAGCCGGCTTGAAGGCCCGGGTGTCGCCCCGTGCCACCACATAAAACTGCACGGCCCGGTCGCCCCCCTTCAAGCTGAGAGACCGCAGAGTTTCCAGGTGCTTGAGACCACGTTCGGTGCGAGCATCGGGAAAGGCAGCCAATTTTTCACCTTGCTCGGATAATTCCAGAAGACTGACCGACTTGACCTCCACCATGGCACTACCGGCAGTGCCCTGCAAGTAAAAATCGAACCGACTGTCTTCGTATTTGTGTTCCGCTTCAATAGATGAATAGCCGGAAAACTCAGGCAACCAACCACTGGTAAAGGCTTCCTTGAATAGTTTATTGGCCAGCATTGTATCAACGCAGACCATAGCGCCGTCAGCCTCCACAAACTTCCAGGACCACTTGAGTTTGCGCGCCTTTTCGCCGGGCGGCGCCTGCCATAGCAAAACCCGCATACCCGGCTGAGCCAGGCCAAGCATGCTGCCGGGGTTAGGGCAATGAGCCGTTACTTCCGTACCGCAGGGTAAGCGCACATCAGCCAGAAAGCGCTTGTAGCGCCTCAGCAAAGTTGCTTCCGTCAATGAAGGAAACAGCATAAGAACTACTAGAAAGCCCGCTCAGTCAGCCACAACATTGCTGGAGCCCTGCGATACAGCCAGGGAAGCACCTTCCACATTGAGGGAGGTCTGGGTTTCGCCGCCGGAATTACGCATCCAGGCAATAAGCTGGTCTACATCCAGCTTACCCTTCTTGCGCCGGGAGTTTATCCTGGACTTCAGGCGTTCCAATAAGTCTTTATCGGAAACGGCTAAACTGACCACCCGCGTACCTTTATCAGTGAGGCGCCAGGCTAAAGTCTCTACCTTCTTACCGAGGGTGAGCCTGGTCTTGACCAGGGTATCGCCGCCCACGCCGGTCTCTTCCACAAAGGTCACCTTGCCCTTACCGAAGATTTTGCGCCAGCGCGGATAGTAACGCTTCTCCACCAGTGCTTCCAGGCTGCCCGAGAAATCACGTTTCTGGCTGGCCGATAGAGTTTCCCACTGGCGCCGGCCAAGAGCCCGCACCGACATCTCTTGATAATCGAGAATCTGAGAAGGCTGCGAGTGAGCGGCACTAGCTGCACCCTGGCCCTTACCCTTATGCCTGGTGAGGGCGAAATCTTCGCTGAAGCCGCGCAGCAGGCGCTCGACGGTGTTCCAGGCCGGACCACCCTGATTGAGGGCACCGCAAGCCGCACCGGTCTGAGGTTGGGCAGCTTTCTCAGGGGCAGCGGCCGCTGCACTGCCGCTGAAAGAAACAATAAGAGGCAGAGCCAGGCTCATGGCCAATCCCACGGACGGGCCCGCCGTGGGCGCCGGCACCAATGCTCCCAAACTGCGAATAGCAGCAAGGGCGGCGGCTGAAGCTCCGGTGCTCTCACGGGCTCCGGAAGAGGCTTCTCCCCGTTTTGTTGTCAGGGGCAAAAAAGTCACACTCACACCGCTTTCCTCTTGGTTAACCAAGACTACACCGAAGCCTGACTGCGAGCAAGTACTGTTCTCGAAAGGAAAAGTGAGATAAATGCAAAGCCCAGAAGCACAATCACATCTCTACCTGCCTCACAGGGTATACCGAGCATGGCACCTTTAGTGAGATCGCAGGCGTAATAAAGGGGCATAATGGCCGCCAGCTTCTGCTCCCAATATGGCATGGCTTTAATGGGAGTGATGATGCCCGAGACAAACATGAGCGCCACACCGAGAATAGAGACAGTCATGGTGTAGATGCGAATGGTCCGCAGGAAGCAGGCAAAGAGCAGGGCCAGACAGGTAAAGGTAAAGACGGAAAGCAGGGTAGCGCCCACCAGGAACGGGAAGTTGTTGCCCAGAGTAAAACCGGAAATGGGAGAAGTGAGACAGAGCGCCAGCCAGAGCACAGTGGAAGCTTCCATGGTAACCGTAAAGGTTTTGGCGATGATGGCCGCATCGAGACCCATGGGAGCAAGCACAATCTGCCTGTACGTCTTTTCCATCCACTCATAAATCCAGCTAAAGCCAAGATTCATGGAAGCCAGCACGTAGCACAAATAGGCCGTCAAACCGGCGGTGATGTAGTCCTTCAAACCAAAATGCACCTGGTAGAGGGCAGCCGAATGCAAAGGCAGGCTGAGTTCCTTGGCCTTCTGGGTGAGCACCGAAAGCAAACCCATGGAAATCTGATCATCCACCAGGGGATTATTGCCGGCTGTGAGAATCTGTACCGAATCCTCCAGAGGATCTTGCGCCACATTAGCGAGAGCCACGATCTTCTCGTGCGCCAGGTCAGACTTGGCCTTCTCCAGGTCATCATAAACTCTCACACGGAAGCGACCGCTTTCCGTCAAGTGCCTGGACAATTCACTGATACCGCCCGGATCATAGAGCCCAAAGGGCATATCATTGGCACCGGATATAGTATTACCAACGCAAACCAAAATGAGAACCGCCATCAATACGCTGGCGAAGAAATAGAGCGGGCGCCTGGTCCAGGCTAAGATATCTTTGGCGACTATGGCCTTGACGGCATCGTATAAAGTGCTAATGATGGCCACCCTGTACCTTTTCCAGAGGCGACTCAGGGCTCTGGTTTTCTACATCCGGTCCGCTGCGGGCCACCGCCATGAAGACATCCTCCAGATTGGGTTCGCCGCTGGCAAACTTAGTAAAGGGAATATCCTCGCTCTCCAGCCAGTCGAAAACAAAGCGTAGGAATTCATTCACCGAAACATGCTCGGGCTGGCTCAAATAAATGGTATTACGCAAAACGTCGTGCCTGATCATGATATCGAACCGTTCTTTGATCTTCTCGAGCTTGCGGGCAATTTCCACTCCATCGGCGCTGACTGTGTCCTTCAGCTTGATCGACAAGCCGCGCATACCTTGAATGCGCTCCGACAACTCGGCTACCGAACCCTCTACAATCAGCTTGCCGCCGCGAATTATGCCGATGCGATCGGCAAGGATCTCCGCTTCCTCCAGATAGTGGGTGGTGAGCAAAATGGTCACGCCCAGCTTCTTCAGATCCTTGAGACTGCTCCAGATTTCACGCCTGGCAGCCGGGTCGAGACCGACCGTGGGCTCATCCATAAAGAGCACTTTGGGTTCGTTGATCATGGCGCAAGCGATAGATAAACGGCGCTGCATGCCGCCGGAAAGATTGCCGGCCCGATCATTGAGCCGTGACACCAGACTGGAGCCGGCAATCACCTGCTCGATGCGCTTGTCGATAGTAGCCCCTTTCAGACCGTAGAGTTCCGCCAGGAAGCGTAGATTCTCATAGACAGTCAGCTCGTTGTAGACCGAGAGGTCCTGGCTCACCACCCCGAATAATCCGCGAATTCTGCGCCCGTCCTTGATACCGTCATGACCGCAAATAAAGAAACGGCCGGAGGTCGGTGCCAGAAGGGTAGTAAGCATACCGATGGTGGTGGTCTTGCCGGCGCCGTTATCACCTAGAAGCGCATAGAGTTCGCCGGGATAGATACACAGGTTAAGCTTATCTACCGAGACCCTGCTACCAAACATTTTGGTTAGATTCTCGGTGCGCAAAGAGGGCAAAGCCCCGGGCTGAGCGCTTGTCTGCATGGCGGTCAGCAAGCCGGTCCGAGTTTGGTACTGCTGACGCCGCCCGCGGCTTTCATGAGACTTTCGATATGGGAAATTTTAAATACCTTATAGATTGTGGGCGGCACATTCACAAAACGCACGGTGCGCTTCACCGAGTCAGCGCGCAAGAGCAACTCCTCCAGCCACTCGAGCCCTTCCACGGCAATGAAAGTGCAGGTGGAAAAATCGATCTCTACTTCATCGGTGCTGCCGGCAAGCAGGCGATCGATTTCGTCAACGGCGCGCTCCAGGGAACCCATGATGCGCACACGCTCAATCTTCTTATCGCTTTTCTTGGCTTCGTCTTTTTTAGTGCTCATGGTTCTTATCTTTATCAGGGTCTGACTCTTGGTGCGTAGGCAGCCTGGAAAAGCTGCAAAATTTCAGGGGCTAGGCAATAACGAGGGTTGGAACGCACACTCATATCGCTAAAGGCGGTCTCCACAAGTTCGGGCAGAGCTGCCTGATAGTCGGCCGGATCAATACCCAATTCGGAAACCGAGAGGGGCTGTCCGGCCAGGCGACCGAGATCGTAAACAGCTCGACGCAGAGCGAGTACCATGCCGTCATACTGACCGCGGCTGCCTTCCATGGCAAAGTGTGGATTTTCAACCTGAGGACGGCTGTCTACTGCTTGTGCTTCTTCCTTGAGACCAATGAACTGGGCGGCCCTGGCGTATTTGCGATCAGCTACCCAGAGCGGATAGCAAGGAATCGAGACAAACTTGGAAGGAATCTGAGCGTTGTATTCAATGGTGGAAAGAAGGAAGACACCGTTGGCTCTGCCGTGGGGAATATCGAAGCGAGCACCGAGGGCATGAGCGAGGGCATGATTGACCCCCACCGAGGCATTACCGATGGCCATACCGGCCAGGGTGGCGGCATTGTGCAATTTGTGGCGATGCAAAATACTGCCTGGATTTTTGAGAGTCTCGGGCAAGGCTTCAAAAATCAGGCGCAGCGCTTCGAGAGCCAGACCATCGGTGTAGTCGGACGAGAAAGTGGATACCAGCGACTCCAGGGCATGGGTGAGAGCATCAAAGGCGGTATCACTGGTGATCTCGCGCGGCAAGCTCTTGGTGAACTGAGCATCAATAATAGCCACGTCGGGAATCATACATTCGTCGATCATGGACACTTTTCTAAAGCCGTCTTTCAAAACCGCAAAAGGTGTCACTTCCGAACCGGTACCGGAGGTGGTGGGAATGGCCACCAGTTGGGTGCGCATATCCTTGGGAAACTCCACCATACGATGGTGGAAGTCGAGGAAGTTCACGGCCAGTTCCTGCACATTCAGCTCAGGGTAGTCGTAGAAGAGGCGAATAATCTTGGCGGCATCCAGCACCGAACCGCCACCCAGGGCAATGATGGCATCGGGCTTGCTCAGGCGCATGGCCTGCACGGCTCTTTGAATAGTGGGAAAATCAGGCTCGGTGCCGATATCCGAGAAGACATCAACATGGCAGCCTTCCGGCAAGCTCTCTTTCACCATCGAAAGATGACCGCGGCGGGAGGCAGAGCGGGAGCTGATCACAAAGGCGTTCTTGCACTTGAGGCTCTTCAAATGTTCGATGGAACCAGGATTGCTATAGATATTTTTGGTAGTCTGGAAGCTAATCACATAGTTCTTGCGGCGGGGCACTCGCTTGTAGTTGAGCAAGTTTTTGATGCCCACGTTGTCGGTGGTGATATTGCCGCCGCCGGTACCGCAGCCGAAGCTCAAGGTAGTGTTGAGGTGGTTATAAACGCCGCCCAGTCCGCCTATGGATGAGGGCGAATTGACGATAATTCGTCCGGCATTGATGGCATCGGCATAGCGCTCTATGACGCCGTCGTCTTCGCAGAAAATGCCGGCTGTGTGGCCGGTGCCGCCGCCGTAGTTTATATCCAGAGCGCGGTTTATACCTTCCTCAACGGAATCTACCGCCACATAACCGAGCACCGGCATCAGTTTCTCAACGGCGAGACGGTGCAGACGCAGCTCTCCTTTGAGAGGGCAGAGAATCATCTTGATATGGCGATCAACCTTGATGCCGGCTTGTTCGAGAATCAAGTTTGCCGGTTGGCCCACCAGTCGGTAATTCATGCCGCCGGTGCGGGCGTCTATTACGGCATCGGCAATTTTCTCAACCTCAGCCTCATCGCAAATATAGCAACCACAACGACGGAACTCGCTGATAAGCTCATCGACAATTTCTCTGTCGATAATCAGGGTCTGTTCAGAAGGGCATTCGGTGCCGTTATCGAAGGTCTTGGAAATAATGATCTCCATGGCGGCGGAGGGCACATTGGCCGTCTTGTGCACGTAAACCGGTGTGTTGCCGGCACCGACACCCAGAGCCGGCTTGCCCGAACTGTAGGCGGCTCGCACCATCTGTGTACCGCCGGTGGCGAAGATCAGATCCACTTCCGGATGGGCAAACAAAATTTCAGAAAGGCGACGCAACCGGGAGGACTTATCGACCCAGGTTATGAAACCCTTAGGTGCACCGGCTTCCAGAGCCGCTTCGTAAATGAGCTTGGCGGCCAGATTGGATGATTCGGCTGCCATCAAATGCGGTGAAAAGATAATCGAATTTCTAGTCTTGGCGCAGCAGATGCTCTTAAAAATCACCGTCGAAGTGGGGTTTGTGACCGGCGCCAGACCAAGAATTACACCGATGGGCTCAGCTACTTCCACCATATTCAATTCGGGCAGTTCTTTGATCACACCCACGGTGCGTTTGTCTTTTATCTGGGCGTAGAGAAACTCGGAAGCCACCAGATTTTTCAAGACTTTGTCTTCAGTAACGCCCATGCGGGTCTCTTCATGGGCCATGCGAGCCAGCCTGGCGGCGTTATCAATGGCGCAGGTGGTCATGGCTTTGACGATACGATCAACCTGGGCTTGCGAATACTGGCTGAATACAGCCGCCGATAACCTTGCTTGCCTGGTGAGAGAGTGGGCGCGCTCGGTGAGGATCTGTTCCTGTTCTTTAGAGATGGCTGTCATTGAACTAGTTCTTGGAAATTTGTGATGGTGCGAGGAATAAAAACTGTTGGGAGCTTACCGGCTCGTCCAGCGAGAACCAACCCGACTAAATTTGTCCGGCAGTTAGCCCCAAGGCAATTATCAAGTGTAGGGCAACTTCCTATATAGAATATAGACTTTTGCGATCTCTAAATAAAACTAATAATCCTCCTTAGCGGCAATCGGCATATCCCCCGAGAATGCCGGGGCACTTGCACTTTCAGGGGGAATCCCACGTAGACAAGCGGGTCAATTTTTGACAAAAGGCGTGGTAATCACCATTGCATGTCAAGATACAGGTCATAGAATTAGTCATGATCAAATGGCCGACCCCTGATCCGCCGGACCCCAAGGCAAAAAGCCTCAGGCGCACCGCCGCAAACAGACAGCCCGGCAAATTGGCGCTATTGGCAATACGCAAGCAAAGGCTAATTCAAATGACCCGCTGGCAAAATCAAAATCAGACCCTGGCTGAAATCCTCAGAATCGCAGCCCTGAGAACCCTCACCCTTTGCACCGCCGCACTTTCCATCGCCAGTTCCTGCTCCATGGCTTCCGCCCAGACCACCGAGAAGCAGCGCCCGCCAAAAGATCTCAAATACAGAAAACGAGTAATCGTTGGGCCGGACGGCGGCGACATTCCCCGACGCATTGACTATCAAGCTCTGAGCACCCGGGACACCCTCATGCTGCCCACTTATGTACCGGCAGCAGCAGCCAGACATGCCGTAGGCGGCTTCGACTCAGGCACTAATACCTTCAGCCGGGACGGCATCGTACCGCCGCCGCCGCCCATGAAATCAGCCCTGCTGCCTAAAAGTATTGCCCCCCTGCCGCAAGAAGAGACAGCCACGGCGCGTTCCATATCACCGCCCCAGCGAACCATCGCCCATGTGCCTCTGAGCCAGGCCCGTCTGGTGCAGATCAAAACCGAAGCCCAGCTTCTATTTAAGAAGGGAAAATTGGCGGAAGCCCAGGCTCTCCTCAGTCGCTATGTGAGCGAATATCCCCAGGAAGCATCCCTGAAAACGGAACTGGCAAAAGTATCGCTGGCCAGATCAAAGGCTCACGTCAAACAGGGTGATCATGCCAATGCCGCCAAGCAAGCCCGCCTGGCTGTAAGTCACAGCCATGAGGTAAGTCCGGAAATTGCCAGCGCCGCAGACCAGGCCCTTGATGCCAGCTTGCAAAAGCTGGGCGTCAACCCCAAGGATGCCGCTCAGCGTTCCAACCTCGGCGACAAACTCTCGGCGCAGCACCGCCACCTGGAAGCGGAAGTAGAATACAGAACAGCAGCCAGGCTAAAACCAAGTGAAACGGCCCATATCAAAGCCGGCAATGCCGCCGCCGCCGCCGGGCACCACGAGCGAGCCAAAGCCTCATATCAAAGCGCCCTGGAAATAAATCCAGATTCTTCCAATGCCCTCAAGAAGCTCGGCATTACCCGCCTGCAAATGCGCGACTATGTAGGCGCCAGCGCCGATTTGACAAGGGCGCTGGTGATCAATCAAGGAGACAAAGAAGCGGCCCACGCTTTAATCTCACTCTGGAAAGAGCAAGTGGCAAGCCGTCCCCAGGACGCCAACAGCCACCTGGGTCTGGCCAGAGCCTATCAAGTATCGGGGGAACTGGCGCAAGCTCAAGCCGAATACAAAATAGTGGTGCAACTCAATCCGGTGCATCCTCACCTGCCTGCCGCCCGTCAGTCCTTCAAACTGGCTCTAGCCAAGCAAGAAGCGCTCAAGTCTTTCCAGAGCGCCAAGACTATGGAGGCCCAGGGCAATCTCACCGGCGCCTATCAAAAGGCCACCGATGCCGTAGGACTCTTCCCTTCCGATACGAACTACAAAAACTACTGGCTCTCACTGGCCAATAAAATTCGCGCCCGCGGCGAAGAATTGCCGACCCAGACCGTAGGCGGCAACACCAGCGCCATCAGCCCGCAGGTGATGGAACAGATTCGAGCGCTTGCCATGCCGGGCGAACAGCCGCCCAGTCTCAACTTGCCCACAGCCCAGGCTATCGGTCTGGCTCAAAGCCCTGCAGCCGTTCAAGCAGCACAGACGGCACCTGTTTCCATGACCCATGAGAACGGCTACCGGCCTCTCAACACCGATACCCATGTGGCATCCATAGCCAATTTCCTCGACTCCATGCGCACCTTCACATTGCAGCAACAGGCGGAAATTGATAAGAACACGCAAGCCGTAAGGCAATCACTGAAAGCAGCCACCAGCGGTATTATGGGCGCGCCGACGGCCAGTTCGACTGCCGATCCCAGCCTGCCCTCCGCCGGCGAATCAGGCGCCGGAGCATCAGGTGCCTCCGGTTCCGTTGTGGGCGCCGCCACCGAAGCCGTGACGGCACAGGGCACAGGTAGTGCGCTATCCAGTGCCACCGCCGGTGCCGCCGCAACACCGCAGGCTGCGCTCGCTTCTGCCGCCGCCGCCCTGGCTAATACCAAAATGGATACGTCAGCGCCGCCCATGACCATCACCGGCATGGCTCTGGGCGCCGGACAAAATTATGCCGCCGACAAATCTTTCTTGAGCTCGGTTAGCGGCATGGCCGCAAGCGCCGCGCCCACTCTCATGAGCGGCAAAGTGAAAGCCCTCTCCAAAGCCGACGTTCAAAATGCCCTCAACCTGGTGGCCAAACAAAGCAAAGCAAAAGCGACCAAGGCTGCCGCCTCCACCAGCCAACCGGCGCCGTCCCTGCCACCACAGGCAACACCGATACCGGCGGCATTGCCAAGCCTTTCTGCTCAGGCTCAGCCCCTTGAGCTAAACAAAGTTTATGCGGCCGGCAACCAGGCTATTCCCAGTTTCGCCGCCGCAACCGGGGCAGCACCCTCTATGATGCCCAGTGCCGTTCCTTCTGCAGTTACAGGTGCGGTTCCCTTAGGAGTTCCCATTGCCGTTTCTTCTGCAGTTCCGGGTGCGGTTCCGTTTGCAGCTCCGTACACACCAGCAAACACCGCTCAGGCTATGCCCATTGAGCTAAACAAAGTCTATCCGGCCGGCAACCAGGCTATTCCCAGTTTCGCCGCGGCTAACAACTCCATGGCGCCATATATGGCTGCGCCTAACATGGCGACCGGCATGGCGCCGGGCATGACCCCTAACATGGCGACCGGTATGGCGCCGGGCATGACCCCTAACATGGCGACCGGTATAGCGCCGGGCATGACCCCTAACATGGCGATGCCAAACCAGACACAGGCACAGCCTGTGCTCAAAGCCATGAACACGCCATCAATGGGCGGCGGTCTGCCTCTACAGACGGCAAGACCTTCTACACCTCCCTCAGCCAGGCTCTACCTGACCGGAGTTAAGGCTGCACGCTCGGAAGTTCAACTGAAAGTGACTCTCCAGAACGATGGGCAGTCAGAGATCAAGCTTCCGGCCAGCGCCAGAGCCACCGTGAAAAACGGCAGCAAGGAGCCCCAAGAAGCTAAAGTCAGTTTTGCCTCCCGCAAACTACCGGTAGGCGGTAGTGTCACCGGTACCATCAAAGTACCGGGCACCAGCCTCAGCCCTGCCGCCGACATCTATATTCCAGCCGGTAGCTGGCAAGAAACAAAACTTGCCGACCTGCACTTGTCCGTGCCGATTTCTCAAAAATGATTGGTGGTCGACTCTGCTTGTGATTGACTGCTAAAAGCAATATGAGTCGCCCTCACCATCTCTCTTTTTGAAAGCCAGGCAAAAACCACTAAACTCATGTAACGGGAAAAATAAAATCTGCTTGACGCCCCAAAAGCAGTCACAGCAATGGTTTCATTTTGCAAAAAGTCCCCAAACGCTGATGTAATATTCCGCAACATCACTATTGTTACAAACGGAGCCTCTCGAAAAAGAGACACAGGGAGCCGTGGTGCCTGATAGCCGTACTGCCAAATTGCCCTGGTTTTTGATAGCCGTAGTGCCAAATTGCCCTGGTTTTTGATAGCCGCACTGCCAAATTGCCGTGGCTTTTGATAGCCGCACTGCCAAATTGCCCTGGCGCCTAATAGCCCCGGCGCCTTCTATGGTCAGCAACCGCAAACAACTGCCGACGGCGATCGGTAATCTCAGAAGTCACAAAGCACGCTTTTCACATGACATAAGCCGGCTTCGATCTATAGAGCCTGCGAATTGTGGCTTTATCGGCGGGAGAGAGAGAGTTTACCACCCGATTTTCGTGCATAATGTCGTCACGATAGGGGCTGTGGGCTTTGATACCGAGAGCGTGTCCAAATTCGTGAGCAGAAGCGGCAATCATCTTCTGCGGCTCCCGGTTTACCAGGGTAGACATTTCAATGATCACCGGCTTCTGGGCGATATTTATACTTTGAGCTTGCTCATAGGTATAGAGTTGGGCGCAGGTGTTGCCACCAACCATGATACCGCCAGGGCTGGTTGAATCTTTAAAAGAATCCACAAAGAAGACCATGATCTGGGCTTGTCTGGGGTCAGTGGTAAAGCCGAAACTAAACAACCCCTCCCGCTCAAACTCTCGCCACTGCTCAATTCCTGCTGCCACCTGGTAGTTTGTATCTTCAGTCCACTCCCGGGCCTGGCTCAAGCCGGCAAAGGGATCCCCGGGCTGCTGCAACATCTCAAAAACCTGGTCCGGTCTAACTTTTTGCAATTCAGTAAACCCCATCTCGGGTAATTGCAGACCAGGTGAAATCCAAATTTTGAGAGGCATTTTGCGGCTTTCCCAACGACACAAGCCCATGTTCAAACTGGGCTCACCGGGGTTATACATCTGACTGCCGGTACCGGGAGTGCGGTCGAGTCCGGGGGTCAAATGCAAACCGGAAGCCGGTGCCAGCGGTTCACCGCCGGAAGAAAAGGATTGGAAGGTAGCCCGCTGCAATTTGCGCGTGGGCACCTGACCGAGGGCACCGGAACCCGCCAGGCTAAAAGTCGAGGGCAGGAGGAAAGTGCCCCCCAGAGCCAGCACCAGAATCAGCGCCAGGTGCCGCTTCCCGACACCGGCCAATTGAAACAAACTGTAAGACCTGACTTCGCTCTTCAAATTGAATTCCACTGGTTAGACTTAGGACGGTAAAATAGACTACTCAAAACAGACTCATAAAAGTCAGGACTGCCCCAGGTAGTCACTTCATACCCCGGACCAAGGCATCAAAACAACTTACCATTAATGCACATTGAAACCTATGATCAGCTCAGCGAGCAAGTCGCTACCCTGGTTGCCCAGCAAATAGCATCAGAACCGGATTGCTGCCTGGGTCTCCCCACCGGACAAACTCCCATCGGGACCTATAAACTCCTTTCAACGTGGTCACGGGAAGGGCGACTGAACTGGTCAAAAGTGCGGTGTTTTGCCCTGGATGACTATCTGGACGTACCGGCAGCGCTTTCGTTCCACACCTATTTGAGCGAACACCTTTACCAACACACCAATATTGACGCCGGTAATGTTTTTCATCCGGGCATGACCGACAACTACGACGCCCTCATCGACGGTCAGGGCGGGCTGGACATGACCGTGCTGGGCATCGGCGGCAACGGTCATATCGCCTTCAACGAACCCGGCACCCAATTCCTGAGCTGGACCCACTGTACCTGGCTGGAGGATTCCACCCGAAAAGATAACCAGGCCAGCTTCGGAGCGGTCCGCCCGCCGCAGAAAGCTGTCACCATGGGAGTGAAGACCATTCTCTCCAGTCGCCGCATTGTGCTTATGGCTTCCGGTGAGAAGAAGAAAGCCATTGTCGAAGCCGCCTTCCGCGGACCGGTCAGCCGCCAGGTTCCCGCTTCCTATCTGCAAGAGCACGAACGACTGGAAGTCCTAACCGATTTTGGTTTCAGCCTGGCCCGCTAACCTCCGGCAGTCGAGCAATGACAGGAAGAGAAGTGGCAGGCAGTGCTATGACAGGCAGGGCTTTAGCAGGCAGAGCAATGACCGGCTGGGCTGTGGCAGGCAGTGCTATGACAGGCAGAGCAATGACCGGCTGGCCGAGGTCCTCGCTCTCCCGCGCCGCAGTCAGCAGAGTCTGGTCGAAAGAGGGAACAAAGCAGCCTCTCCGGCCATCTTCTCAGCAATATGCCGCTTCCATGGGGGCAAACCCGATACCAGACTGGCATAAGTGCACACCGGGGAAGTAAAATCTCTCTTGAACGGGGGTGATAGCCTGCGAGGCTGCCCGAGTTGGAAGGACGAGAAGCAAGAGGCCATGAGAAAAACAGTTTCTAAAGGAAAAAACCTGACTTACGTTCTGCTTTCTGCTCTGGTGCTCAGTGGTCTGAACAGCCCCTGCCTTGCCCAGTATTCAGAAATGGTGCCGCCGGAAGTCATCTTGCCCACGCCTGATGCCACCACGTACACTCCCGCAGCCCAGTCGGCAAGCCCCTCGGGCAATGTCGGTCAGCCAGGGCAAGCCGTTCCAGGCCAGGTGCAGATGGGTTCAGCCGCCACAGGTTTTGCACCAGTGGGGGGTTTCACGCCCCAACCCGGGCAGCCCAATCCATTTGCCATGCGCCCCGTAGACATGATGCGACGTCCGGCGGGAGTTGCCTTTCCGGGAGCGGGCAGTAATCCCAATGCCCAGGGCGGGATGCAAGGTGCGCCTCCGGCCGGCTCCTCGGCTCTGCTCCAGAATCCGCCCGGCGCGGGCACTTCCCTGCAGGCCTTGAACCTGGCCAATGCCCAGGCCGCCGCCCAGAATTCAGTGGATCCCACCTGTACCATCGAGACCAGCAAGGGTCGCATTGTCATAAGACTTTTCCAGCAATACGCCCCGATCACCGTGAAAGCCTTTACCGAAATGGCTAATCACGGCTTTTACAACGGTCTCAACTTTCACCGGGTCGAGCCCGGCTTCGTCATTCAAGGCGGCTGCCCCAATGGCGACGGCACCGGCAATTACACACCTCCCGGCGCAAAAATGCCGCGCTTTTTGCCCCTGGAAGCATCGCCCTTTCTCAAGCACAACGCCGCCGGAGTGGTGGCCATGGCCCGCCAACCGCAAAACGTAAACACCTCCAGTTGCCAGTTTTATATAACCCTGGCGCCCCAGGTCAGCCTCGATCAGAAGTACACCGTATTTGGTGGCGTCCTCCAGGGCATGGAAGTAGTGCGCTCCATTGCCAAAGGTGACCGCATCATCTCGGTATCCGTGAGCCAACCATAAGAAGCACGGCGGCGGCCGTTTGAAATAGGTCCTATTGAAGGCCAAAGCCAAATCGAATTCGGGTGGCTGTATGGCCAAAGCCAAATCGAATTCGCGTCGCTGTATGGCCAAAGCCAAATCGAATTCGCGTCGCTGCATGGCAAGAGCCAAATCGAATTCGCGTCGCTGCAAAACAGCAGCTAAATCGAATTCGGGTCGCTGTATGGCGGCAGTTTCTCTTCAGGCGCCGGAACTTTCAGCGGGCTCCGTCCGCCCGGAGCCGGCACCGGCAGTGGTGCCGGGGGTGCGACTCCGCCGGGCTTTTTCAAAGTTCCATAGGGAATGAGTGTGCCGTCCGGGGAGATAGGAAAGGGCATTTCCTCCACACCGTTGAAATTGCGCATCATATCCATCATCTGACGGTTCATTTCATCAAACATTTCAGCCAGGGGGCGCGGCTGCCCGCCCGGCGTCAGACTGGGCATGGGCAGGGCTCTTTTATTGGAAAAGTAAAAACCGCCATTGCCGAATTTATCCTGAAAGGTCCGAAACTGCGGCGAATCTCCCGGCGCAGAGCCGTCTCCATCGGGAAAGACCTCGCTATTGCCGGGCGACTTGGGCAGCGGACCAAACTTGAAATTGCGCGGCACCGCCTGCCTGCCGGGGTTGATGCCGCCGTCCGAAGGAGCCACGCTCACACCAAAGCCTGTGGTTTTCCTCAGCCTTTCGATGCGATCGACATAAGACATGGCCTGGGAGGGCACCCCGAAGAGATGCTCCTCGAGGCGATTCAAGCGCTGGTCCAGGCTTTCTTTGGGATAAGTCTTCTGCAAGACTTTCCATTCCAGACCTGTGACCACCGGATAACTCTCGCCGCCGGCCTTCACTTCCGGACTGGCGGCCCGCTCTTTCATAACTTTGGCTGCCTGGCTGTCTCTCTCCTGCACAGCTTTCTTCAAGGCCGCCAGGCGTTGGCTCTCGCCACCGGCACGACTCTCTCCCAAAATGAGCAGTTCCAGTCGCTCCAGCCTCTTTTCCAGAGGATCATGACCATATTGATGGAAGAAGAAGCGGTTCTCCAGCACGCTCAATTCTTTGTCGCAAGCAGCCTGGGAAAGGGCGACGTTACTGCTCTCAGGCGGGGAAGACTTGCCGGTGGGCTTCTCTACCGGGCTAGTGGCGGCGGCGGCGGAAACAAAAAGTACAGTGAGCGAAAGGCTAAAAGAAAGGGGAAGTACCAGAGAATTCCGACAAACCGCTCGGAAGCGCAAGAAAGCTCCTGCGGCATCTAAAAAGTTTGCTTGACGCTGCTCCATAAATAAGATCCTCACCTCATCGTTGGAAGAGCATAGAACTAGAGATCTTCACTAATTCAGCATAACAGAATATCAAAAGCTCTTCCGCCCGGCAAAAGACTGCTTTCATACCTGAACAAGAAATCGCCCACCGTGAGGGCGAGCGATTTCTTTCAAGCTATGCAGTTTCCAGTGCGGAATTAGTCTTCCGAGGCTCTGAACTCAGCGTCTACAACATCGTCGCCGGTGTTGGAGGAGGAGAATCCACCTTCGTAGCCGCCGCCTTCATAACCACCGTTGCCACCTTCGTAGGCACCGTTGTCACCGTAGGCCTCGCCGCCTTCTTCGCCACCGCCGCGCTGGTAGGCAGCCTGTTGCAAGAGCACCAGGGCGCCGCGCAGTTCGTTCATGATCGTCTTGATGGTTTCGAGATCGGCTTCTTCCTTGAGCTTGGCTCTGAGGTCGGTAACCAGCATTTCGCAACGTGATTTTTCCCCGGCGGTAACTTTGTCGCCCAGCTCTTTGATCTGGCGCTCCACAGCGTATCCGATGGAATCGGCTTCGTTGCGTACATCGGCTTCTTCTTTGCGCTTGCGGTCGTCGCCGGCGTAAGTTTCGGCTTCGCGAATAGCTTTTTCGATGTCGTCTTTGGACATGTTGGTAGAAGCAGTAATTGTAATTCTCTGCTCTTTACCGGTGCTCTGGTCGCGGGCTGTGACGTTCATGATACCGTTGGCGTCGATATCGAAAGTCACTTCTACTTTAGGAATACCGCGGGTAGCCGGAGGAATACCGTCTAAGCGGAAGTTTCCGAGAAGTTTGTTGTCGCGAGCCATGGGACGCTCACCCTGGAACACGTAGATGTCTACCGCTGTCTGGTTATCGGCAGCAGTGGAGAACACTTCGGTTTTGCGGGTAGGGATGGTTGTGTTTCTGTCTACCAGCTTGGTCATAACACCACCCATGGTTTCAATACCAAGGGAGAGAGGTGTTACGTCGAGCAGCACAACGCCCTTAACTTCACCACCAAGCACGCCGGCCTGAATAGCTGCACCTACCGCCACCACCTCGTCGGGGTTAACGGTCTGGTTGGGCTCTTTGCCGCCGGTGACCTGCTTAACCAGCTCTTGTACAGCCGGTATACGGGTGGAACCACCCACCAAAACCACTTCGTCAAGGTTATCGTAAGTCAGCTTGGCGTCTTTGAGGGATTGCTCCATGGGCTGACGGCAACGCTCTACCAGGTGCCTGGTCAAATCGTTGAAGCGAGCGCGAGAGATTTTCATCTCAAGGTGCTTGGGACCGGAAGCATCGGCAGTGATGAAAGGCAGAGAAATGTTGGTTTCAGTCACTGAGGAGAGTTCGATTTTGGCTTTCTCAGCCGCTTCGGTCAAACGCTGCAGAGCCTGCCTGTCTTTGCGCAGGTCGATGCCCTCAAGGTTTGTGAATTCATCGGCTACGTGAGTAACGATGCAATGGTCGAAGTCGTCACCACCAAGGTGTGTGTCGCCCGAGGTTGACTTAACTTCGAATACGCCGTCGCCCACTTCCAGAATGGATACGTCGAATGTACCGCCGCCCAGGTCGAATACAAGAATTGTCTCGTTGTCTTTCTTATCAAGACCGTAAGCAAGCGCCGCTGCTGTAGGCTCGTTGATAATGCGCAGCACCTCAAGACCGGCGATGGTGCCGGCGTTCTTGGTGGACTGACGCTGAGAGTCGTTGAAGTAAGCGGGAACCGTGATAACGGCTGAAGTAACTTTCTCGCCCAGATACTTCTCGGCATCTTCCTTCAGCTTGCGCAGGATCATGGCGGAAATTTCTTCGGGGGAATATTCCTTGCCCTGGATGGACACTTTGCAGCCGCCGTCGGAACCTTCTTTTACCTTATAAGAGACAATCTTCTTCTCAGAGTCGACTTCGGAGAATCTTCTTCCCACGAAGCGCTTGATGGAATAGACCGTGTTTTCAGGATTGAGGACGGCTTGACGACGGGCTAACTGACCAACCAGGCGCTCGCCCGATTTGGTAAATGCCACTACAGAAGGAGTGGTTCGCCCACCTTCGGCATTGGATACCACTGTCGGTTGACCGCCTTCCATCACCGCAACGACGGAGTTGGTGGTTCCCAAATCAATGCCTACTGACTTACCCATATTACTTTGAAACTCCCTTCGGACCTACTTTGAAAGCTAAGGCTGGAGACACCCACGAATTATACTTGGGATAAGTTCCAGCTAAAAACAAAATTTGGATATATTTGGATTGGCAACTTCTTGAAATTCGGGGATTGAGTTCCCCTGGCCTGCTTGAACCATCCACAATCCAGTCTTTTTTCCATGATGCCAACCTGGTCGGGCTGAACATCCAAACTTATACAAAGATTCATAATTTTATCAGAGACCATTATTTCACCACTTGACGGCGTTAACGGTTCTAAAGTGCAAAAATAGTAAAAATGCTTCCTGCCAAACCAAATTCAATTTCAAATTTCTCTTCCCTACAACTTCCCCAAGCACCTCCCCCTCGCAAATTTCCTGAACAAATTTCCTGAACAACTTTATTGATTACCTACCTAATACCCAATTTTGTTCAGTCTAGTCGTTTTGGTCTGGAACGCCCCAGCAAAGATCCGACCGTGAGGGAATCCTCAGGCAGGCAGGCAGTTCCCAGGGAAACCATGAGGGGATAGCCGCTCATGCCTCCGCTCAAGGGCGTGCTTTCCAATAATTCACTCAAGCGGGCGGCCATGTTGCGAGCCAGATGCCCCTCCGTCTCGGGCAAGAGCAGGGCATAGCCGAAGGTCTCATAATGTGCGAGCACATCGGTCTTACGCTTGAAGCGACTGACCCGCTCAGCAAACTCTTTGATACCGGAAATGGGCAGGGGCTCAATAATTTGGTTGACGGCCGTGGGCCTGATGGCAATCTCCATAAGAATTAGCGAGAAGGGGCGGCTGAAACTCTCCCAGCGGGAGAATTCCCGCTCCAACATCCAGAGCAAGGTGGGATAGGTGTAGAGCCCTGTATCCTGCCGCATGAGCAACCGGTCTACAGCACGACTCTGGCTCCAGTCGATACTGACGGCGTTGTCATCGGCAGCCGAATCTGCCAGCCTGTCAACGAAGTTGACCATATTGCAAGTGGCGAAATTGAAGATAATCGGCACCCAGTCGAGTTTGGTCAAATTGAACCGGCGCAAAATGTCCGACAGTCTGCTCTTGTTGTCAATCTGCTGATAGAGCTGCTTCTGCAAATTCATATCGCAGCCCGTACCGCTTTCCAGCAGTTTTTCAAACTGACTTTCAGTCAGACTGTCGTGCACGCGAATCAAGAAACTGTTTTCCTTGATGCCTTTCTGTCGAATCGCCTTGTATTGATCGTCAAGGGCCGCCCCTTCCATGAGCAGGGTATCGAGCCGTTTGCGTATAGTGCGCTTCTCAGTCGCCGCCTCGGGATAAAAGCGAAACTCCCCTTCCTCCCAGCCTACAAGCTCGAGAATAGCCACGCCGCCGTCCAGGTTGCCAAGCTCGCAATGTACAGGCACCCCGTCTACAAAAAATACCAGGGCATTCTCAGCCGGCGATTCCACTTCCAGCCGACCGGTGCCTTTGCTCATACCTATAGATTGCAAAACGTTGGGAATCTGCAGGTTCTTGAGATCACCTTCCAGGGTGGCCTTAGCCCGCATACGCATAGAGGTGGATTGTTGCTCGTAGCTGTCCCAGGCGGTTTGCAGTTCCCTGGTGCTGGAAGCTTGAAAAGTCGGCTGGCTGCGCAGAGCCACCGGCTTCAAGTCAAAGCCTGGAAACTGAGCCGTGATCAACTGGTGAATATAACCAGGATCCATGCTTACCTGATCCCAGACCAACATCGATGTACTACCCTCGCCCCGATAAAGGGCCCAATGCAAATCCCCTTTGCCGCGGTCTTTGAAGACCGCCAGGGAATAATCTTCGGGCGGATCTCCAAAAGGAAGCTGGGTGGTACGCCCCACTGCCTTCAGGGATTCGCTGAGCATTGCCTGCAACTGCTTGAGAGTAGGCAGACCCGCCTGCTTCGGCAGCCGATTGAACCCTCTGTCTTCATTTCTACGATTTCCAAGCATCATCAGGCAATATTAAAGAGCGTATTTCGAACCGATAACGAACGGCGGCCGTGCAAAAGACACGATGAAGTCACTTTGACCCCATTTTCACCAGGGTCAAATCCCGTCCTTACATCTTCTACCCGCCCGGCAGGCGAATTTAAATCATTCTCCCCAAAGGAAATTTTGCCGCCCTATCCCGGCAATACTTCCCCGATGGCCAGAGCCCGTACATCCACAACGGAACCGGAACTACGGGCCAGCTTGACAAGATCGGAAGACTGATAGCGGAAGAAAACCTGTTCTTTCAAAGGCTGCCAGTGCATGGGCACAAGCCTTTCCGCCCGAATTTCCTCAGCCAGCTTGAGGGCTTCCGCCGGCGAAGCTGTGGCATATTTGCCGCCTATGGGCAAAAGGGCCGTGTGAATGCGCTTGCCCTTCAAGGCATGAGAGATGGTGGGGCTGTATTTGGTTGCACCGCCGTGATAGAAGCCCTCGAAGTAATAGCCGTTCACCGGTTTGCCCGGCGCCGAGCTTCTGGCAAACAAATGCATAATGGTCTTGCCAAGACGACTCAAGGGGCGGTGGGCCGGCACTGCGGTAATTTCTACACCGTGGAAATTGACGGTTTCATGGTGAGAAATGGCAATCAACTTATCGGCCGGTATCTTGTGACGATACTTTCTATGCATCCACTGAATTAAAGGCTTGGGTCCGATAAAGGTGCAGTTCCACCGGTCGTAAAGCTCTTTGGCCATGAGAACGCCGTGGTCAAAATGCCCCACACTGAACAAAACCAGGTCGCCCTTGGGAAGCCGGGAAATGTCTACCGGCGCCTGTATATAGGGATCGGTATAGATGCAAAGCCCACCAACTTCAATCTGAAAGGCACTGTGTCCCAGAAAGGTAAGATTCAAAACGCTCTTCTCCACCGCGGCGTCGGCTAGTACAATCGTGCCTATTAATTATCCACCTACTACACAGGTTCTATCACGATGAAACGACCGGTAAGTTATCTTTCAGGTGTCCTGGCATTCACTTTACTTGTAGGACTCTCTGGATTAACCAGTCCGACTGCCCTTCTAGAGCCTGCTCAAGCCAAGCCGGAGCCCAAGGAATGGGCCAAATACTTAAACCCGGTACCGCAGAAAAACTACACGCTCAATAAAAGTCAGGACCGTGAGATTAAGAAAAAGGGCTTCAAAACCCTTCAAATCACGGGAGCTCAGGCCGTCTCCAACAAGGAAATTGGACTTTTCGCCCGCTTGAATCCATCCGACCGAGACAATAGCGAGCTTGTCAATAAGCTCCTGGACAAGCCGGAAGTAAACGGTCTCTCCGCCAATTTCTCCTGGCGTGAACTGAACCCCGAAGACGACAAATTCCAGTGGGACAAACTGGATGACCTGCTTGCCCTTGTCGGCAAACATAACAAAACTCTGATTTTGAGAGTCACCACATGCGGCACCGAAGCAAAAACAGAATCCGATACACCTGAATATGTTCTGAAAAATGAAGTCAAGACCCTCACTTATAAAGACGCGGCCGGCAACGAGCACAAGATGCCGATTTTCTGGGATTCAACCTATCTGGCCGAATGGGGCAACTTCGTGCAAGAGTTCGGCAAACGCTATGACAAAAATCCCAATCTCCACAGTGTCGGCATCACCGGCGGTGGCGTAGCCGGCGGCACCCTGGTGGTACCAGAACTTTCCGAGCCGCTCAACCAGGAGAATTACAAAGCCCTGGAAAAGACCCTCATCAAAGATCATGGCATGAGCCAGCGCCAACTGGTTGAACACTGGAAGTACGTAGCCGATATCTTCCCCAAAGCCTTTCCCACGGCCCGCCTCAATTTCGATATCAATCCCCCTACGCCGAACCGCGCCGGGCAAGACAGTCTCGATGAAATTTCCGACTACCTGATCTATCGCTACGGTCAGCGCGTTTACTTGACCCGCATGCATGTGAACGATGCCAAACATGGCTTCGATCAATACCGCGTCATGCTCAAGTTCCGCCCCGACACCCTGACCGGCTTCCAGTTAACCGATAACCTGAAAGTGGAAGACCTACCCAAAGTAGCGAAGAACGCCTTCGATGACGGCGCCAGTTTCGTGGAAGTACCTACTAAATTCTTCCTGGGCGATGCCTCCAAGAACGAAACCGAACCGTCGGAAGCGGTTAAGACGGCCATGAAGAGCTTGAGAGAACATCTGGGCTATCAAATTGTTTCCCAGAAAGTATCTCTGCCCGAGGGCATCAAAGCCGGCGACCCCATCAAAATGTCCTTCACCTTCGCCAATATAGGCGCGGCAACGGCCATGCGCCCGGTGCGCAACCTTGATAAAGACGTAGCTTCCAGCTACCGCCTGCAAATTGAAATGCGCGACGAAACCGGCAAAGCCAAAGGCTATTATTTGCACACCCCCTCCATCCCCACCAATAAGTGGGCGCCAGGCAAGCCCATCACCTGGGAATGCGAACTGAAACCAACCAAAGGTCTCAAGCCCGGTGAGTACACGGTTTACGTTTCCCTTCTGGAGCCGGAAAGCAAACGCCGGCTGAATATATTGAACGGTCTCAGCCAGGAGCCGAAGATGGAAAACAACATCAGCGTCGGCAAAATCAAGGTGGAATAAGGGTCCAAATCGCCCCTCCAGCAAAGATAGGCGCCCTACTTTTGGAACGGCGACGGCATACTTTTGGGGTAGTCCGCCAGCTCCCGCTATCACCTCTTGGCAGCCACCAGTGGGCATTCTACGAAGAAAAACGCCGCCCAAACGGCCGATTTTTCACAGGTCTGTAACAAATGATTGGTTATTCTTTATGGGCGTTGGCGACTCCGCTGCCCTTATAATGCATCCAGCTAGTCAAGCGATAATCGGTGAAACTTCACCTCCGCAAAACGAAACTCAAGTTGCAGCCATCCGGCGGAGACTGGGGAGAAACAAAATGATTCAGGACGCTAAATCGGCAGGATTTAATTCCACAACTATCACCGAAAGTGGTGCTGCACAAGGTTTTGTTGCACCACCCATGGCCGCAAGCATTTTCCAGCAAGAAACTGCCAGACTGGCTCCCGACACCTTGCGCAAAGAAGCGCGGGAAAGAGAAGCTGCTCAAGCCAGGGAAAAAGCCAGAACCGTCTTACTGGAAAAGTTGCAGGCCTTCGGACCGCTGCCGGAGCACATCGACCTGGCTCTGGAAGCAGTGATCTGGGAAATGACCGACAAGGCTCCCCGGGCCGAATATCTGGCCGAACTGTTGCTTCTCTTTCTGGCGGAAGAGAAAGTGGTTTTTGCGCAAGTCCTGGGCCTACTCTTGAAAGATGCCGGTATCAAGGTCGGCTACTGGAGAGGCGAAGTGACTCTTTCTCGCTACTGCCAGGAAAGCCGACTGGCTCTGGAAGTAAAAATCACAGCCACATCAAGAGTAGTGATGAAGAGCGAATTCACCGACCTGGCCCATAAGAGCGCCGACGGCAGCTGCTGCTCCGTGGTCGACAACCTCACCTTCCTCAACCTCTGCGTGCATGTCTGGCAAGTCTTTGGTGCTTAAGGCGGTCTTTTCGAACCATTGCAATTCCCGGCGAACATCCTGCTTGCTCATATGGCTATCGCTTCAGCTAGAACCTGGCCTCTAATTCTCTCGCGAAGGCCCTTCTCTTCAACGACATCAACCTTGCAGCCCAAAATACCCTCTAGCTCTTCGCGAATCTGCTCCAGTACGGCGAAATAGCGAACACCATCAAAATTTGAACTGTCGAGACGAATCAAGAAATCAACATCGCTAGTGTCGTCAAAATCACCCCGGGCGACCGAGCCAAAAACACGAACGTCCTGTGCACCATACCTTTCAGCGACTTGGAGGATCTGTTCCCGTTTCTTTGATATTCGCTCGCTCAGGTCCACGTCCTATACCTCCCGCATGATAATTCCATTTTAAATCAATTTGTCCAGAGCCGGAAGATTACCGTCGCATGACCTCAACAGTCCCTATTTTGCACTTCCTCTGATAGAAGCACACGCCGTCTTTGAAATCTCCCACATCATCATATTTAGCGGGCACCACCACGCGGCCGGCGGCATCAACAAAACCCCAGCGCTCACCTGCTTTAAATGCCGCCAGTCCCTCACTCATGGCTCTGCCGCTTGAGTTCAAAGAGCCGACTTTCGACTGCGCCGACGATGCACCGACACTCTCCAAAGAACTGCTAAAAACAATCTCCCCAGGCGGGGAAGTGGGACCGCCGTTTTCTGGAAGAATCTCCACCAGTCGCTTGTGCCCCGGTCTAGCAGGGTCCGGCTCCATCATTAGATCAATGAAGTATCCGGTGGGACTGACTATACAACCCCTCTTGCTTTCACCGGTAATAATGAAAAGCGAGAACCGGTTTCCGTCTCGTTTCAAAGGGCCAATGAAGGTACCAGAGAACAGGATATCGCCGTTTTCATGAAACAGATCACTGAGTCCAAAACGACTGTGGGCATGCCGATAACCCTGGGCAAGCCCGTCCTCAAAATCACAGACATCCAAATCAGGCAACCGCACAAGTTCCTTACCGTTTTTATCTATGAGCGAATACGGTGTCCACTGCCCTTCCACATCAATAGGGAAAAGCCCAGCGGAAAGTTTGACTATGGCCACCCCGCTACTGAAGGCATTGGCGCGAATAAAACGAGGGGCTATCTTCCAGTCTCCGCGGGTATTCACGTAACCAAAGAGCCGGCTGTATTTATGGGCTGCCGCCCCGAGACCCTGGGAGAAATTAGAAACCTTGATACAGTCCTGGAAGGGCGCAAATTCAGGAGCCGTCACCTCCACACCTTTCTTATCTAAGATGCCGGCAAATTTTCGCTCACGAAAAACTGACTGCCAACGGCTCTGCAATCTCTTATGAAGCTGCACATCCTTATCTTTGATGAGTTCGAGAAAGGTTCCAAGATAGTCGAAGCCGGCATATCCAGATCCAAAATTGAACTCCTTTTCCCGCTCCCAAAAGCCGAGACAGCGCTCATACAAGGCTGTCGCCGGGTCAAGCCGCCCTCGCACAGCCAGAAAGCAGGCATAGCTATAAATCGAACCGATGCAGACGTATTTTTTACCGTCACCTTGAGCGGGCACCTCAATGGAAAGTTGGAGAGCCATATCGGAGGCTAACTTGTAGGTAGACTCAGCCTTATCCATTTGACCAAGTGTGTAATGCAAATCGGCAATGCGTGTAAGGTCGGAGCATCTCTGTTCCAGGGGAAGTTCCTGCTCCCGCAGGTGATAGCTGCGCCAGAGAATTCCCACAAGCTTGCGGTGATTGTGGCTCTGGTAGTAACTTTGCAAAAACCACTGGCTTTCCTTGAAATAACGCTGTTCAAGTCTGGCGATCAATTCTTCCGCTTTTGGTGCTAAACCCAGGCGATCGTAGATCTCAATCAAGCGCGAGCTGTAAGCAGAAAGTTCTGCCTCGGCGTCAGCGACGGTTGAGGCGGGCGCCGACTTTCCCTTTGCCTCTACAACAGCGGCGGCCAGAGCCTGAAGTTTTCCTTCCAGCGCCTTCATTTCCCGCTCCAGCCTGGCCTTTATCTGCTCAGAACTCAAAAGCCTCTGAGTTTTCCGATCCACCATCCAGTTAGAGTAAATTTCATCATCACTACCTAACCACTGAGCTTGAGCGGCCTGTTCAGAAAAGAAGAAGGTCACGGATAAAACCATGCCGCACAAAACTGAGGCAAGGAAAAACTTTCGACCAGACAGACTCTTCCAGGATGGCGGTCTCTTCATACTGCGGGTCTCTTCTAATGGAGAGGACCCGGAAAAATCCGGGTCCATCTCATTCTTGTATTGTCTTGCCGGCGATCAAACACCTTGAGCAAAAGCCTTACACCTTCACCTGTTTGGGCTCAGTGGCCCAGCAAATATAAGGCGTATCGAAGCTCGAAACGAGATCTTCGTGGCTCGGCAATACCCTTACGGTAAAGCCGTGTCTGCCGCTCTTGAAGTACTTGATGGCGCCGGTGAACAGCTTCTCGGAACCCTTCTTGGCAGAAGAATCCGGACGCATATCAATCACTTCCCCTTCCACAATATTGCCATATTGATCGATGGGTCCGTGATACATCTGCACCACCACGTCCTCGGCATTAAGCTCACCAAGGTTGATCCAGGCTTTGATATTCATATCGTCGCCTACTTTGATGGTGTCACCGGTATTCTCTTCTACAGAACCGATGCGCACATGAGACCACTTCTGCTTCAGATTTTCTTTCCAGTGAGCCAGAGCCTTGGCTCTGGCGGCACCGTTATCCACAAAATCGTGATAACGCACCAGCGAAGGGAAGTACATCTCAGTAGCGTATTCACGCACCATTCTATTGATGTTGAAGACCGGGCAGAGAGAGAGCATGGAACGCTTCATCCGGCTCAACCAGGCGCGCGGGTGTCTGTCTTGATCGCGGTCATAGAAGGCCGGCACGATTTCTTTCTCAAGTAGATCGTAAAGGGCATTCGATTCCACTTCATCTTGATAGTCGGTGTCTTCGTAGACTTCACCGCGACCGATAGCCCAGCCCAGATGCGGCTCGTAGGCCTCGTCCCACCAACCGTCCAGAATCGAACAGTTGATACCGCCGTTGAAAGCTACCTTCATACCGGATGTACCGGAAGCTTCCAGGAAGCGGCGGGGTGTATTCAGCCATACGTCAACGCCTTCCACCATCCATCTGGCTACGTTCATATCGTAGTCTTCCAGGAAGACAAAGTGCTTGCGCAGATCTTCGCGGCGGCAGAAATGCATTACCTGACGGATAAGCTCTTTGGCCGGAGCGTCTTCCGGGTGAGCCTTGCCGGCCATAATGATCTGAATGGGGCGATGCTTATTGGTGAGAATGCGAGCTAAACGCTCGGGATCTTTGAGAAGCAGGGTGGCTCTCTTGTAAGTAGCCATGCGGCGAGCAAAGCCGATGGTCAGTACTTCCGGGTCGAGCACGTTTCTGGCTTCGTCCAGTTCCACCTGGGTGGCGCCGCGCTGCTCAAGCTGCCTGGTGAGGCGCTTGCGGCAGAAATTGACGAGGCGTTGACGACGCATCTCGTGGATTCTCCACAGCTCTTCATCGGGAATATCCGCAACTTTCTTCCAGATGTTCTGATCGGAAATATCTTCCGACCACTTGGGTCCCAGATAACGGTCGAAGAGATCGGCCATTTCCTTGGAGATCCATGAACGGGTGTGCACGCCGTTTGTGATATGGGTGATGGGCACTTCGTGCTCGGGTACATCTTTCCAGTTATCTTTGAAGAGTTCCCGTGATACCACGCCGTGCAATTTGCTCACGGCATTGGTGCGGGAAGAAAGATTGATTGCCAGGTTGGCCATGGAGAACAGCTCGGTTTCGTCGGCCGGCTCGGTGCGACCGAGGGCGAAGAAGTCTTTGCGGCTCAAGCCGACTTGATGATAATAGGAGCTCCAGTATTTATCGACCAGTTCGGGATCGAACTTATCGATACCGGCAGGCACGGCGGTGTGAGTGGTGAAGATCTGACCGGCAGCGGCAACTTCTTTTGCTTCGGCGAAGGTAAGACCTTTCTCTCTCATCAAAATAGCAATGCGCTCAAGACCGAGGAAGGCACTGTGCCCTTCATTCATATGGCAGATGGTGGGCTCGATACCCACAGCCTTCAAGGCGCGCATACCACCGACGCCGAGAATGATTTCCTGCTGGATACGAATTTCGCGATCGGCTTTGTAGAGCGCGTCGGTAATGTCTTCGTCTTGCTTGGAATTCTCGGGGATATTGGTGTCGAGCAGATAGAGCGGCACACGTCCAACCTGTGCCTTCCATATGCGCATATAAACTTTGCGTCCGGGGAAATCAACCGACACCAGAACGGGGCTGCCGTCTTTTTCTTTCACGGGGATAATCGGCAAGTTATAAAAATCGTTGATGGGATAACGCTCTTGCTGCCAACCATCAGCATTAAGATACTGACGGAAATAGCCCTGCTGATAAACGATACCCACACCGACCAGGGGCAGACCCAGTTCGGAAGCGGCTTTCACGTGGTCGCCGGCCAAGATGCCCAGACCGCCGGAATAAATAGGCAGCGCATCGGAAAGACCGAATTCGGCGGAGAAATAAGCCAGCACACCGGCATTACTCTTCTTGAAGTTCTTCTCGTACCAGGTGCCTTCGCCCTTCATATAATCGTGGTGCTTCTGGCAAATGCGATTAAGCTGATTGACAAAGCCGTCGTCTTGAGCGGCTTCATTGAGGCGCTCCTGGCTGACCATGCCCAGAAGCAGAACCGGGTTATGACCGGTAGCATCCCAGAGGTCGCGGTCGAGGCGACGGAAAAGCTTGATGGTTTCGTGGTCCCAGGTCCATCTCAGGTTGTACGCCAGTTCTCTCAGGCATTCCAACTCGGGCGGCAGGAAGGGAGTGACTTCGATGGTGCGGATCGGTTTCAACTAAGTAGCCTCGCTGCAAAATAGCAATCATATAAAATAGCAATCGTATAAAAGGAGCAGATACAGCCTATTTGAGCCGCATCAGCCCCTCGCTGCCAAGAGGATAAAATCTTTCCTCGGGAGGGCTTTGAAATGGTAGCACTTATTGAGGGCTCTAAAGCGCCTGATTTTCAGCTCAAAACTTCCAGAGACAAGGTACAGTCACTGGGTCAGGCACTTGCACGATTTCCCCTTGTGCTCATAACAATCTTCAAAGTCCACTGCCCTGTATGCCAGCTCACACTTCCTTATATACAACGCCTACACGCCGGGCTGACAGCCGCCGGGGCGCGAAACCTGCCAGACGGCGCAATCCCGCTTCCGGACGAAAGCCCGCTACTGGTAGTCTGCCAGGACTCCCATGATGAAACCATGGAATTCATCGAGCAGTACGGGCTAACCATGCCGGTTCTCGTGGACGATAACCTGGATGTTACGCTAGCCTACGGTCTCACCAATGTTCCCAGCCTCTTTCTCGTCAGAGCCGACTACACTATTGAGAGCACAATTGTCGGCTTTGACAAAAGCGCCCTGATAAGCGCCGCCAACCGCCTCGCCGGTGACGATTTCACCCTCTTCACCAGGGAAGAAAACACCACCCTGCCCGCCTTCCGCCCCGGCTGAGGAACCAATGTCAGGTTCTAAGGTTTAGAGCCCATCCAAATCACCAACCACTGGAAACCACTCAAAACAAACCAACGCAGCCGACCGACATATCCAACGCATATCCAGGTAGTCCCACCCCAGTTTAAAGTGCCCGCTTACTAAGACAACGGAAGAAACCATGATTAAAATCGCCCGCATAGTCCGACTGGTAGCCCTGGCCATCCTATTCGGAGGCGGCACGGGTATAGTCTTTGCCGCCATCACCCTGGTACACGCCGCCAAAGCCCAGGGCATCCCCGTGGCCGAAGCAGCGGCCACCAATGCCCCCATCTTTCTTGAATTTGCCAAAGTAGCCGCCGCCTTCGCCATCGCCCTGGTGGTAGCCGAGGCTATTGAAATCAAAGGCGATTTGAAAAACCTGGAAAAACGCAGCAAATGGCCCATGGCCCGCTACTTCGCCAGCATCGTAGCGGCGGTGGCCGCCTTCATCTTCGCCTTCGGCATCGCCCCGCCCATGAAAGACCTGCAACCCAAAATCAAAGACGACCAGGCCGCCCACGCCGAATTCACCCGTCTGCACGAAGTCTCCCGCGGTGTCTTCAGCGCCATGATTGTCTTCGCCATGGCTTCGATGATAATTCCCGTTCTGGGGCCGGGCAAACACATGGAATAATTTCCTCCACCGGTGCAAAGAAATTGAAAAACCGGGAAAATAAGCCAGTGAAGAGTTAGAGAGATCCGGATAGAGAAATTCAAGTGGACAGGCTCATCTCCGGAAGAGCCAGAAAACAACCCAGGTTGAGAAAATCCAGTAACTAGTTCCCAAGAACACTTAAGAGAGAGATTAAATGCCAAGCAGCAAGTTGACATCCAGACCCTTTAAGTTTTTTGCCAGTTTCGACAAAAGCACAGGTTTGAGCCGCATGCTTGCGGCCGGTCTCCTTCTCTCCCTGGGCTCTCCTCAAGCCGTCCTCGCCTACCAGGATACCGGCTTCGATCAAGGGCGCGCCCGCATGATGACCGGCGACTACGACGGCGCCGTGGCGGCCTTCGGCGAATCCCTCGGACTCAACTCCAATAACTCCAGAGCCCTGGTCTTGCGCGGTGAGTGCTTCTTCAAAATGGGCAACTACAAACTGGCCATTCAAGACCTGACCAGTGCTCTGCAATACGCCCCCAACAATATTCGCGCCCTCATACTGCGAGGCATCAGCCACTGCAGCCTCGGCAAAGACGGCATGGCCATTCTTGACTTTCAAGCCGCCATCAAACTGAACGCTTCCCTGGCCGACAAGTTTTTCAACCGCATTACCGGTGGTGGCATCGCCGCCCTTGAAAGGCTGGAAGAACAGCGCAAGAACGACCCGAGCGGAGCCAGAGAAGAAGACTCTTACGATGTTGACGACGAATCCGGCTTCAACGTGCATGCCATCAAAGACTACCGGGAAGCCCTGAGAAGTTTGAAAGAAGGCAGAAACAGCACCATCGCACCCGACGACAGCCTGACGGCACAGCCAACAGGCAACAGCCAGAGCGCTAACAACGCCGGCGGTAGTTCCGGCGGCGGCTCTGCAAGCGCCTCCGGCGACGGCGGCAATAACCCCGGCAGACGCAGACATCCCGACTGGCATAAGAATGCTACTGCCGGCTCCGGAGCCGGCGACAACGGCGATTTTGGCGCCCAGGGCGCTACCGACTACGGCGAAACCACGGTAGTTAGCGGCGAGAAAGACCCGGGCGGCAAAAAATCGCAAATAGCCAAAAACCTGGTCGGCAACCCGAAAGAAGCAGCCGACAAGGGCAACCGCCTGCCCTACATCTTTCAAGATGCGCAGAATAACGCCGACGTAGACAGCGACGACACCATTCCGCGCTATAAAAACGAACGCTTTACTCCCAACCTGGATCAAGACCCCATGCGCGGCGAGTTCGGCTTACTCTCAGGGGCCGGCGGCTTTCCCGGCGATGCCAAACAAGCCATCCTCGACTACAGCCAGGCCATCAAACTCGACCCCACCAATGCCGAGTACTACTACCGGCGCGCCAAAGCCTTCCAGAAACTGAGCAAAGTCAACGAAGCCATGGGCGACTTCAACCACGCCATCTTGCAAGACCCGCAGCAAGGCAAGTATTACATCGGCCGCGCTTCGCTCTACTACCAGCTCGGCAAGCAGATTCTCATGGACGCCGACATCGTCGCCGCCAGAAACTGCAACCCCGACCTGCCGGCAGTCATCCACTTCAACCTGGAAAAACTACCCCCGGGTACGCAGTGGGCTGGCGACGGGGCGAGAGATTAGAACCTAAACCGATAACGGTTAGGAATACAGCCCCGTCGACAGACCACACCTTATGTGAGATTCGGAGACGGGGCGAGAGACTAGAACTTAAACCGATAACGGTTAGGAATACAGCCCCGTCGACAGACCACACCTTATGTGAGATTCGGCGACGGGGCGAGAGACTAGAACCTAAACCGATAACGGTTAAGGGACCTATTTCAAATCAAAGCGGTCGAGGTTCATAACCTTGGTCCAGGCTTTCACGAAGTCTTGCACGAACTTGGCTTGTCCGTCATCGGCGGCATAGACCTCAGAGACAGCGCGAAGCTCCGAGCTTGAGCCGAAGACCAGATCGACGGCGCTGGCTTTCCATTTGAGCTTGCCGCTCTTGCGGTCTTGCCCTTCGTAAACGCCGTCATCGCCGGAAGCTTTGCTCCACTTGGTGGACATATCGAGCAGGTTGACGAAGAAGTCGTTTGCGAGAACTCCCGGTCGACTGGACAAAACGCCCAGCTTAGAGCTGCCTTCGTTGGCATCAAGGGCGCGCATGCCGCCTACCAGTACGGTCATTTCGGGCACGGTGAGAGTGAGGAAGTTGGCGCGCTCCACCAGATGATCCAGGGGCGATCTTTCATTACCCTTGCCGTAATAGTTGCGGAAACCATCGGCAGTGGGCTCAAGAAAGGCCACGGAAGAAACGTCGGTCTGATCTTGCGAAGCATCGGTGCGGCCGGGCTCAAAGGGCACTTTCACATCGTAACCGGCTTTCTTGGCGGCAGCTTCAACAGCGGCATTGCCACCCAGCACGATCAAATCAGCGAGAGAAACTTTCTTACCGTCTTTGCGTTTATTGAAGTCAGACTGAATGCCCTCAAGCACTTTCAGAACCTTCGAAAGTTCTTCCGGGTCGTTGACTGCCCAGTCTTTCTCGGGCGCCAGGCGGAGACGCGCACCATTGGCGCCACCACGCTTATCGGTACCACGGAAGGTAGCAGCCGAGGCCCAGGCAGTGCGAACCAGCTCAGGCACGGTCAGACCCGATGCCATAATCTTGCCCTTCAGGGCAGTAATGTCGGAAGCTTCAATCATTTTATAGTCGGCGGCAGGCACAGGGTCTTGCCAGATCAATGCTTCCTTGGGCACCTCGGCGCCCAGATAGCGGGAGCGCGGTCCCATATCTCTGTGGGTCAATTTAAACCAGGCCTTGGCGAAAGCCAGCTTGAACTCCTCTGGGTTTTCCTGGAAGCGCTTGGCGATGCGGCTGTACTCGGGGTCGAATTTCAAAGCCAGGTCGGTGGTGAACATGATGGGCGGATGCTTCTTAGCCGGGTCGTGGGCATCGGGCACCGGTTTTGCCTGGGCAGGATCTTTCGGCGTCCACTGAATAGCGCCGCCCGGGCTCTTAGTTTGCACCCAATCGAGGTTGAACAGATTATTCAAATAAGCCATCGTAAAGTTGACCGGCGAAGACGACCAGGCACCTTCCAGGCCACTGGTGATGGTATCACCACCTTTGCCGGTACCGAATTTATTTTCCCAGCCGAAACCCTGCTTTTCGAGCCCTTCTGCCGCCGGTGCCGGACCGACATATTTGTCGGGGGATGCAGCACCGTGGGCCTTACCAAAAGTGTGACCACCGGCTATCAATGCCACGGTCTCTTCATCGTTCATGGCCATGCGACCGAAGGCTTCGCGAATGTCGGCTGCCGCCGCTAGAGGGTCGGGCTTGCCGCCCGGGCCTTCCGGATTGACATAAATGAGTCCCATCTGGGTTGCCGCCAGGGGCTTATCAAGCTTGCCGCCGGAGCTGCGGTTGTCTGACATAAACTTAGCGCCGGGACCCCAGTAAATCAGATCAGGCTCCCAATCGTCTTTGCGACCGCCTGCAAATCCAAAGGTCTTAAAGCCCATAGACTCAAGGGAAACATTGCCGGCCAGAACCATCAAGTCGCCCCAGGAAAGCTTGCGCCCGTACTTCTTCTTAACCGGCCAGAGCAAGCGGCGAGCCTTATCGAGGTTGGCATTATCGGGCCAACTATTGAGCGGTTCGAAACGTTGCTGGCCACCACCGGCGCCACCACGTCCGTCATAGACACGATAAGTACCGGCACCGTGCCAGGACATCCGTATAAAGAAGGGTCCGTAGTTGCCGTAGTCGGCCGGCCACCAGTCTTGAGAGGTCTTGAGGACATTTTCAATATCCTTTTTCACTTCCTTTAAATCAAGGCTCTGAAACTCTTTAGCGTAATTGAAATCTTTGCCGAAGGGGTCAGACTCGGCAGCGTGCTGCCGGAGCGGCGAAAGATCAAGCCGCTCGGGCCACCAGAACTGATTCGGCTTCGGTGCGCCTTCAGCCAGGGCAGGCAGCGCCTGTGCCGCCATCGAAATAAGCGTCGCCTGAACAACAAGTACCTGCACTGATCTTCTAATTACCGGCTTCATCATCAGGTTGAATCCTCTCGCTAACTTGCTACTAAAGTGCCAGACGCACAAGACTATAACCGCAACAAGCACCCGCCCGGCAGTTAGATAACTGAATCGTTTTGACTGAGACCATATTTAGACTAACTCTAAACTTAGGCACTGTCAACCCCGGCGGAACCACCGGAGCCGGTAAGCGCCACCAGGCGGTTTTCGAGATCCGAACCTTCCAGGCGCAGCCTCAAATCGCGATAGAAGAGTACATAGCCGGTATAAGCCACGGCGAATGTCACCATATTTAGTACCACATCAAAACCCACGCCCACAACTTGAAGGTAGACCGGATCTTCAGCGGAAGCCATGGCGGAATTAGCACCGTCGCGGCTCACCATGAGAGCATGAATAATGGAAGCCAGCGTGATCGGGCTGGAAATGGCCACACTGACAAGGGCCAGGGCCGTGGTCAACAGGCAAATATAGGAGCCGCCCCGCAAGGGTCTGGCCATGGTAAAAGACAGGCTCTTCGCCAGAAGCTCTTTAAAAGGTCTGTCTTCCACGGCGGCGCCGGCCATCAAGATGGCTCCGTAAAGAGATGTAATGGCGATAGAAATGGTCAAGCAAAAACCGATGGCGCCAAAAACAAGCGCCCCCACCACATAGCGTTCAGTGCCGCCGTGGGGAACAAGAGGTACTGCCGCCACAGCCACCACCGCCCAGAGCATGAGCACCAAGAGGGGCGGCAAAATTGCCAGGTTGTAAGCACCGAAGACAGCCCAACCACGCTGCTTGAGCCTGGCATAAGCCTCTTGATAGCCATTATTGACGCCCAGCAAAAGCCTGGCCATGGCCGAGCAGCGCAGGCACATCTCCCAGGCGGCATAGAACCAGACCACAATACAAACCAAAATCACGCTCATGGCAATGGCAAAGGGCGTCACGGCCAGTTGCGACTTTGCCGCCACTTGCACCCAGGCCTTCAAGCTGTACTGAGCCAGATTGGAGCCGATGGCGCTGAGCATGGCCGGCACCAGGAGCACCTTCCAATATAGACCTACGTTGCGGCGGACCAGTCGAAATGCCGTGCCGACCAGGTCTCCCAGGGATTGCGGCCCGGTAGCCAGCGGCTCCACAGTTGTATTCGCGCTCGATTCCAATTTGATAAGGCAGCAACCATTGGTGATGTTAAGCTCAGAATGAGAGCTTCTGTCAGTATAATATTTCCAAGCTATATTTACTGGAAACGGCATGCCAAGAGTCTCAAACAAAAGGACCTACCTGGATCCAATCCACCAGGACATCGTACTGGACTGGGATAAACCCGCCGAAAGGCTGGTCATAGACCTCATTGATGCCGTAGAGTTTCAAAGGCTGAGGCGCATTCATCAGCTCGGGGTCTCCTATTTCACCTTTCAGGGCGCGGAAGGCTCGCGCTTCACGCACTCCGTAGGCGTCATGCATGTGGCATCGCGCCTGGCTGAAATACTGATTTCAAGACAGCCGGAAGCCGAAAGCGAACGGGCCGTCATCCTCGCCTCTGCTCTTCTGCACGACGTCGGGCACGGACCCTTCAGCCACGTCACCGAAAAAATTCTCGGCTACGACCATGAAGACTGGTCTTGCAAAGTCGTCTCCGGCGACACACAGATAAGAGCCATCCTCGACAACTATAAAGAAGAGCCGGGACTGGCCGACAAGATTGTCAAAGTCTTGAAGAAAACCTATTCTCCCCATTATGTCTCGCACATAGTCTCAAGCCAGCTTGACTGCGACCGCTTCGACTACCTGCTGCGCGACAGCTATATGACCGGCACCGCCTACGGGCTCTTCGCCATGAAGCGCATTTTGCGCTCAATGGAAATTGACGAAAACGAAGACCGCCTTCTAGTTGTAGGCGAGAAAGGGCAAATAGCCGTGGAAGACTATCTCTTCGCACGCTATTCTATGTACGCCCAGGTTTACTACCACCGCAAAAATCTGGCGGCTAGAGCCATGTTAGGCAAGCTCATACAAAGAGCAAAATTCGTCATGGAGCAAAGCCCCGGCGAAATCTCTTTCATCGACGAAGAAACACAGCTCTGGCTCACCGGTCAGCCCCTGACCGTAGAACAATATCTGCGCCTCGACGACGTACAATTTTTCTACCACATTAAGCGCTGGCTCAAGGACAAAGACCCTATCCTGCAAGACATGGCCTTCCGCTTTCTCAATCGTCGCATCTTCAAAGCCAGCCGCATAAATAGCCGCGACAAAGCTGAAATCGCCGCCATCGAAGCGCAGGCCCGCCAGGCTGTAGCCTCTCTCGGCTACGACCCGGAATACTATGTAGCCGTAGAATCAACGGGCTTCCGCCCTTACGATTACTACCGCCCCGAAGAAGAGCATCCGCAAACCAATATCATGGTGCGCACCGAATCCGGTGAAATCAAAGAACTATCGCAACTGAGCCTGGCCGTAGAAGCGCTTGTAAAAGGCAACTACGAATCATACTGGCTTGTCTACCCGCAAGAAGCAGCCGACAAAATCAAGGAAATCAAAGAGCCGGCTCTCACCCACGCCAAAGTATTCTAAATTTAAAATCGGAAAATCGTCAGACAAAACTGAGACACACTGCGACAAAACAAGCTAAAGAGAAGCGCAAAGAGGAAGCATCCAAATGTTCGATAATCTCACAGATAAGCTGCACGGCGCCTTTCGTTCCCTCACCGGTAACGATAAGCTCACCGCCGAGAACATCGAAGAGGCCATCAGAGAAGTAAGAAAATCTCTTTTGGAAGCCGACGTCAGCTTGAAGGTCGTCAAAATCTTCATTTCCAACGTGCGCCAGAAAGCACTGGGCGCCGACGTTTTGACGGCAGTGCGCCCCGACCAGCAGTTTGTCAAAATCGTCCACGACGAACTCGTCACCATCCTCGGTGGCGAGCACAGCCCCCTCAACCACAAAGGCAACCCGGGCATCGTCATGATGGTCGGCTTGCAGGGCGCCGGTAAAACCACTGCCTGCGGCAAACTGGCTAACAAACTGAAAGCAGAGGGCGAAAAGCCGCTCTTGGTCGCCTGCGACGTGCAGCGCCCCGCCGCCATCCACCAGTTGCAAACCCTGGGCAAACAAATAGACGTGCCTGTCTTCACCATCGAAGGCAACATGGACGTGCAAGAAATTGCCGAAGCCGCCGTCAAAGAAGCGAAAGAAAAGGGTCTGAGCCCGGTCATCCTCGACACCGCCGGCCGCCTGCAAGTAGACACGCCGCTCATGGCCGAGCTTTTGATCATCGACCGCTTCCTCAAACCGCAAGAGAAAATTCTCGTGGTAGACAGCATGACCGGTCAGGAAGCCGTCAACGTCGCCGAAACCTTCAACACCCAGCTCGACCTGACCGGCTTGCTCTTGACCAAAGTTGACGGTGACGCCAGAGGCGGCGCCGCCCTGTCAGTGCGCGAAGCCGTGGGCAAACCGGTCAAGTTCATCTCCACCGGCGAAAAACTCGACAACCTGGAAACCTTCTACCCCGACCGCATGGCCGGCCGCATCCTTGACATGGGCGACGTGGTCTCCCTGGTAGAACGCGCCCAGAAGACCATCGACGAAAAAGAAGCCACCGAAACCATCATGGAGATGTTCACCAAAGACCTCAACTTTGAGAGCTTTGTGAAAATGCAGGGCATGATGAAAGGCCTCGGCAACATGGGCGACATCATGAAAATGATGGGCTTCGGCGGCATGTTCGGCATTTCCACCGACCAGCAGAAGGTAATCGCCACCGAAGGCGAAGCCATGATGAACATGTACCAGATTGCCATCAACTCTATGACCAAGGAAGAGCGCCGCAACCCCGACCTTATAGATTACAAGCGCCGCCGCCGCATCGCCAAAGGCAGCGGTCTCAAAGATAATGAGATCGGCAAAATGTTAAATGACTTTCAAAAAATGCGGGAAGTCTTCCGCTCCTTCCGCCAGATGATGGGCGGCGGCGGTGGATTCCCAGGTATGCCCGGTATGCCCGGCATGGGTGGCTTCCCCGGTATGCCCGGAATGGGCGGCTTCCCCGGCATGGGTGGTCCCGGTATGGGCGGCGGCGGTGGACGCCCCGGCATGCCCCCGATGCCCCCCGGCTTCCAGGGCATGGGCCAGCGCCCCGCCGCCAAAAGCGGCAGCGGCTACTCAGGCGGCGCCTTCTTCAGCAAGAAGAAAAAGAAGAAGAAATAGGTGGCGGCAAGTTGCGCTAGGTTAACAACATATACTGTTCGGACATACGGCTTGGCGCTTCCTACTGGTAGAATTGCTATTTGCAGTCTTTTTGATTAAATGGAGAAAGATAGTCAGTGGTTAAAATCAGGCTTAAGCGCGTTGGCGCCAAAAAAGCCCCGCATTATAGAATCGTCGCCGTAGACTCCCGTATGAGACGCGATGGCATGCCCATCGAAGAACTCGGTTATTACAACCCCCGTTCCAAAGAGCTCAACGTCAACAGGGAAGCAGTTGAAAAATGGATGAAAAACGGAGCCCAGGCAAGCGATACGGTAGCAAGCCTTTTAAAAAGGGACCAAGGCGCTTCGGCCCAAGTAGCGGGCGCGTAAGACAGCCGGTCATCCAAACGACCGCGCCGGAAGATCTGGCCGAGTACATACTTAAGGTACTGGCCAAAGATCCTGACGCCCTACAATTTGAACGCGAACAACTAAACCCGGGTCGCAGCCGTATCAACGTCACTTGCGACCCGCTGGTGACCGGACGCCTCATCGGCAAGGACGGTCGTACCATCACGGCGCTGCGCTCGCTCATCAGAGCGGCCGCCAGCCGCTACGGTAAAAGAGTAGATATCGAAGTCTCCTGAACACCTTCACGGGAGACAGATAGTGACTCAAAATAATTCAGAAGAGCCAGGAAGGGACCTGATAAAGGTACTCCTGGCTGAAGGTGTAATTTCTCAGGCTCAAGCAGACCTCGCCGCGCGAGATGCTGAAAACATGAGCATGGGTCTAGATGATGTATTGCTAGCCAGGCGCTGGGTGACGGAAGAGACGTTGCAGCGGCTGGCTCCCTGGCTTTTTGGTGGTGCGGGTGTTGGTGGAGCGAGTAATTCCGGGGCCGGCGCGGGCAGTGGTGGCGCGGGGGCGAGTGGTTCTTCTGCAAGTGCTGGTGCGAGTGGCTCGAAGAGTAATGGCGGGGCGGCGGGCTCGGCAAGCGCAGCCGATTTGAACACGGGTACTGCGGGGGCAGCGAGCACTGGGGCGAATGGGACGTTGGGAAGTGCTGGGACGACTGGGTCTTCAGGAAGTGCTGGAACGGCAGGAAGTGCCGGCGCTGGCTCCGGTGCCGGGCGGACTTCCGGTGCAGGAATTGGACGAGCATCTGCGTCGGGAATGAAGGCCGCGGATAAGGACTCGCAAGGAGCTGAAGCAGAAGGCTTGAAAGAAATGAAGGGTTCTTCTGATGACTACGGCGAGAACCTGGCACGGTATCGATCGATAGTAAGGCAGATCCTTGGGAGTGAGGGGTAGGGTTTGTGGTTTGCCACGGGGATTCGGTTGGTGGACCGGTGGTCTTCTGGGCTGCCGAAATGGAGCACTTCGATTACACCGAAGGGGTTTGGAGTTCGAGTCTCTAAGCGCGCTAGCTCCTTATGGAGCGGCAGTAATTCTAAACCAGACTAGGGCGAACGGATGAACAAAATCTCGAGAATTCTCAAATACTGATCAGTTTGGGCGTGTACCAGAGGGTAGACCGACTTGAACGCTTCAGGAGTCTTTTTGTCCTTACTGTAATTAGAGATGATGCTGTTGCCGAAGTGATAGATCCGCAAGCGACTATCGCGGTATCAATTCCTGATCCGAGGATCTGTCAATCAAACTGTGTCATTAGGTTTATTGGTCACTCATAACTGATCTTACAGGTCTTTGTTGTTCGATGTGAACCGGCACGATTACCTCCAGCGCGAAGCGCTGGGGGTAGAGTGTCCGGAAGCCGCCGGCTC
>JACRFZ010000091.1 GCA_016212515.1 Candidatus Melainabacteria bacterium
TACGGAAGCGCCAAAGGCAGGCAGGATCACAACGTCACCCCGGCCGATGGAAGAAAAGTCCTTGCTGCCATCGCTCCGCACTCCCAAAAACTCAATCCCCATTTCCCGCAAATTCGCATTGACTACGGGATTGTGAATAATCTCATTGGTGATCCAGATGCGCCGGTCGGGGAAGTGTTTGCGCGTTTCATAGGCCATGGAAACAGCCCGATCTACCCCCCAGCAAAAACCAAAAGCTTCAGCCAACTTAATGGTCATTCCATTGCGGGATATTACGTTTCCGGAAGCGCGTAGTTCGGCAACTAAATCCGACTCGTACTCTTTCTTGAGTTCGCCCTCCACTTCATCCTTAAGGCCGAAGCCCTTTCGGTGGTAGACCGACTTGTGCTTTTCCGGCGCCGCCTCCTCTACCTTAGCTATTTTTGAACTGGAAGCTTCAGCGCCGGCTCCCTCGTAATAAGGATCTACCGGAGCGGCTCCAGCAAGCAGTTCTGACTCCTGGACAGTCTCAATCTGGTCGCCTGCGGCTAAAGACGCCTCTTTATCGTCGGCTCCGGCAGTCCTGTTTTTCATAGAAGACATTGTAAAGGCGATCCCCCGGGCATCCAATGCATATAGATTCAAATACTTGGCAGCTTTAAAAGTACAATCTTAGCAAGACCCGGGTACGGATGTGGTACCAACGGGCTGAACCAGTGCTATCATGAGACGCACTAACATTACTAGTATCTCGCCAAGCTCTGCCAGATTCAATCAAATCAACTAATTCACCTGAATGGATGGAGGACTCCCAGTGAAAAATCGCAACAATTTGAAAGCTTTGACCTGTGCCGTATTGGCCGTTGCCGCCCTGGCATCGACCGTAAACGTGCAAGCCCTTGCTGATGAACCCAAAGACATGGCCAGCAATGCCGTGCTCTTCCCGGTACGCGCCGCCAGCATCGCCAGCGGTCTGGTGATTGGTATTCCGGTTGCGATTGCCCGCAGAAGTTCCAACCGCGTTATCGAATACACCGGCAACTTCGCCGATAAAATGGGTGGCAAAGACCACATTCCCCCGAAAGTATTCGGTTCCATCTTCGGTCTCCCCTTCGGTCTTCTGGTCGGAACCGGTGAAGGTCTCTACTACGGCGGTAAAAACGCTTTCTCCAACAGCGTAGAGAAGCCCTTCTCCCTGGCTGCATTCAGCCTCGACAAAGAGCTCGAATAAGCATTCCTCACTTTTAGAGGGGCAGTGGCTTATAAAAAAACCCGGGCAACCGGGTTTTTTCTTTTGACAGGCGGAAAGCGGTTCGATGACTTGACATCAAACTCACTGCTTTTTAGCGTTTGCCTTTTGAATAGTGGGTATAAGACATGGGGAGTTACCCTCTACTTTTCAGCTTGGCGATCCCACATGTGCCACCTGAGTGAGAGCGGGGTACCGTGAAAGGGAAAAGAGGATGTCTATAGATAAAGACCGGGTGCTGAGATTAAATTGCCCGGGCTATGGCGAAGAATCGTACCTCAACCTTGGGCAAGCCAAGTCGCTTGAGCATTATCAAGTGATAATTGCAAATCCTGTGAGCCTTTTGCATCTCTTTGACAAGGGGCCGGAGGCAGCCAGGCGTATCAATCACTTTCTGCAAGAAGGCATCAATCAGTTGAACGTGCCTGACGACGCACTGATTCAGGAATTGATCAATGAATCGGATGCCCGCCTGGAGGAACTGATACCCTTCCTCACCCAGGGCGGTCTTCTAATCTACTTTTTGTGCCGGCCCTTTATTTTGGCCGGACCAACTATCTCAGTGGACAATTACGACTGGCTCTCTGTCTATGCCCCTTCCGCCAAAGTACCAGAGGGAAAAGGTCCCAGGCAGATGAGCGCCGTCAGCCATGGTCGCATAGTGGAGCCCACGGAAGAAGGCGAACTCTCAGAGATGGCCGAATACCTGCATCTCCCTGGTATCGAATGGAACACAATTATCAGAACCGACTTCCTTTCCAGCAACTATTCAGTGCTGGCAACAGCCGGACCTAAGAAATGTATCGCCGCACAGTTCTGGGCCGGGGACAAAGGCGGTAAAGTTATCTTCCTGCCTGCGCCCTATTCGCCTGACTTCGACAAAGTCCTCATGGAAGGAGTCAATAAGTGGTATCAAAACACCAAGCCCGGCTCAAATGCTCAAAGTAGCCCTACCCCAAAAGACTCTCTCGACCTTTCCCAACTGGTTGCCAGCGCCGAAGACTCACTCAAAATACTGGATCAAATTGAAACACCTAAATCAGACATCAACATAGGAACGGCTCCCTTGACTGAACCAACCCCCCCGGCACAGCCGACCGTAGACAAAAAAACCGAGGTCAAGCAAGCGCCCAAAGGTGCCCTCAAATCACTTTTTGCCAACAAGGGACTCCTTGATGATGACGATGACGACGAATTGGAACCGTCCGCGCCGGCCGCAGCCAGCCCCGAAGTAGCGAAGGTAACAGCCGAAGATATACTCAAGTCGGTATCAATGGAGGCCGAGCGCCTCAGTAAAGAATTTGAATCAACACCGCCGGCAGTACCACAAATGGAAGCGGTTCAGGCGCAAGTCAGCCCGGAAGAGCCCATAGCTGCAGTAACTCCGTCAGAGACGATGCAAGAACCTCAAGATAGGCCGCCTTTCACGCTGGCGGCAATCGCCACCACCAGCACACAAACGCCAATGCCGCTCTCGGACGAAGTGAAGCCGCCCATGGAGCAGGCTGATCTAGCAATTGATGACAATCTCGATCTCGACAAAATCATCATGGCCTCCATGGAACTCTCGAAGAAGATCGATGACCAGACGACCCTGGTGCAGGACCAACCGCAAGTAGCGCCTCCCGCAGCAGCTCCGACCATCAACCTGGCGGAAGTGATCGATATAGACCCGTCCCAGACTTCCACTGCCGCCTTACCGGCGGACAATTCGAACGCAGCAGTGGCCGGCTTCGAGTTGAAGCGAGCTACCGCCGATATGGACCTGTCGGAATTTGCTGAAACTGCCAGACAGTTAGTCCAGCAAGCCAATGAGATTGAGTCGGCAACCAGAGAACCTGGCAAACCACCGGTTCAGACGCCCATGACTAAAATAAACGAGCAACTCAAGCAGAGCGAAAGCAACACTCCCCTTGATGTTTCAGAGGCCATCGATGTAACTTCCGAGCCTGTAATAAGTCCTTCCATGCTCGAACAACTACAGATGGTACTGCCCACAGCTGATGTAAAAGCAGAGTCGACACCGGAAGAGGCGCAGAATCAGTTGCTTAACGGCATGATAAAGGACATGCTCATCCAGCAGGAAGAAGAAGAGAGTAATCCTAAGAGTTCCCCATCCGCACCTATCGCCGGCGATATCACTCCCCAGCGTCCGGATAAACCGGCGACCTCCATGAGTATGGATGAGTTTCGTCAGACTTTTGAATTCCTCAAGGAAGAGGAAGGGACTGCCGCCGCCTCGCAAGCGGCTGCGGAAGCCGGTGAAGTGCAAGCAGCGGCGCAGCCGTTTGAAATGCAACAAAAAGCAGGCGCCGACCAGAGCGAAGCACCGGATATTTTTGCAGCCCCTGTCGAATCGGAAGTTCGAAACAGTGAAGGTCGAGGCAGTCTCAGATCTATAGTGCAATCCCTTGGTCAGACCGGTCTGCCCGAAAGCACAGCAAAGGCAGCCGGCGGTCCGGCCTGGCTATCAGGCCCTGAATCCAGCGCCCCCGCTACAGACCAGAGCGCTTTCGACGCCACCTCCACCCAGGAGTCGATTCCTGCACTGGATGTGGCCCAGGAAATAATTCAACCCACTTATCAGGCCGAACTCCTCGGTCAACCTGACTTATTGACGCCGACACCGGTGAAGGAAAGCGCCTCGCAGCCGGAGACGCCGGCCGTCAATACGGCACCGGCAACATTTGCTCCAGCCGTGCCTGCTGCGGCTCCCGAACCGCCGGCAACATTTGCTCCAGCCCTGCCTGCAAGCCTACCAACCCAGCCGGAGCTACCACCCTTACCAGCCTCATTGGTGGCTGAGGAGCCCGCCCCGCCAGTTCCCACACCGCCGGCGGTGATACCTCAGGCGGCAGCACCCGTCACCGAACCGGTAAAAGAGATGCAACATCAGCCTGCGCCGGATCTACAGGCTCCACAGGCGCTACCGGCGCCGCCGGTCAGTCAGGCACCACCGATGATGCAACAGCCGGCACTGGCACCACCGCTCGAACCACCCAAGCCTGCGCCGGCTCCAGCCTGGGCGGCAGCACCGAACAAAGCTCCCGCTTTCACTCCTCCGGCCGCACCACAACCCGAAGCGAAAGCACCACCGGCTTTTGTGGCTCCCCCGCCAGCTCCCTCACCCACGGTCTCGCCCGGCAATGGCAACGGTAGCAATTCAAATCAGACTTTACCCCCATTACCTGACTTGCAAGAAGATCCAGACTCTCACTCGCCCGCTAAGGAACTAATGATAAAAATGGAAGAACTAACGCAAACAATGAATCTCACCTGGACTCAGGACTTCTCCTTCCCGTATGTCGATGCTCTCAAAGGCGAACATGGACAGATGATGGAACAACTGAGACAGATGCAGTTGCGTATTTCCGCCCTCGACTCCAGAATCAGAGCCATTGAAGGTCTCAAGCACGTGCTTCTCACCGGCGAAAGTGATCCGCTTTTGGCGGCTTCCCAGGAAGTATTGTCGCGGCTGGGTTGGACCGTCTCTCCGTCCCGCTCCAATCCCGGTGAATTGTGGCTTTCTCGCGGCGATCAGATCGATGCCATTGCCAGAGTGGTGCGCAGCCCTGGAGCCGCTAACCGTTCAGAGATAGCCCAACTAGCTGAATCCGTCATTGCCTTCTGGGACGAGTATGAAATTGAACCGAAAGGTATTCTCCTGGCTCAAACCTGGTTCAGCAAAACTCCGGCTGAAAGAACCGATCCGGATTTCACTCCGGCCCTGCAAGAATTTGCCGGCAAGAAAAACCTTTGCTTGATGTCCTCATTACAGCTCCTGGGTATGTACAAAGACCTGGAAATGGGGGGCATGCCGGTAGAAGAGATGCGGAAACGCATGTTGGAAACTAATGGCAGACTTATGGGCTTCACTCTCGATAACAACGTGGCACCGGGACAGACGGTGTAAACTATCAACGTGGCAATGGCAATGAAGGGGCTTGTCAACCGTGAGCATACCGACCTTATTGGTTTGTGATGGCGGCGAATCCAGACAGGATGTTCTGGAGAAAATGATCAAGGCGGAACCAGGGCTCAAGTACCTGGCTACCGTTGGTCTTGTAAACGGCACAAGAGCCGTAGAGCAAGCCATAAAGGTAGGCGGCAAACTAATCTGGATTGATCTCGAGGACGAGCCGGACAAAGCCATCGATTTGATCGCCGAAGTGAGAAATATGTTTCCGCAGGCAAATCTTCTGGCCTCGGCAAACGGGGTCGCTCCTGACATTATCAGAGCGGCCCTCAACCTCGGCGCCCTCGATGTGGTGCGACCCGAAACCGCCACTCAGCAATTGCAGAATCTGGTAGCTAGAATCAACGGAACAGCACCGGCACCGGCTCCGGTGCAAGCTCCCGCTCCAGCACCGGCTCCAGTGCCAGCTCCCGCTCCGGCTCCAGTGCCGGTTCCAGCTCAGGCTCCGACGGCCGCCCCGGAACCAGCTCCGGCTGCCGGAGGCTCAAAGTGGGGAGACCTGGACTCCATCCCTACACCCAAAGCGGCTGCCAAAGCGCAGGAAGCGACGGGCGAGATCAATATCGGACAGATGCCCAGACAGGACATCGATGTATCCGCTGCCAGAGAAATGATTCAAGCCCAGGCTCAACAGCAACCGGTTGCCGTTCCGGCACCGATGCCTGCGCAAGCTCCCACGCCGGCGCCCGCCCCGGCTCCTGAAGGCGGTTCTCGCTGGGGCGATCTGGACTCCATACCAACACCAAAAGCAAGTGGAGCGGCACCAGCTCCCGCTCCCGCTCCCGCACCGGCACCGGCACCGGCACCGGCTCCGCCTCCCGCACCGGCACCAGCTCCCGCACCGGCACCAGCTCCCGCACCGGCACTAATGCCTGAACCGGCGGTGGCAGCACCTGCCGAGGGCGCATCCAAGTGGGGAGACCTGGATGCCATCCCGACTCCCAAGGCCGTCACTACGGAAATGGAAAAGGTAGCGAGACCGCCAGCCGATCCGTCCGCGCCGCCACCGCCTTTGCCCACGCCGAAACCACGCAGCGACGTAAATCTCAGGCCATCTCCCAACAAAGCCGAGATGTACAACATGCCTTCAACGCCGGCCTGGATGGTGGCAGTAATCCTGATTGTAATCATGGCTTGTGTCGGTTACGCCTTCATAATGCGCCCGCACTGATAATGTTCAAGCTCTCAGTTCGTTGATGCGAGCGGCCAGAAAAAAGTCCGCTTCAGTGAGCGCGGCATCATTCTGACGGGAGAGCGAATGAGTCCAGATCTCCACGGAAAGAGAACCCCAGCGCACCAGCAAATCCGGATGGTGCCCAATTTCTTCCGCTATCGCACCTACCAAATTGGCAAGGGCAAGAGACTCGGCAAAATTCTGCAAGACAAAAGTACGGCAGAGTTTGCCATCTGCATTAATGGACCAACCGTTCAGACGCTGCAGAAGTTCCAATTTCCCGCTCTCATCCAACTTCTTTAAGCGGGAGCAGTCTATGACCGGTTCGGTTTGCTCGGACATTGGCCTACTCCTGCGCCGCCTCTAAACAAAAGGGCAAAGCTATGCCCCAAGAATTATCAGCCATGGGGTCTAAATTTTGCGAAGTCACCCAATTCAAGGCTTATGGGCAATTCCTTGCCTTCTCTTTTAACCGTCAATTCAATCACCTTACCAGGCTTATCATCACGGGTGAGGGTGCGCACTTCCTGGGCTCGACGCACAAGCACGCCCTTGACTTTAAGAATCAGGTCTCCGGGCTTAAGGCCGGCAGCCTCAGCCGGTCCTTTCGCTTCCACTCTCGTCACTCGCACCGCCACCGAAGATGATGGCAAAGTCAGGGAGCGAGTCATATTCGGATCTACGTCTTCCATGACCAATCCCATATAAGGTCTGGCAATGGAACCATGGGCGACGAGTTCACGGGAGACATAGGCAGCAGCGTCGGCCGGCACCGAGAAGCTAATTCCGGGTGTGCCACCACGAACGGCGGCATTGATACCAATTACTTCACCTTTTATATTGAGAAGAGGACCGCCGGAACTGCCGATGTATAGCAAAGCATCATGCTGAATAAGCTCAACCCTGTTATTGTTCACTTCCTGCAAAGAACGATCGGCCGCACTGACAACTCCGGTGGTCACCGTATGATCAAGACCGACAGGCGACCCGACCGCTACGACCCAGTCACCCGGTCTAACCTCACTAATGTCCGCAAATTTGAGAACCGGAAGATTCTCTGCTTCGACCTTAACCACAGCCAGATCGGTAAAGTCATCCTTTCCTATAAGTTTTGCTTCCATCGTTTTGTGATTATGGAAAGTGACATCGATGGTCTCAAAATTCTTGAATGCATGGGCGCAAGTCAAGATGTATCCATCAGACCTGATGATAAGACCGGTAGCCTGATTCGGCATCATCTCGGAAGAGGGATTGTTATACTGCTCGGCACCGTCCGGACTAGCCACCATCTTCGGTATCATTCTGATATCCAGCGTAACGACGCAAGGATTAGTGCGTGCCACAATATCGGACATGATATTGGCCGGAGCAATCTTGCTCTTGCCATCAAAAAGATTGGCAAAAACAGGATCGATGCTGGAGGTGACGGGAGCATGAGGCAAAAGCTGATTGCCGGCCCAGAGACCGACGGCCAACATATTCACAGCGGTGACAAGAAGCAGGATCTCCATTGTCTTCTTCTTCACATAAACCGTCTGCGCGCCGGCCTTATCGCCGGTCTTATCACCGGTCTGGGCGGCGGAAGGCTTTGCCTTAGCGGAAGCACTGGCGGAAGAGCTACCAGAGGGCTGCCCTTCCTCATTCTTGACGGTAATATCCTTGGTGTAAGGTTGCCAGTTCCCAGCCGAGCGATCTTCCATCAAAGACCGCCGCTTAGACTCAGCGCTGGAAGCAGCAGCGCCCGACTTTTCGGGTGCAGGTTCATTGTCCTCGTCGTGATCGGAGGCGATGTAAATGGGCACATTTTCTGGAATATCAGGCATGGCTAAATAATAACACTAGTAAGCAAGGTCAAGCATTCGAAGGGGACGCTCCGGATCGAGAAAGAAGAACTCAAGCATATGACGGCTGTTTGGGGAGGTATAGCGAAGGGAGGACCACTTGCTTTCCACCAGCCGGATTGCTTCCCCGGCTAAAGTGACAGCCTCGGATGAGGAGGGCTGGCGCTCAAGGGTCAGTACATCCAGCTTGAACTTCAAATGGGCCAGTAGAACCATGAGAAACAGATGACCCAATCCGCTGACAAGGGATAGAGAGCTATAACCAGGACCAAAATAGAGACGGGTAAAAACTCGCATATGGACATAGCGAAGGAACAGTTCCTCCACCTCCGGAGGCAGGTTGATGCGCTCCAGCCGCAAGCGTTTGAGTCGGCCGGCAGCGGGCAGATCTCGCGCTCGCGGCTCCTGCTCTACCAGCTCGGCCAGGGAAGAAATTAGCAAATGCTCCGGAACCATATTGTCAGGTGACTGCGACTGGGGGAAAAAGAACTCCAGATAAGTGGAAATCAGATAGGCATCGCTCTTCTCCCCTTCAAAGAGAAATTCAGAGGAGGCGCGGATATTTTTTTCACCGGCGTAGTCTTATGCCATGAGGCGAAGGTTCTGGAACAGGCGCGCCAGGAGCGGTAAAACGGCATAGGGAGGATTAAGGAAAAGCGGTTCCAGGCTCTCTTCCAGCGCCCTTTGCAGGGGTAAATAGAGCTCATAAGCAAGAGGCAATTCGGAGGCCAGGCGGAGGTTTTCAAACCCCCTGACACTCTCTTCCATCAGTCCGGGATTGAGCCGCTCAAATAAATCCAACATGGATAAAAGTAGGTCATGCTGCTCTGCCAGAGGGGGTCCGGCATTAAGAAGGACACCGCTTGAGGCGAAGCTCAATCCGCAAAGTACCCCTTCCGGGCACTGCAAGAATGTGAAAGGGAAGAGGCTGCACATACTGGGCTTGGCTTGAGAGTGCAAACTGCAAAGGCCTTCACTATCGAGAAAGGAACAGCGGCCGCCGGCCTTGGTCAGGGCTCTGGTAAAGCCGAAGAGCCCGGCGCCCCGGCGCTCCTGCTCAGAAAGAGAAAGCAGGGGCAGGTCTTGGATAGAGCGCCCCGTCACCAGACTGATGCGCTCAACATCCGACTCTGTCACAGGCACAGGCCAGGTATGACAGCAGTGCCCGCAAAACGTGCACCGGAAGTTGCTGTAAGCCGGAATGAGCAGACTTGGGGGTAAAGTTGCGGACTCAGTTATGGTCTTTTCCTCGCACCGCGGGGCACCTATGCGCGAACCTCAAATTATAGAAGCAGAAACTGCCAAAACAGGAAAGTGGCGCTTAAACCCACTGCCCACCAGGACTGTGGACAAGATTAGACGCGCTCCACGTTTAAAACTGATAAAAAAGACAAAATAAGGCTGTTTTGCTCTCAGCACTGGCGATTTCCTGAGAAAAGCTGTTTTCCAAGAATTCGTTAATGTGCATTCCAACCCAAATTGGAGTTTTCTCGTGGTCCAAGACAAGCTATCGCTCCGACTGAGACGCACCCTGTCAGCACTTTGCCTGGCCCTGGCGCTGCTAATACCAGGTCCCGGTCTGCCTCAGTTTGGACAAGCATGGCCGGGCTGGGAGCGTTGCCAGGCAAGTCGGTTTGCGAAACTTGCCTCATCGCAGGCAGCGCTGGCTGCCAATCCGGTCAGAGCTGGTGCCGGAGCGACAGCCGGGTCCAGAGGGGCTATTTCCACTGGTGCAATGTCAGGCTCGCCCAGAGCCAACAGTCCGGCCGCCAGACTGTCTGGCACCAGAGCAACGATTAGTAACGGTAACCTGGGGCTGAACAGTCCCATTGAAGACAAATGGGCCGTAGTGATCGGCATTTCCGACTTCATAGATCCTTCCGTACCGCACTTAAAATACGCCAGCAAGGATGCGCGAGACTTTTACGACTATTTGATTGATCCAAACGGCGGCAAGTTCAGCCGCGACCACGTCAAGCTCTTGCTCAACAGCGATGCCAGCAAGGTAAACATTCTGGATACGCTGGGAGACTCCTTTCTCCCCCATGCAGCGGACAGTAACGACCTGGTTCTCGTTTATCTATCCACCCACGGCTCCCCCTCCGGCGCCGACCTGGACGGTATCAACTATCTGATTGCCTACGATACTCAGGTGCGAAAGCTTTTTGCCACCGGTATCGAACTCAATGAAATCGTTCAAAAGATCAAAAAACGTGTGCACACCAAGCGCATCGTACTGGTTCTGGACACCTGCTATAGCGGCGCCGGCGCCCAGGGTCACAAGGGAATGTACCGGACAAATGCCAATGTGCAAGCGGTTTCCCAGGGTATCGGTTCGGTAGTGATTTCATCTTCCACCGCCAATCAGAAAGCCTGGGAGTCGGACGATTTGAGGAACAGCTACTTCACGCGCTATCTGATAGATACCCTGAAAGAAGGCGGCGGCACCTACGACATCGACAAGGTGTTCAGCACTATGCGCAGCAAGGTGCAGTCCTCTGTCCTGAAAGACAAAGGCGAGGTACAGACGCCAATTATGGCCGGCATCTTCGCCGGTCCCCCCTTGAACCTGGCAGTACCGCCCTCGGTGACAAGGGAAGCACCGCTGACCGTACCAACTTCCGAGGGGCCGGCTAAAGCAACGGCGGGCTCTAAGGTCGGAACAGGCGCTATTGACCTGACCGCATATGGTGAACACATCCGCCTGGGAAACAAACTGGCGCAGGAAAACAAGGTCTGGGACGCCATTCATGAATTTGAACTGGCCGGCAAAGCCAATCCGGGCACGGTAGAAGGCTATATAGTGCTCTCTCGCCTCTACGACAGCCAGGGGCGATTCAATGAGATGCTCGACAATGCCAGACGTGCGGTGGTAAACGACAAAGAGTCTTCCCAGGGGCGTGAAGCTCTGGCCATGGCCAATCTAAGACTGAACAATACCGATGAGGCCATGCGCCAGGTGCAACTGGCAATCAGTCTCGACCCCTTCAATTCAATGGCTCACAACCTCTACGGCTACATCAACGAATTTAAATTCAACCGGGTAGACCAGGCCGAAAAAGAGTATCGAAAAGCGCTGGAGCTCAATCCACTCAACACGCGAGCACTAGTTAACCTGGGGCGACTGCTGGAAGTTCACCACCAGAATTTCGACGAGGCCGAAAGTCTTTTCAAAAAGGCCATAGCCAGCGACGATGATGACTTTGAAGCGAGAACAGCCCTGGGGCATCTTCTCTACAGCGCCAGAAATAACTACAAAGAGGCAGAAAAGGAATTTCGCAAGGCCATCGAACATTCTCCGGCAAACCCTCGCTTGCATAGTGAACTGGGTCATGTACTGTCGGCCGACAAAACACGAGTGGAAGAGGCGGAAGTGGAGTTGAAGAAGGGTATCGAGCTTGGTAGCGGGCAGAGCGCTGCCGTGCCTAATTACTTGATGGCGAACTTCCTGTGGCACAAGCGCGGGCGCATACAGGAAGCGGAAAGAGACTATCGCAAAGCGCTGGAGGCGGATCCCCAGTACTTCGAAGCTATGGTGGCACTGGCAGACCTGCTTGTGCAACACAAGAACGTCTACAACGAATCCAATGACCTCTATCTAAAGGCGCTCAAGATAAGCCCCAAGAATGCCGAAGCACATTTGGGTCTGGCCGTGATAAAGGAACGTCTCTTCAAAGACTACGGGGCGGCAGAAACCGAATTGCGCGCAGCGCTAGCCATTAATCCCAAGTACTCGCAGGCCGCTGATGCGCTCGGTCAACTACAGGAACGCGCCCTGGGCAAATTCTCGGACGCCCGCATCTCCTACAGAGATGCTGTAAAAATGGATCCGAACAACGCTGATGCCTGGTTACACCTGGGTCTCATTAACTGGCAAAAATTCCAGGAGAGCAAGACCGCCCGCACAGAGCTGGAAAAGGCCGCCGGTATGGAAACAGGAAAATCGGTCTATCGAACCGCGCTGGCTACTCTACTCATTACGGAATTCAAAGACTACAAAGAGGCGGAGAAACTCCTCACTCAGTCCTGCCAGCAAAATTTCGCCGATTCGGAAGCCCACTATCGACTGGGCATGCTGCTCATTGAAAAATTCGGTAAGCGAAAAGCAGGAGAAGCCGAACTCAAGATTGCCTACGAACAAAACCCCCGGGACAAAGATATCAAGGCTGCCTATGAGCGCTTCGTACGCTAAAGGAAGCAAACTGAAATTGAAAGACAGGAATTAAAATAACTATGCCCAGGAACGAATTCGATCCTAAATTTGATGACGACGATGAGGATGAAGATGACTTCCTCGATGAAGAAGACCTGGAAGAAAGAGAAAGCGAGAAACAGGGTAGAAGCTTTGATCTGGAAGAGTTAATCGCGGCATGGGAAGACGATTCACCCGATAATCTCTATTATTTCGATACTACCAACGGTGCCGTCAAGATGGTGAACCGAAACCTCTTTGACTTGAGAGAATTGACAGACGAAATCGAAAAGAACAAAGAGCGCTATCTATACCTGCCAAAGCCCGATGCCAAACAACTGAAAGGCGATTTGCGAGACTTTCAAAAGTCCATCGAAGATGAGTCCCTGAAGAGAATCCTGGACATGGCGTTCGAGAGTCCACATTTGCTATCAAGCTTCAAGGTGATCTTGAAGGGCCGGGATCTGGTGGGAACTCTTGAACATTTCCTCCGATCACGCTCCTGCCTGAGAATCAGACAGTGGATGGATGCCAATGCCCTCACCGATAGATGGCAGATAGAAGGCTGACCACTCGAGAGAGCCGGCAGTACTGAAGCTGCGGCAACCGAAAAAGCAGACCTTACAACAAAAGGTTCTACGGCAAGATTAACCGCCTATCGCAACACGCGGAGACGGATAACGGGCCGGAGAAAACAGATTCAGGTGGTGGTAGTGTAGCGTCCCTGTGGCAAGTTTGAACCCATGCCGCGTTCAGGCAAAGCCGGTCCTCTCACGCATTTAATAGCCGACCAGGGCAGGTAGAGCGTTTCCCCTTCCCGGCGCAAGCACAAATAAGTGCTCTGGTCGATCATTGCGACCTCACCGTCCACCTGCTCGCCGCTCATCAAGAGAACGGTGACTGGGGTGTTCATGGGAATGGCCACGATCTTGCTCCTAAGCTACTAACCGACTACATACATTCCCACAAAACCGGTAGGAATAAACCTTGTTTATGGGTCTCGCGTCCGGAGAGGAGCACCAAAACGGTAACAGAGACTCAGACTAGCAGAAGTCTGGCTTCCAGGCCTAGGAGGGCAAAGAGAAGGCAGCGGCATCAGGCTGTTTCCAGCCGCAGCGACCGCCAGCAATGGTTCGAGGAGCTCAGCTTACCAGGACTCAGGCTTTCTGCCGTTGGCTCTGATTTTTACTTCTTCGATGGCCTTGTGAAGGCTTCCATTGCCGGTGTTCTCAGCAACATACTTGGCCTGCTCTGTGGAAAGTCCAAGTTTGCTTGCATCATCGAATTTATTGGACTTATCGTTGAGACTGTTGAGAGCATTTATCAGACGGTCTTTAGTCGATATAAGATTACCGAAGCCTTCAAAGTTTCCTGTCACCATACATTGCTGTATAGCAGCATCAACGTTGGCAATGGCACCAATGGCCAGGCCTCTATAGGCGTCTGAAGTAAAATTACCAGCGGAGACAGCGGCATTGACCTGACTGGCCACGCTGCTACCGTGAGATGAGGCACTATTGGCAGCCGAAGTTGCCGAGGCATAAGACTCAGGACTACTGCTATACACGGTGTAGCGTCCACCGCTGGGGCTATCGTAATAAACAGTACCGGTGTCATGATTGACAGTGGCACCGTCGAAATAGCTGGAGTGCTCTCCCAACTCATATTTGAGAGTCTTGGGATTCTCATCCTGGCTGGTGTATTCCTTGTACTTGATATCAGCAGGATTGCTCATATCAAATACGCGATGGCCCTGTTCACCGGCTGTCTGCTCCACGACACCCCGTTCAGGATTGCGAGGATCGATGGTAGTGGTCTGAATGGGCTTATCGTCAGGTCCCTTGAATTCAACCACTCGCTTATCATCGCCATTTGTAGCCGATTGAACGGTCTTACCAGCATCCACACCGGTGGTGGCCGTCTGCGAGGCGGTCACCTGTTCAGTAGCCCGGTTCAAGCGAATCCGTCCCCGCCCCTCCACATCGACGGCTTCCAGATTACTGGCATCGGCATTAATACGCCAGCCGCCAAAACCATTGGCATTTTGCTGCAGGAACTCGCGGGTGGAAACTGTCCGACCAGGAATCGGCTCACCATGAGCATCGAGAAGCTGTACCTGATCACCGGAGATACGCGCACCGCCTGATCCGTCTTTCTTGATAATGGTGAGTTCGTTTGACTGGGACATAATGGCTATACTTTCGCCATTATTGACACCTTTACCGTTTCTGTAGTCTTCCACTCCCAGCCTACTGTCTCGATTGAGAATACCGGGATCTCCAGGAGCACGACCTTCTCTCATTTGCCTGAAATAATCTCGAGATACCTCGCGGGAATCTTCAGCCAGGCGAGCAGCATATGCAAAGGTCTGGCCATAAGTCTTCTCAAGTTCCTGGCTGTTCTTAACGCGCGTGGTGATATCGTTAGCCTTGTCGTAAAGTTCGTAAGTGCCGTCCTGCAGCCTTCTAACAGTGTCGCCGTTGGTCTTAGTGATCACCTGATCTTTGACGCCGCCACGATCGTTGGTGATGTTTACTTTGTCACCACCCTTTAAACTGATCTCGTAATTGCGCCCATCTTTAACTATGGAAACGCCGTCCGCCGTAGTGTGCTCAAATTTCCGGGGATTGATGCTGCCACTCCAACAGGTGTTTGCATCGCCAATCTTGCAGGACTCGACCACCCCGTCTTTCTTGACGGTTTCAACGACAACACCGTTCTCATTCTTGAGAGCGCTAACAACATCACTGACTTTCTTGCCGTCATCCTTAAGGGAGGTAGCGAATTCATCGCTATAGCTATCCCAGATAGGAGAGAACTTTTCCTTGGTGGAATTATAAAGGCTCTCCAAGCCGCTACCTTTATAAATGGAATAGGTCACATCACCTACGGACTGAAAAGTCGACTTACCAAAATCCCAGATGGCTCCGGTCATTCCAGTTTCGTACCAAGCCTTATCTTCAGGCTTACTACCTTCAGTCTGTTTGGAAACGTCCGGAGTGGCAGCCAATTTCAGGTCTCCACTTTCGACACCGTTTTTGGAAGTTGCATTCGTACCGGTGTCAGGGAAGAGGTCAAATGTGAAATTAGCAAAAGAGAAGGAACTGCTTGTGTCTTCCGGCTTGGATTCCGGCTTGGATTCCAGCTTGGATTCCGGCTTGGGAGTCTCGGTTTCCTGAGCGGTCACCGGCTGACTTGAATCAGTGTTGCCTTGCGGTGTCAAAGCGGCCGCTGCCACCACTGTGTCAGCCTTAACTGCCGTCGAATCTTTCACCCCTTCCACGCTAGCTCCGGTCAGCGATTTAGCTGGTACGCTGAAATCTAGAGTTCCGTTAGCCGCTAAAATCTCACTCTTACCACCCGCAATTTCGAGGGGTTTGCCGGATTTAGCCATCTCTGGATGCAGGGCGAAACCCATCAGGCCCTTAACACGAGACTTGGCATCGAGATAATCCTTTTTCAAACAGTCCCACATCTCGCAAGCTAGCTCTGCTGCGGTGCGCTGTTCGCCTTCCTTATTGCCTTCGGCTTTATCGTCGCCGGTTTTTGCCTTCTCGCCGGTTTCTGCTTTACCATCGGCTGCTTTACCATCGGCAGTCTTGCCGTCGGTACCCTTAGCATCGGTAGATGGTGACTTATTGTCTGCGCCCGCGGCCTTACCAGCGTCCGAAGGGGGCGGTACGTGACCGGCATCCGCTTGCAGTTTGGCGTTGGCATCCTTCTCAGGATTGACGGCAGCAGCTTCCGCGGCCTTCGGCTTCTCAGGCGCTTTATCATCTTTAGGTTTAACGGCGTCTTCTGCCATTGCAGAGATATCTCCCGATGACCGGACCAGTCTTGTGTTTTAGGTTTTTAGGCGACAAACGGACTGGACTTGGGGGCAAATGCCTAGTAATTGTTGCTATTCTGATGCCAGCGGCACCGCTTGTCAACGAAATTTCATGTTCTTTCCTTCGTATTTTTCCCATGGTTGTCCTTGGCTGTCAGTAAAATCACCGAAATTCGATGAGGAAAACCAGACCAAGACATTTTTCCCGCCAGGATATAGAATTCCTAATAGGATTTACTAGATTGAATCGGAAGCGGGGGACTGGAGATTGAGTCGAGATTCAGGGCAGGTGGCTGACAAACGCAACTTGCATTATGTTTTTGCATCGATTCTCCTGACCGGCATACTTACCCTCGGATTGACCGGTTGCCAGACCATCAAGCTGTCCGGTAGCCCTAATGCTCAAAACCCGTCAGCGCCCAATAGCACCGGTAACAACGCCGCCAGCGTAGATATGAGCGGACCCTGGCAGGTATCCTACGAGGTCGGTGGTGAGCCAAAATCAGCCCACATGACCTTGAATCAAACCGGCACAACATTCCAGGGCACCGGCACCGACGACCACGATAGCCAAACCTTTGTCATAGATAAAGGAAGCATTTCAGGAACGTCAATTACGTTTCATAAACGCTACCATGTGGATGAAAACCCAAATTTGCCGCCCATAATCTACCAGGGCAACTTCGAGATGGCAAAAACTGAGACCTATAGCGGCCCGTATGCCTCAGGCACCTACAGCCTCACAAAAGGCGGGCAAACTGTTGGCGGACGATGGGACGCACAGAAGGAAGGGCTGGCGCCGCCAACCACGGCCCAGGATACACCACCGGCTAACACGCAGGTAAGTCCGGCAGCCGGTAATAAGGCGCCACACCTTTCCGGCAAATGGGACGCCGGTTATGAGTTTGAATTCAAGACTGTGCACTCCAGCATCTACCTGGAGCAAGAAGGACAGAAGCTGGTTGGACACGGCATCGACAAAAATTCCAAAGAAACCTTTACCCTCTCCGGTAACTATAAGTTCCCGAATATTCGCTTTGTGCTCAAATACAATGCGGTCAAAGGACCCAAAGGTAAGGCCAAGCCGGAGAGAAAACTTGAGTTTCGCGGCACTGTCGCCAACGTCAACGAATCCGAGTATCAAGGTCCGCGACTGGAAGGCAAAACTAATGGCGGCGGTGCCTGGATGGCAGAGATAGTCAAGTAGTCCAGATATGGCTTCTGATCGAACTTAACCTCCACTACCAACCATTTGCTTAGGGCTAGAGTTTTCTAAACCGATATCGGTTGAACTTGGATTCAAGACCGAGCGATTGAACTTTTTCTCTGTTTTTTCCGTTGTCTAATTTAGACTCCGGGGAGAACTTCACCATGACAGATAGAAACAAGCAGCAAAGCGGCTTTGACAAATGCGGTCTTGACGAAGACCACAAACAGTTCGCCAGAGAGACCTGGGATGCCTTCTGCCATGGCTTCCCAACAGAAGAAGCTTGCTGGCATTTCCTTATTAATAGGATGAGACAGCTAGATCTTTTGCGCTGCCACTATTGCAATTGCTGCGACGTAGAAATAGAGCGAGAACTACGGACATATCGTTGCCTAAGCTGCCGCAGTCGCAGTTGGCTAACATCTGGAACCATTTTTCACAGGGTAAGGAAACTGCGCGCCTGGCTGGCGGCAATCTGGCTCTTCGAACATGGAGCGATTCTCAGTTCCAACTGGTTCAGCACCTTGGCTGGAATTGCACAATCGTCGGCTCTAAAAATCTTTCACTCCATTTTCCAGGTTCTTGATTCCACCACAAGCACAGCCACTGCCGACATGATTTCGCTACCCTCACTTTTATTTCAACCCATCTTCACAAAGCGCAGCCTTCTGACTCCGCGCTGGTTGCATCCGGCTGAAGAAGAAAAACTGGAGAGAGAGGAATGCCAGCAACAGAGCAAAACTAAAGCGAAGCCAGAAGATGCACCCCAGCACCTCGAAGACCAAGACAACCCATCCTGCACGCTGGAGGAGGAAATCCGACTTGACGCCATCTCCGACAGTATTTCCGCGCAGGCAACTCTAGAACCAGCCCTGACAAACGAAGAAATGATAGTCATGGAACTTCTTGTAAATCCTATGAACTTTGATCAGCTACTGGAAAACACAAGACTGGACATTCCGAAACTGAACCTTGCTATCACAGAGCTGGAAATGTCCGGTCTTGTAGTTTCATTACCCGGCGGCAAAATCAAGCGAATCGAAGAAACAGGAACGTGCACCAACCAGCAAAGTCCACCGGCCATGCCAATGAACCTGTCCAATGATAACGCTGAAGAATATCTTGCCGGAAGCATCGACGGTAGCTTGCCTGGCTTGCTAAATGCAGCCAGGCTACGCTTCATGACGCTAATAAGAACTCACTTTCAAGGCATAAGTAGGAAATACCTTGCCCTCTACCTGGCACTGCGGAACTACCTAAATACAGCTGACCAGACTTCAGAAACGAAAGAACCCTGGTCTGGCAGGCAGGGCCAGTCCGAAATCATCGATCTATGCCTGTTATCCAGGTATGAGTCGCTCCAGAAAACCAGGGACTTCGTTACAGACCTTCAGACAAAGTTCCATTTTCAGAGAGACTCAAAACAAAAAACCGGCGCAGCACAGACTGCACCGGTTCCTCAAAGATTTCCAACGAACCTTTAGATCACTAGACCACTAGACCACTAGACCACGCCCAGTTTTTTGCCAACTTTCTGGAAAGCACTGAGGGCTCTATCCAGATCTTCTACTTCATGGGCTGCCGATATCTGAACGCGCAGTCGCGCTTCGCCTTTCGGAACAACTGGGTACCACAAGCCGCGTACGTAAACGCCTTCATCAAGAAGCAGATTCGACATATCCTGCGCAATAGATGCCTCTCCCACCATAACCGGAACAATCGGATGCACTCCCGGCAAGATAGTGAAGCCCAGACGCTGAACTTCCTTCCTGAAGTAGTCAGTGTTCTGGTGGAGTTTCTCAACCAGGGAATTGTCCTCCTCAAGCATATTGATGGCTTCAATGGCAGCACAAACAATTGCCGGCGGCAGTGAATTGGAGAAAGTATAAGGTCTCGATTTCTGTCTCAAATAATCCACAAGCACTTTTTTACCGGCAATGAAGCCACCGGCGGCGCCCCCAAGAGCCTTGCCGAGAGTGCCGGAAATCACATCGATTTTGCCGTGCACGCCGCAGTGCTCGGGAGTGCCACGACCAGTAGCGCCAAGTACTCCAGTGGAGTGAGATTCATCGACAAAGAGCAGGGCATCGTTTCGCTTAGCTATATCTACGAAATCGGCCAGGTTAGCGTACTCACCCTCCATACTGAACACACCGTCAGTAACGATTACGGACAACCTATAGTCTTTGGTCTGATCCTCTGCAAGCCATGACTTAAGCTGCTCGACATCATTGTGTTTGTATGCCCTCAGGTCTGTTGTTTTGACAGCAATGCGAGAAAGTCTGATACCGTCGATAATGCTGGCATGGTTGAGCTGATCGGAATAGATGACATCCCGATAGTCGGTCTCGCCAAGATCAGCACTGACAAGAGCAGTGAAGAAAGCCTCATTGGCGGCAAAGCAGGAGGAATGCAATATCGCTGACTCAACGCCGAGGAAGCGAGCAATACGCTCCTCCAGTTCCAGGTGAATATTCTGAGTGCCGCAAATAAATCTGACTGAGGCCAGTCCGTAGCCGTATTTTTCCAGTCCCTTTCTTGCCGCTTCCACAATGCGTGGGTGATTAGCCAGCCCCAGATAGTTATTGGAGGCAAGCATGACCTGACTGCGCCCTGCCGCCTGGACAACACCGCCCTGAAGCCCTTCCACCGGTACCTCATACTTGTAGGTTTTGGCTTCCCGCGACTTGTTGAGTTCGCTATCGAGATTTTGATAGAGGGACTTTACTCCCATCTTTTCGGCTTTCACCTTGGACTGGCTCATTTTGCCTCCACACAGACTGAGGGGATTAAACGAAGAACATTCAACGTATCAGGAGTTTCAACGGCCTTGCTGTGGCGTAAAGACCAGTTTCATCTCCTTGCCGCTCACCAGCAAATCGAAGGCCGTCTTGTAGTCTTCCAGCGACCAGGTTTCGGGGCAAATTATCCGAGACATACGCTCCTGCAGTCCGTTGTGGTCAGCTTTGAGCAATTGCAACATTGTTTCCCATGTATCAAACATTTTGCGACCGAAGATTCCCTTCACGGTCACGCCCTTCCATATGACACCATTAGCAATATCAAAATTATTGAGGGGCTTACGTGCGATGCCGAGCAAAATTACGGTGCCGCCATTGCGGACAATCTTGAAGGCATCGGTATAGGCGCTGGGGGAGCCGGACATTTCCAACACTACGTCCACACCATTGGCACCGGTTTCATACTTTTCCACGGCTCTATAAAGTTCGTCGGTACCCTTGCCGACATCGAAGCAAAACTTGACACCGAATTGCGAGGCGAGGCGAAAACGACGCTCTACGTCAGCAGCCTCGGTAAGGTAAATACGCGCTGCTCCAAAGTCTCGACAAAGAAGGGCAGCCATCAGACCCAGAGGTCCGGCACCGAGAATGGCCACTGACTTACCGCGCACGTCTGCTTCTGAAACAGTGTGTACGGCGTTACCAAATGCATCCAGCAAAGCTCCAATCCTGGGAGGGATTACGGACGTGTCGCCTCCTTTGCCGAGCATGATGACGTTCTTGTAGGGGAGCGTGACCGACTCGGCGAAACAGCCATCAAGATGCACGCCCTTTACTTTCACGGAGGTGCAAATGTGCTCGTTACCGCTGCGACAAAGCAGACAATGCCCACAGGACAAATGCATTTCGGCGGTGACATAGTCGCCCTTCTCAATGCGCATATGCTGCGGCGCAGAAAGGCTAGCCGAAGTAGCAGCTTCGCCGACCTCCTCAACAATGCCACAGAATTCATGACCTACAACTATTGGTTGATAGGAAGTGTCCGTCAGATAGCGACGCATTTCATTGCGAATGCCCTCACTCTGAGCGCTTGTATAGATGCTCTTGTCAGTTCCGCATACGGCAGTGGCCAGTACACGAATTTTGACCTCATCCAGCTTACAAGTGGGGGAGCGATGTTCCTTCACAAAGGTGAGACCGTCTTTATCCAAATCTTCCTTGATCAGACACCTCATTACTTCACCCCGTCCATGCGTTTCGGCTTCCTGACTGCTTTTGCTCTTTCCGGCAACAATACCCATACCCACCCCAATAAGTTCGCAGTAATGCGAGAAATACTTAAGTATTGCGTCTCATACAAGACGTATTGCAAATTTACTTCACATGACCGCAAATGCTCAAGGACCAATCCGGTATCAAAGGCGGGACTCTAAAGCAGGAAGTATTTGCTCAAGATATAGAGCCTTAGCGTTTCTTTAGTTGCCAAGAACACAGTAGGAACCTAAAGTGGGGTCACGTCTCAACAATATCTTTATTTTTCATGGCGTTTTCAGGGGATATTAATCGATGAACTTTGATCCGGCATCTCAAGACAGTAGCGACTCCTTTATTGAAGAATCGCACGGTTGTAGTTTCTGCGACAGCGAAGAATTTCTTAACCTGGACATTTATTCAACTTCAAGCCAGTCGACCGAAATTGAATACACACCGCCTATTTCTCTGGTTGAAGCGACTGTTGTCGATGCCATCATCATGGGCAGCGGCGGACCGGAGAACGGTCCAATCACCGACGCCGGGCTACGCTTTGTCAGGCATATAATCTCTCAGTCGAGAGCCAGCAATGCCGGCTTCCTGCCTAACTTGAAAGACATGAACTGCATCAAAGAATTAGCGCGCGGCTACATTGCCGGCTGCGGAAGTGGAACCGGCGCGCTGGAAACTATGTATACAGTGATGCATCTGTAGAGAAAAATCTCTACATACCCATAATGCTATATCCGCAGTCAACGTGAATGACTTCACCGGTAACCCCTGAAGACAGGTCACTGGCCAGATAAAGAGCGGTCTTACCGACCTCTTCCGCCTGCACGTTACGCTTGAGAGGAGCCTTCTGTTCGACCACTTTGAGCATCTCCCTGAAGCCGGCGATGCCCATTGCAGCGAGGGTGCGAACCGGTCCGGCAGAAATAGCATTGACGCGTATACCTTTTTCACCGAGATCGGCAGCCATGTATTGCACGCTGGCTTCTAATGCGGCTTTGGCAACACCCATGACGTTGTAGTGGGGGACTACCTTTTCAGCGCCGTAATAAGTAAGAGTGACGATGGAACCGCCATTCTTCATCAAAGGCATAGCTTTCTGGGCTACTGCGGTAAGCGTGTAAGCGCTTACATCTAGAGCGAGGCGAAAGCCTTCTCTGCTGGTGTCCACAAAGTGACCTTCCAGGTCTGCTTTGTTGGCAAAAGCTACGGCGTGCACAATAAAGTCCAGGCTGTCCCACTCTTTACCGAGTTCGCCCATGACTTTCTCAATCTCTTCGTCTTTGGAAAGGTCACATTGCCTGATGAAGGTAGAACCTACCGACTCAGCAAGCGGACGCAAGCGCCTTTCCAGATTTTCAGCTTGATAGGTAAAAGCCAACTGGGCCCCTTGAGCGTGCATCTGTTGGGCACAGTACCAGGCCAGACTGTGGTCATTGGCCACGCCAAATACAATTCCTCTTTTACCTTCGAGCAAACCCATCTTTTTTCTGTCCTTATTAATACTGGTAGGTCAAATAAAACAAAGTGACCTTGATTATGGCACAGGGAAAAGACAGCAAAGCTTGATGAGCTTAAGCAAAGCTCAGGTAGGTCTATCTGGAAGCATCAGGAGAAACTGCACTGCCAGGCTCCGAATTGCCCTGTTCCAGACTCTCCAAAGCCGCTTTGTAGCCGAAAGCATCTTTGTATCCGGAGACTTTTCCAAGCAACTCGCCTCCACTCTTGAAAACCAACCCGGTGGGGAAACCCGTTACCTCTGCGTCTTCAGCCAGCTTGATATTCTCTTTGCCATTTTCAGCATTTACCTTTACACAAATATACTTTTCAGAAAGATAAGCAACCATGCCCGGATCGCTGAAAGTGTCTCTATCAAGACGCTTGCACCAGCCGCACCAATCGGTATAAACATCGGCGAAAACCAGTTTGTTCTGAGACTTAGCTTCGGCCAGGGCCTCGGCAAAACTGTGATACCACTTGAGTTCCTTAGGGGTCTTATCGCTCTGGATATCGGACTTTCTCTTTTCGCCTGCCCCCTGGGAGTCGGGCTCATTGACAGCCTTGGAATTTTTCTCGCCATCCCCGCCGGCAGCAAAGGCCGGCTCCGGAGAAAAACGAATTTCATTTCCCGGAAAAGTCAAAATAGCGGACGTCAGACCTAAGAACAGTACAGAACCTGCAACTACTGCAGCCAGAGCAATTTTGTGCGACTTCATGAAAACATCCCCATAAAATAGAGCTCCAGATTGAGTTACTTTCTTGACCCTGAACAAGAGAAATTTAGGGACGACGAAAGCAAATAGCTGCGGCTCTCAGAGTCTATGACGGGGAAGTCCCCGGAAAGTTACCGTTTCTAATGACAATCTCGAAATTCTTAACATATCAAGAGCGAACTCTTAGCCGGGCTTAATTCCACTCAGGTCTGGGGAAAGTTCAAGCGATATCGCTTTAGCTTTTATTGACCAGCCTCAGGCACAGGTAAATCAAGAAGCTCAGCCCGCACAATTTTCAAGGGAGGAAATCCACACTTGAGAAAAGCATCGTGGAAGTCCTTGAGAGAATACTTTGCTCCCATTTTCGCCTTGTACTCATCCCTGATGGCAAGAATTTTCAACTTGCCCAGGGTGTACACCAGGTAAGTCGGGTCCTTGGTTCCGCGTTTTGTTTCACGTTCGGCGTTGGCTTTCTCCATGAAGCCTTCCTTCATGAAAAATGCCACTGCCTTTTCAAATGAAAGCCCGCGCGTATGCATTTCAATGCCAACGATATAGCGACAGACTCTCAGGAGCGCATCGTGTACCTGGACCATGGCCAGCTTATCGTCTCTGCCAACGGTGCCGGGCTGCACGAGCCCTTCCTGCACCATCATTTCTTCGCAATAGTGGGCCCAACCTTCTGCATTAGAACTACACCCCAGAAGCTTTCGCACCTTAGACGGAGCATGCTTAACCCAGAGAAACTGCACATAGTGACCGGGATAAGCCTCATGCACACTGGTGTTGATGATGTCAGCGTGGCTGAAGAAACGCAGATGCTCTTCAATTCTTTTTGGGTCCCAGTTCTTCTCAGCAGGCGTCACGTAGTAGAAGGCCTCCTTGGCCTTACTTTCGTAGGGACCAGGCGTATCCATGGAGGCAAAGGTAAGGGCTCGCAGATAAGACGGGCTCTCGGCCACAGTCACACGATCTTCCGAGGGGATAGTGACAATACTTTCCTCCTGGCAAAATTTCGCCAGGCGATCCAGACAACCCTGAGTGGCAGCCACCAGTTCATCGGCAGCCGGATGCTCCCTGGCAATGTCCTCAAAAACGGCTCCGGCAGGACGGCTGGCATCTATGCTCCGGCCCAGAGAGACAAAGCGGGACTGTAAGCGCTTCAGTTCCTTATAACCGCGCTCCAAAAGCAGCGAAAGTTTCTCATCTTCCATCTCATCAAGGCTTAATTTGCGACTATAGAGCTTCTCACCAATGGCATAAGAGCCACCGGCCACCGGCAATACCTTCTCCTTCAGGAAAACCTCATACTCAGCCAGCGAAGTAAGAACATTCTTCTGAGTCAGACTGAAACGCGCCTTCAATCCTTCATCCTTGACTGAAGCGAAGGCTTCCGGAATAGTGGTTTTAAGCATGGAAACGGTACCGGCAAGCTGCTCTGCCGCTACCTCTGCATAGATCTTGGGCACTTCTTGCGGTACCAGATTCTGCCTGGCGGCATCTATCAAGGCCGGCGCCTTTTCAAGTCTGGCGCAAACGCTGGTGAGGCGCTCAGAAGCCGGCGCGAAGTTTCTCTTGGTCAGAGAGAAAACAGAATCGGCGATCAAAGAACTGTATCGATCCGGATCTCGTTCAAGCCAGCGCAATTCCTCCTGATCAAAAATCTGCCCTTTGATGAAAGTCATCAGGAGCAGCCGATCAAGTTGTCTGGTGCGGCTCAGGTCAGGCACCGCTATCTTTTCAAGGCGGGTGAGGAAAACCTTGTTGGCGGCAAGGTTACGCTTCAAAGCATCTTTAGATAGGTCCTCCAGTTTCTGGTCATATTCATGAAACCCGGCGGCGGTTCCCCAGGTGGGACTGACGCTGAAGGCAAATTCAAAATACTCGTCCACGAGCTTGTCGAAGCAGGCATCCGACTTACAGCCGAGAGGTGGCACTGGAGCGCCGTTAGAGCCAGGAGCCGCGGTATCGCTAGGCGACAGGGCGGCAATATCTGCCCCCGGAGCGGCCTGCACCAGGGGAGAGGCAAGCATAGAGGAGAGAAGGAGAGTGGCCAGAAAACTCACCCTCCACCCTTTGAAACCACCTTCTCCCGGCTCACTTTGCAAAATTTTTCTCATAACCGCCCCTCTTGATATCAAAGCGAACCGCCAGGTAAACCGACAAAGTACCGGAAAGCCGGACCGGCGCCGGAAGTGTGCAGTTAACTCGACTTAACCATGGAAGAGTTTAAGCCCTTTTGCAAATAAAGAAACAATTACGGAAAAGACTAACAAATGAAATAGGAAGTCAAATTACACAAAGCGACCGCGACTGCAAGTAACTAGGGTGCAAACGAAGTAAAGCAAGATTAGTTAGCACTCTTAGTAACATTACGGAATGTCTCTCGCTTATGTAGGTAGAATTTGAAGTGGTCAGGTGTCGCGAGGGTATCCAAAAGGTCATATGTCGGGCAGTTTAAACATCTTCGTCCTTGTAAAGCAGGTTCCGGACCAGGGCTCCAAAGCCGGTCTAAATCCGGACGGAACCATCGATCGGGCCAAGGCCAAGCGTATGCTCAATCCTTTCGATCGCTACGCCTTGCAGGCGGCTCTGCATGCCAAAAAGTGCTATGGCGGTCGCGTCACTGCCATCTCCATGGGTCCGCCTCCGGCTGTGGAAGTCTTGCTGGAAACCCTGGAACACGGAGTCGATGAAGCCTTCCTGCTCTCTGACCGCAGGCTGGCCGCTTCCGACACCCTCGCTACAGCCTACGCTCTCTTTCGGACCGTATCCTACGTTGGCAAACCCGATCTGGTCTTCTGCGGCTTGCAGACTACCGACGGCGATACAGCCCAGGTCGGACCGCAATTGGCGGAACGCATGGGCTTGCCTCAAATCACATATTGCGAAGATTTCAGCATTGAAGACAACAAGGTACACGGACGCCGAATTATCGAAGGCGGCTACCAGAAAGTAGTTTCAGAAATGCCGCTTCTGGTTACCGTAGCCAACTCCTATCACCCGCTCGAGTACAAGTCCTTCCGCGGCGCCTGGAAGGTGCGGAGACTGGCTCGCAACGAGGAAGAACTGAAGAAATTCATCCACACCATCGACCTCGATATAGTAAAAGCCGATCCCGATCGCACCGGCTTGAAAGGCTCACCTACCATTGTTGCCGCCACGGAAAAAGTCGGTGAACTGGGCGGTAGCTGCAAAATGCATGAAGGACAATCAGTGGAAACGCTGGTCCAATCAGTAATCAAAGAAAGTCAATTAGAACAGTTTTTCGTAGCGTAAGGCGACAGATATCATGACCGAGCAAGTAGAAGTGGATCTTTCATCCTTCAGCCCTAAAGGCGATGTGCTGGTGATTGCCGAGCATATTCTGGGCGAGTTGCAGCCAGTTACCTTGGAGCTTCTAGGCGCCGGACGCATTCTGTCCGACAAAATGGAAAGAAAGCTCAAATGCCTGGTGATGGGCTACAACCTCGGCGACATTCCCCAGAAATTGGTGGAATACGGTGCCGATGAAGTCTATGTGGCCGACCATGAAGAACTGGAAAAATATAGAACCCTGCCTTATCGCCGCGTGGTTTGTGATTTTCTGGAATCCCAGAGTGAACCACCCCACACCTGCCTACTGGGATCGACTACCACCGGTAGAGACCTGGCGCCGCGCATCGCCGCGCACTTCGATACGGGTCTCACCGCCGACTGTACGGAATTGGACATTGGTCCTTACGAGCACAAGAGCAAAGTCGACCCCACCAAGATTGGTCTTTATCCCAACTGTCTTTATGCCATTCGCCCCAGCTTCGGCGAAAGCTTGAAAGCTCGCATCCTCGGTCCCTGGAAAAATCCCCAGATGGCCACCACCAGACCGGGCGTCATGACTCCTTTGAAACCAGATTCAAAACGCAAAGGCAAAATCGAAAGAATTGCGGTCAATCTAAAGCCCGAAGATCACAGGCTGGTAGTTGTAGAAACCGTGAGAGAAATAGCCAAAGGCGTCAAGCTCACCGAAGCAGATGTGATTGTGGCCGGAGGCTACGGACTCGGCACGGCCGACGGCTTCGATGTTCTGAAAGACCTGGCCGCTACCTTTGAAAACTCCGCCCTCGGCGCCTCCCGTAAAGTCGTCGACCTTGGCTGGATTCCTTATCAGCACCAGGTCGGACAGACCGGAAAAACAGTCAGACCGAAACTCTATATTGCATGCGGAATATCCGGAGCCATCCAGCACCGGGTCGGAATGTCCAAATCGGGCACCATTATCGCCATAAATAAAGATCCCGATTCACCAATCTTCAAATTTGCTCATCATGGTATCGTCGGCGATATCTATCAGATCATTCCTGAGATGATTAAGCAGTTTAAGGAAATTCAGTCAGGTCGGGGGGTAAAGGAAGTTGTCGGATCGCATTGAGTATGATCTTCTCCTGGTTGGTGGTAGCCCATCCAACCTGGCTTTAGCCATTCGCTTTATCGAACTGGCCAAAGAAAGCGGTAAAGAGTTTACTATCGCCATTCTGGAAAAGGGCAAAGAGTTCGGCTCTCATGTCATGAGCGGTGCCGTTTCGAACCCTCATGTGATCGCCAAGCTTTTTCCTGACTATAAGGAAAACGGCTTCCCCATTGAAGCCACCTGCACCGAATCCTTCGTTTCGGTTCTGGGTGTCAAGAAAAAGTGGGACATGCCCGCCAAGCTCTATCCAAAATCACTGGATAAGACCGGTTACGTAGTCCTCACCCTATCCAATGTCGTCTCCTGGATGTCTCGTTACCTGCAGGACAAAGCCAAAGACGTGCCCAACGTCACTATTGATCTCTTCAATGGCTTTGCCGCTCATAAGGTGGTCTTTGAAGATGGCAGAGTAGCCGGTGTAGCCGTCAGCGAAGATGCCAAGTCGGAAGAAGACTTTGTTTACGGCAAGTTCACCTGCTTCGGCGACAAAGGTTTCATCTCCCGTGACGTGATCGACTTCTACAAGCTGCGCGACAACCCGCAGATCTGGTCGGTCGGCGTCAAGGAAGTCTGGCAGGTCAATGAAGACTACCAGGGTAAAGTCTGGCACACCCTAGGCTATCCGCTTCTGGATGGCACCTTTGGCGGTGGCTTCGTCTACGGTATGAAAGATAAGAAACTGACAATCGGTATGGTGATCAGTCTTGACTCTCAAGATCCCAACATGAATCCGCAGCAGAAGCTACAGGATTACAAGAAGCATGCCTTCATTCAAGACATGATCAAAGGCGGCAAACTGCTCAAATATGGCGCCGCGCTCCTGCCTGAAGGCGGCTACTACAGCCTGCCCAAGAAGTTCTATGTCCCGGGAGCCATTCTTCTCGGTGATGCCCTCGGCGTCCTCGACGTCAAAAATCTAGCCGGTATCGACCGGGCCATGGAGTGCGGTTACGTTGCAGCCGGCGTCTTGCACGATGCCCTCGTCAAAGGCGACACTTCGGAAGCAGCCCTGGCCCCTTATCAGAAACAGCTGGAAGATGGCTTCGTGATCAAGGAAGCTTACAAGAACCGCTACTTCCGCTGGGCCTTCATGAGCAATCCCAAGTTGCTCGGTCAGTACCTGCCAGACATTGCCAAAAGCATCGACAAGACTAATGCCTGGGTGGGCATGCTGAAAGTCGGTTTCAAAAATCCTTTTGCCGCACCCGTGGATGGCGTCACATCTCTATCATTGATTGAAGGTACACGCGATATCGGGCCGATTAAATACAAGCCCGACGCCAGTCACATCATTCCTGCCTGGGTAGCACCGAAGTATGATGAGCCGCAATATGACAAGTCCACCATCTATTCCAGGCCGGACGCCGTCTTCTTTGCTTCTACCAAGTATCATGAAGGCAACGAGCATATCGATGAGTTCAATGCCCAAACTTGTGTGAAGTGCATCAGCACTTACGAAGGTCTTGGAAAAACCACTCCTTGCGTGGCTGACTGTACAGCGGAAGTGCACCGCATCGACATCATCGACGATCTGAGAAAGCACGGCATGTCGCTGGAAAACTGCATACATTGCCGTACCTGCGAAATCGTGTGCCCGGAAGTCAACTTGCGAGTGAAGCCTACTTCGCAGGGCAGCGGACCGGACTTCATGGGTCTCTAAAAGCTCGATACAATTTGCAAGTGTGAGGGAGTTAGGGGTCGCCGCCCTTAACTCCATCGCGTTTATCCAGATAGGCTACGACAAAGTCACCACGACCGATACCAAAGAGAACACCCAGAAAGAACCAGCCGGCTTCCTTAAGAAAGGGCATGGCACGGCTGCTACTCGGCAAAGGCTCAGTGGAGAAAAGGTCGCCGCACATGAGAATGGCCGAGCATAACACCAGGGCACTGACTGAGACAAAAGCCAGGCGCACTGTGGTACCTGGTCTGAAAACCTTAAGAATAAACAGGCTCAGCAAAAAACCAATCAGAGAAAGTCCGGCGAAAAAGAGTTTGGTAGAAATGAGTTCAGACATCAGCCTAGACTCCACCCTCTGATTTGCTGCTCTGGTCTGAGCCCTTTCCCGGCTCCTTTCCCGCACCTTCCTCCGCCAGGGCAAGAACTTCGTCGCCGCTGCCGGAACTGCGATCTAAGAGCCTGACCTGATCGGCGCCCAGGAAAGAAGAAAACTGCGTGACAAAAGTTTCCACATTCTCGAAATTCTTGGCGTAATCAAAAACTACGCTCTTGGAACGAGGTCGACTCACAACCTTCACATGCCACTCATTGGGAGAACTCGGTGTAATCTCCACCTCCAGGTCTTCCCCGGGAGAGCGCCAACTGACACCGGCCATAGCCCTGGTCACCATATTCTCCACATCATCGGAAACAGCATTGACATAAGGCACAACCAGCAAGGCCTGCCGGCAAGCATGCAAAATTTGTTTAGCCGTCCCGAAAGCTCTCAGTTCCCGAACTTGCTCTAGTTCCCAGAGCTGGCGATAGCGCCCCTTGCTGAGGAAAATATGAGCGCTCAAGTCCAGCGGCAAAAGCACCGCCACCATAAACAGGGCGAACATTCCACCCAGGAGCAGACCGACAGTGATACCGTATTTGAAGGCATTCGGCTCATTCTTGGTAGTCAGAACTACAATTAGAACAAGCAGCCCGATCCCACCCCCTACGCCCAGGGAAGTGACGAGCATGGCCCGCATCACTCTCAGTAGATAATCAAGCATCTAGTCTATGAATTCCTCGTCTTCCTGCTGGACACTTTCCACGTACCAGCGACAAAAACGAAAAATGATGTAACCGGGCGGAATGATTACGCTCAAGAGCATCAATTTATCAAGCAGTCCCATCAAGCCCCTGGACTTTCCGGCTCTCTTTTTAGTTTTCCTCTTCAGCAAGCTCACAGCTCTCCTCCTCATCGGTCAATTTAATACCTTCGGCCTCGATATCCTGAACATCCACCGACTCAGGCACAAGCTCGTCTACATTTATATCTCTACTTTCTATACTTTCTCCCACGCTTTCTATCTGCTCACTCTCAGCAGCCAGAACTTCACTCAAGACATCAGCCCCGACTTCATCGAGCAAGTCCTGGCTCTCCTGGCTTAAAGCCTTGCCCTGGGCCGCCAAAAGGCGAGCCTGGGCCTTTTCCGCCTGGGTGCGCTTGGGGAAGAGGCGCGCCCGGCAGGAAACGCAAAAACAAAAGCTGCCTTCGCTCAAATGGGAAAAATCTCCCATCTTGAAGCCCGTGGGAAGATAAGCCCTGGTAGAGACCAGCCTTCTATCAAGCCCCTTCAAACGCCGCTGAAAAATGCGCACATACTCATGACGGCAGGCCGGCTTAGGCGGCAGTGCTTCGGGCTTCGAAGCTTCCTGGAAACTGGAATTGGAGTGGCCTGGCTCTTCCATACTGTTTAATCACTCAAGGTTGCTTAATTACGGGAAATTCTTTGAGAAATTTGCCCTTCCATAGAATCATAACCGCCAGATGGTGATCCGCCGGTACTATGTTGGGACAAGAAAAATAAAGAGTGCGCTCGTCGCCGGGAGCAAAGGCGTTGGCGGCGGAGCTGGCCACCGGCAAGACCACGGACCCCTTGGAGCGCCTCTTGGTGTTGTCATAGAAAACAGCGGTCAGGGTGAGGTCTTCAACAGGAGCGCCAGAGATATTCTTGATCTTAATTTCCCCTTCGGGGGTGAGACTGCCCCGGGCCAGCCAGTTGCGTGAAGAAATAATGGAAATGGGCGGTGAGCCTGGGTTCCACTTATCGGGCTTGGCCTCCACCTTGGGTTCATTCCTCTTCTCTTCTTTGAGGAGAGCTTCCAGCTTCTCGCTCACCCTTTCAGCGTGCCCCTTAACTGAAAGCGCTTCCTGGGCCTTATTCTCGCTTACCAACTGGGCACTCCATTTGTCCAGAGTACTAATAAGCTGCTTGAGAAGAGCGGCGGTCGGTCTCAGGGCACAAGCTTCTTCCAGGGCTCTCACCGCCCCGGCATAGTTGGCAAGCTTGAGATTAAGACCGGCCAGAAGCTCATAGTTTTCAAAACTTCTCTCTTTGTCTACAAGTTCGGTCAGGGCAGCCTGGGCACCCTTGATCTCCTTCAGTTCGATGAAGATCTCCACCAGTCGATGGCGCACCTCCAGATTGTTAGGATCACTCTGGGCCACCACCTGGTAGTTTTCTACGGCTTTACGCTTGTCACCCAGCTTGGTGTAAATTCCACCAAGGGCCATGCGTGACATTGGCTCATCGCAAGCAGCCACACTCTTTTCAAGCAGCTCAATCGCTTTTTGATCGTCCTTGTCCCGGGTCTGAGCCAGGGCACTGAGTTCTCGATAACAGCGAGCCAGAAGGTGCGGCACTTGTGATTTCAAGGGCTCCTCCAGGTAGCCGGCGTAGCGTCTGGTCAGATTCAATCTTTCCACGGCACCATCGAGATTGCCTGCCGCCATATCGGCCTCCGACCACTTGAAATACATGCGGGCCAGGCTCCCGGAGAGCTTGTCGGCATTTACCGAAGCCTGGGCTGACTGGCAGAGCCGCTCCGCTTCCTCAAAATGACCGCGATTCTGGTAGTAAACAGAAAAGTTATCCACCACCGAAGCCAGAGAATCATCCTTCACCCCCACGCGAAAAGCAGTGTCCAGAGCGGTGCGGCCCTCCGCCACCCTGTCGGTGGCGAGATAACCCTGAGCCAGCCAGGGATAAACGGCTCCGTCGGCCGGATTCTGCTTGTAAAGGTCCTCCAGAAGCGGCACTGCCTGGGCCGCCCTTCCGCTGTTCAGCAGCTTGATCGCTTTACCAAGGGGAGTCTCACGGGGAGTAAAGACAATGTAACCTGCAAGGCCTAAAACCAGAGCAATTACCAGAAAGGCCAAAAACGGCTTGAGCTTACCTCTGCCAGGCGCCGATACCTTGTCAAATTCAGAGCCCGATTCTGTCATTTCTATTTCATTTCTGCCGGTCTGCGCTGTATGCAAAGTGGTATCAGAAGCTATAATAGCTCCCACTTATGCCATCTGATATTAACCTGACACCAACTGGGTCGCTGATTGAGATAGTCCCACAATCTCACGGTTCGACTCAAGGCACTAGTCAAGCAATTCCCGGTCGCACCTGGGGTACTGCTTCAGAGTGTCGCGCCGCCGCCCTGCTCGTACACGGACTGGGGGCCCATTCCGGATGGTATGAAGCCTTGGGGCGCCGCCTGCGAGTGAAGCGCTTCTTCTCACTGGCTTATGACCAGGTAGGCTTCGGAAAAAGGCGCAACCAGACCTTGATGATGAAGCAGCAATGGCTGGACGACATTAAAGAAGCCTATGACCACTTGAGAAATACGGTCGGAGACAAACCTATATTTGTGATGGGCAACTCCATGGGCGCCCTTCTGGCCTTGAAAGCTTCCGGCAAGCTGGGACAGACGGGCAGTGAGGCGCCGGCCGGGCTGGTCCTCTTTTCACCGGGCTTCGACGGCCACCCCCAGACCTTCAAGTTTTCCTACCGGGCCCGGGCCATCTATAAAGCCCTCTTCGATCCCGATGCCGAACTGGCCCTTCCTTATACATTTGACGACATCACCAGAGAAGAAACCGTGCGCAACTGGCTGGCCAATGACCCGGACCAGCGCACTGTGCTACCGGCCCGCATGCTTCTGGAATTGCTCAAACTCAGTCAGGAAGTGAAAACTTCGGTGAAGAAGGTCAATTGCCCTGTGCTCATGCTCACGGCCGGGCAGGAGAAGATAGTGGACAATCAAGTAAATGAGCAGGTCTTTGAGAGGCTCTCGGCGCCTAAGAAAACCAGCCATCGCTTCGAAGCGGCCTGGCATGATTTGATGTTCGACCCACTGCTCGACGAAGTGGTGGAAATGGTTTCCGCCTGGATGATTGAAGTAGCCAAAGAAAGACAAGCCGTCGGCTGATTTTCGGGTCCAAAGGCGAGTTTATATTCCTCTCACCGAGAGCGGCAATGCGGCGCATATACACTGGCGATACGGCAAATCCGAGAAATAATTTAGGCTTCTCGACTCATACTGAAAACTGAATATAATAAGGCTCGGCGTGTATTAGAGGGATTTCTAGATGGTTTTGGAACAACTTCATTCCGACCGCATAACCGAACGTAATCTGGCAGCAGTATTTTTCACCCGCGCCAAAGGCCTGGGAGAGCACCCTGCCGTCAAATACAAAGACAAGAAAGAACCCTACAAAACCATGAGCTGGAAAGATTACAGCCGCCTGGTCAGGGAAATTGCACTCGGTCTGATGACCCTGGGCTTGAAGCCCGACGAAAAAGCCGCCATCTTTTCTTCTACCACCCATTACTGGGTGGCAGCCGATTTTGCCACCATATCCAATGGCGCCATTTCCGTGCCGATTTATCACACCTCATCGGCTTCCGATATTGAATACATCATTGAAAACTCACAGGCCAGGGTCGTCTTTGTTCAGAACGAAGCCTTGCTGAAAAAATTGGCGGCGGTGCGCGAAAAGCTTACTTGCCTGCACAAAATAGTGGTTTTTTACCTGCCGGAAGATGCCAAAACAGCAGAAGAACTGGCCAGGAAACATAACCTCCCCACACAGCTTCTCACCGACATTGAAAGCCTGCGCAAACTCGGCAGCAGTCTCGATACGGCTCACTTGAAAATCCTGGAAGACAGGATGAAATCAACCACCCTGGACAGCATCGCCACTATCATCTATACATCAGGCACCACTGGCGTTCCCAAAGGCGTGCCCCTCACCCACGGTAACATCATCTCCGTGCTGGAAGACATCAAGCCGGTTCTACCCATCGACGAACAAGATGTCTATCTCTCCTATTTACCGCTCTCCCATGTATTTGAGCGCATCTGCGGCGAGTTCTACTGGATGGTAAAAGGCGGCACCTGTGCCTTCGCCGAAAGCATTGAAAGCATGGGTCGCAATATGGCTGAGGTAGAACCCAGCATGATCCTGGTGGTTCCCAGGGTACTTGATCGCATCTATTCCAAAGTTAAAGCCGGCATTGAAGGTGCCTCCGGCCGCAAGAAGCAAATCATCGACTGGGCGCTCTCCGTGGGCGAGGAGATGGTCGACCGGCAATCGGAGAAGAAGGCTGTGGGTCCCATTCTTCTGCTCAAGCACGTGATTGCTGATAAGCTAGCCCTTTCCAAACTGCGGGAAAAGATTGGTCCCCATTTGAGACTGGTTGTTTCAGGCGGTGCACCGGCTACCAGAGAAACCCTGCGTTTCTTCAATTCAATCGGCATCAGCGCGCTGGAAGGCTATGGTCTTACAGAAACCGCCGCCCCCACCAATGTCAATCAGGTCAACTGCGTTCGCATGGGTACGGTAGGTCCTTGCCTGCCCTCGATTGAGCAAAGAATTGCCGATGACGGCGAAATTCTGGTGCGTGGACCGTCCATATTTAAGGGTTATTACCGCAATCCGGAAGCGACGGCGGAAGCCTTCGAAGGTGACTGGTTCAAAACCGGCGATATTGGTTGCCTGGACGAGTTCGGCTACCTGCGCATCACTGACCGCAAGAAAGATCTGATCGTCAACTCCGCCGGTAAAAATATCGCACCGCAGAAGATCGAAGCGATACTAAAGACGGTGCCTTCCGTTACCCAGGCAGTGGTTTTCGGCGACAAAGAAAAGCACCTGGTAGCGCTCATTACGCTGGAAGAGCAAACCGCTCTGGATATAGCCAGAGAGCAGGGCATAGAGTGCAATTCTTACTTCGACCTGGTCAAAAACAGCGAATTTACCGCCTACCTGCGCAAGGAAATCTCCCTGCGCAGCCGCGGACTGGCCGACTACGAACAAGTCAAACGCTTTACGGTTCTGGCCAGTGACCTTTCCGTTGAGGCAGGAGAGTTGACGGCCACACTCAAGATCAAACGCAATGTTGTAGCCAGAAACTACAAAGAGCTGATTGAAGCCATGTACAAGCACCGCGAGGACGAAGTAAGAGAGCTGACGGAACGGCAGAAACCGGCTCTGTACGCAGTAAAAAGCTGAGAGCACTTGGCTCAAAGTAAAGGCATAAAAGAACGGTGCTCCTTAATAAGGAGCACCGTTCTTACAAATGAGGTGAGAGTTCAAGTCGTTCCAGGAAAAGTTGAATCCTTGCAAAAGTACTCTGGTGCAAAGGCCGTAGAGCCTAAGAAAGAGCCGTGGCGGAAGCTGTGCGGTCAGCCTTATCGAGAGCTGCAATCTTGAGAACTCGGGAGCGTCCGGCTTCCAGCACAAAGAGGGCGCCGTCGGAGCTGAAAGCCACACCGGTTGGATTGACCAGACCGGAAAGGAAGGTCTCAGTGCGTCCCTCACGGTTGATGCGGATCACCATTCCGGCCCTTCCGGCCGTCACATAGAGGCGTCCGAGGCTATCCATGGCCAGATTGCCGTCGTAACCGTCGGCAAAGTTGAAGCACTCGGACTCTGCCACCTGAATCCTGGTCACTTCCCTGCCGTCCAGAGAGCGTTTCACCACACAGCCGGAGGCATGCTCCAGGCACCAGAGAAAGCCGTCCGGATCAAGAAGCAAGCCCTGCGTACCGTGACCGGGACCACCAAGAAGAACTTCGGAGTCGCCGCTCTTGTCGATTTTGAAGATGCCGCCGGTATTGGAAGGGAAATTGGAGACATATACCTCTTCTCTGGCTCCTATGGCCAGGTCTGAGAGGAAGGTGCCGCCGCCGGTGAGGTTGCCGTCCAACTGGGCGAGGATGCGACCGGACTTGTTGGGATCAATTTTATAGACGGTACCCTGGATGGTAGCCACATAGAGCACTCCCTTGCGGTCAAAACGCAGACCGGAAATAGTGCTGTTGCCACGGATACGCGCATACTCGCTGAGAGCGCCGTTTCCGTCTATAAACCAGACACTGCCGTCGCAGGAGAAGTAAATACCTCCGGGACCGGCAGTCATCCGTGAAAAGCGATTGGAAAATGCAGAATTGAGCTGGGACAGTACTCTCACCGCGTAACCGCGAGGGGCGTCGGGCAGGTCTATGACATTGGTCGGCGCGCCGGACTTACCGTCTTTTTCGGTGGAGAAATTGGTCTCGTCCTCCTCGGAAATCTCGGCTGAGGTGATGTCGATGTGCAGGATCAGGTGCAGGGGGATGAGGATACGGCGGACATGGATCTGACCGTCGCTTTCATGAGAGTAAGACTCTACGTCGATATGGTCGTGGTCGACGGTGAGAACCCGCCCGGTCACGGTGTTGTGACAACCCATGCCGTACCAGATTTGAATCTTCTGTCTAGAATCAACAAAGCCCTGTAATCTGGTCCTGAAACTCATAGCAAATGGCCCTCGATAACCTTTTCCGAAAGTCAGAGTAAAAACGTTTCTGCTTTTACTCTTGTACCCATTCTTCCCTATCAACAATCAAGGCATGATTCCAAAATTGTTCAATTTTGTAGTAATTGCGCTCCTTTTCTTGCAATACATGAACAATTACATGCCCGAAGTCCAGAAGCACCCAGCGGGCCTCTGTTTTACCCTCAATGGACTTGGGTTTGAAACCTGCCTGCCTGAGGGTATCGTCAACGGCGTCGACGATGGCTCGCACCTGCGCGGCAGACTCGGCACCGGCAATGACAAAGTAATCGGCAAGCAGAGTCACCTTACTGACATCAAGGACAGTGGTGGACTTGGCTTTCTTGCTCTCGCAAGCATTGGCAGCAAGATAGGCTGCCGCCTGAGAATCGACAACGGGTGTGTTTGTGGATGAACTCAATAGGACACCAGCGAGATCCGACTCCTTATTTGTTCCCACTTCCATGCTGATCTCACGCCCTCTCTGTATCTTTTAAGCTCATTAATTACCCTTCTTGAATTATATTCCAAAGAAATCCTTTGCTACCCTCCCCCTTTCTGAGAACTTGGGCAATCTGACAAAAATTGTTCTCTGGAGCCACTTTCGCTAATTTCCAAGTGAGAAGAAAGAGGGACGAGAAGAGGCCTTCAAGAGGCACTTGCCACAAGGAATGCAGAAAAGAAGAATTATCAAGAACCACTTTTTATGCCAAGTGACTTGTTTCAGCCCTGCTGGTGCTGTATTCTTGCCTCTCACGTGGTTATTAGACCGCCAAGAATACACAAAGCATGTTGTTCTCATGAATTTAGGACCTGAGTAGGAGGAACCCCTGTGAATAAAGCAGAACTGGCTGCCGAAATCGCTGCACGTACCAATACAACCAAGAAGTCTGTTGAAGAAATGCTCGCCGCCTTCACCGATGTAGTTACTGAAGTAGTAGCTAAAGGTGAACGCGTCACCCTAGTTGGCTTCGGCACCTTCTTGCGCCGCGACAGACAAGCCCGCGAAACAAACAACCCTCAAAAACCCGGTGAGAAAATCAAAGTACCCGCCAAGCGCGTACCGGCTTTCACACCTGGTAAAGAGTTCAAAGATATTGTCGACCACAAATAATTTGCCGGTCGCAAACTAAGAACCCAAAAGAAAGAGAGGTGCTCCCAAAAGAGCTCCTCTCTTTCTTTTGGCTATCTTCAGACAGCCCTTCCTAAGGTAAAACAGGCACTCGAACTAAGGCTCGAACTGCGGCTGAATTTCTCCCTCACCGCCGGCGGCACCCCCATCAACCCCTGCAGGCTGGCTAGCCGGTAGGGGACCCAAACGGGCATTCAAGCTCTTGAGCAGGGTTTCCAGGCGCTCATCGGTGCCGACGCTATTTTTCCCTTCCAGGGCTAGGGCTCGGGCCAGTTCTAAATTGCCCAATCTAGCCTGCAAGAGGGAGCCGCACACATAGGCCTCCACAAACTGCGGCGAAGCTTTCCAGCAATGAGAGTAGCTATCCCTGGCCAGACGGAAATCGCCATCGGCCTCCGCCACCCTGCCAAGTTCAAAAAAGCCCATGGCTTCCATGGTGGAAGGCACACCCTGGCGCTGGTGGGACCTGGCCTGGTCGAGCAGGCTGAGGGCCTCCGTAAGCTTATCAAGAGAGGCTCCATAGTTACCTATGATCTCCTGACTGAGGGCTTGATCGTAGAGTTGATAGGCTTGCGAAAGCAAGGAATAATTGCGCCGTCTCGGTTCGCTATCGCTGACAGTATCCACCGGCTCAATTCTTTGAGAGGGTTTCTCCGGTACAAAGCGGCGCTTGCGGGAATTAAGCGCGGTAGCGCTTGCTCCCTTGCGATGCACACGTCCACGAGCGTACTTCTTGCCGCGACTGGTCGCGACTTTCTTCCGGCCGGTTGCCGAGCGCCTTAACGTTGTCTTTCTGGCGCCAGCGCCTTTAGCCTTGCTGGAACTACGTCCATGGCAATCAGTGATGGCGGCCAACGCCATCACAAATGCCAAAAGCAGGCTTAAGGTTTTGAATCTAGCCGTTCTTCTCACAGGCTTCGCGTTCTTCCGGGCTGACACCTTTCATGGTCAGGTTGACGCGATTTTTCTCGTCAATTTCCTTGACCTTGACGATTACCTTGGCACCAATGGATACAACATCCTCAACTTTTTCCACCCTGCGGTTTTCCAGTTGAGAAATATGTACCAGACCTTCCTTACCGGGAAGGATTTCCACGAAGGCACCAGCGGGAATTATGCGCGTCACCTTACCGATGTAAACGCCTCCCACCTGAACTTTCTTTACCAGGCGCACAATCCAGTCACGGGCAGCTTCACCACCGGCCGAATCCACAGAACCAATCAAGACAGTGCCGTCATCTTCGATGTCGATGGTGGCGCCGGTTTCCTCAATGATGCGACGGATCATCTTACCGCCCGGTCCAATCACGGTGCCGATATCTTCCTGCGGAATGTTGATGGTGATGATACGAGGGGCCCAGGTGGACAGCTCTTTACGAGGTCCGGGCAGAGCCGCTTCCATCTTGTCGATAATATGGATACGACCGCGCTTGGCCTGTTCAAGAGCCACCCGCATGATTTCAATGGAAATACCTTCTATTTTGATATCCATCTGCAGGGCGGTAATTCCGTCTCTGGAACCGGTCACCTTGAAGTCCATGTCGCCGAGGAAGTCCTCGAGACCTTGAATATCGGAGAGGATGGCAAAGCGGTCCCCTTCCAGAATGAGACCCATAGCGATACCGCCGATGGTTGTTTTCAGGGGCACACCGGCATCCATGAGAGCCAGGGAAGAACCGCAGGTGGAAGCCATGGAGGTAGAGCCGTTAGACTCGAGCACTTCGGAGACCACGCGGATTGTATAGGGAAATTCTTCATGGCTTGGTAGAGCCGGAATGATTGCTCTTTCAGCCAGGGCACCATGCCCAATTTCCCGACGACCGGGACCGCGCATAGGCTTGACTTCACCGACGGAGAAACCGGGGAAGTTGTAGTGGTGCATGTAGCGTTTTTCAGTCTGGGGATCGATGGAATCCAGACGCTGGGCATCGGAACCGATACCGAGGGTAGCCACGGACAAAACCTGGGTGGTACCACGGGTGAACAAACCAGTACCATGGGCTCTTGGCAAGACACCGGTTTCTACTGTGATGGGACGAATCTCGTCACAACGACGACCATCGGCTCTCATGCCCGTATCCAGAACCTGGAAGCGCATCAGTTCAGCTTCGTAATACTCGAGAGCCTCACGCAAGGCAGCGCCGGAAACCGCCTTCAGTTCATCTTCCTCAGGCAGGGCGGCAATGGTGTCCACCACTGCTTGCTTGGCTTCATCGAGCAAAGCCTGACGGACCATCTTATCTGTCACGGAAGCCATGGAAGCTTTCAGTTTCTCGGTGGCTTTCTCTTCCAGAATTTGACGCAAGCGGGCGTTGGCTTCCGGAGCGGCCATATCTTTCTTTTCAATACCGAGGGCTTTTACGAACTGCTTCTGAGCCTCGATTTGTTTCTTGATGATCTGATGACCATAATCGATGGCGGCCAGAACATCACGCTCGCTTACCAACTTACAACCGGCTTCCACCATCATGATGGAATTCTCGGTGCCGGCTACCACCAGGTCCAGATCCGACTCATCGAGCTGCTCATAGGAGGGATTTCCTACCAGATTGCCGCCCACCCGAGCCACACGCACAGCTCCTACCGGACCGGCGAAGGGCAGTCCGGCCAGTTCGATGGCAAAGGAAGCACCCAGCATGGCCAGTGTGTCCGGAGGAGTTTCCTGATCGGCACTCATACAAGTAGCGACGATTTGAACGTCGTTACGATAGCCTTCCTTGAAGAGGGGACGAATTGGTCTGTCAATCAAACGGCTGGTCAAAATGGCTTTATCAGGAGCCTTACCTTCACGACGACCAAAGCTGCCGGGCACGCGACCGACCGCGTACAGCTTCTCTTCGTAGTCTACGAGAAGCGGGAAGTAGTCAATACCTTCTCTCGGGTTCTTACTCTCCGTGCAGGTGACAAGCACCATGGTGTCGCCGCAATAAACCTCTACTGCGCCGTGGGCCTGTTTGGCCATGCGACCACTTTTAACGACGATGGTTTTACCGTCTACTTGAATCTCAGTTTGACGTATAGTCGAACACTTTTCTGCTTGCACGTTGAGCACCTCTATATTCGCCCCAGTTCTAGGGGCCTTTTGCTGTTTCTTACTTCTAATTTGCTTTCTCTGTCTGCCAGCACCATACCTTGTATAGAAAGGTCTGGGTACAGGAAAGATCTGGCTGGTCTTGAAAGACGGCAGCGCCCAGGGGTAATCAAGAAATTACCGGAAGGGGAAGCTGCGGTAGAGAATGATGCCGGCACCCTGGGTGCCTTAAATAAAAAAGGCGAGCTTAAGCCCGCCCTTTTCAACGATTAACTAGCGTCTCAGTCCGAGCTTCTCGATAAGCTTGCGGTAACGCTCATTGTCTTCCTTCATCAAATATTGAAGAAGTCTGCGTCGCTTTCCGACCATCATCAAAAGACCACGGCGGCTATGGAAGTCTTTGGAATGAGACTTCAAGTGCTCGGTCAATTGGCTAATGCGATCGGTGAGCATCGCCACCTGAACTTCCGGCGAACCGGTATCTTTGGCGTGGGTCTGATTTGTTGAAATTATTTCTTGCTTGCGTTCTGCTAAAAGTGCCATTACTTCTTTCCGTCGGTTATTGATATTCTTACGATATTCGGCGTTGGTAGATAATATCACAAAATGCCTGCCGTCCCGATGGCTGCTCCTGTTGGAGCTACTTGATTTCTAAAATTCAGCCAATCTTTGGTCCATTCTCAGGGCATTCACCTGTTTCGACCATACTGTTTACATCATTCACAAAAACAGCCAGAACCTTGAAAAAACTGCGACTCCGAGACCTCTTCCTGAAATTCCCTCTTCTTGATAAGTGGCGTGTTCTTGGATTGGCGCGCCTCTTCACCCATGGAATCACCTTCTTCGACCGCCGCTATCGGGTGTCGGCCATCATCCCGGACGAGAGCAAGCCTTATGTGCAGACCGTCTTCGCCCACTGCCCGCCGGGCTCACTTGACAGCGCCCGCCCGGCAATTTTCGCCTACTATCATGGACAAATGTTTATCTTGCTCGGGCTTACACCTCGTTACAAAATGACGGTTCTGGCCAGTAACTCCCGGGACGGCGAAATGATAGCCCGCGCTGCCGAAGGTATGGGTTTCCCAGTGGCACGCGGTTCACGCACTGAAGGCGGCACCAGGGGAGCCCGGCTCCTGCTCAAAGCGGCCAGGGAAAAACGCAGTCTTCTCTTTCCGGTGGATGGTCCGCGCGGTCCGGCCATGAAGATCAAAGAAGAAATTCTTCGTATGGCCCAACTTTCCAAGCTCCCCATCGTTCCGGTAGTAGCGGCCATTGCTACCCTGCAAAAGACAAAATCATGGGACAGCTACAACTGCCCCCACCTCTTCACGTCTATTGTTTATATTTTTGGCAAGCCGGTTTTTGTGCCCCACATGGACAATGAAAAAGTGGAAAGCCTTCGACTCGATCTTGAGACTTATATGTCTCAACTCAAGTCGAAGGCCGACCAGTTCTTTGAAGTAGCTGCAAAAAACCTTTACTAACTTACGAAGAAATTAGGGTTTCTGCAGTTCGGGCTTCCATTCATCAAGAATGGCGCCTTCGATAGGGCATACGGACAAGCAAGCGCCGCAATCAATGCAGGTGCTGTCGTCTATATATGTATATTTGGTGCCTTTGGTATTGGTTTTACCTTCAGCCCAGTGAATGCACTCTACGGGACAAACCGGAATGCAATCAGCTATGCCTTCGCATAGATCAGCAACAATTGTGTAAGCCATCAGCAAACTCCTTACAGATATCTTTTAGTAAGTCGGTCCTACGGAATTCTTTTCAACTTCAATTGGAAAGGGACAGCTAACCAACTTCAGCTTCAAAGTTATTGTCCGGCAAAACCGAACTAACTCCCTATTTCTTAACACATTTTGCCCCAAGATTGGCTGTCGGATTTTGAAAGTTGCTTTTAATTGAAAGAATATTGAGAATGGCGTAACTAATGAAATAATTGCAAAGCAAGTTGGCAACACAAAACAAGGATTCGCAAAGGTGAAAGTAAACATATATACCCCTGCCGGAGTTCACGTAGGGTACTTTCAAGATCCCCATATAGAAGCCCTGCCGGAAGGAGACTACGAGGTCTCGGGAAAATTCTTCTCTCCCGAGGGCGAGCCTACCACCAAGGTGGAATTCAACCCCCAGGCCATGCCATACAGCGCCGACCTCTCGGAATCCAACCAAAGTCACAAGAAACTTAAAAGTGTATATGTGCAGAGAGGCCGCCAACCGGTCTTGATGAGCGGGCACGGAGCCTGAAAGGTTCTCAAACGAAAAGAGCAGAGGCTGGAGGGGAAGGCCTGCTGCTCTTTATAACCTTGATTTGAAAGTCCTTCGTTCTTAGCTGGGGGGCTTGGTGAGGGTCAGGACAAATTGGCTCTCAAGGTCTCGCTTTATCCGCACCACCATCCGGCGGTCGGTCATACTCAAGTTATAGCAGTCGTCCCCTGGGCATCTAGTATAGGAAGCACAATAATTGTTTATTGGCATTCTTATGTTAGGGTGGTAATAGACCAATCTTTAGGGACGGGATGGAAGACAAATCGCCACAATACGACCCTCTCGCTGAACTTGACGCCACCGATGACGGAGAATTCAGCTCAGAAGCGGCGGCAAAAAGGCTGGAATCCGGGAAAGAAGCAGAAGCAGCCAGTGACGCCCCCCAGAGACACCGCGAAAGAAAGGTCCTTCTGGTGGAGCCGCTGGCTAAAGACATGGAAGTGATGCGCCGGGCCATCCTCTTGCAGTCGCCTCTTTTCGATGTTTTCGCCGTCACCACCGCGGAGGATGCCCTCAATCAAGCCAGGGACGGCGGCTTTGACGCCATTGTCTGTTCTAACGACCTTCCCGATGTCCCAGCCGACCAGTTCGACCTTTTCCTCAAGCGCATGATTACCGTCTCGCCCTTTTCTCCGGTAATCGTAGTGACGGCCCAAGACTCCCCGGAACTGGCTCTTAAGCTTTTGCTGGCCGGGGCCAGTGACTATTTACCGAAGTTCGGCGAATTTCAGCGGTTCCTGCCCAGAACCATCACAACCAATCTGCAAAGGGCAATCATTGTTGAAAATCTCAAAGAAATGTATGAGAAGGTTGAACAATCCTCCAGGGATGAAGCCCTCCTCAATCGTTTCGTCGTAAACATCCACAGTTCGCTGGATCTCCAGGATATTCTTGACAAAGCTACCCAGAGCCTGCTGGAGGAATTCAACGCCAGCCGGGCCATTATTTGTCTTCTCACCGGCGAAGAAAATCAGATGCGCATAGCCAGACAGCGCACCCGCGAGGAACTGGTCTCCATATCGGACAAATCGGCGTTGTTCAGCAAATACCACGACATGTTATTGGATGTGGGAGAACGTCGTCCTCTGGTGGTTATGCAAGATGACACCTTTACTTTTGCCAAAGACGTCAAAAACGAGATGTTGCAGTATCACATCCGCTCCATGCTGATGATGCCGCTTGTCTATCGAGGCAAGCTGACTGGTCTTTTGCATCTTGATGAACAGCGAAACGCCAGGTTATGGACGGCCAGAGACATCAATATTCTCAACCGCATCGCCAGCCAGCTCTCCATCGCCCTCTTCCAGGCCCGCCTCTATCAGATCAACGAGGCCCAGAGCAATTCCATCTCCAAACTGACCGAACTATGCGCTGAATTGAACAAAGCCGTAAACAACACCAAGGAAATGACGGAACGCACCGAGAGCCGCGAGAAAGTGCGCATCAAACTCTCCAGCCGAGAAATCGAAGTATTGAAAAAAGTAGCGCAGGGTCTATCAAACAAAGAAATAGCCGAAGAACTGCACATCACCGAAGGCACGACCGAAGTACACGTTTCCCGCCTGCGCAAGAAGCTCAATCTCAGCACCAGAGCGGCACTAGTTCGCTACGCATACGAAAATCATCTTTCTTGAGGACGTAAAAGTTTCCCCCGGGCCGAAGTGGAGCTTTCCTGGAAATTGGAATTGCTGCCCCCCAGGCGCCCCTGTGAATTTCTGCTGAGAAGAAGCCAGGTGGACTTCTTCAGCTCATTAAGCCGGTAGGCCTGATCACCAAGATTTCCCGCCTGCCGCACAGTCATAAAGGCAGGCTGCACCGGCGCCTGTGCCTGAGGTCTCCTGGCAACCCATTTTTGAAAGCGATACCATTCTTCACCGTCCTGTCGCTTCAGTGCCATGGAGTACAAGAGAGAATAATCGCTATTCTCCGGGTAGGTCCTGGCCAGGGCGCTCAACAAGCTGACGGCAAGAGTCAAATTATTCTCCTTGATACTCTCAAAGGCTTGTTTGAGAGTGGCTTCCTCATTGAAAGAAGCATTCTCAGAAGAACTAGGGCCGGCTGAAACCTTCTTGCCACCTTCATGACAATTTACCTTCGATTTGCCCTTATTGCTTGCTAAAACAGGCTCAATTACCGGAGAATACATAGATCCGAGAAGTAAGCAGATGCCACCGAAAATACTCAAGCCAGAAAGACCTGCCGAGAACAGGAAAATGCACGGAAAAGTTTTTTTGTGATTCATTGACTGGCAGCCCGTTTTTCTCTTTAAACCCAAAAGTTAGAGCGTGTGTTGGAGACTGAAACCAAAAGAGAATTAGACAGGCCTCAAGCAACGATGAATACATCGTTGCTGATTTTTCGCTTCGTCTCCGGATGGCTTTTGTCACTGGCTATTTTGGCCGGACTGGCGCTCATGGTCAATATCGACTGGGCCAAACCAAAGATGCAGGAAGTCATGGGTCAGGCCCTGCACCGTCCCGTCAAACTGGGCCACTTACGTTGGTTTTTTGGTTTAAACGGCATCACACTTACTACCAAAAACATAGAAGTAACGGAAAACGACGGCGATCCCTTTTTGAAGGCAAAAGGAATCAATATCGGCGTGGCCTTCACTCCCTTACTTTCAGGAAAGGTAGTTCTCAAACATTTGCGCTTCGACACGCCAGAATTTTACGCAGTCAAGCTGAAAGCAAGCGGCTGGAACTTTGAAGACTTGCTGGTTGAGACCACCGAAATACACTTTGTCCAGGTTGATAACGGCAAGGTGCATGTAATCGACGCCACCAAAGAAGCTACCAATAAAGCTCCCTTCACCCTCTCCGATGTCAATCTCAAATTCAACTGGCCCACTAACGGCAAGAAACTCCCAGTTTATCTGTCTTTGGCCTTACCGAATTCAAATAAGAATCGCTCCGCCGATGTTGTGCGTATTGAAGGCTTCACCTTCGGACAGGAGAAAGACTTTCTCAAAACCAGAGTCAATCTCAATATAAGCGCCAGAGACGTACATGCGGTGGATTTGAAGCGCTTGCTGGCCATTGTCCTGGATGATAAGGAAAAGAAAGCACTGCTTTCAGGACAGACCTTCACAAAAAACGGCAAGACCAGTCAGAAACCACCACAGGTGGATGGTCTCATTGGTTTCAAGATGGATCTGAACGGAGACCTGGCCCGGGGCTTCGAGTCGACTTTGACCACGGACATCAAGAACCTGGTTGTGCAGGAAGTCAACATGGGCAAAGTTAAAGCCGGCATGGTGGAAACCGATGGCAGCTTCAAGCTAAACGATAAGGAGATAAGCTGGCAGGATTTCAATTTTAAAGTAGGCGGAATCGCTCTCAGCACCAGAGGTGCCCTCAGTAACTGGCAGGGAACCAAGCCTTCATACAAACTAGACCTGCAAAGCCGCATCAACGACCTCTCCGTCATCAAAGGCGCTGTCGATCTCAGTCAACTCAAGGATGACAAAGAGAACAATTCCCTCAAAGCCCTGAGCACGAAAATGTCCGGCAAAGCCTTCTTCCAAATCAATGTCACGGGCATGGCAGACCAGGCAAAGCTCTTGACGAAAATGGAAATGGAAGGACTACCCATTGCCAAAATTGTGCAGGAAATAGCGCCGGAGTTGGCTCCCTACATGGCGATGTCAGGCATCACGGAAGACTCAAGGATCAAAGGACACTTTGAAGCCAACCCTGGACGAAAGTTAAAAATACACCAGGGGCAGATTGCAGTTCCGGACTCACTCATTAAGGTGGAAGGGGAAGTAGACCTGTTGCGTGATGAAGTCGACATCAAATTCGACCTCGATCAGGTGTCTCTCAGGAAAATCTGGAACAAAGCTCTGGAAGATCCGGAAACAGTCAAATTGATGCGTGAGCATTTGGATAATACCCATCCGCGTGACCTTTTGGTAGAAGGGGTACTGAAAGCATCAGGCACCTTCAAGAAAAACAAACGCGGCTTGACCTTGAACCTTTTATCCGCCCTCAAGGCCGGCTCCTTCAGCACTAGAGACAAAACCATCACCACTGACAACATTCAAGGCAAATTTGAACTGAAAGACGGCAATCTTAAACTTACCGATGTTGAAGGAAAGCTGGGCTCCTCGGGACGTTTTTCGCTCACCGGTTCGGTCAAGCAAGCCCTCAGCAAGAGCCCCAATGTGGATGTGGCGTTTTACGGCAACAATGTGGAGTTCAATAACCTGGGCCGGGTCATGACCCTCTTTGGCTTCGACTTCCCGGCCATCACCGAAGGACACCTGACGGGAAGGGTAAAAGAGCTATCCATAAAAGTTGCCGGTACGCCCAGAAAACCCTCCATTTTCCTGAGTGCCAGCCCCGAAGACATAGAGTACAGGCCGCCCGGCTTGAGCCGCTCCTTGAAAGCAGTATCAGGCTCCATAGTCTTCGCCGGAGACAAAATCTCGCTTTCCGACGTGGATATCGTTTCACGCGGCATGAAACTAACCACATCACTGGTCATCGAAGAACTTTCCGGTGTCGCCAACTTAAAAAACTTCCACGTCAAATCCGACGGCATAGACATAGCCGATATCGACTACTACCTCACCTCTCCGGTGCTGCCGAAACCACTGCGGCAGCAGTACAAAGACTTCCTCAAAACCTACAAGATCAGTAACCTGCACGGACGAATATACGGCGACCTGGTGGTTGAGCCGCGTCCTCGCAATGACCTCAACATAGAAGGGGTAATCGGATGCTACTCCGTGGGGGCGCTGGTAGGCGAGAAAGGGTCGCTGGAGTTGCCACTGGAGCGCATCGCCGGCATCATTGCCGCTTCCGGCGATGAGCTGTTGATTCAAGATCTGTCCGGCAGTTTGCGTTCTTCGGAATTCCAATTGAACGGCAGCGTCAAAGACTACAAGTCGAAGAAACCTAGCTGGAAGACCGAATTTAAATCAACCTTTGCGCCCAATGAACTGCTCGATCTGGTGCCAAGACTGACCAAAAACTTTTCCAAGGGCAAGTTGGAAATTTTCTCCCAGGGTCCCCTGGTGGTAAGAGCGCAAATTCAGGGCAACACGGACAAGAACCAGATGGTCTTCAACTCCCATGCGGCGGCAGATAGCCGTCTAAAAATTTCATCGCCCTACTTCATCATTAACCAACCCCGGGATGAAGAGCTAAACCTGGACGGCTCCCTCACTATTGACAAGGCCGGTCTGAATCTGCACAACACCAACCTGCTCCTGGGAGAAGCGGCCCTCAAGGCTCAAGGTCAGTGGTCTTTTGTGGATGACACCGTCAGCTTGAGCATACTCTCTCCTAATCCGGTGCCGGCCAAGACCCTCGTGGGTCTGATCGACAACAATTTAGATACGAAGAACATGCAGGGCACCGTAGATGGTTTCATATCCATGGAAGGCCCCATCAAGCATCCCAAGCTCACAGGAAAGATCTCCCTCGACAGAGTCAGTAACAAAGACTTTCAACTCTACGACTTGAACGGCAGTATCTCTACGGACAACCTCAATGCCAGCAAACATGACCCCTATTCTATTTCCGTAGCCAGGCTCGATATAGACAGAATGCGCTTTCGGAAACTGCGTGTACAAGACATCGGTGGTCTGATCGAAATTCAAGTCAGCGAACCTACCACTGGTGATTTACCGGCTCCGCCTAAATTTCTTCTCAAAGACATTACCGCCAGAACTGCCGGCGGTCACATAAAAATGGATGGTCACTTCGACACGGAGAAAAATGGACTAGGGGTCAACATTTATCTCTCCCAGATTCACATGGAAGAGATTGTAGACAGGCTTTTCGACGCACCGGACGAACTAACCGGAGCCCTCGACGGCGAATTGCATATCACCACACATGGCACTACCGACAAGCAGATGGTGTCAAATATGGAGGGTACGGGCAATATCGTAATCCAGAAGGGAATCGTGGCCAGATTCGGTCAATTGCAAACCAAACTTACCCAGGCCAACTTGCTCTCACAGGGTATTCTGGGCTTCAACATCAACAACCTTTTGCAGTCGGTAGCGCCGGCGCGATCCGGTGAATTCAATGAACTTACCAGCCGTTTTCAGATCTTCAAAGGGGCGCTGGCCATCAAAGAACTGCGCTTCTCCGGCGACGACCTGAGACTCTGGGGTGCCGGCGCCGCCGACCTTTCAGAGCAGACAATACATCTGGAAATATCAGGCACGCTACCGCGGGTTACAGAGTCGTTTCTGGGCGGCACAATCGGACGACTCAGTCGCAATATTACGGTCTCCGGACTTCTCAGCAAGGTCACCTTTGGTGCCCTTGAGAACCTGCCCTCCCTGCCCATTTTGGGAGACATCGCCTCCGACAAGCCGCGTGCCTTTGCTTTCAAGGTGCAGGCACCTGCTCAAGATGCCAAACTTGTGGCCAAATCAATCGAAAAAACATTCCGCTTCTTACCCAACAAACAAGCAGCCAGTGCCCACCCTGTACCAGGTCTCTAGCTCTGGTCCGTACGTAGGTCAAGACAAGCGAGACAAGAATATTATCTGCCACCACGGACAATATCGAAAGAATCTCACTCTGGTTTCTTGAAAATCTATTGTCATCAACGGCGATATGTGTAATATATACACATGCATCGGCAATTGAATACCAGTACAGGGTTGACCTCGGTCAACTCCGAATCCACTTCCGGCTCCGGCAAAGTTTGCGCGCCTGGCGACAACTCTACGCTGGCCTCTCTCATGGCACCTTATATGGTGCACGTCAGGGGTGAACGAGCCCTGTCCGATAATACCTACCAGGCCTATCGACGAGATCTTGGTCATTTTGTCGCCTGGTTCAGCGACTTTCAAAAGTCTTCGCGACAA